>CAYLIV010000004.1:0-175298 GCA_964384055.1 uncultured Fibrobacteraceae bacterium
TTAAAGCGGTACGCGAGCTGGGTTTAGAACGTCGTGAGACAGTTCGGTCCCTATCTGTCGTGGGCGTAGGAGATTTGAAGGAAGCTGTCCCTAGTACGAGAGGACCGGGATGGACGTACCGCTAGTGTACCTGTTGTCTCGCCAGAGGCACCGCAGGGTAGCTACGTACGGCAGGGATAAACGCTGAAAGCATATAAGCGTGAAGCCCCTCCTGAGATAAGATCTCCCGGGCGCAAGCCCCTGAAGGGTCGAGGAAGACGACCTCGTTGATAGGCTACAGGTGTAAGCACAGTGATGTGCTCAGCCGAGTAGTACTAATAACCCGTGAGGCTTAACCATTTCCTTTCTTCACGAAAGGAACACGTGCGAGACCAAGCATTTCAGCTACTCTCTATATTTGTTGTCAAAGAACGGCTATCAGCTTTTCGGTGGCAATAGCGCAGTGGAACCACCTGTTCCCATTCCGAACACAGAAGTGAAACGCTGTAGCGCCGATGGTACTGCATGGTCTCCGTGTGGGAGAGTAGGACGCCGCCGGATTCTTCAGACCCCCAGTTTCGACTGGGGGTCTCTTTTTTTTTTGGCGCACGTCGTTCGGCTCTACCTATCTTATGTACTTGGTACAACGGGATCGGACCGGAGAAAGGATGCTCGATGGGTGTGGTGGATGTACCGAAGGTCGAGGCATTCTGCAGTGCCGTCGCGCGGCGTCTGGGGGTGGGCGGCGGCGTACAAGAAGACGACGCGGGTCGGACGGCGTCTACATTTCGGCTGAACGAAGCCGAGGTGTACGAACTGCTCGACCTCGTCGGTCTGGCGCACGGCCCGGCAGCGTTTCTCGCCACTGATGCCGAAAAAGAATCGCGCCTCGCCTGGGCGGACGCGGCAGCGGCGCTCACCGACGACGACGGACGACTGTTGTTGAAGATCGTCGGACGGGACATTTTGCACAAGAGCGATATCGGCGGTGTCCGCTTGCTTCGTGTCGATCCCTCCGAGACCCCTGCTCAACTGCTCCAACACGCGGATGCGCTACGAGCGACGGTTACCGAGGCGGCGGACGATGCCCGGATAGAAGGTGTCCTGGCCTGCGGGTACGTGGCGCACAGCGCCAACCAGCCGGGTCAGGAACTTTTGCTCAGCTTGCGTCATGATCCGGCGTTTGGCCCGGTGGTAGTCGTCGGCCTCGGCGGGACGCTGACCGAGTGGTATGGACACGGGACCGGTGGACGTTCCCGGTTGATCTTTCCGGCCCGGACCATCGACGCCGCTGCTGTGGCGGCGGCATTGCGTGCACATCCGCTGCTTTCTATGGTCTGCCAGCCGTCTCGCCTGTACGACGAGGCACCGGTCGACGTCGAGCAGATCAGCGGCCTGGTGCTCGGCCTGGCGGCGCTGGGCAACGCCTTCCACGGTGGTTCGGCGACTCGCTGGAATCTCGAGGAGATCGAGCTGAATCCGGTCGTGGCGTCGGTGGGGCGACTGGTCGCTCTCGACGGGGTCGGGTTGGTCGGTGCGCAGAAGTGGGCAGCGTCGCGGCGCCCGCTGAACAAGATCGTGCCCCTGCTCGCTCCCCACAGCGCGGTGGTGCTGGGCGTCAGCGCCAAGGGGCACAACCCCGGACGCATCATTCTCGACAACCTGCGCAAGTCGGCGGGAATCGCCCGCGATCGCCTGTACGTTGTCCATCAGAAGGAAGCCGTGATCGACACGGTTCCCTGCTTTCCGGCAGTGTCCGATCTCCCCGAGAAATGTGACCTGGCGGTCGTGGCGATACCGGCCGAAGGAGCATTGACGGCTATCCGGGAGCTGGTCGAAAACGACCGGGCCGAATCGATAATCCTGATCCCCGGCGGTTTCGCCGAAGCCGGACAGAACACGCTGGCGGCCGCCATCGAAGACGTGCTGGCCGCCGGTCATGAAGCGCCCGGGGGCGGGCCGATCATGGTTGGCGGCAACTGCCTGGGGATCGTCAGTCGCGACCAGTACAACACCTTCTTCCTGCCCGAATACAAGTTACCGTTTCGGCCGGGCCGGGGCCCGAACCTGGCGCTGGTCAGTCAGTCCGGAGCCTATCTGGTCACTTTCGCAAGCAATTACGACGGTATCATTTATCCGAAAACGAGTATCAGTTTCGGGAACCAGATGGATCTGACGGTCGCTGATTTCCTCGAGCATTTCGTGGGTGATGAAGATGTGGACGTGATTGCCTGCTACGTGGAGGGATTCCGGCCGGGCGATGGCGTACGGTTCCTCGCCATGGCCCGCGAAGCTGCCCGGCGCCACAAGCGGGTGGTTATCTTCAAAGCGGGCAAGACGGCGCTAGGTGCCCAGGCTGCCGCCAGCCACACCGCGTCGCTGGCCGGTGACTACGATGTCGCCCGGGCGGCCCTGCAGAGTGTCGGCGTAACCGTTGCCGAGACGCTCGACGAGTTCGAGGACCTCATCAAGACCTTCACCCTGCTGGCCGGCAAGCCGATTTCGGGGCGCCGCGCCGGTATCATCAGCAACGCCGGTTTCGAGTGCTCTACGGTGATGGATCAGCTGGGAACCCTGGAGTTGGCAACCTTCGATGCGCCAGCGCAGGCCGAAATCGACGCCGCGCTACCCGGCTTCGCCCACCGTACCAATCCCATCGACTGCACGCCGATGACGGGCACCGACGCTTTCGCCCGCAGCACACGCGCAATCCTGAACTGTCCGGATGTCGATGTGGCAATCATTTCGGCCGTACCGGTCACGCCGGCACTCGACAACCTGGAGCCGGATCGGGATGGACGCCACCGCGAGAATCTCTACGCCGATGGTTCGCAGCCGAAACGCCTGATCGAGATCATGCAGGCGGCGCCGAAACCCGGGGTTGTCGTAATCGATTCGGGATCGATCTACGATCCCATGGCGACGATGATCGAACGAGCGGGCATACCGGTATTCAGAAAGATCGATCGTGCCGCCAAGGCGCTGGCGGCGCTTTGTGCGGCGCCGTGATGTTCCGGAACACGGGGTGACACAGTGACGCGCCTGTCGCGAATGCAGGGATTATTACGGACCGGCGCAGTGCTGCGCGGCCTGGTGTTGGTCTTGCTCGCGGTCGTGCTGTCGACGGCGAACGACGTTCCGTGCCGGGGCGGCGTTACGGGCGCCGCGGCTATCGATCCCGGAATCGTTCACGGGCGGGTTGCGTCACGGCTGCTGCTGGACGACGCCTCTCGCGTGACGGACGGCACGGGCCGGCGCCTCCTCGCCGAATTGCCCGTTCTCCGCGGCAACAAAGCTGGCGTGAGTCGCCCGGACGCCAGCGACGGCGGCTCGGTATCGGTGCTGGCGGGGGTGGTTGTCGTTTGCCGGGCCGCGAACGGCGTCGTGCGGTTGCCCGGCGGACCGAAGGCGGCCGGATCAGCCGCCGGCCTCGATCGCGCGCTGGCAAGGCTGGCTGTCCGCTCCTGGGCGCCGTTCGTCGGGTTTCCACTCGCGGCGGCCAAGCCGGACGGTGCGGACGATGTCGTCGGCGGACTGCTGGAACAGGTCGCCGTGGTTTTCCATGATCCGGCGCTGTCGCCCTGGGAGGCCTCGGCGCGCTGGCTGGCCCTGACCGACGTCGTCTGGGCGGAGCCCTATTATGTGCCCGAGGTCTGCCGCGTTCCCGACGATCCGCGCTTCCTTGCCCAACAACACCTGACGATGATCCGCTGCCCGGAGGCCTGGGATACCCTGGCCGATTACGATGAGGGAACGGCGGTTGCCGTCGTGGATGGCGGAATCGATGTCCAGCATGGCGACCTCGCCGCCAACGTGTTGCTGAACGACGGCGAGCGCTACGACGGTCTGGACAACGACGGCAACGGCTTCATCGACGACTATCGCGGCTGGAACTTCGCCACCGGAACCGACGACGCCGGCGCGCTGATACAGGCGACGCCCTTGTCGGTACTGCACGGCACCCATGTGGCGGGGATCGTGTCCGCCGCCACCGACAACGGGCTGGAGACGGCCGGCGTCACCTGGAATAGCCCCGTGCTCTGTGTCGCGGCGGGACATCCCAACGAGGACAACGCGGTCGTATTCGGCTTCCACGGTCTGCTGTACGCGGCCGAACGGGGTGCGCGCGTCATCAATTGCAGCTGGGGCCGCAGCGGCCCGCCGTCGGCGCTGGAAACAGCGGTGATCGACTATCTGGCCACGCTGGGAATCCTGGTCTGCGCGGCGGCCGGCAACGCGGGTGCGGACGAGCCCTTCTATCCGGCGGCATACGACGACGTGCTGGCGGTAGCCAACGTCGACGACAGCGGCGCGCGCAGCACCGATTCCAATTTCGGTCGCTGGATCCAGCTGGCGGCACCCGGTGAGAGCATACTCTCGCTGTTGCCCGACGACGGCACCGGGCGCCTGTCCGGAACTTCGATGGCCAGTCCGTCCGTTGCCGGGTGTGCGGCGATGGTGTGGACTGCGGCGCCGTGGTTGACGCCGAACGGCGTGGCTGGCCGACTGGCCATCACCGCGCGGAATATCGCGGAACAGAATCCCGGATTCTCGGGGTTGCTCGGCGCCGGACTCGTCGACGCGGCGGCCGCTGTGACCTACGACGGTCCCGGCTACGCGGTCGAGCGAGTGCAGATCGATACGCCGCTGGAACCCGGTCTGACCGTGCCGCTGACGCTTCACCTACGCAACGAACTGGCGGATGGCGCGGGTTCGGTCGACATACAGCTGACCGCGCTGAACCCGGGTGTCGAGGTAGGTGTCGGTTCGGTGCGCGTGGCGGCCCTGGCGGCAGGCGAGAACAGTGTCGTGCCGGGTTTCAGCCTGGCGCTGGCCGACGATCTCGACCCCGGTTCCGAAATACCGCTGGTCTGGGATCTGACCTGGACCTGGCAGGGGAGTGACTATGGTGTTCGTCATCGGAGCCGGCACCTGGTTTCGCGAGCCTTTGTCGATCTGAACGAAGGGGAGATCCGGATGTCGTTGGCCGGCAACGGGCGGATCGGATTCGCGGGGATCGGTGGCGGCACCGGAGACGACGGGTTCGGCGTGCGTTACGTTCCCGGCGGGCAGCATGACGAGCCGTGGCCGCCGACGAACCACCTCTTCGAGGGCGCCTTGCTCGTCGCGACCGGTCCCGACCGTATCAGCGACGCGGCGCGCGTGGCGCCTGACGGCGCTTTCGCCCCTGATTTCATCGCCTTGGATCCGACATCGACGCCGCAGCGGCTACCGGCGTTGCACCTGGCAAACGGCGACTCGCTGGCGCAGGCGGCGGCGAGCTTCCACGACGGCGGCGCACCGGATCCGCTCCAGGTGCAGGTAGACTGGCAAGCATTGGTGCCTGATCTTGACCGGCAGCTCCCGGCGGCACTGGTCGTCGTCACGCTACGTAATGTCGGTCCCGGTTCGCTGGCGAATCTTCACTATGGTTTCTTTCTCGACTGGGATTTGCAGCCGGACGGCTTTCTTCTGCCACCGGTCGCCAACTCCGGGTACCTCGCCGCGGGCGGCAGCCATGCCGTGATCACCATGGCGAACCAACCGTCCGGCCTGCACGTGGCCACGGCCCTGGTGCCCATGGGCAACGAGGCTCAGCGCTATCGAACGATCGACAATCCGCGTGTCGGAGCACCGCCGGGCGAGTGGGGTGTTCACGACGGATTCACCGATCGGGAGAAGTGGGACGCGCTCTCGACAGCGAGCGTGGTCACCGACGTGTCCGGCTCCGACGTCAGCCAGTTCTGGGCTGCAGGGCCGGTCTCGCTGGCGCGTGATGCCGGGCTCCGTTTCGCCCTCGTGATCGTCGCCGGCACAAGCGCCGCGGGCATCGACCAGCGGATCGCGGACGCCAGCGACCTGGCCCGCGAGGTCATGGAGCAGCAGTTGCCGGGGCTGCCCGAATATCCGTTTTCGGTTGGACTGGCCAGTCCCAACCCCGCGGCGGCCGGCATCTCGCTGGCGGTGCGGGGCGATCCCACAAGCGCCTGGCGTCTGCTGGTCTACGATTTGCGAGGGCGTCTGGTGTATCGGTCCGATGCCACCTATCCGGGGATCAGTGGCGAACTGCACTGGGACGGTTCGGATATCCGAGGTCATGCCGCGCCCGGCGGCACGTACCTGCTGCGCGCCGACCACGCTGGCCAGACCTTGATCCGCAAGGTGACGCTTATCCGCTGACCGGTGCCTCGCGTACGATGATCCGCGGTGAGCGGCAGACTTCTCGCTGTCGACGACAGCCGAGATCCGTCGTACATTCGCCCGGAACGGCTCGTATAATTTTCCTGTCGGCGGCAAGGATTTCCCGACGCCGGCCGCCCAGTCATACCCGGCCGCAATCGCCCATGGCCGCCTCGGATCAGGAGCTGGATAATGAAGAAGTTCTGGATAGTATTCGTGGTGCTCGTCGTTTTCATCGGCGGTGGTCTGGCACTGTTGTGGCGGACGGTCAACAAGCTCGAAGGCGGTCCCGATATCGCCGGCGGTGCACTGGTCTGGGAAGTCGCGGGAGCGTACCCCGAGCAGGCGGACGATTCGTTCCTGGCGCAGCTCATGTACGGACACGCCCTCGAGGTCAACGACGTCGTTTTCGCGTTGAAGCGGGCGGCGGAGGACCCGCGTATCACCGGTCTGGTGCTGGTGATCGATTCGCTCGCCACCGACTGGGCCAAAGTGGAGGAGTTCCGCGCCGCGGTCCGACGTTTCAAGACGTCGGGCAAACCCGTCGTCGCCTACCTCGAATCAGGGGGCACCATGGAATACGGTCTGGCCGTGGCGGCCGACACCGTGGTCGCCGCTCCCGAGGCCATTCTGATGGTACTGGGTGTTTCGGCCGAACTGAGCTTCATCAAGGACACGCTCGCGAAGTTGGGCATGGAAGCCGATTTTCTGCACGTCGGCAAATACAAGTCGGCACCCGAGTCGATGACCCGCAACGAATCCTCGGCGGCGGCGCGCGAGATGATCGGGGCGATCGTCGATTCGCGGTACGAGCGTCTGGTGGCCATGATCGCCGGCGACCGGTCGGTAGGCGCCGAAGCCGTACGGGGCTGGATCGACACCGGCATGTTCGACGCCGGCACCGCTCTGGCCAGCGGGCTCATCGATACGATGCTCTACGAGGAACAGCTGCTGGAGTCCATCTTCCCTGACGACGAACTCACCTACCTCGACGACTATGTCCGCGCCGGCGGCGGAAGCCGCGCGAGCCACAAGATCGCCATGATCCACGCCATCGGCACCATCATGCCCGGCAAGTCGCGGCACGACAATTTGCAGGGTCGGATTGCCGGCAGCTCGACCATCGTGGAGCAATTGCGCGACGCCAGGGACGACGACGACATCGAAGCCGTACTGCTGCGTGTCGACAGTCCGGGCGGTTCGGCGCTGGCCAGCGACCTGATCTGGCACGAAATGGTCCTGCTGCGGCAGGAGAAACCGGTCATCGTCTCCATGTCCGGCCTGGCGGCCAGCGGCGGGTACTACATCTCGTGTTTTGCGGATTCGATCTTCGCCCAGCCAGGCACGCTGACCGGATCGATCGGCGTGTTTGCCGGCAAGTTGGACATGCACGGACTCTACGACAAGATCGGCGTGCAGCGGGAGTTCATCGCGCGAGGCGAGAACGCGTTGCTGTTCTCGAACAACTCGACCTTCACGGCGGGGCAGCGCCAGCTGTTCCAGACCCAGCTCGACGAGTTCTACGCACGTTTCGTGGCCAAGGTCGCCGCTGGCCGCAGCCTCGACTGGGACCAGGTCCACGCGGTCGCCCAGGGCCGGGTGTGGACGGGTGACCAGGCGGTTGCGGCGGGCCTCGTCGACGATACCGGCGGTTTCGAGCGCGCCCTGACGGCGGTCAAGACCATGATCGGCGTCGATCCGGCCGACAAGGTAGCGATCGTCACCTATGGCGAGGAACTGTCATTCCTACAACGGATAATCCTCCAGTCGCTCAACGAGGTGAATCTCGGTGCGCCGCCGCTGATGTCGTCGGTTGCGCCGCCGCTGGCCGCTATACTCGGCAATCGGGAGTTGCTGGCCGTGGCCGCGTTGCTCGATGGTCGCCCCGTAGCCATGCTACCGTATCGCGTCGAGATCCGTTGACCGGACGGCCTGCCATAGCGTGACAGGTCGAGTCCAGACGGCAGGCGGATCCACAGGGCGGCGGCGAGTTTTTCGTCGGTCGACGGCTCGTCCACCAGCGGCGGTCCTTCGCCCCAGAGGCAGTGGCCACGATCGAGGGAATGTCCCCAGAAAAAAAGACAGTGGCCGAGTTCGTGAACCATGCCGCGCACGGCGTACGGACGGGATTGTTCCGAGCAGTAGTTGTCGCCCGCCAGCAGATTGATGCGCAGCGGTGATCCCTGGCCGTCGAGACGGGTGACTTTAACCGCGAGGGGCGGCTGCCGCTGCACGCCCGGCAGGTGCACGAGCCGGACCCCCCAGTCGTCGCCGTTCGCCCACACGAACAACGGCCCGGGCAGGTCGCGATTCCAGATGTCCACGGCTTCGCGCAGACACGACGCCAGATCGACCACGCCGCAATGCGCCGGGCCGGCTTGTACCGGCACCGGTAACGCCGGCCAATGGGTGACGATCTGCTGGAAGCGATCCCGGGTGAGCTGTTGCAGCAGCTGGAGCAGATCTTCATAGTGCCCCGATACTACCGGTTGCCTGACGAGGGGTGGCCTCACGTCGAGCGCGGAATCCGCTCCGGCCAGCTTCATGGAGTGCCAGGTGCCGGGTTGGTCCGGCAGAAGTTCCAGGGTGTCGCCGGGTGCGACGGTCGCCACGATCCGTGTCCATGGATCATTGGCTGTGGACCAACGTGCCGTCAGTCCGTAGATTTCGAGCTCCATTCGGCCGGCAGCATACGGCGCCGAGCACCCGGCCGACCGCCAGGTCCACGACCACGACCAGGCGCCGGCCGCGATGCCCTGTACCGCCATCAGGGGCCCGGAATACTCGTAGACGAAATGCTGCCGCGACTCCGTCTCGCCGGCGGGGTCCAGGGGCGGAACGTGTTCGCGATCGCAACCCGCGATGGCGAGTAGCACGGTCGCGACAATCGTGAACGGCCGCCTGAGGCTTCGTCGACCCTGGTAGATTGTTAACAAGCTATCCCCCTCGTCTGGCGGCACACGTGTGGTCGAAACTGCGGCGATGCCATGGCGCATACAAACGCCGGACCGTCGGCCGGGGGAACCTCGTACGCAGATCGACGTTTGCCTTGGCGACTGTCTTTACTGACGACAGACGGTTTTACGGCCAGGGGAACTTCGAAAACACTACAGGAAAGCGCCCACGGGACGACATTGGATGTTGGCGCATACACCGCCGGTGACACGCTGTGTTGACAGTCGTTTACCACCTGCCCGGCCGGCCCCGAAAGCACGCCGGTCGGTTGGCGCGGAAAGGGTTGCGGCCTCCACAGTTATGGTCTAGCTTGGCGCTGGGCCGACGCGAATCGGCACGGTTCGGCACCCTCACTGGCATATTAGGGAGAGAGATACATGGATCCGTACCTGGGAGATGAGAAAGCCGGCGGTTCGAGCTTCGATCCGCTTGAACTGCTGCGTCTGTTCTGGCGCCGTAAATGGCTCTTCATCATTCCATTCATCCTTTGCCTGACCATGGCCTGGGTAGCGATCAAGGTGATGACTCCCATATTCTTCTCGGCCGGGCAAATCAGGGTCGTGCACGAGACTACCAACAGCCGGCTGATCAGCGACGGCGGCTCGCGGTACGGTCGCTACCGGAACATGGATCACGATACGATGGTCAACATCGAGACGATCGTGACCGGCCCCAAGTTTCTCGAACAGGTGGTCCGGGAACTCGACCTGCACCAGATGTGGATGGGAATCGAGTCCACGGCGCCGGGCACCGCCGGCGCGGTTTCTCCCCGCGAGGCCAGCGCCGTGCGTTCGGCAGCCAGGGCACTGCAGCGGCGCATTCGCGTCGATCAGGACGGCACCCACCTTTTTTCCCTCGGGATTCGCGATCCCAATCCACAGACGGCATTTGCCCTGGCACGTGTCGTCCTGGACAAGTTTCTGGAGGAGGAGCGGGCCAACCGCATGGCGCCGCGGACGACAACCCGCGATTTCCTCGAGAACCAGCGCGAGATCTACCAGGAGGATCTGGACAGCGCCGAGACTGCGTTGACCGAGTACCAGCGCGAGATGCTCTCGGCATCGCTCGCGGGCAATCCGATCAACTACCAGAATCTCACGGCTGCCGAAACGGCGCTCAACCGGTTGCGCGAGCAGTTCGTCAGCGGTGACGTGAACGAGATAAGTCGTCTCGAACGGCAGGCGCAGAATGTACTGCCGACCTTGCCGCCGGTGACCACCTTCAGCCAGAACACCGAGATCGTCCCCGTTTTCCGCGAACTGACCGATCTCGAATTCGACCGTCACCTCAGCGGGGGCATGTCCGCGGGCTCTCGAGGCTTCGACCAGCAGAACGAACTGGGCAGTCTGCGCCTGCATCTGAGCAGCCTGATCGAAGGGCAACTGCAGCGACTCTATCCCCAGATGGGGCAGATCGACCGGGGCAAGGTCGCCGGCTACTTCTACTTCATGATCTACCGGCAGATCCACCAGCGGATCATCGATCGCCTGAACCAGAATATTACCGAATTCCGGGACTTCACGACCATGCAGCCCGAGCAGTCTGCGGAGCTGACGCGCTTGCAGAACGACGTGACGTCGGCCCGCGACATGCTCGCCCAGATCGAGCGGGAAATCACCCAGCAGACCATGAGTCTGGAAGCGAGCCTGTCGGAGATCGGCTACCGCATCGAGGTACGCAAAGACCCGACACTGCCGCGCAGTCCCATCGAACCGAACAAGGTCAAGCTGGCCTTCATGGGCTTTATCCTGTCCGTGGCCCTCGGTGGCGGTCTGGTCGTGCTGGCAATCCTGCTGGACCGATCGTTCAACTCGGTACCCGAGATCGAACGGGTGCTCGGATTGCCGGTCATCGGCACCTTGCCGGTGATCCAGGACGACCACTTCGAACGTCGGCGCAAACTGCGATTCTTGAAATGGATATCCATCGTGGTCATGATACTGGCCGTCGCCGCCGTGGGGCTGCTGGTCGTGTATCCGCGACTGAGCTGAGGCGTGTTGCGAAACGAGCGTTGACCGCCGGCGGAAACACACCGCCCCATGAGGAGCAAGGAAAGCGAATATGGAAATGAAGACAAGCCGTACGACGCCGGGTGGCGGTCTGTTCGATATCGAATCTCCCATGGCCATCGAATTGCGCCGAATCATGATCCGACTCGGTCGCCACCTCGATCTGGACCGCAAGCGCTCGATCATGATCACCAGCGCCGAACGCGGCGAGGGCAAGAGCCTTTTCGGACTGCACTTTTCGCTGGTGCTCGCCTACCATCTCCAGCACAAGATCCTGCTGATCGACGCGGATATTCGTCGACCGGTGCAGCACACGGTCTTTCAGGTGCCGCTGTCGCCTGGATTCGCCGACGTGCTGGCGAACGAGTGTACGGTCAAGGATGCTGCTCGCTCGACCAAGGTTTCGAATCTGCATTTCATGCCCGCGGGATTGCCGGGAGGGAATCCCAGCCGTCTGTTCAGCGGACACCGCGTGCGCACGGTGGTGCAGGAGTTGCACAAGATCTACGACATCGTGCTGCTCGATTCGCCCCCGGCGGTGCCGGTCAGCGATCCGTTGCACTACATCGATGCGGTGGACGGTGTGCTCTACATGGTGATGGCGGGACAGACGCCCAAGGATCTCTCATTGCGCGGGGTGGAGATCCTGCGCAGCGCGGGTGCCAACATGCTGGGGATCGTTGCCAATAATCTCGCCGAAGTGCTGCCCTATTATTACGATCAGAAGTACTACGGGTACGACAAGAAGAAGGCGCGGAAGAAACGGCGGGCATAGCCACTTTGGCGAGGGGCCGATGCAACACAAGAAAAGGGCGGTTTCGAGCCGCCCTCTTCTTTTTACGTCAACGCGGGATACGCAGCCCTTATATTCTTGTTTCTCAGCGGCTTACGACTTTGTCTTGAAGTCTTTTCCAACCCAGCCCTTGGCGACGATGAGCAGGACCGTCGAGGTCATGGCGATGAGCGAGAAGTAGAGCCACATCTGCTCGGGGTTTCGGATGCCCTCCGCGGGACAGAAACGCTGGATCATGTGTCCAGTGTACAGAGGGGCGAGCACCTTGGTCAGGAACCAGGGGAACTGGGCGACACCCATGTAGGCGCCGGTGCGGCCCTCCGGGGCGATCTCGGCGGCATACTGCAGGAAGCGCGGCTGCCACATGGCTTCACCGATGGTCATGATCAGCAGGTAGCCGATCAGCGTGTAGATATTCGTGCCGATCACCAGCAGAAACGCCGGCGCCGCCATGACGAAGGTGCCGATGACCATCATGTTGTAGACTTTTTTCTTCTGGGTCGCGGCGGCGATCAGCGGCACGGCGATGAAGATCAGCAGGGGATTCGCGTTGGCAAACAGCTCGAAACGATCGCCGATCCAGCCCGGGAAGGCACGCTCGATGTACTGGGGCAGGATCAACCAGTTGTAGGTGAAGAGCGTCTGCACCGGGATCAACGCGAAGATGAAGAAGAAGAACTTGGTATTCGACAGCGGATGGTTCGCCAGCCAGCGGACCGATGGATTTCGCAATGCGGGAATCGCGAACAAGGCGACGACGACACCCCAGACGACATAGTTGACCGCCATCGGTACCTGCCAGAACAGCAGTCCGAGAATGACAACCATGCAGGCCCAGAGATGTATCGGTATCCGCGTGCTGTCGGTCGACGGCGCCTCGTCTGCGGTGGATTCTTCCGCAGTCTCGTCGGGTGTGTCGGCGGCCGCCTTCGCTTCCTCTTCCTTGCGCTCGGCCTCGGCCCGGGTGATGGCCTGTTGCTCCACCTTCGGTTTCAGGATCAACATGGTGATGATCAGGGCCGCGGCGGTGATGCTGGTGTAGACCCAGAAAACGCCCTGGATGCCGATGCCCAGGTACTGCTCGTCGCGCAACAGGAAGGCGAAGGACGGAAACCAGCCGCCGAGATTCATCAGTGCATAGAGCATGGCGTAACCCATGGCGGCGGTCTTGGGACTCGTGTACTTGCGCACGCCGGCATAGGCCGCCGGCTGGTACATGCCGTAACCGATGACCACCACGCAGATACCGAGCACCGTC
The DNA here is from genome assembly GCA_964384055.1 of uncultured Fibrobacteraceae bacterium. Lineage (GTDB taxonomy): Bacteria > Krumholzibacteriota > Krumholzibacteriia > LZORAL124-64-63 > LZORAL124-64-63 > CAYLIV01. The sequence continues at coordinate 13,175 of CAYLIV010000004.1, forward strand.
ATCACATGGAGCGACGACCACATGCCCGCGGGCTCGAAGAACACCGGTGCCGCGGATATCAGGATACGGCCGCCGAGCAGGAAACAGAACGCCGTGAGCAGCGTGCGGCGAACGCCCTTCTTGTCGGCGATGGTGCCGAGAAAGAACATCGAGATGGTGATGCCGGCGGTGAGGATCATCACCATGTGGTGCGAATGGACGTCCGGATCGGCGACGCCTTGAAAGATGAAATCCGAAAAGTGCATCGCGAGATAGCCCAGGATGCCGAAGTAGACCAGCCCTTCGAGTACGTACGCCACGTTGATACCCCACAGGGCGCGTGGTGCACGGGCGAAGTCGATGAAGGGTTGGGTTATTTCCTGGAGGGGGCTTTTCTTGGGTCCATCAGTACCGGTTGTGGCCATGATCGCGGCCTACCTTTCGCCGGGGTTCACACGTGCACGGAAATAGTGCACAGGAAAAAGCGCACAAGAAGAATGATGATAGACGTCTACCGCCGCCGCGGTCAAGAACGACCGGCAGCGGCGGTGTCCACGTAGTCGGCGGCTGTGTACGCGACAGCGCGCCGTTGTCGCCGCACGGATCAGCGTGCTAGGGCGTCCTCGAGGCGCTGCCGCACCTTCTGGCGCGTCGCCAGAGCCATCTGTTCGCACTGTTCCAGCGCCGTCGTGGCCGCCTGCCGGGTCTCGACGACGAAGTCAGGCGCTTCACTCTGATCGAGCTCGAGCAGCGACTCGAGATTGATCAGCACGTTGTAGTAGGCTCCCTCGGCACCAGCCATCGCCGTCAAGGCGGCGACGCCCGCGTCCGAGAGAGAGTTCTCGTTGCCGATCTCGGCGACCTCGGCCGCGGCCTCCAGCAAAGGTGGAATCCGCTCGAGCACCGCCAACGGCACGCGTGTCGCTTCGCGGGTGGCGGCGGCGATGGCCAGCTCGCGCGCCGTTTTCTGCTTGTCGGTCTTCTTGGGCAGCCGGAAACAATCCATCACCGCGTTGAAGGCGTTGGTGTCGTCGTCGATGGCTGCAAGGAAGAAGTCCTTGGCATCCTGGCCCGTTTCGGCCATGTCCTTCACCCGGTTCTGAACCTTGGCATACTTCTTCTTGCCGACGGTCAGGTTGGCCACCATCGCAATCAGGCCGGCGGCCTGGGCCGCACACAGAGCGGCCACCGATCCACCACCGGGAGCGGGCGAGTCCGTAGACAGCTCATCGACGAACTCGCGGTTCGACATGGCGACCAGCGGACCGTCGACCAGCCCCGCCTGATACTCGATGATCTTCTCGGCCGGATCGAAGGGCGTGATATCCCGCAAGCCCATGCCCTGGATCGCCGTCTCGATGAGCTGGTGCCGCGGTACGCCGGCCGACCGGTTCGCTGCCTTGAGGTAGTACTTCCCCGCGGCCAGCAGGTCCCCCTCGGGTATCAGGCCGACCAGCTCGCTGCCCGTGGCGCGCACGCCGCGTTCGACGGCCGCCTTGCGGCAGGCCTCGAAGGCCTGGTGTGGCTTGGTAACGGCAGTATTGACCAGGTTGATCGAAACCTGGGCCCGGTCGTATTCGGGAATGGTCCAGCCGACGGCCTTGCAGGCGTCGAGCTTGTACTTGCCGGGCACCTTGATGACCTTGCCGTCGTCGTCGCGCACGATCTTGCCCTTGGCGTCCCGCTTGGCGCGTCCAGCTTCTTTGATGTCCAGGGCGATATCGGAGGCGATCTTCTTGTACCGGGTGTTCAGGTTGACGTTGTAGGCGACGAGGAAAGCCCGCGCCGAGACGTTGGTCGCACCAGTGCGCGCAGACGTCTCGTTCCACTCGTTGGGGCCGAAGTCGGGCTGCCATTCGGGCTTGCCGAGCTTGTCGGACAGGGCTTCGTACTCGCCCTGGCGCACGAAGGCGAGATTACGGCGCTCCTCGCTGGTGGCCGCGTTCTCGTAGAGGTAGACCGGGATGGCCAGTTCCTTGCCGATCCGCTCGCCGACCTGCCGGGCGATCGCCACGCACTCGTCCATGGTGACGCCGGATACGGGGACGAAGGGACAGACGTCGGTGGCGCCATGCCGCGGGTGGGCGCCCGAGTGCCTGGACATGTCGATCAGCTGCGCAGCCTTGGCCACTACCCGGAAGGCCGCTTCGGCCACGCCGGCCGGCGAGCCGATGAAGGTGATGACCGTCCGATTGGTTTCTGCACCCGGATCGACATCGAGCAGATGGACCTCTTCCACGTCCTCGATCACGCCGGTGACTGCATCGATGACCGTCTGGTCACGGCCTTCGCTGATATTGGGAACGCATTCGACCAGTTTCTTCATTTTCCAGACCTCGCGACAGGAGCCAAATACCGTGTTCATCTCGATCTGAGCGGTCGCGGGGTACGCGCCGCCGCCGTTTGCAAAATAGGCGTCGGCGGCGGGTATTTCCAGCTCGACCCGGATGAGGGCAGTGCCGACCGGGTCATCACCCGAGCCGGCGCGAAGCCGCGAGGCGTGTCCAGCGCCGTTGGCGGCCGACGAAATTCCATGCAACCTTGTCTATAGCCTTGCGTCTTGAACTGTGGCCTAACCAGGATACTGATTCCACCCCAGCATGGGAGACCGGGAATGAGCACGGGAAAGAAACGTCGACTGCTGGTCTGGTTGCTGTCCGCCACCGCCGTGTTGCTCGCGGCCGGCGGCACACTCTGGTACACGGGGAAGCTGCCCATCGGTACCGCCGTGGCAACCATGGCCGGTCGCGATTCCACCGCGGTCGGGGACGCCCTTGCCGACGCTGATAAAGAGGACGATCCGCTGGACGTGGCAGTGCCCGTCGAGCTGGCGCGCGCCGAGCGACGCGGAATCGCCGCTTATTACAAGGCGGCCTCCGTCATCGAGGCGGATCGCCTGGTCGATATGGTGAGCAAGGTCACCGGACGGGTACAGGCGGTGCGAGCCGAGGAGGGCGACTGGGTGGCATCCGGCAAGATTCTCGCCGAACTCGAGAACGGTCGGGAAAAGATACAGTTGCGCCAGGCCGATCTGCGGCTCGCCGACCAGCGGCGCATCCTCGAACGCAACCGGCAGATGCTGGCCGAGGAACTGATCAGCCAGCAGGAATTCGACGATTTCGAGTCGGCATATCTGCAGGCGGAGGCCGATCGGGATCTGGCCGCGATCGCGCTGGAGGAGACGTATCTGCGCGCACCCTTCGCCGGTCAGGTCACGGACCGCAAGATCGTCCTGGGACAGCAGGTGGCGATCGGCGTCTCGACCTTCACGCTGGCCGACTTCGAACCGCTGCGCGTGCGCGTTTATCTACCCGAGGCCGTGGCGCGAAAAATAGCCGTCGATCAGCGGGTTCTGATCACGCCGGAAGCCGGCGACGGTCCGCTGGAAGCGCGTGTCGAGCGAGTGGCGCCGGTGGTTGATCCGAGTACGAGTACGGTGCGCTTGACCCTGCTGCTGACCGGCAGCTTCGAACACGCCCGGGTGGGCGGCTTCGTCAAGGTGCGCATCACCACCGACAGCCACACGGACGCCCTGGCCATTCCCAAGCTGGCGCTCGTGGAAGAAGGCGGCCTGCGCAGCGTTTTCGTGGCCGAGGCGGACTCGGTCCGCAAGACGGAGATCAATACCGGGCTCTACGACGAGACCCATGTCGAGGTACTCGACGGCCTGACTCCTGGAGACTATGTGGTCACGCTGGGGCAGGGGGGACTGCGCACGGGAACGTCGGTCGATGTGCTGAACGCAGACGCGGTGCAGTACGTCTCACCGGCTGCCGCCACCGACCAACCCGGGGACGAGACGGTCGCTGTCGCCGAGGCCGATAGGTAACATGTCTGCCGGTCGCGTTCTTGGGCGCGCTCGCTGACCGGCGGATCGGACCGTCCGCGACGTTATTTACCCGATTCGAAGACCCGTTCGAGGAGTAGCTGTGAAGGTCATCCGTTTTGCCGTGTCACACCCGGTCACTGTCTGGATGATCACGCTGGCCGCCGTGGTTTTCGGCCTGGTCGCCGTGGGGCGGCTGGATCTGAGACTGTTGCCGGAAATCCGTTATCCCAGCCTGACCGTGCAGACCGAGTTCCCCAATACCGCACCGGTCGATGTGGAGAACCTGGTCACCCGCCCCCTCGAGGAGTCGGTGGGCGTGATCCCGGGGCTGCGCAAGGTGCATTCGATCAGCCAGGCGGGATTGTCCCAGATCACGCTGGAATTCGACTGGGGCACCGGGATGGATTACGCGGCGCTCGACGTGCGCGAAAAGCTCGATCTCGTCCGCTTGCCCGGCGAGACCACGCCGCCGGTCCTGCTGAAGTACGACCCGGCCCTCGATCCGGTCCTGCGGATCGGCTTGTGGGGCGATATCCCGCAGGTTTATCTGCGCAATATCGCCGAAGACGTGCTCAAACGGGGGATCGAATCCCTGTCGGGTGTTGCCGCGGCCAAAGTGGCCGGCGGCTTCGAGGAAGAAATACAGGTCGAGGTCGACCAGGCGCGGCTGGCCGCCTACGGCATCACGATCGACACCGTGAACCAGGTGCTGGCGCAGGAGAACATCAACGCCTCGGGCGGCCGCCTGCGCGACCGGAACGCCGAATACATCGTGCGCACGTTGAGCCGTTTCGAGGACGTGCACGATATCGAACAGGTCACGGTCGCGATGGTGGCGGATCAGCCGGTCAGACTGGTCGACGTGGCCCAGGTCTACCGGACGCACAAGGAACAGACGACGGTCACCCATGTCGACGGTCGCGAAAGCGTGGAGGTGGCCGTTTACAAGGAAGGCGACGAGAACGTCGTCGAGATGGCACGTCGTGTCGCGGACTACCTGGATCGACTCGCGGGCCAGTTGCCGGAAAACGTGGAGCTGGAGATCCTGTTCGACCAGTCGGTCTTCATCAGCAAAGCCGTCGCCGAGGTACGCAGCAACGCCCTGCTCGGCGGTCTGCTGGCGGTGCTGGTATTGTTCGTCTTCCTGCGCGACTTCCGCAGCACCCTGATCATCGGCGTCGCCATCCCCCTGTCCATCGTGGCGACCTTTATCCTGATGTATACGCGCGGCGTTTCCCTCAACGTGATGTCCATGGGCGGTCTCGCCCTCGGCGTGGGCATGCTCGTCGACAACTCGATCGTCGTGCTCGAGGCCATTCACCGCAAGCGCGAACAGGTTCGCTCGGATCGGAGCCAGGCGCAGCTCGCGGTGGAGGGCGCCAGCGAAGTGGGCTCGGCTGTCATCGCCTCGACCTTGACGACGGTGGCGGTCTTTCTGCCGATCGTCTTCGTGGTCGTCGGCGTGGCCGGACAGATATTCCGGGACCAGGCCCTGACCGTGACCTTCTCCCTTTTCGTCTCGCTGATCGTGGCGCTGACCTTCACGCCGATGGCGACGGCTTTCGGCCGTGGGCGGCTGCAGGCGGCAGGGTTGGACGCGGACGGCGCGGAAGCGGGGACGGAGACCGATATCGGCGCCGGTCGGCACCGGCGCTGGCTCGAATCCTGGCGCCGCCATGCCGGACAGGCGACGGGTATCCGCCGCTTCTTCCGTCTCGTCGCCCTGTATCTGATACTGGGCCTGCCGGTCGCCTGCGCCTGGCTGGGCACAATGGTGCTGGCGGGATTGCGGCGCCTGATCATCTGGTTGCTGGTTCCCCTGACCTGGAGCTTCGCGCGCGTCTATCCGGTGCTGGAACGAAGCTACGGCCGGCTCCTGGCCACGGTGCTCCACCGACGGGGCACTGTGCTGGGCCTGGTCGGTCTACTGGTCGCGGGTGCCGTCCTGATCGTGCCCACGCTGGGTACGGAGCTGATTCCGCCGCTGGCCCAGGGCGAGTTCACCCTGGCGCTGGAAATGCCCGAGGGTACGCCGCTGAGCCGCACCAACACCGCGGTCGCGGCGCTGGAGAAGAAACTGGCGCAGCTCGACGGCATCGAACTCGTGGCTTCGGAAGTCGGCGTCAGTCGGGAGGGCGACCTGTCGGCACAGCGCCGCAAGGAGAACCGGGCCGAGGTGCACATCCGGCTGACCGAGGCGAGTTTCCTGGCGGAAGGCGCGGCGCTCGAGAGGATACGTCGCGAGTTGCGCGACTTCCCCGACATCAGCATGAAGCTGCGTCGCCAGTCGCTGTTCACTTTCAACGCGCCGGTGGAGGTCGATATCTATGGCTACAACCTGATCGACCTGCAACGGATATCCGACGAAGTGGCCCTGCAGTTGCAGCAGATTGACGGCTTGCGCGACATCCGCATGGGCATGGTCCCCGGCTCGCCGGAGGTCCAGGTCTCCTTCGACCGCGACAAGCTAAATCGTTACGGTCTGAATCTGGCGCAGGTATCGCAGACGGTGCGGGGCAAGGTGCACGGGACCGTGGCGAGCCAGCTGCGCGATCGCGAACGGCACATCGATATCCGGGTGTTGAATCTCGACGAGCAGCGCAACACATTGCCGGCGATTCAAGACCTGATCGTCGGCGAGCGTGACGGCATCCCCATCACGCTGGGCGCCATCGCCAACATGACGGTGGTGCGCGGTCCGTCGGAAATCCACCGGCTGGGCAGCAAGCGGGCGGCAGTGGTGACGGCCAACCTCGCCGGTCGGGATCTGGGATCGGTCACCGCGGAGATCGAGAACCGACTGCGCCGGCTCTCGTTGCCGGCCAACACGAGCATCAGCCTCGGCGGCCAGAACGAAGAAATGGACAAGTCTTTCCGGTCGCTGCAGATGGCGATTCTCCTGGCGGTATTCCTCGTCTATCTCGTGATGGCCGCGCAGTTCGAGTCGTTCGTGTATCCGCTGATCATCATGTTCACGGTGCCGCTGGCCATGATGGGAGCGGTGTTCGGCCTGAAACTGACCGGGACGGCAATCAGTGTGATCGCAGTGATCGGCGCAATCATGCTCTCGGGGATCGTGGTCAACAACGGTATCGTACTGGTCGACCGCATCAATCAATTGCGGCGGCGCACCCTGAGCCTGGGAGATGCCGTGCAACGAGCCTGCCGTGAACGTTTTCGGCCGATCCTGATGACCACGGCAACCACGGTACTGGGCCTGCTGCCCATGGCCGTCGGCCTGGGCGAGGGCGCCGAATTGCGCGCCCCGCTGGCGATCACGGTGATCAGCGGCCTGTTGCTGGCCACGGTGCTGACCCTGGTCGTGGTTCCGGTCATCTACACCTTGCTGACGCCCGGCGGCGTTCGCGCCGACGATAAACCGGGACGGCGGGCGCCGACCGGCGCGACGGGACGACCCGTGACCGAGGAGGCCTGAGATGTGGTTGACGCGTCTCTCGCTACGACGTCCGGTCACATTGATCATGGCGGTCGTGTCGCTGGTGTTGCTCGGCGTGGTCGCGCTGCAGAAACTCAGCCTCGAGTTCCTGCCGCGGGTCGAGTTTCCCTTCATTGCCGTCTGGATCCCCTACCCCAACGGTATTCCCACGGAGAACGAGCGCGACATCGTGCGGCCGCTGGAAGAGGTGCTGGCCACGCTTGGTGGTGTAAGAACGCTGCGCAGTTACAGTGATGCCGACGATATCCAGGTCGGCGTCGCCTTCGAGTGGGGCCGCAACGTCAATCTGCTGCGCCTCGAGGTGAAGGAGAAGATCGATCAGATCCGCGGCGATCTCCCGCCGGATATCGAACAGATCTACCTGCTCACTTTCGACTCCAACGACATCCCGATCGTCGAGGGTCGCATCTCGGCCAAGGGGCGCGACCTGTCCGAGAGCTGGGACCTGCTCGATCAGAAGATCATCTCGCCGCTGCAACGCATTCCCGGCGTGGGACGGGTCAATATCGACGGCGTGCTGCCGACGCAGGCCTCGGTCTACCTGCGTTTCGACAAGATCATGGAGCATAACGTCGACGTCGCCCGCTTGTTCGACGAGCTGTCGGCGGCCAACGTGGAACTGACCGTCGGCCGGGTGACCGACCAGGGGCTGCGGTACGACGTGCGTACGGTTGCCGATCTGCACGGGGTGGAAGACCTGGCCGAATTGCCCATCGACGAACGCGGGCTGCGTCTGAGCGACGTGGCCGAGGTCGTCTACGGCGCGCCGGCGTTGAGTTACGGTCGCATACTCAATCGCGAACCGGCCATCGCTTTCTGGATCCAGAAGGCGTCGGGCTACAACACGGTCGAAGTGTGCCAGGCCATCGAGGACGAACTGGCGCGGATAAATCAGGATCCGACCCTGGAGGGCATCGACAGTTTCACCTTCTTCAACCAGGCGGAACAGATTACCGATTCGCTGCGCAGTCTGCTGCAGGCGGGGTTTTTCGGCTCTATTCTCGCGGTCGCGATCCTCTACGTATTCCTGCGTCGCGTAGGCATGACCCTGGTGGTGGCGCTGGCCATCCCGCTCTCGATCCTCGGCACCGCGGTGTTTCTCTTCCTGACGCACAGGAGCCTCAACGTGCTGTCGATGATGGGGCTGATGCTTGGCGTGGGCATGCTCGTCGACAACGCCGTGGTGGTGCTCGAATCGATTCATCGCCGCCAGCACCTGGGTGCGCGTCCCCTGGCGGCGGCTGTTCGCGGCACGCGGGAAGTGGGCCGGGCGATCACGGCGTCGACCTTGACGACGGTAATCGTCTTTGCGCCGGTCATCGTGACGCGCGCCGACGAACTGGCGGTATGGCTCGGCGAGGTGGGCGTGACCATCAGCGTGACCCTGGTGTTGTCGTTGCTGGTCAGCCTGACGGTGATTCCCATGCTTTCGGTCCGCCTGACCCGGGTGAGCGGCCGGAACGAGGACGGCCGCTGGCTCGAGACCCTGCGCGGCCGCTACCTGCGCGTGCTGCGCTGGTGTGCGCTCAAGCATCCGCTGCTGGTCGCCTATGTGCTGATCCCGGCGGTTCTGCTCATCACGGCCGGCGCCATGAAGGTCACGAACTTCAAGCCGGACAACTCGGGCGACCGGGGACTGCGTCGGGAAAGCCTCTATATAGGTTTTGATTACACCGGGCCGACGGACAAGTACATCTCGCAGGCGATGGTACAGAAGACGACCGACTACGTGGAAACGCGCCGCGAAGATCTGGATATCCGGGATGTCTACTCGTTCTATGTGGCCGACGGCGGCGGAGTCACCGTCTTTTTCGAGCAGGGCGTGGTCTCGGAGGACTTCTATCAACGAGTGCGCGAGGACCTGCGGGAGCACCTGCCGGTACAGGCCGGACTGAAATACCGCTTCGGTGGTGACGAAGGGGAGGAGTCGGGCGCCAAGACGGTGGCGGTGACGGTATACGGCGAGGAGAGCGAACTGCTGGAGCAGATCGCCGCCGAGGCGCAGCGGCGTCTCGCGCACGTGGACGGCCTGTTCGATCTCAAGAGCGACGCGGATGACGGCAAGGACGAAATCCAGGTACGTGTCGACTCGGAACAGGCCGGCCGGTTCGGTATCACCGCCGACACCGTATCGCAGATCATGCAGTTGACCTACCGTGGTGTACGTCTGCCTCGTCTGCAGACCGGCGAGAAGGAAATAGATCTGTACGTGTCGCTGCTGCCCGAGGATCGGGAGTCCATCGAGAACCTCTCGTTGCTGACCGTCGGCGCTGTCGGCGGGCAGGCGATCCAGCTGGGACAGGTCGCCGACTTCTATTTCGACAAGAGTCCGCGGCGCATATTCCGCCGCGACCAGCGATCCGGCGTCACCGTCAACGCCACCTACGAAGGTGACGACTACAACCGTGCTCTCGACGAGGTCCGCGAGTTGATGGACAGTCTCGAGATGCCGCTGGGTTACGGCTGGAGCTTCGGCAGCGAGATCCTGCGCAGCCGCGAACAGAATTCGGAGATGGGCATCAACATGTTGCTGGCGCTCGCCTGCGTGTTCTTCGTCATGGCCAGCCTGTTCGAATCGTTGCTACACCCGCTCGTGGTCATGGCCTGCGTGCCCTTCGCCTCGCTCGGCGTGTTCTGGCTGATGATGGCCACCGCCACGCCGTTCAACATCATGGCCATGATCGGGATGGTCATCCTGATCGGCATCGTGGTGAACAACGGTATCGTGCTGGTCGACCAGATCAACCGTCACCGGCTGGGCGGAATGGAACTCGACGACGCCATCATTGCCGGTTGCGCCGATCGTCTCCGGCCGATCCTGATGACGGCCGGCACGACGATTCTCGGCCTGCTGCCGCTGGCGATATTCCACGGCGCGCACATCGGCGACGCCGAATACTACCCGATGGCCCGGGCCATCAGCGGTGGCCTGGCATCGAGTACGCTGTTGACCTTGCTGGTGCTGCCGACCTACTACCGCCTGGCGACGATCTGGGCCGGCTGGTTCCGGTCGGCGCTCCGGTCGAGCATCGGTCGTAAACCTGCGCGATCATTTAATTTCAAAAAGGCTTGATTTGCCTTTATTTGCCAGAAGGTGTATATTTGAGCTTCTAAGATCGCTTGAGGATATATATTTCTCTTCTCAAGCACCAACGATTTCACGGTGACGGGACGCCCCCTTCGTTAAGCCCGTTGTCCGTGGGATCAGTATATGCGGACCGCCGGTTGGGCACTGGGAGAGGTGGGCCGTCTCGTACCGTCGGTTGCCCGGACGTTTGTTCGGCTGACCGCACGAAAGGCGGAGTACGATGTATAGTCCTAATCCTGCGGATCGGGTTGCGATATTCATTGACGGCGAGAATATCCACTACAGCGCCAAACATCTCAACATGCGCTTGGATTATCTGAAACTCTGCAAAAGCCTGTCTGATGGTCGCCGCCTGGTGCGCTCGTTCTTTTACACTGCGGTGAGCAACCAGTCGGAAGGGAAGATCGATTTCATCAACTTCCTGAAGCTGAACGGGTTCACCGTCGTCACCAAGGAAATCAAGTCTTTCAACGACAACGAAGCCCACGTGCGTAACGTGCGAAGCAGCCTCGATATGGAGATGGCCATCGACGTGCTGGAATTGACCCAGCATCTGGATACGGTCATCATCTGCTCCGGTGATGGTGATTTCAAGGCGCTGGTCGAGGCCGTCGCGCGCCAGGGCAGGCACGTCGAGGTGTGCGCCTTGCGCGAGATGACGAGTACCGACCTGATCGCGTCGGCGGATGTCTACCGCGACCTCGCCAGCCTGAAGGACGACATAGCGCTCACGGTGGCGCCACGCGAGGTCAAGCACGATTTCAACGCCGCCGCCGACGACGGCGTCGACGCCTTCAAAGTGCAGGATACCAGTTTCGACTTCTGACCGACGGTCAGGAAAGCCCGCCCGGGTTGTGGTAAACCACGCTGGATCATGAATACGGCGCGTGCCGGGAAACGACTTCCCGCACGCGCCGTCTGTACAAACGCTGGAGCGAACGCGTGACCAGCCCGGGAGTGCCCTCGGCGACCGGTCGGTGATCGAGCTGTACGACCGGGACGATTTCACGCACTGCGTTGGTCAGAAAGATCTCGTCCGCGTTACCAAGCTCGGCTCCGGTTATCGACGTTTCAGCGGTCCGCCAGCCCTTGGCACGCGCCAGTCGTATCACCTCGCTTCGTGTCAACCCGGCCAGCAGCGGCTGATCACCCGCCGGTGTCGAGATCAATCCGTCACGCACGAGGAAAACGTTGCTGACGGCGCCTTCGAGCACCTGTTGCCGTTGATCGTAGAGCAGCGCGTCCTGGCAGCCGCGCCGGGCGGCCAGCTGCAGCGCTCGTCGGCAGGGATCGAGATCCAGGGTCTTCAGATGCGCCCGGTCACCGCGCGAGATATCCGGCGACACGGAAAGAACGCCGATTCCCGACCGCTGCCAGGCGGATAGCTCGACCGGCAGCGGCGCGACGGCGATCGAGAATTCCGCTTCCGTCGTCTCGGCTGTCCGGGTGTTGGCTGGAACTTCGGTGGGGGAGGCGCGGTGCCGCCGAGCAACCGTCAGCCGCGCCCGACAATCGACCTTGCCGAAGCCGTTCCGCGCGGCGAGTCGGTCGAGAACGGTGCGCACGTGTTGCTCGTCGAGCGTGTGCCGCAGGCCGAGCTGTCGCCCGTGGCTGTCGAGCCGTTGCAGATGTTCGGTCAGCAGGAAAGGTCGCCCGCGGTACAGGCGCAGGGTCGTGAACACACCGTCGAGGTGGTCGTCGAGCGCGGCGTCCAGGGGAACGGTCGCTGCTGCGGCCGCGATAAAATCGCCATCGACGTACACGATCATTGCGGCGACTCCTCGGTGCCGGCCGGAAAACAAGCGGTGTCCGGATCGGGATAGGCAGGCACCAGGCGCCGTTTCCCGGAGTGCAGCCGGTAACGCTGCCGCCCAGGATAGACGGTGCCGTGATCACGAGGCAAGAAGTGATCGGTGCGCGCGGCTCAGTCCAGGTTGTCGACCGCACTCTGCGGCGTATCGACCTCGAGGGGCGGGAGCGCTTCGCGTGCCTTGATCAGGTTACCCAGATGCTGTCGCATGGTCTGGTCGTCGCCGACCTCCTTCACCAGCGACTCGGCGGCCCGGCAGGCCTGTTCGAGGGACTGGCGGCTCTGCTGGTGCAGCATTTCGAAGTGCCGGACCTTGATCTCGAAATCGTCGTACTGTTCGAGGTAACGACCACAGAGTGCGATCGCCGCCTGCGGCTGGTCGCAGGTCTGCTCGAGATCGCAGAGATTGAGCACGGCATTGGGAAAATCGGGCTTTTCGGCCAGCGCTTGCTGGAAATAGTCGCGAGCCGTGTCGATCTGCCCTTTGAGATACGATGCGACGCCAAGGTTGTTGATGGCATCGGCGTCGTGCGGATTCGCCTCGAGTACGGCCTTGAAGTCGTCGCAGGCGGCGTCGTATTTCTGCTGGCGCAGACGCGATACGCCACGGTTGTAGTTGATGTTCGTATTGTCGGGCAGGATGCACAACACCTGGCTGAAGCAGGCTTCCGCCTTGTCGAACTTGCCCAGCGACGTGTAGAGCGCGCCCAGATTGTTGTGGCCTTCCGGTTGCGAGGGAAAACTTTCGACAACCTGCTCGAATTTCTCCAGCGCCGCTTCGAGATCACCTCGGGCCAGGCATTCCTTCCCGGCCACGACGAGGTCGATGATTTCCTGAGTTGGCTCGTCGGCGACGGCGTTGTTCGGTTTCTCGGTCTGCATCGTGTCTCCTCGCTCGCCAATGGCGGTAGCTGTCCGTAAACGGATCCGGGTGTCCCGGGTTCGACGAGCGCAACTTCCGTTCCCGTCCGCCGCTGCGACGGTCGCCGTCTGCCGGCGCTGTCCGGGCTCGGTAACTCGAAGCCGTGTCGGCAGTAGCGTTTTGGTTGGCCTTGCCGACCCGCCGACGGCGCTCGCGACGTGGCCCGGGAAGTGGCCAGGAACCGGCCTGTATCGGCGGGACTTCGACCAACCGGGATCAGGCCGCCGAACGGTCCGCGACGGCGCGAAAGCGGGGTCGATCCGCAAATTACGGCAAACAGCCAATATCCCTTGGCGAGATTTGAGACAGAGGTTATTGTTTCACGAACCGCGCATACTCGGGTCTCGTGTTGGCACCGACCGCGCCGTGCGGCACCGGCGGATCGAGACGCTGACGACGGTCAGCGAATACTCCACTCCGGGGAGCAGGTATGTTCGAAAAGACCATTCCGGTGCTTCTGATCGTAGCCATCGCTGTCATTTTCTCGGCGATGTTTCTGGGGCTGAGTTTCTGGCTCGGACCACGGCGGCCCGACCGGTTGAAACAGTCGACCTACGAGTGCGGCGTGCCACCGCGCAGTACCACGCATGTCAGGTTCTATGTCCGCTTCTTTCTGATCGCCCTGCTGTTCTTGCTGTTCGATCTGGAGGCGGTGTTTCTCTACCCCTGGGTAATCATGTATCGTTCGTTCCTGGCCGCTGGACAGGCGGGCTTCGCGCTGGCGGAGATGGGTGTTTTCGTTGCGGTCCTGGTAGTCGGCTTCGTCTATGTCTGGAAGAAAGGCGGACTCGAATGGCAGTAGATCTCGATCGCCCCGGCAACATCCTGACGACCCGCCTGCGACAAGCGATAAACTGGGGCCGCAAGAATTCTCTCTGGCCGCTGCCCTTCGGTACCGCCTGCTGCGCGATCGAGTTCATGAGCACGGTTTCGTCGTATAACGACATCAGCCGTTTCGGCGCCGAGTTGGTTCGTTTCTCACCGCGCCAGTCCGACCTGCTGATAGTCGCCGGGACGATCAGCTACAAGCAGGCGCCGATCCTCAAGACCATCTACAGCCAGATGTGCGAACCCAAGTGGGTCATCGCCATGGGAGTCTGTGCCGCTAGTGGCGGTTTCTACAACAATTACAGCACGTTACAGGGGTGCGACAACGTCATACCGGTCGATGTGTACGTCGCCGGGTGCCCGCCCACGCCGGAGAATCTCATGTTCGGCTTGACGCAGATTCAAGCCAAGGTGGAAAAGGAAGGCCTGGCGCCCTCGACAGTTCGCCACAGCGATTCCGCGGAGTAGATCGACAAGGGATCAGGTGTAAACGAGCAGCGCCGACGCGCGCCCACGGTCACAGCAGGGACGGAGAGCATGAGCCGCCAATTGGTGGAAGCTTTACAGCGAGAATTCGGTGAGCACATCAAACGGGTTGCCGATACTCACGGCGATGAGGTCGTCTGGGTGGACGGTGATCTGGTCGTGCCCGTGTTGAGCTATCTGCAGAAGCAGCAGGCGTGCGAGCAACTGAGCGACGTCGTCGGTGTCGACTACCCCGATCGCCGGCAGCGTTTCGAGTTGAACTACCTGTTGCGGTCCGTCTCGCGGGGTGAACGCATCCGGATCAAGGTCGATCTCGCGGAAGGCGAAGCGGTCGAATCGGTCGCCGGCCTCTACAGATCGGCCGACTGGCACGAGCGCGAGGTCTACGATCTGTTCGGCGTGCCGTTTCGCAACCACCCCGACCTGCGACGCATTCTCACCCATCACCAGTTCGAGGGCCATGCGCTGCGCAAGGATTATCCCATCGAACGCGGACAGGAGTGCACCGAGGTCGAGAAGCTGTTCGACGACCACGCCATCGCCGAGGCGACACGCCGCGCCAACGAGAACTTGCATGATCGCGACGACGGTGATGGCGAAGACCAGATCCATCCTTCGGATCTGCTGACCGTGAACATCGGCCCGAGCCATCCGGCGACGCACGGCGCGTTGCGGATCGAATGCCTGCTCGACGGCGAAACCATCGTCGACAGCAAGGCGGAGATCGGCTATCTGCACCGCTGCTTCGAAAAAGAAGCGGAGGACCATACCTGGGCCGAGGTGATGCCCTACACCGACCGCCTCAACTACTGCTCGGCGATGCTGAACAACGTCATCTACGCCCTGGCCGTGGAGAAGATGATCGGTATCACGGTACCGCCGCGTTGCCAGGCGATCCGGGTAATCGTCAGCGAGCTGTCGCGCATCATCGATCATCTCGTCTGTGTCTGCGCGAACCTGGTCGATATCGGCGCGCTGACCAACTACTGGTACCTGTACAACGTTCGCGAAGGCATGTATCAGATCATCGAGAAGCTCTGCGGGTCGCGGTTGACGACAGCCTATGCGCGCATCGGCGGCGTGAGCCACGATCTGTATCCCGGATTCGCTGACGAGGTCGAGCACCATCTGCAGATCATGGAGCAGGCCCTCGAAGACGTGCTCGGCCTGATCGCACGCAACCGGATCTACCTGGACCGCACCGTTGGCGTGGGCGCGATCAGCCAGGAGGATGCCCTCAGCTTCGGCTTCACCGGGCCCTGCCTGCGCGCCACCGGTCTCGAATTCGATCTGCGCAAGGCCGCGCCATATCACGGTTACGAGTCTTACGACTTCGATATCCCCACCGGAACCGACGGCGACACCCACAGCCGGATCAGCTGCCGCCTGGCCGAGATGCCGCAGAGCACGCGCATCATCCGCCAGGCCCTGGCAGCGCTGCCGGACGGGCCGGTATTCTGCGAGGACCACTCGGTGGTCTATCCGCCCAAACAACAGGTGTACAACAGCATCGAAGGCGTCATGAACCAGTTCAAGCTGGTGTACGAAGGCATTCAGGTACCTGCGGGTGAAACGTACGGTTTCGGTGAAGGCGCCAACGGTGAGCTGGGTTTCTTCTGTGTCTCGGATGGCTCGGGTCGGGCCCATCGCATCAAGGTGCGTCCGCCGTGCTTCCCCATTTTCGGTGCCTACACGGACATCGTCCAGGGTGGGATGATACCCGATGCGATCGCTGTGCTGGGGAGTCTGAACATCATTGCCGGCGAACTGGATCGCTGAACCGCCGGCCAGCGGCGGCCGGCCGTCGGTCGTCGATCAGCTTGGGAAAGGTCCTGGCTGCATGAGCAATACCAACGAAGCGTCCGTCGCGTTCGCACTCTCCGACGCCGGACAGCAAGAGATCGACCGCCTGATCGAGCGCTATCCAACGCGCGAGAGCGCGATCATGCCCGCACTCTGGATCGTTCACGACGAGTTCGGCTATGCGTCGCCGGCAGCGGTGGACTGGCTGGTCGAAAAGCTCGGCGTGACCAGCGCCCGGATTCACGAGGTCCTGTCCTTTTACACCATGTACCGCACCGAACCCCAGGCCCGGTACGTGCTGCAGGTGTGCCACAACATCAGCTGCCACATCATGGGCGCCCGCAACATCATCGCGCACCTGGAGAAACGCCTGGGTATCCGGCTCGGCGAACAGACTCCGGACGGCAACTTCGCGCTGGAAGGCGCCGAGTGCCTGGGTGCCTGCGGCCACGGTCCGGTGATGCAACTCGGCAAGCACCTGTACGAGTATCTGACGCCGGAAAAGGTGGACACGATCCTCGAGAGTCTGCGCCGCGGCGAGGTCCCGCGCGCCGACACAGACCGGGAACTGGAGGCGTGAGATGAGCAAAAGCGAATACCGCGTCCTCTCGTCGCGCTTCGGCCGAAACGACGGCCACCGGCTCGCGGTTTACGAGGCCGAGGGTGGCTACCAGGCGCTCAAACAAGTGCTCGGCGGCATGCCACCGAAGCAGGTCCGCGAGCTCGTCAAGGACGCGGGCGTGCGGGGACGCGGCGGCGCGGGATTTCCCACGGGCGTCAAGTGGGGCTTCGTGCCGGCCGACGCCGAGGACGTCTACTTCTTCGTCAACGCCGACGAGAGCGAGCCGGGCACCTTCAAAGACCGCTACCTGCTCGACTACGATCCCCATCTGGTGCTCGACGGCACGATCATCAGTTGCTTCGCCGTGCAGGCGCACCTGTGCTTCATCTACATCCGCGGCGAGTTCGGCTGGCTGGTCGACCGCATGAACGCCGCGGTCGACGAGGCCTACGCCGCCGGTTATCTGGGCAAGAACATCCTGGGCAGCGGGTTCGATCTCGACGTCATCGTGCACAAGGGGGCCGGCGCCTACATCTGCGGCGAGGAGACGGGACTGATCAACTCCGTCGAAGGCCGCAAGGGGCAACCGTCCATCAAACCGCCGTTTCCGGCGGTGTCGGGCTTTCTGAAACAGCCGACCATCGTCAATAACGTCGAGTCGGTCGCCTCGGTTCCGTACATCATCACCGACGGCGTGGCGGCGTACCGGCAGTTCGGCACGGAGAAATCACCGGGCACCAAGCTGTGGAGCGTCAGCGGCCCGGTGCAGCATCCCGGTGTACACGAGGTGCCCCTGGGTATGCCGTTCCGCGAGTTCTTCCACGACTATCTCGGCGGCATGGTCGACGGAGAGCAGCTGAAGGCGGTCATCGCCGGCGGTTCGTCGGTGCCGGTGCTGCCGGCGGCCGAGATCATGAACCTGAACCTGGATTACGAATCGTTGCAGCAGGCGGGAACCTTCCTCGGCTCGGGCGGCATGATCATCATCCCCGAGCGCTGCGACATGGTCGAGTTGATCCAGGTATTGATGCATTTCTACTACGACGAGTCGTGCGGCCAGTGCACGCCGTGTCGCGAGGGCACGGGCTGGCTGTACCGCATCGTCAAACGATTGCGCAAGGGGCAGGGTGTACCGGAGGATCTGGAACTGATCGAGCACGTTTGCAGCGGCGTCATAGGACTGACCATTTGCCCACTGGCCGACGCGGCGGTCATGCCGATGCGCAGTTTCCTGGAGAAGTTCCGACCCGAGTTCGAAGCGCTCATCCGCGAGCAGGCGGTGGCGCCCTCGGCGAGCCGCTGGCCGCGTGGTTGAGATCGCCGACAGGCACGGCGGACCACCGAATCCGCACCGGGTCGCGAGCGGGCAACGACAGGGTTACGAGAGGGTTACGAAGAAATGGTCGCAGCAGGGTGACCGGGAGTGACGGGTAATGGCCAGACTGACAATCGACGGCAAGGAAATCGAGGTAGCGGACGGAACGCGTCTCTTCGATGCCTGCACCCAGGTGCGTGGCAAACCGTTGCCGCATTTCTGTTATCACCCGGATCTGTCCATCGCCGGTGTCTGCCGGCTCTGTCAGGTGGAAATCGAGGGGATGCCCAAGTTGACGATTGCCTGCAATACCATCGTCAGCGACGGCATGGTCGTTCACACACGCAATGACAAGGTGAGCGACGCGGTCCGTAAAATTCTCGAGATGCACCTGATCAACCACCCGGTCGATTGTCCCATCTGCGATCAGGCCGGCGAATGCGGCTTGCAGGACCAGTACATGGACTACGGTCTGTACGAGAGCGAGGTGGCCGAGGATGACAAGGTGACCAAGGCCAAGGCGGTGGTCATCGGCCCCCACGTGATCCTCGACAAGGAACGCTGCGTGCTGTGCAGCCGCTGCGTGCGCTTCTGCGCTGAGGTCACCAAGACGGGCGAACTGGGTGTCTTCAATCGCGGCGACCGGGCGGAAATCGATGTGGCGCCCGGCAAGGAACTCGCGAACAACTACAGTCTGAACACGGTGGACATCTGCCCGGTCGGCGCCCTGACCAGTCGCGATTTCCGCTTCCAGAAACGGGTGTGGATGCTGTCGAGCACGCCGAGCATCTGTGTCGGCTGCGCAACGGGCTGCAACGTGCGCGTCGATCACGCCGCTGATCGCATCTATCGGCTCAAACCGCGTTTCAATACCGAGGTCAACGGCCGCTGGATGTGCGATCGCGGGCGCATGGTCTACAAGGCGGTGCACGACGAGAAGCGCCTGACCAGCCCGCTGCTCAGGCGGGGCGGCGAGATGCAGGAAGTGACCTGGCAGGAAATCTGGCCCGAACTGACCGGCGTCCTGAAACCGGGTCAGGTGGCGCAGATGATCACCGGCCCCCAGCAGACGCTGGAGGAACTCGTCCTGCTGCTGTTGCTGGCCGATCGGCTGGTCGGCGAGAGCCAGGTTTCGGGAGGACTGCAGGAAGCAGATCGGGGAGAGGCCGACGACCTGCTGGTTGCCGCCGACCGCACACCGAACCGCACGGCCCTGTCCTGGCTCGGCATCGTCGAAACGCCGGCCGCGGAACTCGCAGAGCGCCTCGCGGAGGATCGCGGTACCGTTTTCATCTACGGTGGCGATCCGGGAGCGGAAGCTGCGGTGGCCGACGTGCTGCAGCAGCGTCGACGCGTCGTCTACCTGGGAACCCATGCCAATGCGACCGCGCGTCTGGCGTCCGTCGTGATCCCGACCAGCAGCTGGGCCGAGAAGGACGGGCTGCTGATCAACAAGACCGGACGTGTGCAGGCGATCCGGCGCGCGGTGGCCCGCCCGGGTGCAGCACGAAACGACTGGCGGATTCTCGCCGAATTGCTTTCCGGGTTCGACGAGGCGCTGGAACTGCCCAGTCTCGCGACCGTCCGCGCCCAGGTGGCGCAGCGGTTGGGCCTGTCTGCTGAGGTCGATCTCGACGCGGTCCCGGAAGGCGGCCTGCAAATCGTTCGCGACGGCGAGTCTCCGGCCGGAGGTGACGACTGATGCCCACGGTGCTCGAAGCGCTGGCCAAGATCGTGTTCATGCTCGTACTGGTCCTCGGACTGGTGCCACCGTTGATCTGGGTCGAACGGAAAGCGTCGGCTTTCATCCAGGACCGGACCGGCCCCAATCGGGCGCAGATTCTCGGTATTCGCCTGGCCGGGCTGGTACATCCGATCGCCGACGTATTCAAGCTGCTGTTCAAGGAAGACGTCCGTCCCGACGCCCGCCACAAGGCCCTGTACAACCTGGCGCCCCTGCTCTCGATGACCGTGGCGCTTTCGACCTTTGCGGTGATTCCGTTCGGCGATTTTATCGAGGTCGCCGGCCGGCGGATCCCGCTGATCGTGGCCGACCTGAACGTGGGCGTGCTGTACATCCTGGCCGTCGCGAGCCTCGGCACCTACGGCATCATCCTGGGCGGCTGGTCGTCCAACAGCAAGTACTCCTTCCTCGGTGCGCTGCGTGCCTCGGCCCAGATGATCAGTTACGAGATAAGCATGGGTCTGGCCTTGATGGGGCTGATACTCGTGTTCTCCTCGTTGCGGATCTCGGACATGGTCGCCGGACAGGGCGCGCTGCTCTGGGGCTTTTTGCCCAAGTGGGGGGTCGTCGTCCAGCCACTCGGCTTCCTGTTGTTCCTGGTCTCGGTCTTCGCCGAGACGAACCGGAATCCCTTCGATATTCCCGACGGCGAGTCGGAAATCGTCGCGGGCTATCACCTCGAGTTCAGTTCCATGAAGTTCGCGCTGTTTTTCATGGCCGAGTACGCCAACATGGTCATCGCCGCGGCGGTCATCTCGGCGCTCTATTTCGGCGGCTACCAGATTCCCTGGCTGCCGCGCAGCGTTCTGGTCGAGCACGCGGGAATACTGCTGCCGATCAAACTGGTAATCGTCGCGCTGGTCAGCATCTGGATCGCGGCGCTCTATTTCCGGCGCGCCCAGCGCGAAAAGGGTAAGTTCGGTGATGCGCGGGACCGCGAGCCGAGCCTGCTCGGCGGCCTGTTCGCCTTGCTGGCGCTCGTGGCCGTGATATCGTTCGCCCTCAAGCCGTGGGCCGTCGGTCCGGGAGGCGCCTCGCTCTTTGCGACGCTGGTCCAGATCGGCGCCTTCGTCTTCAAGATAATGTTCTTCGCCTACCTGTTCGTCTGGGTGCGCTGGACGCTCCCGCGCTTCAGGTACGACCAGCTGATGAAGCTGGGTTGGAAATACCTGCTGCCGCTGGCGCTGGCCAATCTGGTGGCCACCGCAGTGGTGCTGGCGGTGGTGTAACCATTGCCTGAAAAACCGGCACATCCACGCCGCTTTACGGAAGCAGCGACACGAGGTCTGGAATGAGTTTCAAAGGACTACCGGCAGGCGCCGGCGAGAAGCGGATGAATACCCGCGAATCGCTCTATATTTTCGAGGTGGTGCGCGGCCTGGGTGTCACGATCAAGCACCTGTTGCGCAATATCGCGCACACCGCGGAGATGCCGACGACGCAATATCCGGAAGAGAAACGCGTCTACAGCGATCGTTTTCGCGGACGCCATCGCTTGACGCAACGGGAAGACGGTTCGCCGCGCTGTGTGGCCTGCGAGATGTGTTCCACCGTCTGTCCGGCCGACTGCATCGCTATCGAAGCCGCCGAACATCCCGACCTGAGCATCGAGAAGTATCCCGAGTCGTTCACGATAGATCTGTTGCGGTGCGTCTACTGCGGCATGTGCGAGGAAGCCTGCCCCTGCGACGCCATCCGGCTCGATACCGGCATCTACGAGATCGCTGCCGACCGTCGCGACAAATTCGTCGTCGACAAGGAGTTTCTGCTGAACGACAAAGAAACGGGGGCGCTGTGAGCCGCCGGCGGAGCGTGGCGGCAACGCGAACCCCAGCGGACGGAAAGGCACGATAATGGAAGGCTTCCTGTTCTGGCTCTGCGGAGCGCTGATGCTGCTGTCCGGGCTGATGATGGTGGTGAGCCGCAGCGCGGTCGTGTCCGCGTGCTGGCTCATTTTCGCCTTCATCAATGCGGCCGGTATCTTCGCGATACTGTCGGCGCCGCTGCTGGCGATTCTCCAGGTCCTGGTCTACGCCGGAGCGATCATGGTGCTTTTTCTGTTCGTGATCATGATGCTGGAGCAACCGGTGATCGGTGGCGAGCGGAAGCTGCTACCTGGCTGGATCTGGCCTTTTGTCGCCTTGCCCCCGGCGGCGATCCTGATCGCGATCTTCGGCTGGTGGCGGACGACCGGAACGGCCTCGTTCGGTGTGGCGCCGGACGCCGATTTCGGCTCCGCACAACAGGTCGCGGGCTTGCTGCTGAACCGTTACCTGCTGGCCTTCGAGTTGATTTCCATCGTGCTGTTGATCGCGATCATCGGCGCCCTCTCGCTGGGCAAGCTCGACAGGAGGCAGCCGTGGAAATAACGCTGACTCACTACCTCGCCCTGGCCGTAAGTTTGTTCCTCGTCGGCATGGTCGGCTTCATCGTCCGGCGCAACGCGCTCGTCATGCTCATGTGCGTCGAGCTGATGCTCTGTTCGAGCAATATCGTGTTCGCGGTCTTCAGCCGGTTGCACGGCGATGCCTCGGGGCACGTCTTCGTGCTGATGAACTTCGCCGTGGCGGCGGCGGAAGCTGCCATCGGTCTGGCCATTCTGGTGGAAATCTATCGGCGTCGCCGCACGGTTGACGTCGACGAACTCAAAGCCCTGATGGAGTAAAACCGTGGAGAGCCACGCTGCCGAAACTGCCTTGAGATGGATCGTCCTGGTGCCGCTACTGGGCGCCGCGGTTAACGGGCTGCTGAATCGTCGCCTGCCCAGGCAGGTCGCGGGGCTGCTCGCCTGCGCGGCGATCGGCGTTTCCTTTGCGCTCTCGGTGAAGGTCTTTCTACGCCTGGTGGGCATGCCGGCCGAGGCCCGCCTGGTCAGTGACACCGTGTGCACCTGGATCGGCTTTGGCTCGTTCCAGGTGGACATCGGGTTCGCCATGGATCAGCTCGGCGCAGTCATGTCGCTGATCGTCACCGGCGTCGGTTTTCTCATCCACGTCTATTCCCTCGGCTACATGGCGCACGACGATGGCTACCAGCGCTTCTTCGCCTACCTCAACCTGTTCATCTTCGCCATGATGACCCTCGTGCTGGGGGAGAACCTGCTGATGCTGTTCGTCGGCTGGGAGGGAGTGGGGCTCTGCTCGTACCTGCTGATCTCGTTCTGGTTCAGCGACGAGGCCAATGCGGCGGCCGGCAAGAAAGCGTTTGTCGTCAACCGGATCGGCGATTTCGGTTTTCTTTTGGGCATGTTCGTCATCGGTACCGTCCTGCTGCCGCACCTGCACCACGGCGAGGGTGTTTTCAGCTTCCAGGTGCTGGCGGCCCACAGCGAGTTGCTGGCTCCGTCGGCGACCTTGATCTGTCTGCTGCTCTTCGTCGGCGCCACCGGTAAATCGGCACAGATACCGCTGTTCGTGTGGCTGCCCGACGCCATGGCGGGCCCGACGCCGGTCAGCGCGCTCATCCACGCCGCCACCATGGTCACCGCCGGCGTGTACATGGTCGCCCGGATGAACTTCCTGTTCATACTCTCGCCAACGGCGCTGGCTATCGTCGCCGGGGTCGGTATCGCGACGGCCCTGTTCGCATCCACCATCGCCCTGACCCAGAACGACATCAAGCGTGTGCTGGCCTACTCGACAGTCAGCCAACTCGGCTACATGATGGCGGCCTGCGGCGTGGGCGCCTTCGCCGCCGGCATCTTCCACGTGATGACCCACGCCTTCTTCAAGGCACTGCTCTTTCTCGGTTCCGGCTCGGTGATCCACGCCATGAGCGACGAGCAGGACATGCGCGTCATGGGCGGCCTGCGCCGCAGATTACCGGTCACCTTCTGGACATTCTTAATCGGCACGCTGGCCATCGCCGGCGTATTCCCGCTGGCGGGTTTTTTCAGCAAGGATGAGATCCTCTGGAAAGCCTTCAGTTCCGAGGCCTTCGCCGGCGGCGCTGCCGGTATCTGGATCTGGGCCGTCGGCCTGCTGGCCGCGGGTCTCACGGCGTTCTACATGACGCGTCTGGTGGTGATGACCTTCTTCGGCAAGAACCGCGCCTCCGACGAAGTGCGCCACCATATACACGAGTCGCCGGCCACCATGACCGCGCCCCTGGTCGTCCTGGCGTTTCTGTCCATTGTCGGCGGCTGGATCGGCTGGCCGCATTTCCTGGGTGGACAGAATCATTTCGAGCACTGGCTCGATCCCGTCTTCGCCGGCGGCCATCACGCCGCCCACGAAACGGTGCACGACGTCGCGCACGCGTTCGGCGAGCCGGTCGAGACGCTGGTGGCCGCCGTGACCACGCCGGTCGAACTCGGTACCGCGGTGGCCCACGACGCGCATGAAGTGCAGCTGGAATGGGCCCTGATGCTCGCCGCCTCGGGCATCGCCCTGACCGGCCTGCTGCTCGGCTGGCTGGTGTACGCCAGACGCCCGCGGATTGCCGAGGGACTGCGCAAGTTCGCCGGCGGCTTCGTGTACCGGCTGCTGCTGAACAAGTACTACGTCGACGAGTTGTACGAAGCGACGCTCATCCGGCCCGGCCACGCGCTGTCGCGACGTGTTCTTTGGAAGTGGGTCGACGCGGGACTGATCGATGGTCTGCTGGTCAACGGTTCGGCGATCGGGGTGGCCATCGTCGGCTCCTTGCTGCGCCTGTTCCATAACGGCCAGGTTCGCTTCTACGCGTATGTCTTCGCCATCGGCGTGACAGCGTTCGTCGTTTACCTCTCCATTTCGGGCTAGGAGGAAGCCGGTTGTGTCGCTAATCACGGATCACATACTGTCCTGGATCACCTTCGTGCCGCTGCTCGGATCCGTGCTGATCCTGCTCGCGCTGCGGCGCGCGACGGCGGCACGCCTGTGTGCGCTGGTGGTGACCCTGGTCGACTTCGTGCTCGCCTTGCACATCTGGTTCCATTTCGATACCAGCCGCGGTGACGATCAGTTCATCGAGCGTGCCGCCTGGATGTTCGGCGGCAAGATCCAGTATGCGCTGGGCGTGGACGGGATCTCGCTAGTGCTGGTCATGCTGACGGTCTTTCTGGGGCCGCTGGTGATCCTCAGCACCTGGCAGGCGATCAAGGACCGGGTCGCTGAGTTCATGGCCTTCACGTTGTTTCTGCAGACGGCCATGCTCGGAACCTTCTTCGCCCGCGACATGCTACTGTTCTACGTCTTCTGGGAAGCGATGCTGATCCCCATGTACTTCCTGATCGGAATCTGGGGAGGCGAGCGACGGATCTACGCGGCGGTGAAGTTCTTCATCTTTACCATGGTCGGTTCGGTTTTCATGCTGGTAGCCATCCTCTACTGCTACCTGAAGGCCGGCAGCATGGAACTGACGGCCTTCATGGCCCTGAGCCTCACGCATACCGAACAGCTCTGGCTATTCGCCGCGTTCATCCTGGCCTTTGCCATCAAGGTACCGCTCTTTCCGCTGCATACGTGGTTGCCCGACGCGCACGTGGAGGCCCCGACGGCCGGTTCGGTGGTCCTGGCGAGCGTGCTGCTGAAGATGGGAACCTACGGCATGTTACGCTTCGCCATGCCCCTGTTCCCGGACGCCGTCGTCGCTTTTGCGCCGGCCATGAGCGTGCTGGCGGTCATCGGCATCATCTACGGCGCGCTCGTGGCGATGGTCCAGCCCGATGTGAAGAAGCTCGTCGCCTATTCGAGTGTCAGCCATCTCGGCTTCGTGGTGCTCGGCCTGTTCAGCCTGACGGCCCAGGGTATCGCCGGTGGTATGTTCACCATGCTGGCCCATGGCCTGTCCACCGGTGCGCTCTTCCTACTCGTCGGCGTGATCTACGAACGCCGACACACACGGGCCATCGCCGAGTTTGGCGGTCTGGCGCACCAGATGCCCGTCTACGCCACCTTTTTCATGATCGTGACCCTGGCCAGTATTGGTTTGCCGGGCCTGTGCGGCTTCATCGGCGAGTTCCTGATCCTCTTCGGCTCGTTCGGCAGCGCGACCTTGCCCCACGCGAAATTGCTGGTGGTCCTGGCGGCGACCGGCGTGGTCCTGGGGGCGATCTACATGCTCTGGATGTATCAGCGCGTTTTCCTGGGCAAGCTGAGCAATGAAAAGAACCGCGGCCTGCCCGACCTGAGTTTGCGCGAGCTGGTGGTCCTGGTACCTATCGTGGTCTTCATCTTCTGGCTCGGCGTCCGCCCAGGGCTGGTCCTCGACCGCCTCGAACCGTCGATCGAAGCGGTGCTGGGACCGTTGACCGAGCAGCTGGCGCCGGAACAGCCGGACCACGAGTTCCAACATGCGCTGCGCCTCGATGCCCACACCGGCGAGTCGAGTGTAAGCCAGACCTCAACGCTCACGGAGAGATAAGTGATGAACGAAGTAAGCGTCTCGTCTCTGAGCTTCCAGCTGGGTGCCCTGATCCCCTACCTGATCGTCGCCGGCGGCGGGCTGCTGGTCATGCTCTTCGACGCCTTCGTCAAGACCCTGCGCAAGGATCATCTGCTGTCCTTGACCATGATCCTGATCCTGGCGGCGATCATCGCCCAGATCGTGCAGCAGAACACCGCCGGCCCCGTGCTCGGCGGCATGCTGCTGAGTCAGGGCTACGCCGAGTACTTCAACTACCTGCTGCTGGGAATCGGCTTGATGACAGCGGTTTTCGCCACGAGTGCGTTTCACCGCGACAGCCGGTACCGGGCGGAATTCTATCCGCTGCTTTTATTCTCGCTGGTCGGCATGATGGTGCTCGTGGCGGCCAGCGACCTGATGTCGCTATTCCTGGGGCTCGAGACCATGAGCCTGGCCGTCTACGTGCTGGTCGGCGGGCGTAAGGGCTACGTGCGCAGCAGCGAGGCCGGTTTCAAGTACCTGATTCTCGGCGGTTTCTCGTCGGCCTTCCTCCTGATGGGCATGGCACTGATCTACGGCTTCGCCGGCGGAACGAGTTATGCCGTCATCAGCGCCGCCATGGCGGCGCAACAGGTCGATTTGCTGGTGTCCATCGGCGCGGGATTGATGTTGATCGGGTTCGGATTCAAGATCGCCCTGGTGCCCTTCCACATGTGGACACCCGATGTGTACGACGGTGCGCCCGCCTACATCACCGGCTTCATGGCCACGGCGGTCAAGGCGGCAGGCGTCGCCGCGCTGGTGCGCTTCGCGTGGCTGCTGCAACCCGCCCTGGCGACCATCTGGTTCCCGCTGTTATCGGTCCTGGCCGTGCTGACCATGTCGGCCGGCAACCTGATCGCGCTGATGCAGAACAACATCAAGCGCATGCTGGCCTACTCGAGCATCGCCCACGCCGGCTACCTGACGCTCGGCGTGCTGGCCCTGCTGGCGCCGGGGCGCGGCGACCCATCCGTGATGATACGTGGTCAGAACATCGGCGAAGCGGCGGGCGGCGGCATCCTCTTCTACCTCTTCGGCTACAGCCTGATGAATCTGGCCGCCTTCGGTGTGATCAACGTCCTCGGCAAGGCCCGCGCCAACGATGCCGACCGCATCGACGGCTACGCCGGACTCTCGCGCCGCCAGCCGCTGGCGGCGCTGGTGCTGGCAGTCGCCATGCTTTCGCTCGCGGGAATTCCGCCCACGGTCGGATTCATGGGCAAGTTCTACATTTTCGATGCCGTCGTCCGGGCCGGGCTCGTGCCCCTGGCGGTGTTCGGCGTGATCAACTCGCTCGTTTCGGTGTATTACTATCTGCGCGTGATCGTGGTTATGTACATGAAACCCGCCGAGGATGATGCCTACGACGGTCGCAACTGGGAGACGCTGGTTGCCGCAGTGGGGCTGACTGTGCTGGCGCTGGTCTTCGGCGTGTGGCCGCCGCGACTCTTTCAGATCGCCGTCGAGAACTTCAAGACTATGGCTTTCTAGCGCTCTACAGGCCCGGAAACCAAAACGCTAGAACGCCGGCGATCCGCATGTGGCATGGGAGCGCCGGCGTCGGTTTCACAGGGCGCGAATCTGGCTAGCGCTCGAATTCGATCTTGTCCACTTCCTCCCAGGGCAGGTACTGCGGATCTCGGCCGCGTTCGTCGAGGATCAGGATGCCGTCGTTGCTGTCGCTGGCGTCCTGGCTGTCCTCGAGTTCGAGCTCTTCACCACTGTACAACACCAGTCGTACATCGTCGTGACCCAGTGGTTCGATGGACTTGATGTTGGCGAAGGGGATATCGTATTCCATGTCGTGGTAGTCGCCGTTGAACATCTCCCAGCCCTCGGACTCGTCCAGATCGAAGACGATGTAGCCCGTGTAGGATTCGCCGTCCCGGTCGGTCACCGTGCCTTCCAGGCGGCCGAGTGCGGGATAGTCCGTGTAGGGACGTCCACTGCCGAGATCATCGAAGGTGACGGCGTCGAATTCGTCCCAGGGCACGGTCACGCGGCCGAAACGACGGTCCTCGACCATGATACCCCGGTTCTCGTTGTTGACGTCGTTGGTACCGCGCAGGCGCATTTCACGGCCGTCCTTGAGTTCGACGATGGAGCTGTGGCGACCGCGCCGGGTGATCGAGCGGATCTTGCCCATCTCGATTTCCAGCGAACCGTCCTCATCGTCGCCGTCGAGTATGTCCGTACTCAAGCACTCTTCCTTGTCCCATTGCACGAAGCCCTCGAAAACTCCCGAGTCGGTCTCGACGCGCCCGGCCAGGCGGAACACACCCGGATCGGCATCCTGTGGTGCCTGCGAGAATTCGATGGTGTCGATGCGATTCCAGCGTACGCGGACCTCGCCGAGACTGTGGTCGTTGATCAGCAGCTTGGCGCCCACGTCGTTGGAATAGCCCTCGACGTCGTAGGTCGCGCCGTTCTTCATGGTCACCTCGGCCGCGTCGTCATCGACGGTGCGTATGCTGGCGATATCGCCGAAACGAGAGATGAACAGGCGCGAGGAGGAAAAGAAATCGTCACCGTCGATGGAGAAGCGCCAGCTGAATATCTGGATCGTGTGCTTGTCCCGCTTGTCGCGATCGCGGCGACTGTCGTCGATCTCATCCTCGAAGTCCTCGAGATAGGGCAGATCGACCTTCGTCGAGTGGAACAGGTCGTCCCAGAACGCTTCCTCGTCGTCCCAGCGAATGAACCCCTCGTATTCCTTGCCGGACGTGGTCACGACGGTGCCGTAGATGAACCCCTCCGGGGAATCCGCGGCGTACAGCGGTTGCGGCGCGCCGGCGGGGAGGAAAAACAGTCCGCAGAGAGCAACGAGCAACAGGTTGATCAAGCGTGTCATGGGCAGTGCTCCTTTCAGGGCCGGCTAGCTGGCCGGCTCGAGTCGGAACGAATCGACGCCGAGGCCGTTGCGAAGGCTCGGCGACTGCTCGTCCGGTGTATTGCTTAGGGATTCTCCAGACTCTTCCGTGCGGGTTCCGGGTCGCCAGGCACGGTGGATGACATCAGCCATCGTGCGCTGGTACTTGCGGTCCGCGGACAGTATCTCCAGAGCCAGTTCGAGGAAGCGTTCGTCCGTCATCCGTCCCTTTTCCCGTTCGAGTTCGACGGCCAGAACCTCGTTGGCGCCGGGCTCGGCGGCCGGCAGGACCCGTACCGGGAACCGCCCGGTCACGCCCATGCCCACCGCCAGCAACACGACCGCAGCAATGGACCAGGTCCACCAGCGCGGCCGGTAGCGACGGACAGACACGGGTAGCGGTGTGGGGGACGGCGTCCGCGTCCCCCGGAGACTGTTCACGGACACGGCGGCTTCCGGGGCCAGGGGCGTCCGATCGACGCGTTGCTGGAAGGTGCGCATTTCGCGGTAGATGGCCACGCAGGTGGGGCAATCGGCGAGGTGATCGACAACGGCGCGAACCTGACGGGGCGGACACTCCCCGTCGATCAGCGCCGAAATCTCCATCTCGAAATGTTCGCAGCCTCTCATGCCATCTCCTCCCGATACTCCCGCAATTGACCGATCAGTACCTTGCGAGCGCGAAACACGTTTATCTTGACCTTGCCGATGCTCCAACCGGTCTCGTCGGCGATCTCGCGGTAGGGGCGCCCCAGTACGACACCCTGTTCGAAAGCGACACGTTGCTGGTCGGGCAAGCGATCGAGTTCGTCCTGCAACCGCTGCCCGAATTCCTGCGCTGCCAGATCGGTTTCCGGATCCGGCGCCCGCGACGACTCGGAACCGTATGGCCCGCCGATGGCGCGATACTGGCGATCGCGGACCACGGTGCGCTGATTCTTGCGCAGGTGATCGATCAGCAGGTTGCGGGCGATCCGCAACAGATAGGCCCGTAAGCAGCGCTCGTCGCGCAACTGATTGCCGCTCGCCAACGCCCGGACAAAGGTCTCCTGGGTGAGATCCTCGGCCTCGTCACGGTTGCCCGAGCGCCGGATCAAAAACCCCAGTACGGCCGGTCGGTGGCTCGCGAAGGAGCTGGGCCAGGCATCGCCGTCGGCGTGCGCCTTTATTCGCGCCCGCGCCGTGTCGCCCGTTCTGCTGTGGTCGCGCGGCCGTCTGGCCATGCCTCGTCCTTCCTTTGCCGCGATCCGTCGTCCGGTCAACCGGTGCGGCGGCCGGTGATGGGAGCATCGTAGAGGAAGACAGAATCGCGCCGCTGCGGTTACAATGATTTTTGTGTGCAGGTCGTCTACGCGCGACGCAAGCTCGGAGTTGCCTGTTTTCGGCGCGTGCGCCGCGCCGTACGGAGACCTATGCCGAAACGAAAGAAACGAGCCGGCGCGAATCCGGTCGGGCGTCGACGACGCAGCAGAGGACGTACCGTCGCCAGACGGAGTCCGCAGCGCACGCAACGGCGTCTGGAAGCGCTGCTCGACCGCATCTACGGCCGTCACAACGATTATTTCGACCAGCGCAACCAGCAGATCGCTTCCCGGGGCGGGGCGGGGCGACGCCGGGGCTACGGGCCGCGGTGGCGATTGCTGCGTATCGATCGCAATCGCGATCTTTTCGACCGGCTCGTGTTGCTCGACTTCGAGTATCTGCTGTCGCGCCACTTCGCCGCCGGCACCGATACGCTACGCTGCTTGTTGCCGCAGTCGGTGCTCGGGCGGGCGCAAAACGGTCACGGCTGGTTCACCGACGAGGACGGTACCTCGCTCTGCTTTCGCGAAGCAACCTTCGATCGCATCTTGACGGCGCTGGAACGTGTAGATCCAGGCCTGAAGAACTACCTGATCCGTGAGCAACGGTCGTCGCTGCTCGAACGACTACGGGACTACGTGCTCGCGAATCTGGATACGGACGAGTTGCTCCTCGAGATCGACGGGCAGCCGTTGCTGGGGGTGGAGTTGCTGCGCGGCGTGCGGGTTGCCACGCCGGCGTTTCTGACCGGCCTGGTCCTGGCCGGATTCATGGACGATTTCGGCCAGCGGCAGATGACCGTCTCGCATTTCGGAAAGACCTTTGCCCAGACGCCGCTGCGCATCGGCGGCGGTCAGCAGTACATCGTGCGACCGGAGCGGCTGGCCGCGTGCGGCATCGTTGATCCGGGCGCCGTGGAGTTCAGCGATCGGGACCTGCGCGACCTGCGTGAGCTGGGCGTGATCGTGGCCGGCGGCATCTTCGCCGGTGACGGTCCCGTGGGCGAGAACCGCTACCGCTTCCCCGAATATGACCAGGCGTTCTTTCGGCGAATGCTCGGCGACGGAATCAGCGACGACCTGGCCTTGCTCTACATCGGTGCCCGGTTTGGCTTCGACGCGTTGCTGGGCGCGTTCGTCATGGATGGCATCGACACTTACGACAAGCATCTGCGGAGCTACGCCGAAACGGGATTCGATACCTTGCTGGCCAAGATCGTCCAGGAGCGCTGGCAGACCCGCCACGGCGACGCGCTGGTTGGTGGCGAAACGATCCTCGAGGTGATCCGGGCGGGTGCCAAGCTGAATGTACCGACCTGTCCACTGAGCTCGTCGCACCGGCGGTTCATCCAGTACGAACGCGGCGCCGACGTGCCGACGTTGATGAACCACTGGGCGTTCCTGCAGGGGCAACCGGTGTGGGATATCGCCCTGGGGTACAATCGGTTTCCCGGCCGCGAATTCTATTCGCTCGCCGCCGAGCGGTTCCGGGCGGCAGGATTGTCGGTGCCGCCGGTCACCATGCGCCGCCCCCGCGTCCGGGATGGGGCTTGACGGGCACGGTTGAACGACCACGCTCGACGCCGGATCAGCGGAAGGCGGGCAGCCCCGTGATCTCGGCGCCGATGATCAACGTGTGAATGTCGTTGGTGCCCTCGTAGGTGATTACCGATTCGAGATTGGCCATGTGGCGGCCGGGGGAGAACTCGTCGGTGATGCCGGCGGCGCCGAGCATGTCGCGGGCGGACCGCGCGCAGTCGAGGGCCATGGCCACGTTGTTGCGCTTGGCCAGCGACACCATCGGCACCGCATTGAGGCCCTGGTCCTTCAGCCGCCCGAGCTGGAAACACAGCCCCTGGGCCTTGGTGATCTCGTTGAGCATGCGCACGAGCTTACGCTGCACGAGCTGGAACGACGCCAGCTTCTTGCCGAACTGCTCCCGTACCTGGCAGTACTTCAACGCCGTGTCGTAACAATCGGCGGCCACGCCGACCGTGCCCCAGGCGATACCGTAACGGGCCTCGTTCAAGCAGCCCAGCGGCGCACGCAGGCCGCGGGCGTCGGGCAGGCGGTCTGCCTCGCTGAGGCGCACCTCGTCGAACAGCAGCTCGCCGGTGTTGGATGCACGCAGGCTGAATTTGCCGCGGGTCTCCCGTGTGCTGAATCCGGGTGTACCGCGCTCGACGAGAAATCCGAGCACACCCTCGGGTCCGCGGGCCCAGACAACCGCCACGTCGGCCACCGTGGCGTTGGTGATCCACATCTTGGCACCGCTGAGAATCCAGCCGTCGCCGTCGGGTGTCGCTGTCGTCTCCATGCCGCCGGGATCGCTGCCGTGGTCCGGTTCGGTCAGACCGAAGGCGCCGATCTTGCGACCGGCGGCCAGCTCGGGCAGCCAGCGGTTCTTCTGCTGCTCGCTACCGTAGACCACGATCGGCCACATGACGAGGCTGCCCTGGACGGATACGAAACTGCGCAGGCCGCTGTCGCCGCGTTCGAGTTCCTCGCACACCAGGCCGTAGATCGTGTGGCTCAGGCCGGGACAGCCGGGTCCCTGGATGGCGGCGCCGAGCAAGCCCATGGCGCCCAGTTCGGGAATCAGATCGTCGGGAAAGGTGCCGGCGGTGAAGTGTTCGCGGATGACCGGCAGGAAGCTGCGATCGACGAAACGGCGGACCGTATCACGTATGGATCGTTCCTCGTCGGACAGGCTGCGGTCAAAGCAGTAGAAATCGACGCCGTCGTAGCGCTGCATGCTCACTCCTGGAAAACCGGCGCGAGCACAGCCTGCGACGAGCTATGCCGCCGGAGATCGTGGGGAAAGACAGCCCCACACCATCGACTCGCCACGCGATTCGACAATGTGGGGCGGTTGGATCAGAGCGACTCGACCGATTTGATCTCGGGAATCGCCGCCTTGATGCGTGCTTCGATACCTTGCTTCAGGGTCATCATGCTCATGGGGCAGTTGCCGCAGGCGCCTTTCAGGCGCACCGTGACCACACCGTCGACGCAATCGATGAATTCGACGTCCCCGCCATCGGCCTGGAGTGCCGGTCGGATCGTCTCCAGAACTTCTTTGATTTTTTCAACCATGCCGTACCTCTTTGCCGCTTCCGGTCGGGTCTGCAGTTCGTGTTCGGCCGACGATTCGAGAATCGCACGGCCGCGAAGTTTTGGTTGCCAACAACCTACAGTGAACATGGCGGATGTCAAGCGCTTGCCTCGGACAGCCGCCAGTCTGCAGTATAGCAGAATCCGCGAAACAAAGCTCGGGGTTGTTCGAAGACCGCCTGGGGCCTATGATGCTCCCGGAGCAGCTGGTGAAGGGGCGAGGTGCGGACTGCCGGTGGACGAAACGCCGACCGGTGCAGCGCTCAGGTGCGCGACATCTCCACGAGAGGGTATGCTTGATGGGCGGCGACTTGCAGGTCGAACTCGCGTTGGTGCGGAGCTTGATACTCGAGGCCGGTGCCGTTCTGCTCGAACGCAGCGGCGACGTCGGTGCCATCGACTACAAGGGAACCGTCGACATGGTGACCGACATCGACCGGCAGGTGGAGGCAGCGTTACGTAGCGGACTCGAGCGGCACTTCCCCGGTGATACCATCCTCGGCGAGGAAGGAGGCGGGGCGGAAAGCCGCAGCGGAAGGACCTGGTACGTCGATCCTCTCGACGGCACCACGAACTTCGTGCACGGCTACCCGTTCTACTCGGTATCCATCGGCTGCGCGGATCCTGAGAACCTGTTGCTGGGGGCTGTCTACGCACCGTACCTCGACGAACTGTACCTGGCGATCAGGGAATGCGGCGCGACACTGGAACGGCCGCGTGCACAGGTGCAGACGCAGTTGCCGCGACGACAGCCGGTTGCTCTCGAGCGCGCCTTGCTGGCGACGGGATTCCCGTACGTACGGGACGAAACGGTGGACCGCAACGTCGAATACCTGCGCCGGTTCCTGCGCGCCAATTGCCACGGCGTACGACGCGCCGGCAGCGCAGCCATAGATCTGGCGCACACGGCCGCCGGTAAGCTCGACGGCTACTGGGAACTGCACCTGCAACCGTGGGACGTGGCGGCCGGTACCTTGATCGCCCGCGAGGCGGGAGTCGTCGTGACCGGGTTCGACGGCCAGGAAGGCCGTCTGCACTGCCGGAACGTGGTCGCCGCCGCGCCGGGCGTGCACGGGCAGTTGCTGGCAGTACTCGGCGAACCAAGTAACAGACGCGGAAGCGGGTGAACGATGTTCGACGGAAGACTGATGATCTGCGCCACGACGTTTCCCGGTCGCGACAGCGCGGCGCCGGTGGTGCGTGAACTGATCGAATCCGGTCTGGCAGTCTGCGCGCAGATCGGTGCCGATCTGGAATCCTGGTATCGCTGGCAGGGCTCGGTGTGCAACGAGCCCGAAGTCGCGGTGCAGTTCAAGATTCGCGACGACCGGCTCGACGAGTGCATGGCTCGTTTACGAATACTCCACCCCTACGAGACGCCGCAGCTGCTGGCCTGGCCCGCGACCAGGGTCGACGAATACTACGGCCGCTGGGCCTTCGGAGCGTGATCGTGACTCGCAACCAACTGTTTCGCTTCGTGGTCCTGCTCGCGTCGGTCACGGCGTGTGGGCTGACCGCGCGTAGTGCCGCCTGCCAGACCGTCGACCGCGGCGCCCGCGGCGTCCCCTGGGTCGTGACCATTCCCGAGGTCGTGCTGCGCGGCGTGCCGTTCACCGTGACGGTTGTCGACACCGGCAGTCGCAAAAACGAAGCGACGCCGGCCGCGACGACGATCACCGTTGGCGACCAGCCGACCGTACCGGTGGAACTCGTCGACGGGACCTGCTCCTTGCCCGAGAACCGCCTCGACCGGGGAGGGGCGGAAATCATCGTACAGGGAGCGGCGGGCCGCATCGCGGTGCAACCGCGCGTCTTGCCGGGTTGGCTGGCTGTCGTGCCGCCGGTGCTGGCCATCGCCCTCGCTCTCGTGACGCGCCAGGTGGTGCTGGCGCTCTTGCTGGGCATCTGGATCGGGGTAATGATTCTCTACGACTGGAATCCGCTCGTGGCCTTCCTGCGGCTGGGCGATCGGTTTCTGGTGGACGCGCTCGCCGATCGCTCCCATGCCTCGATACTGATCTTCTCGACGATCCTCGGCGGCATGGTCGGTGTCCTGGCGCGCGGTGGGGCCACCAAGGGAATGGTACGTTTTCTGGCGGCCCGGGTCGGCGGCCGGCGCGGGGGACAGGTCGCCACCGCTGCCATGGGCACGCTGATCTTTTTCGACGACTACGCCAACACCCTGCTGGTGGGCTCGACCATGCGGCCGCTGACCGATACCTTCCGGATCTCCCGGGAGAAACTGGCCTACCTCGTCGACAGCACGGCGGCGCCCATCGCCACCATCGCCGTGATTTCGACCTGGGTCGGATTCGAGGTCGGACTCATCCAGGACGCCATGGCCCGCCTGGACGCGGGCGGCTCGGCCTACACGTTCTTCCTGCGTTCGTTGCCCTACGGTTTCTATCCCATACTCACCATGATGTTCGTTTACTTTGTCGCCGGCAGCGGGCGCGATTTCGGCCCGATGCTGCGGGCGGAACGGCGCGCGTTGTTGCGCGGAGAGTTGATCCGTCCCGGCAGTCGTCCGGCGAGCGATCTGACCGAAACCGACGCCGTATACGGCGGCACGGCGCACGAGGCGCGAGCGCTGCCGGCCGGCCTCGGTCTGTTGCCGGTCTTGCTCGTGATCGGCGTGACGGCAGTGGGACTGATCTGGAACGGCCGCAACAGCGCACTGGCCGCCGGTCTCACGGCACCGTCCGTGCGCGAGATACTCAACCACGCCGACAGTTTCTCGGTGCTGATCTGGGCGGCGCTGGCCGGGGCCGTGTGCGCCATCGCCCTTACCGTGGGCTTGAAACGCCTGAGCGCGCAACAGGCGATCGACGGCTGGGTGGAAGGGGCCAAGGCCATGCTGATCGCCATGACGATCCTGATGCTGGCCTGGTCGCTCAGCGCCGTATGCAGCTCGCTGCAAACGGCGGAATTCCTGGTCGCCCTCTGCAGTGATGTCCTCTCCGCGCACCTGCTGCCGGTGGTGACCTTCCTGCTGGCGGCGGCCATCAGTTTTGCCACCGGCACTTCCTGGGGGACGATGGCGATCCTCGTCCCGCTCGTCTACCCGCTCGGTGTTGCTTTGCCGGCCGCGGCCGGACTGGCTGGGGGCAGCGCCGAGGGCATTCATCTGGCGGCCGTGAGCGCGGTGCTGGCGGGCGCCGTGTTCGGCGACCACTGCTCGCCGATCTCCGATACCACGATCCTGTCGTCGTTGGCCTCGGGATCGGACCATGTCGACCACGTGCGCACGCAGTTGCCCTACGCGGTGACGGCGGCGGTCGTGGCCATCGCGACCGGATATCTGCCCGCCGGATTCGGCGTGTCTCCCTGGTTGTCCATCCTCTTGGGTGGCGTGCTGCTGGCGGGGCTGGTCTTCTGGCGCGGACGCCGCGTGGAGGAACCGTAGCGTGGATGCCTGTCTTACCCTTTTGACGGATTTCGGCTGGCGCGACCCCTATCTCGCGGAGCTCAAGGCCGCCTGTTGGCACCAGTACGCGCGGTATGCGCGTTTCGCGGCCCGGCCGGTCCTGATCGACCTCGGACACGACATCGCACCCGGAGACATCGCGGCCGCTGCCTGGTTTCTGGAGCGCACGGCGCCACGATTTTCGCCGGCGGCGATTCATCTGGTCGTCGTCGATCCCGGCGTGGGGACACCGCGCCCACTGCTTGCCGTACAGGCGCGACACGGGACCTTCGTGGGTCCGGGGAACGGTGTGCTCGCTTTTCTGAACACTCCGGGCTGGCGCCGGACGGACCGAGAACTGACGATCGTTCGCCTGGACAACGAACTCTACCACGGGCCGGAACGCAGCCGTACTTTTCACGGTCGCGACATCCTGGCTCCGGTTGCGACGCACCTGGCCATGGGTGTGCCGATCGCGCAGGTCGGTTCGCCGGCAACGGTAGCCGATCTGGGAGCCCATCGCGGCGCGAGCGCGCCGCCCGCCGACGACATCATCGGACGTATCGTCTGGATTGATCGCTTCGGCAACGCGCTGACGGACATCGACGCGACGGGTGCTCTCGGGCGGGAGCTGGCGCACGGTGTTGCGCTGCAGGTGGGCGAGACCTGCGTCCGTGGTCCCGTGACGACCTACGGCGACGTGAGCGATGACGAACCATTCTGGTACCGGGGCAGTGGCGACTGTCTGGAACTCGCGCTCAACAGTGCGGACGCGGCGCGACGGTTCGGCTGGACGCCGGGGCTGGCAATTCGACGCGCCCTTCCGTAGGTTTATCTGTCATTTCGATCAGGAGACGAGACACATGCATACATCCCTTACGGTGCGGGCGAAGCACCTGCTGTTGCTGACACTGCCCTTGCTTGCCGTGTTGTCGGCATGCGGCAGGCAGACCATGGAGTTCCGTTATCCCGGCGAACTTGTCGATTTCGAGTATACGGGTACGAGCGCCACGTCCTTGTATATCGAACAGATACGCGATCTGCGCCCGGCCGAACAGCGCGCGGGCGACGGCTCGGTTTTTTTTATTCGTTATCCAAGCGACCGCTCGTGGCGCGTGCCGTTGGAACAGACCTACGGCGACGCCCTGATCCAGGATATCGAGCAGACCCAGCTCGTCGATCTCGTTCCCTTGCGGCGTCAGGCGGACTTTCTGTTGACCGCGGAAATCCTCTCGTTGACCTGTCGGCTGCAACGTTCACCCATGAGCTTTCTCTTGCCGGCGGTGCTCGGTATGGGCACCGGCATGGTGACCGGTCACGATACGAGCGACAAGATCAAGGTGGGCCTGGTGGCCGGCGCGGCGGCGGTCATCGCCATGCCCATGCCCACGCGGCACGGCGCCGAGGCGGAAGTGCGGCTCACCCTGCGTGACAGCAACAACGCCATCGTCTGGTCGAAGACTTGCCTCGGTGAGATCTCGGATAAGCAGTACATGCCCGCCACGTCCAACCCGGGGCAGGAACACGTGGACAAATACCTGGCCCGGGCCATCAAACGGTGCAACGCCTGCTTGCTGGGTCAGCTCCGCCAGGCGTTGATCGAGAACGCACCCTGACCCGACTCAGAGCAGTTCCGCGGCCAGACTGGCCAGTTCGCTGCGCTCGCTCTTGGCCAGAGTGATGTGCCCGTAGACAGTCTCGTGCTTGAATCGTTCGACGACGTAGGTCAAGCCGTTGCTCGCCGCGTCGAGGTAGGGATTGTCGATCTGGTAGGCGTCGCCCGTCAGCACGACCTTGGCGCCTTCGCCGGCCCGGCTGATGACGGTCTTGACCTCGTGTGGCGTCAGATTCTGCGCCTCGTCGATGATGATGAAGAGTCGCGGCAGACTGCGCCCGCGAATGTAGGTCACGGCCTCGACTTCCACGATGCCCGTGTCGAAGAGATAATCCACCTTGTCCGCGCTCTGCTCGAGCTTGGGGTCCACCAGATACTGCAGATTGTCGGAGATGGGCTCCATCCAGGACGCCATCTTCTCGTCCTTGGTGCCCGGCAGGTAACCGATATCCTTGCCCAGCGGCATGATGGGCCGCGACACCATGATACGCCGGTATTTCTTCTCTTCGGCCACGAGTTGCAGACCGACCGCCAGGGCCAGCAGCGTCTTGCCGGTGCCGGCCTGGCCGAGCATGGTCACCAGCTGGATATCCTCACGGAGCAACAGCTCGTAGGCGAAGTGCTGCTGCAGGTTCCGCGCGCTGAGGCCCCACGGTCTCGCCTCGCCGAATTGCAGCGGTTCGATGGTCTCGGTGTCGGCGCGATAGATACCCAGGGCCGTCTGCTTGGGGTTGTCGCTGGCGTGCAGCAGGACTCCCTGGTTGGGAAAGAACTCCTGTTCCAGCCGTACCGGCTGTCCGTGATAGAAATCGTTGATCAGGGCGCCGTCCACGTGCAACTCGCTCCAGCCGGTGTAGAGCTCGTCGAAGTTGACGTTGTCGCTCAGGAAATCCTCGGCCTCGATGCCCAGCGCGTCGGCCTTCACCCGCGCGTTGATGTCCTTGGATATGAATCGGACGCTGTTGTTGTGGGCGCGCAGCGCCAGGGCCGTGGCGAGGATGCGGTTGTCCGGGACATTGTGATCGATGCCGCGGGGCAGGTACTCCAGGCAGTTCTGCACCAGGACGTATAGATTTCCGCCGCCCGGCGTGGCCACGCCCTCGCTGAGCGAATTTCCCGCTCGCAACGAATCGATGGTCCGGATAACCCGGCGGGCGTTGCGCCCGCGCTCGTCGTTGACACGTTTGAAGCGGTCGAGCTCTTCGAGGACGTCGATGGTCAGCACGATGTTCTTGTCGGCAAACGCCTCCAGGCAGTTGGCGTCGTGAATCAGGACGTTCGTGTCGAGAAGAAAAGTGCGGCCGGCGATACTCGGTATTCCGTTACGGGGTGCGCTGCTCGCTGCACTGGATTCCACGTTTCCTCCTTGAAGGTTGTCGATCGCGCAGGCAGTGTCGGGCTGCGGTGTCGTGGTTTTTGGACCCGCGTATATTCTACACGCGAAACAAGGTCTTGTCTCGTGGAACTCCATTATCTAGAGTGCCAGCCAGACACGACCGGGCGTCGGCTCGTTCGCGCCCTTCCGGAACCCGGCGGCCAAGGAGGACCGGCATCTGTGAACAGCAAGACGAGTGGTGAAGTGGGAGTCCGCGGCCGGCAACGCGCCGTCCTGGCGCTTGTTCTGGTGGCGTGGGTACTGGTCGGAACCGTAAACAGCCGCACCGCAGTTGAGGATCCGGGGCAACCGCTCTGGCCGCTCGACCTGTCCGAACGTTTTCTCACCAGTAATTTCATGGAGTTTCGCGACGGTCGATTTCACGCCGGGCTGGATCTCAAGACGCGCAGCCGCACGGGATTCCCCGTGCGTGCGGCCGAGGACGGCTTCGTCAGCCGGCTCAATGTCGCAACCGGCGGCTACGGCCGGGCCGTGTATCTCCACGGCGATTCGGGCCGGACGTACGTCTACGCCCATCTCGAGCGCTTCAACGACGCGCTGCAGCAGCTCGTGCGCGACGAACAACAACGTCGCCAGCGTTTTGCCGTGAACCTGTATCTTCCGGAGAACTCGGTCCGACTCGAGCGGGGAGGCATCGTCGGGATCTCGGGCCAGTCCGGCACCTCTGGACCGCATCTGCACTTCGAGGTACGCGATGGCCGGCAACGACCCCTCAACCCCGAAAGCTGTGGTTTTGCGGTGCCGGACACCTTCACGCCGCGGATCATCCGCATCCGGGCGCTGCCCGTGACACCCGAGTCCCGCGTCGCCGGTGGACTGGTTTCGGTGATCGTGGAAGCAACGGCCGGTCTGACCGGAAGCTTGCCGGCCTTGACCATCGAGGGGCCGGTAGCCTTCAGTGCGCTGGTACAGGATGCCGCGGACATTCGCGGACATCGGCTCGAACCGTACCGGCTGACGGTCACCGTGAACGATCGGGAGGTGTTTCTCACCCAGAACGACGAGTTCGCCTTCGCCGAGAACAGCGAGCAGCGTTTGGAGTGGTTACGCGTGGATGGGGTGCGCGAACGCTGGCTGCATCGAGCGGAGCCGAACCGGCTGCCGGGACGACAGGGTGGTTTCTGGTCGGCAGACACCGGACTGCTCGCACCCGGGCGCCACACCGTGACCGTGGTCGCCGAGGACCGTTCGGGGAATCGTAGTAGGCTATCCTGGCCGCTGCTCGTGTCGAGCAGTGATGCGGCGCCCGCTACCGAGCCGGCTGCGGGCTGGCGTGCCGCGCCACTCGGTCTCGAGGTTCCTGTGACGGCGCCGGGGGAGGGCAGCTGGCGGCTGACGCCTTTTCTACTGCTCGCACCAGGCCAGAAGCGCGCATACGCCGTTGGCGACACCTTGCCGGCGTTGCTTTCGGCGGCGACGACACGCGGCGTTCGCCAGCGACAGTTACGCCGTGAACTCGGTGATCCGGTGCTGATGCCGACGACCTTGCTTGTCGTGCCGGCCACGGTCAACGCCACGCACGAGCCAGCCCTGCGCGACCAGGGCCTGGTCGCGCTGGGGCCGGCGGCGTGGTACCTGGCCGGCGACTGGCCGATCACGACGGCGGTCGAGGTCGCGATGCCGGTCGCGTCGACGGCGAGCGAATTTCGGCCCGATGTCGGAATATACCGTTTCGACGGACGGGGGAGATGGATGTTCGTCGACTATCCACAACGAGGCTCACCGACCGACTCGGTCTGCACCTTTCCGCTGTCGCAACCCGGGCTGCACGCGCTCCTGCGCGACGTGGGCGACCCGCAACTGGGCGAGGTAAGGCGCACAGTCGTATTGCAGGAGAGAGCGTCGCGTGACTATTATGGCGTTACCCTGCCGCGCTGGCCGACAGTGGATATCCCGTTGTTCGATGCCGGCTCGGGAATCGCACCGGCAACGATCCTCGCGTGGCTCGACGGCGAACCCGTCGTGCCCGAACCGGATCTGCCGCGCGATCGACTGCTGGTGGAACTGCCCGACTCGCTGCCGCCGGGAACACATGTGCTCGGCCTCGAGGTAGCTGACTGGGCGGAGCGCTATACCGATCGAGTCGTGCGCATCGAATGTCGACCGGTGGGACGGGAAGACCTCGACAACTGACGCCGGCATTTACGTCTGGAACCATAGACGCGCCGGCA
Organism: uncultured Fibrobacteraceae bacterium; assembly: GCA_964384055.1. GTDB lineage: Bacteria > Krumholzibacteriota > Krumholzibacteriia > LZORAL124-64-63 > LZORAL124-64-63 > CAYLIV01. Next base: position 55,239 of record CAYLIV010000004.1, read on the forward strand.
GCGAAGCAAACGATCCGGGAAAGACCGTATGGACGACGTGGCGTTTGTACATCTGCACAACCATTCCGACTACTCGCTGCTCGACGGCGCCATGAAGACCGACGCCATGGCCAAGCGAGCCGCCGAGCTGGGCATGCCCGCGCTGGCCCTGACCGACCACGGCAACATGTTCGGCGCGGTAGAGTTTTATCTTTCCTGCCGCCGGCACGATATCAAGCCGATCATCGGGTGCGAGGTCTACGTGACCGAGGACCGTCTGGACCGCAGTGCCGCGAAGGGCAAGAAGAACCACCATCTCGTCCTGCTCGCCCGCAACCAGGCCGGCTGGCGCAATCTGGTGCGGCTGAGTTCACTGGCCTACCTCGAGGGTTTCTATTACCGGCCCCGTATCGACAAGCAGCTGCTGGCGCAGCACAGCGACGGTCTGATCGGACTGAGCGCCTGCCTGTCCGGCGAACCCAGCTATCTGTTGCGGCAGGGCGACGTGGCCGGCGCGGTGCGCGCCGCCTGCGAATACCGTGATCTGCTCGGCGCCGGGAACTTCTTTCTCGAGATTCAGAACCACGGTCTGCCCGACGAGGAACGGGTGCGGCAGTTGATGCCGCAGGTCGCCCAGCAGACCGGGCTGGACATCGTCGCCACCAACGACTGCCACTTCCTGGAGCGCTCCCATTTCGAGGCGCACGATATCCTGCTCGCCATTCAGACGGGGAAGACCCTGAACGATCCGGCGCGCTGGCGATCGGCCACGCCCGAGGTCTATCTCAAATCGCCGCAAGAGATGTGGCAGCTTTTCCAGGACTGGCCGGAGGCGATCGAGAACACGGTCCGCGTGGCCGAAATGGTGGATTTCGACCTCGAGCTGGGCAAGCTGTTGTTGCCGGAATTCCCTCTGCCGGAACCCTTCACGACGCCCGACGATTATGTCGAACATCTGGCCCGGGAGGGATTGCGCCGGCGCTATGGCGAGGTGACCGATACGCTGGCGCAGCGTCTCGAGTACGAACTCGACATCATCCGCACGACGGGCTACGCGGGGTACTTCCTGATCGTCTGGGATTTCATCGACGCCGCCCGCCGCCTGGACATTCCGGTGGGGCCGGGGCGTGGCTCGGCCGCCGGCAGCCTGGTCTGTTATTGCCTGGGCATCACCGATATCGATCCCATCGTCAACTCGCTCATCTTCGAGCGTTTTCTGAATCCCGAGCGGATATCCATGCCGGACATCGATGTGGACTTCTGCTACGAGAAGCGGCCCCAGATCATCGAGTACGTCGCCCGGAAGTACGGGCGCGAGAACGTCTCGCAGATCATCACCTTCGGCACCATGGCGGCCCGTGCGGTGCTCAAGGACGTCGCCCGGGTGCTCGACCTGAGCTTCGCCGATGCCGACCGCATCAGCAAACTGGTGCCCGAGGAGATCGGCATCACCCTGCCGCGAGCGCTCGACGAGGCGCCGGGCCTCAAGGAAGTGCGCACGGAATCGCCGGCGCACGACATGCTGATCAAGAACGCACTGGTGCTCGAAGGGCTCAACCGCAACGCGGGCATACACGCTGCCGGTGTATTGATCACCCCGACGCCGCTGATCGAACACGCCCCGTTGTACCGGAGCACAAAGGGCGATATCACGGTCCAGTTCGACATGAAGATGAGCGAGGAACTGGGGCTGCTGAAGATGGATTTCCTGGGCCTGCGCACCCTCACGGTGATCGACAAGGCCTTGCGGCTGGTCGCCGAAACCACCGGGCAACGGCTGAGGCCGGAGGATATCCCCCTGGACGATCCGGCGACCCTCGAACTGTTGCAGGCCGGCCGAACAGTCGGCGTATTCCAGCTCGAGAGCAGCGGCATGCAGGAACTCGTGCGCAAGATGCAACCGACCAGCTTCGACGACATTACCGCCATCAACGCCCTGTTCCGCCCGGGGCCGCTGGGCGCGGGTATGGACAGCGTTTATGTCGAGCGCAAGCACGGCCGCGAGCCGGTGGTTTACAAACATCCCGACCTCGAACCCATACTCAAAGACACCTACGGCGTGATCCTGTACCAGGAGCAGGTGATGCAGATCGCGTCGACCATGGGCGGCTTTTCCATGGGACAGGCCGATACGCTGCGCAAGGCCATGGGCAAGAAGAAGATCGAGATGATGGCCAAGATGAAGACCATGTTTCTCGACGGCGCCGACCGCAACGGCTACGACCTGCAACTCGCCCAAGACATCTTCGAGGAGATGGAGTTCTTCGCCCAGTACGGCTTCAACAAGAGTCACAGCGCCAGCTACGCGGTGCTGTCCATGCAGACCGCATGGTTGAAGGCCCATCACCCGGCCGAGTTCATGGCCGCGACCATGAGCACGGAAATGCGGAAGGCGGATCGCATCACCGTGCTGATCGACGAGGTCAAGAACCTCGGTCTCGGGATCCGACCTCCGGACATCAACCGTCCGCGACCGGAATTCGGCGTGCGCGACGACGACGTGGTCTTTGGCATGGGAGCGGTGAAGAACGTCGGCGTCAAGGCGATCGAGACCATCGAGGAGGTGCGGGGCTCGCTGGACCGCGACTTCAGCGACCTGTTCGATTGCTGTGAGCATGTCGACCTGCAGAAGGTCAACCGCAAGGTGTTCGAGGGGCTCATTCACGCGGGCGCCCTCGACAACCTGCCAGGTCACCGACGCGCATTGCTGGAAGACCTCGACCGCGCCCTGACCTATGGTCAGAAGGCTGCCCGCGACCGGCAGGGGGGGCAGGATTCCCTGTTCGGCGGCGCCGCCGGGACCGCGGCGCTCAAGCCCGTGCTGCGCGACTGCGAGCCCTTCGATCCGCTCGTCGAACTGAGCAAGGAACGGCAGGCTGTCGGCTTTTTCCTGTCCGGCCACCCCTTTCAGGAATACAGCGAACTGATCGATGCCCTGCCGGTCGACACCGCGGCGGCGATCGCCACGCGCGGCGAAGGAACCTGGGTCGATCTGGTCGGGGTGATCACGTCCCACAGCAAAGCGCGCGACAAGCACAAGCGCGTTTACGCGCGGGCCCATTTCGAGGACCGTTCGGGTATGGTCGGCTTGACCATCTATGCTCGACTCTACGAGGATGTGCACGAGCTGGTCGAGAGCGATTCGATTCTCGTTGCCGGTGGACGTATCCAGGTACGATCGGACGGCCAGCGGGAAGTGGTCGTGGATCGGCTGGTCGCCGTTGACGAGGTACTGGGCGCCTGGGTGCGCGAAATCCATCTGGAGTTCGATTTGCCCACCGCCGGGAGCGATGGACTACACCAGCTCGGCGCACTCTTCGACCGCTTCGGCGAGCCGAGCGAGTCGGCGACACCGGTGCCCCTGGTAATCAGCACCGACCGCCCGAGTCGCCGCTGGGTGCTGCGTTCGGCGGCGCGCCGAATGCGATTGACCCTCGAGAGCCTGCGTGGCTTACGCCGGCTTCCCGGGGCACGCGGGCTACGCCTGCTGGTCAAGATACCGGGACCGCCACAACAGCAACGACGATTCAGGGCGAGCGGATAACGTCGAGAATTTGGAGTCGACGGGCGTTTCCGCGTTCGGTGGCGCCGGCAGGAAGCGCTTGGCTCGGCGGCGAAGCCCGCCCGGCCCTTGACACATTGTACCGATGATGCCTTAATCCCAAGTTCGTCCGCGGTGGTGCACAATCGCCACTGTCACTTCGTCTGGTGACCGTCTGGGAGAACCGGATACCTATGGACTGGACCAAGAAAGGGCCCTGGCTCGATTTCGAGCAGCCCATCGTTGAACTCGAGGAACGCATCCGCACCCTGCAGGATTCGGCAGCGGTTCGCGGACTCGATGTCGAAGACGAGGTCGAGCATCTGCGCGAGAAAGCGCAGAAGCTCGGTCGGGAGATCTTTGCCAACCTGAAACCCTGGCAACGCGTGCAACTGGCGCGACATCCGCGCCGTCCGACGACCGTCGATTATCTGCAGAGGATCTTCGATGAATTCGTCGAACTGCACGGCGACCGTATGTTTCGCGATGACGCCGCCATCGTCGGCGGCATGGCCCGGCTGGGCGACCTGCTGGTCATGGCCATCGGCCACCAGAAGGGTCGCGACATGAAGAGCAACATCAAGCGTAACTTCGGAATGGCCCACCCGGAGGGCTACCGCAAGGCGCTGCGTTTGATGCGCATGGCGGCCCGTTTCGGCAGGCCCGTCGTGACCTTCATCGACACGCCGGGCGCCTACCCGGGTATCGGCGCCGAGGAACGTGGGCAGGCTGAGGCCATCGCCCGCAACCTGCGCGAGATGTCCGACCTGCCGGTACCGATTCTCGCCATCGTCACCGGCGAAGGCGGTTCGGGAGGCGCGCTGGCGTTGGGTGTCGGCGATCGCGTCTTCATGCTCGAAAATTCGATTTACAGCGTCATCACACCGGAAGGCTGCGCGGCGATACTCTGGCGGGACAACGCCAAGGCGCCGGAGGCTGCCACGGCCATGAAGATCACCGCCAGTGACGCGGAACGCCTCGGCGTGATCGACGGCATCGTACCCGAACCGATCGGCGGTGCGCACCGGGACCACGACGCCATAGCAGCCACGGTCAAGACCTTGATTGTCGACAATCTGAACGAGCTGGGGCAGATGTCCGGCGAACAGCTGACGGAAGAACGTTTGCAGAAGTTTCTGAATATGGGAATCTTTGAGGACGAGAAGCATTGAAGGGAGGCGTCGCGGGGCCTTGGTTGACACTAGAAACGTTTCCTTGTATAATGATCTCTGCCAACCTCTGCAAGGACCCGATATCAGAGCCATCGGCTAGCGCGACTGCTCAGTAATGGTTGACGGAGACTTCTGTTTAAATCCCCTTCCTTAGGTACTATATTTAGCCGACCGACGGCATGCTGTTTTACGCGCATATCGAAGGTCGGCGCCGGGAATAACAGGTGTAAGGTCCCGTTGATCCAGAAGATCCTAACTCTCTGGAAGCGAGGAGTCTACGTTGCTCGATCCGAAACTACTCGAGATACTTGCTTGCCCCGTCTGCAAGAGCAGTGTCGAACCCGACGACGAGCACCGTCACCTCATCTGTCTGGATTGTCGTCTGTCGTACCGAGTGGAGGACGGCATCCCGATCATGCTGGCCGATGAGGCCGAACCGCTGCGGGGAGAGGAATAGACAACATGTGCCTGTTCACTCACTTCGCAGCCGGGGCACTGGCCGGCGCAGCGACCGGCCACATCTGGCTCGGATCCGTTGCCGGGCTGGCGTCGCACGCGGTTCTCGACGCGTTGCCCCATTACGACCATCCCGACTGGCGTGTGGAACTCGCCGGTGGCGTGGCCGCGCTGCTCTTGTTGTTGATGTTACCATTCTGGACCTGGCCGGCAGTACTGGGCGGAATAATGGGTATGGTGCCCGATCTCGAAAACCTCTTTCAGAAGCTCGGCCGCCTGCGGCGGGAACGTTTCATCTATCCGACGCACACGGGGCTGATACCGCATGGACGCGTGCTGGCGCCCAGTAGCCTCGTCTGGCAGGTGGTTCTGTTTCTGGTCTGTTTCGGCGCGATGGGGTTGCTGGCACCGGAACACGCCTCTGCAGCTCCGGCGGCAGCGCGCGAAAACACAATCGCCGCCACGACCGGGCCGGTCATGGACGTGCCTCGGATCAACCTCATCGAGAGCCGGGACCACCGGACCCGGCTGCGTTTCCAGTTTCCGACGGCGGACGAGTCGGTGGACTGGACGGCCGTGGATTCGAAACACCTGGCGTGGCGCGAACCGCCGCCGGCCGTCGAGTATAGTCCGGACGAAATCGTCACAGCGCCGCCGTCGGCCTACTGTACGGTCGCACTGGCGACACGCGAGCCGGCGCAGTGGCGCGTGACCGCCGTCGCCTGGCACCGACCGCCCGATCGGGCGGTGGCCCCGGCTTCACTCGTACGGGTACACGATCCGGTCATCTATCGTGAGGTGCCGCTGAGCAAGGCCATGGTTCTTCCCGTCTCGGAGCACAACGGCGTGCTGGCCGCCCTGGAACTGGAGTTGCTGCATGCACCGTCAGGACTGCAGGCCGTTCAGCTCGCGGCGGCATCCGCTGTTTCCGGATACCGCCAGGACGATCCCGTGCCGGAGTCGGTCATCAACCCCGAACTTTTTCGCTCCCTGCAGCGAGGGGCCAAGCAGTGGCTGCGTGAACGGAACCGGAGCGACGCTGCGGCGCGCGCGGATGCGGCCGCCAAAGGCGACGGCAAAGATGCCGTGGCCCGAGCTTTCGGCCTGTCCGACAACTGGGTCAAGCTCGAGGTCGATGCGACGGGCGTGTACAAGGTGACCGGTTACGATCTGCTCGGCCTGGGAGTCATACCGGCGACGGTCAATCCAGCGACGATACGCGTGTTCAAGGGCGGCGCCGAGGCGCTGGCGGCCGATCCCGAGACCCCACTGGATCAGCAGACCGACCGTTGGCAGTTGCGGGAACTGGCCGTCGATGTTCGTGATGCCGACGATGGGCAGTGGGATCTGGACGATTCCCTGCTGTTCTACGGCGTCGGTACGAGTACCTGGCTCGACCGGATCGTGTCCGACGCTCCGGCGCTCGACCACTTCGAGCATCCGTTCGCTGACCTAGGCACCTACTGGATCACCTGGGAAGACTACGGCGACGTCACGCCGTTTTCCGGCGATCCTTTGCGCGTAACGCCGCCCATCGATGCCTCACCGAACGGCGGCGAGGTGATAACCTCCCACCGGGGCCGTCTGCACGAAGAGCGCTCGAATTTCGATACGCCGGGCCTGTTTGCGGACAACTGGACCTGGGATCCGTTGATCATCGGTCGCAAGGACATCGACGTGAATCTGCCCGATCTCGTCGCCGGCAGCGAAGTTTCCTACGTGATCGACGTGCGTGGCGATGCGCGCTGGTTGGTCGACAGCTACGTGTACGGTGTCCGTGCGTTTCTGAACGACGACGAGGCCGGTGCCGATTCGACGTCGATTGTGGTCAGCGTACAGAGCGCCGCCGAGCGGACGACCCTCGAGGGCGAGAGCATGGCTGGCGTTAGCGGGACAAATGTACTGACGTTACATCACTTTACATACGCTAGTTCAAGTAATCCCTACAAGGAGCCGTTGGCGCTCGATTCGTTCGACGTCACGTACTGGGGCCTGCTGAACAAGGTCGCCGACCAGCAACTGGCCGTGGTTCACTGGCGCGATCAGGTCATGGATGCCGACGCGCCGCACGAGTTCCGTTTCGCGCTGCCCGGCACCGAGGCGGTCACGCTGTGGGATGTCAGCGATCCGCTCGCGTGCTTCCAGTTGGCAGGACAGCAGTCGTCCTCGCCGACGCCGAGCTATGTTGCCGGGCTTCTCCGCCAACCCGATACGGATCGTCATCTGGTACTGTTCTCGGAGGAGGATCTGTTCGCACCCACGACCCTGTCTGTGGAGCACCCGCGTGATCTGTGGAACGATCCGGCACTCGACCCGGAAACGATCGACTATGTCGTGGTCTACCACCGGGCGTTCGCCGATGCCGCAACCGCGCTTGCCGGGTTGCGCAACGAGCACATCCCCGGCGTGTCGTCGCCCACGGCGGTAGCCGTCGCCGTGGACGACGTGTATGCCTGTTTCTCGGCTGGCCAGAAGGATCCGTTGGCCATCCGGAATTTCCTGCGCTGGCTCTATTACGAAGGCGCCATGCAGTTGAAATATGTCTGTCTGCTGGGCAAGGCAAGTCGCGACTATCGCAACTACCGGAACCACGATCCCGCGGTCGAGCTGTACGACTTCATGCCGACGGTGGTCAGAACCTTCTATCCCACGATTCGCTACGAAACCAGCGAACACTTCAAGTTCTATGCGACCGACGACGCGCTGGTGGAATTCCATTCGTACTCGGTTTCCGACGGTATCCTCGATCCGCCCGATCTCGCAATCGGACGCTTGCCGGCGAGTTCGGCCGAGGTCGCCAGGGAACTGGTCGAACATATTGTCGAGTACTCACGCGAGCCACCGGAGGGTCCGTGGCGCAACAAGGCACTGTTTGTCGCCGACGATATGCGGTCGCTCACGAATCCCGAACGAGCCCACACGGTCCACTCGGAATTTCTGAGCAACAACCACATTCCGAAAACCATGGAAGTCGAGAAGATCTACCTGGCGCTGTACATCACCCCGGCCAGCGCGTACAAGCCGGAGGCCAGACAAGACCTGATCGCAGCGCTCAATGCGGGCACAACCATTTTCAACTACGTCGGACACGGCGGCGATACCGTCCTCGCCGACGAACACGTGTTCCGTTTCGCGGATATCGCCAGCCTGACCAACGGCGGTCGGCGTGCCGTGATGATGGCCTACAGTTGCGATGTGGGCGTTTTCGACGATCCCGACAAGGTGTCGATGGCGGAGGAGTTCGTTCTGCAGAGCGACGGCGGTGGTATCGGCGCCATCTGCTCGAGCCAGATCAGCTACATTCATCACAATGAACTGCTCTCGAAAATGGTGTTCTGCAACCTGTTCCCGGATACCACCGTCGCGGCGACGCGAACCCTTGGCATGGCCTTGAACCTGGGCAAGGTCGACGTGGCGATCGAGAAATTGTTCAGCTTCAGTTACATGAAGGGCTACGAACGCTACCCGCTGCTGGGCGATCCTGCGATTCGCCTGCCGAATCCGGTAGGCGATCTCGAATTCGACGCCACGACGCCCGGCACCATGTATGGCGGCGCGCTGCATACCGTGACCGTCGATCTTGCCGCCCAGGGCGTCGCGGCCGGCACCGGTGTCACCTATGATCTGCGCGTGGAGGAGTCGGCGCGGGATATCGACCACCCCATCGGCGAGATTGCGCCGTTCACGGTCAAGCACATGGGCGCCAGCGTTTTCCGGGGCAACGGCGCCGCCCATGCCGACCCCTTGCGGATCTCGTTCAAGATTCCTACGCAGATGACCTACGGCGACCAGGGCAAGGTCCGGATCATCCTGGACACGCCAGAGGGTCAGCGTGCGGCGTACCATGTCGTGACCATGAATCCGGCCACGGTCAGCAGTAACGACGTGATCGGACCGGCGATCGACCTCACCTGCGAGGACCGGCGCTACCGGGCCAATGTCGGGACCAATCTGGTTGCGTCGCTGGCCGATACCAGCGGCATCGGCATCCTGGGCACCTATCCCAACAACAGCGTGCTGATCGAGTACGACGGAAACGGGTACATGACCGACGTGTCGGAGTCATTCGTCTTCGAACCCGGTAGCTACACCCAGGGCCGTATCGCCGTACCGTTGCCGGCCGATCTCGAGCTGGGTGAACACGTTGCGGCCTTGCACGCCAGCGATATTCTGGGTAACGTGGGCAGTGATACGTTGTCCTTTCTGCTGGTTGCAGAAGGGATTACCGAGTTCCACGACGTCACGGTTTTTCCTAATCCGACGCCTGGTCCGTGCCGATTGATATTCGAGACGAGTGATCCGCTTGACGTGGCGTGGGATATCTATACCCTGTCGGGTCGACGCATCAATTCCATTAGTCGGCAGTACGATACGGCGGGAATCAAGATCCTGTCCTGGAACGGCCGCGACCAGTGGGGAGACGAAATCGCCAACGGAACGTACCTGTACGTGTTGCGTGGCAGCTGGGCCGACGGCGAGGGCGGTGACATCACCGAAACCGGAAAGCTTGTAATCATGCGCTGAGAGCGCTGCCGACGTTGCCGGACAGCCGGTGCGTCACTTTAACCCCTGAAGTGCCAATTGGAGGTATTGGACAATGAAACGGATTCAACTGGCGACCATCTTGGTCCTGACGCTCGTCGTCGGGGTTGGCCAGCTGGCCTTTGCCGGATCTGGAGCCGGCGCCATCAATCTGAGTTTCCCGATCGGGGCCCGTTACAACGCGCTCGGCGAAGCGGGTACGGCGCTGGCCCAGGATGCGACCGCCATCTGGTGGAACCCGGGCGGCCTCGCCTTTCACGGAACCGAGAACGCCCGCCGCGAACTACACATCATGCAGTCCGCGCTGGCGGCCGGCCTGGCCGACGACATCGGCCTGTACTGGGGCGGTTACGCCGCACCGACCGGTTCGGGCACCCTGGGCATGGCGATCAATTACCTCGACATGGGCAACCAGATCGCCATGGACGAAGACGGAAACGAGCGTGGCGAGTTCACGTCCTACATGTTTGCCCTCCAGGCCGCCTACGGTGTCGCAGTGGCGCCCAATGTCGGCTTCGGACTGGGTGTGAAGTATTTCCGCGACAAGCTGGCGCCCGATTCGGTGATGCAGGATGCCGGCGGCTCCGGCGATTCGTTCGGCGTGGATCTCGGTGTGCTGTGGAAGGTGCCGGCGCTCAAGGCCAACTTCGGTATGGCGGTGGCGAATCTCGGCCCGAACATCAAGCACGTCGACGCCGACCAGAGCGATCCCATGCCGCGCAAGGTGACGCTCGGTCTGGCCAAGAGCCTGTTCAACTCCGAAGCTTCGTCCCTGCTTGTCGTGGGCGACTATCAGATACCCCTGTACAAGTATGACATGGGAGACGAGAAATGGGGACTCGGCTTCGACTTCGATCAGACGGAGTACGGATACGGAGTCGAGTGGTCGTACGTCAATTCCCTGTTCATCCGCTTTGGTTACAAGAGCGCCGAGTACGGTGACATATCCGACACCACATACGGATTCGGACTCGATCTGATGCGCTGGGTCGGCCAGGCGCTCACCTTCGATTACGTGTCGGTCCCGCAGGCCTCGAGCCTCGACCGGGTCACGCGTATTTCGCTGGGGTATCGTTTCTAGTTGCGCGGGCGGTTGCTGTACGGCTGCCCGCTTCGATTGGCACTTCAGGGAGGTAGCCGTTTGCGATGTGCTGTGTGGTGGTGTGCGATTCGGCGTCTGACGCCGGTACTCTTCGTCGTCTTGTTTGTGTTCTCCGTTCTCCCAACCTCTGGGAAAGGTTCACAGGCTGGATCCGCACCGCGTCCCACACGTCAGATCCCCTTCGTCAAAGTCGATCCGGCCGATCTCGACCGATTACCCGACGGCGAGCGGATACGTGAGCGTCATGTCGCGCGGCAGGCGACGTCGGCGCAACGCTGGTCGACGATTCATCAGTTGCTCGGGCCACGTCAGGTCTCGCGCAAGAGCCACGCGCTGCTGCGGCAACGCGGTCTGGGACCGGCGCTCCTGACCAAGAGCGCGCCCGTACCCGGACTCGTGGCCGCCGCGACGCCGGACGATCCCGACACCCTGAAAGTGCTGCTGGTACGCATCGGCTTCGAGAGCGATGTGAGCGGTGACCTGACGAGCGTGACCACCGATGGCGACTTCCGGCTCGAAGCCGATCCTGCCATCAGGATCGATCCGCCGCCGCACAACCGAGCTTTCTACGAGTCGCATCTGAATGGCCTTTCGGAGTTCTATCATTACCAATCGGGCGGCCGTCTCGAGATCGAGTACCGGGTGCTGCCGGAAGCCGCGAACGAATGCTACAAGCTCTCGGATATAGCGGACTACGGGCCCGGCGAAGATGGATTCTGGTCCATCGATAGCCTGGGGCAACTAGTGGTGGACATGATCACCACCACCGACGAACAGACGCAAGCCGACGGCTCGGTCAGTCTCGCGGACTACGACGACGACGATCCGTTCACCTACGTCATCTTCGTGCACGCGGGCTCGGACTGGCAGAGCGACGTGAACCAGGACTCGCCCAACGACATCCCTACCTTCTTCGTGACTCTCGGCGACACGATAGCGCCGGATCTCACCAGCATCGATAGCGACACCGGCACACCGGGCTTTTTGTCCGAATGCTCGGTGATCCCGGAAACGACTTCCCAGGATGGCTACACCAACGACGAGGGCGAGTACGTACCCTACGTGGGCAGCATCGCCGCCGCGCTCTACCACGAGTTCGGTCACGCCCTGGGGCTCGTCGACTTGTACAACACCGCCACCGGACTGCCCACGGTGGGGATCTGGGACCTGATGGACTCGGGCACCAATCTGTCCGTGGTCGTCGGTTTCGAGATTCCCGATACCGACCCGGTGGAGTACGACATCATACCGGTGGTCGGCCTGCTGCCGCCGTCGCTCGGCGCCTGGGACAAGTGGTTCCTCGGCTGGGTGAAGCTGGCGGACGTCGACAATCGAGACGCGCTGTATCAACTACCCGCGGTTCAGGTCATGCGGGAGGAGTACGATCTCTTCGACGGCGTTGCGGGCGACTTTTTCAGCGCCGACCCGCAAGTCCTGGTGGCGGGCGCATCACCCGACGAGTTCTTCCTGATCGAGAACCGCTGGGTGCCACCCGATCCGTCCGCGACGCCCTTCGGCGAACTCGTCTTCGAGGCGGACGATTCGACCGGCGTCGTGATGTATCTCGCGGGCGAACTGGACGGCGACTACCGCAACTCGGGCCTGTACGACTATTTCTTGCCGGCCGGTGGGCTGCTGGTCTGGCACGTGAACATGGACCGGGTCAACGCGAACCTGGAATACAACCTGGTCAACGCCTGGGGCGACGGCGTGCGGCTGGTCGAGGCGGATGGTCTGCAGGATGTGGGCGTGCTCGATGCCTACGTGCTGGGCTGGTACGGTTCCGAGCGCGACCCGTTCAGCGCCGACTTTGGCTACGACGAGTTGTTCACCGATGGGTTCCCGAACAGTCGCGCCTACGACCGTTCGTGGACGGGAATCTCTCTCCGCGGTATCAGTGCCACCGGCGGCGTGATGAGTTTCAGTGCCGGCATCGAGCCCCTCTTGCCCGGCTGGCCCTTCCAGGTCGCCAGCGTCGACGCTGCCGAAGCCGCAGTTGCCGGCGGGCAGGCCACGGCCAGGGCCATCGATCCCGCGTCGCTGACGGTGTTCCCCACCGGCTCGTCGGAGACCCTCGTGTTCGCCGACGGGCCCGGAGTCGACTGGACGGGCGATCTCTACCCCGCGAAGCTCTTCGCGCTGGATGTAGCCGGCGACTCCCGGTTCCCAGCCGTCGCCGATCTTCCGACGGGCGCCTTCGCCGCCCTGACCGCGCCGCTCGCGGGGCCACCGGCGGTCGTGACCATGGAAAACGACGTCGAAACCCTGGTCCTGGGCGCGCAGGACGGCTGGCTCCACAGCTACTTCTACGACACGACATCGGAGACGATGGCATTGCTCTGGAGCACATCGGTCGGCGACAGCCTGGCCTTCGCACCCCAGATCGGTACCGACAGCGACGGCTCGTACTATTTGCTGTGCGCCGTGCCGCCGCGGTCGGTCGCGGTCTACGACGAGGACGGTCAACCGGTAGGCGCACCACTCGCACTGATCAACGATACCGGCGGCGCTATTGCCGGTTTCGTGGCGCCGCCGACGCGCATCGAACGGGCGAACGCAGGCGATCGTTGGGCGGTTTTCTCTCCGGGAGGCTGGACGCTCGTCGACGTGACGGCGGGCGGCCCGGTCGCGACCTACGATCTCCATACCCACGACGCCGGCGTCGACGGACCGTTGCGCCGCGCTGTGCTGACCGGCACCGACGACGCACCCCTGGCGGATGACGCAGCGCTACTGCTCGTGTTCGACAGTGGCGGATTGCGCGGTTCCTGGCACATCGGCGACAACGGTGATGCTACGGCGCACGCCTGGCGGGGGACGGTCGCTGACAGTCTCGTGGCCGAACCTGCGGTCGCCGACCTCGACGGCGACGGCGGCAACGACGTGGTTCTGGTCACTGGCGAGAAGCTGATGGCCTTCACTGCCGGTGGTGTCGCCCTGACCGGCTTCCCCTGCGACATCCACGAGTTCTTCCCCCTGCCCGACAGCACGAGCATTGCCGGACCGATCGTCGTCTTCGATGCCGACGGCAACGGGCAGAACGAGATCTTCTTCAATACCGACGCCGGGCACCTGATGGCCACCGATGCCCGCGGCCGACTGCTGGACGGCACCCCGTTCAAGTGGGGCGATTCCGTCGGTCAGGCCGGCCTGCTGGTGGGTCCCGGCCGGGCCGATCAGGAAGAGCGGGCGCTCTGGCTGGCTACCGAAGGCGGTTATCGCGGCCCACCCCTCGAGCGCACCTTTTACAACGGCCGCCTGTCGTGCTACGGCTTGCCGACAACAGCTTCGGCGGCAGTGCAGACGAGCGAGTGGCTCGGCGCCGGCGGCGGGAGCCGTCGTCTGGGTCCGGAGGGAACGCCCCACGACCTGGGCATCTGGGCACCGCGCGCGCCGTTTCTCGACCGGGTAGTGTTCTATCCCAACCCGCTTTCCGGCTCGCGCGTCACGGTGCGTTTCCACAGCGCAACCGATCGCGACGCACGCCTGGCCGTCTTCAATCTGGAAGGCGAGGAAATCACGCGTCTCGCGCTGCCGACGCGCAGCGACGAGATCGTCGAACACGATATCGACCTGTCGGAACTTCGTTCCGGCCTTTACATCTGTCAGTTCCAAAGGGAAACTGACGAGGGTCTGGAAACTACGACGACAACACTTGCGGTCGAGCGCTGAGCCGACCGACCGCGGGGAGGCGAAAATATGCTTCGTTATTCGGGCACAATCGCCATGCTGCTGCTGGCGCTGCCGGGGTTGGCCGGCGCAACGGCCGACGACACCGAGCCGTTCGCGTCGCGAGCCGACTGGCTCTTGAACCGGGGTGCCGCCAATCTGGCGGGATACGGCGGTCCGGTCTTCCAGCAGACCGAGATCGGCGGGGGACTGTCCGCGGACCAGGGCGAGGGAATCGGTGGCGGCGCTGCTGTATTACCCATGCTCATGTCCATGGTGCTGCCGGGCGCGGGGGAAGCCTATCTTGGCCACAAACGTGGTTTTCTGATGATGGCGCTCGACCTGGCCGCCTGGGCCGGCGTGTCCCACTTCAACACGCAGGGCAATGAGAAACGAGACGAATACTATGCGTATGCCGACGACCACTGGGACGAGGACCAGCTCGTGGCCGCCTACAATCCGCTGCATCCGGACGAGAACATCGCCGGTGTCGGCAATCAATACTTCCAGAGCGTAGAGCCCGCGCAGTCGACCGACGACTTCGAACGCGACGAAGGCGGCCTGCCGCTCTGGGTGTCGGTCGAGGACGATCGCCGCGAGTACTACGAGAACCTCGGCAAATGGGATCAGTTCATCTTCGGCTGGGACGACTTCCGCCACCCGCAGGAACTCGAGGGCGCCAGCGACCCGTACGTGTACGAGGTGACCGACCTGCGCGATCCACGTGTCTCGCAGCACCGGGAGATCTATCGCGGCATGCGCCAGGACTCGAACAACCAGTTCACCAATCGTGACCGACTGGTTTACTTCAACCTCGCCATGCGGGTGTTCAGCATCTTTCAGGTCGCGTACCTGGAGGGCTTGCTGGGTGGCGAAGGCAATGAACTCGGCACCAGTATCGGCGGACACCAGGTCAGTCTGCGCACCCAGTGTTATGGTTTGACGTCGACGCGGATCGGCGCTGCGGTTTCCTTTTAGTCCCTGGATTGGAGAATTACCGGTGAATGGAAATACCTTCTCGAACGTTGCGCCGCCGGCTGCTAACCGTTGGTCGTTGCTCCTCGTTCTCCTGCTCGTGCCGGCGAGCCTGATGCCGAGCGTGTGCCGTGCCGACGAGGCAACTTTGGTGGGCGATACGTTCACGATCACCGAACTACGCCTGTTCGGAAGCAGCGGTGATCCGCTAGCCCAGGCCCTGGGGCGTCCTTCGACCCAGAGCGATCTGATCGGGGGCCGGCGCGAAGATCCCGACCGGCCGTCGAAGCCGTTGAACCTGGGCGAGAAGATCAAAGCCGGCGCCCTGTCCCTGTTTCTGCCGGGAGCGGGCCAGTACTACAACGGCCAGCGCGGGAAAGCGGGCTTGTTCGCCGCCGCCGAATTGGGTATCTGGGGTGCGTACACGGTCTTTCACATCCAGGGCCATAATCGTTCGCAGACCTATCGCGAGTACGCGAACATCTACGCCGGCACCAGCGGCGATCATACTGACACCTACTGGCAGTCTGTGGGCCGCTATCTCAGCAGCGACGAGTACAACGAGTCCGTGATGCGCGAAGCCCGAGCGTTCCAGGAATCGGATCTGCAGCTCATCACCGGCAACGACCAGTGGCAGTGGCGCAACGAGGACCTGCAGCTGAACTACCTGCACCTGCGCGCCGACGCCAACCACGCCTACGATCATCGCGATTTCATGGTGCTCTTTTCGATCATCAACCGGGCCGTGGCGGTATTCGACGCCGTGCGCAACGCCGCCTCGGACGGGTTGGCGGCAAACGTACTCGGCATGGACGTGGCCGTGGAGGTATCCCCATCGCTGTTCGATCCGACTACCACCCTGGTTGTGTCGCGTGGGTTCTAGACATGCGCGCCGGATCGCGACGTGCCAGGTCGCCGGGTTCCACCCGGTGCGGGCGGCTGCGCGGTGTCGTGATCGCCGGCCTGGGAGCCTTGCTGCTGACGCTCGGCGGCTGTGCCGGTGCCGGGTACCGGCATGCCTCGCGGCTCGACGACCGCGCTGATCTCGATCCGAACAACCAGCAACAGGCGGCGCCGGCGCCGGTCGGCACGACAGCCCAGCAGTTCGAGTTTCTCGAGATCTACCAGGAAGGCCGCACACCCGGCTTTTTCCCCATCGATGGTATCGCCGGACTCGCCTACGCCAACGACGGCACGTTGATCGTTTGCGACGAGCAGGCCGGCCGGGTGATCGCCCGCGACGCCAGGGATGGCTCGTGGTACGAATTCGACAATCCCGGTTATCGCCCCTACCGCCCGGTCGGCGTTCAGGTGGATGGCTTCGCGGTGTTCGTGCTCGACCTCGGTGGCCGCATGCTCCTGCGCTTCGATCTCAACGGCGTGTACCAGAACCGTCTGCTTGATTTCGAGCGGCTCGACCCTGCCTACAACACTGTGCCGTCGTCCTTCGCCATCGATTTCGACGGTCGCCTGGCCGTCACCGACGTGGGCGAGCAGGGCGTACTGCTGCTCGACAGCTTTCTCAACCTGACCGCCCGCAACGGCGTGCCCGGATCTCATCGCGAACAGTTCGACGACCCCAGCGGCGTCGTCTTCTTGCCCGATGGCGGTTTCCTGGTGACCGATCGTGGCAACCGTCGCCTGCAGCAGTTCGGTCGGCGAGGGTATTTCGTTGCCGAGATCGGCGGCGAGTTCGATCTGGACAACCCCTTCATCACGCCCCAGGGTGTCGGCTGCGATCGTTTCGGCAACGTGTTCGTCGCCGATCCGGCGGCGGGCGTGGTGCATGTGCTCGATCGCCGGCTGGCGCCGGCGGCAGCGGTCGGCCCCGACCAGGGCCTGGCCGGCACCCTCGAGGCGCCCATCGACGTGGCGCTCGGCCCGGACAATCTGCTGGCAGTGGCCGATCGCGGTCGAGCCGCGATTCTCGTGTACCGCGTCTGGTACGAGTGATCGGGGGCGCGGCCATGAGTGCGCCGAGGCCAGATTTGCGCGCCGTGTCGCCGCCGCGCCGGATCGTTTTCCGGCGTCGGCCGACGGCGCTCGTTTTCCTGTCGCTCTTCATGTTACCCGCCCTGAGCGTGGCGGCGGCCACCGCCGACACGACCGCGACCCGCGATTCCCGGCACGGTGACGTTGATCTATACCATGACGAGACGGAGTTTCATCTCGTCACGCCGCAGACCGCAAAACTCGTACTCGCCCATGGTTTCATCGATCCGACCAGCTGCCGGCTCTCTGTCGAGGGGCGTTTGTGGCAGCGCGACGTGGACTATCGCCTGCGTGCGCGAAGTGGCGAGATCCTGCCGCTGGGTGCGTGGGCGCCGGCGGGCGCCGGACCGGCTCTGGTGCGTGTCAGCTACCGCTTCGCGCCCGTCCCGCTGGCCATGCAACTCGAATTGCACGAACCGGCCCTGGCGCCGGAAGGTGCCGTGGCGAAGCCCGACCGCGGAACCGACACCGCAGCGCCGCGCACGGACGTACCAGCGGTTGGTGACGACTTGCTGGTCCGGGGCAGTAAATCGGTGCAGTTCGCGTCGGGCAGCCGCCGTGAGCTGACGGTGGACCAGAATCTAAGGTTGAACATCGCCGGCCAGCTCACCCCGGAAATCACGGTCAATGCCTTTCTTTCCGACGACAACCTCCCGGTGGTGCCCGAGGGCAACACCGAGGAACTCCGGGATATCGACAAGGTACTCGTGCAACTGCGCGCACCCACCTGGCAGGCCACGCTCGGCGATTTCGTCGCCCAGCGTTCGGGTTCGGTCTTCGGGGGCTACCGGCGGAAACTGCAGGGCATGACGCTGACCGTTGATCCCGGCGCCGTGGGCGGCAGCGTGCTGGCGGGCTCGCCGCGGGGAGCCTATCGGCTGGTCGAGATCCGCGGGCAGGAAGCGAACCAGGGACCGTATTTCCTCGGTGGCGGTGACGCTGGGGACAACCTTTTCATCGTCGCCGGCTCGGAACGGGTGACGGTGGACGGCGAACGGATGACCCGCGGCGCCGACAAGGACTACGTGATCGACTACGTGCGCGGTTCGATCGTCTTCACCTACAGCCGCCTGATCACGGCCGAGTCCACCATCGTGGTCGAATTCGAGGAAGGGGAGGGTCAGTACGGACGCAGCGTGGTCGGCGCCGGCGCCGACGCCGCATTCTCCCTGCCGGGAGGCAACAGCGGGGCGGGCCGGCTACGGGTGACCTTGACCCGTGAAAGGGATGACCCGAACCGCTTGCGGACCGGCGAACTGGACGTCGATGATCTGGCGGTGCTGGCGGCTGCCGGCGACCGTCCGGAGCTGGCGCTGACCGGTGGTGTCTTTGCCGTCGAACAGCCGGGCGAGGGCTCGTACCGCCGGGAAACCGTCGGTGGCGTGGACGTCTACGTGTACGACACCCAAACCGGCACCTACGACCTGAGCTTCTACCATGTCGGCTCGGGACTCGGCGACTACGCCATCGATTCGATCACCGCCAACGGCGATCGTATCTACGTTTACCAGGGGCCGGGCCAGGGCAACTACCTGATCGGCCGTCCCCTCGCCTTGCCGGAGCAGCAGTCCCTGTTGAATCTCGTCACGACCATCGGCGACTCGAACGGCGTGCTGCTCAACGGCGAGTGGAACGTCAGCGCCCGCGACCGCAACCAGCTTTCCGGTCTGGATGATCACGACAACAGCGGCACCGGTGCCAGTTTTTCGCTGAGCAGCGGCAGCCGCGAACTGTCCGTGGGCGAACGTGCGCTCGGGCGTCTGAGCCTGCAGGCACGACACGAACGCCGCGACGCGGATTTTCAACCGTTCATGGCCCGCAAGAATCGGTTCAGCTACGAACGCTGGGGCCTGGCCGGGCGGGCGAGTCGCGAGGGGTTCCTCGAACAGTCGGATGCCGAGACCGAAGTCGCAGCACGCTATGCCGTCGGCGATGCGCAGCGGGGAGCGACTCTTTTCGGGCGCTGGGGCGATCTGCAGCATGGTGACGGTCTGGCTGCCCGGCAGCGTGGTCTGGACGCCGAGTGGCGCTGGTCCGGATTGCGGGGAACCAGCACACAGCAGGCGGCTGACGCGCGGGACAGCGAAGATCCACTCGATGTCTCGCGGCGCGCCTACAGCAATGCGGTGGTCTGGCAGCGCGGACCGATCGTGCCGTCGGTGAATCACCGCGTCGCCTGGTGGCGGGACGATCTGGCGGACACCGCTTCAGCCGCCGGCAGCCGTCATCGCAGCACGAAATTCGGACTCGCCTCGAACGCCGCCGCCCGCTGGCGCTGGCGGCTCGATTTCGAACGCGGCCTGGCGGATTCATTGCGCGCCGGCGCCTGGCGGCTGGAACGCGACAGCAGAACCGTGGGCGCCGTCGTCGCCACGCCGAACCTGGGAGGCGTGCGTCTGGCGGGCAACGCCACCGTACGCCGTATCCGGCAGGCGGTCGGCGACGAGCAGACCACGAGGCTCGCCAAGGTCGACGCCATGGGCCGCTGGCCGGACATGGGAAGCGACTGGAGCGTCAGCTACGCGGTGGACAACAGCCGTACGGAAGTGCTCAGGCGGCAAGTCGTGTTTGTCGGCCTGCGCGAGGGCGACTACAACCAGGAAGGCGATTTCGTGGGCCTGCGGCAGGGCGACTACAACCTGGAAATGGTCGGCACGGACAGCCTGGTGGCGACCACCGCAGTGGTAGCCGACCTGTCCTGGCGGCAGGATTTCGGGTTTCTCGGTCGGGACGCCGTGTACGGTGCCTGGGCGCTGACGACCCGCTGCGGCGTCGAGGGCCGTAGCCGCACCAAGGACGTTGGCAGCCTGCTGCGGCTACAACCCACGGCGCTGTTTGCGGCTGACGATGCGGTACTCGGCACCGTGAGCCTCAGCGAAGAGCTGGCCCTGCTTCGTCATCTGCGCCACCTGGACCTGCGTCTGAAATTCGACTATGCGCAGGCGCGGGATCGCCAGTACGCGGGGAATCCGGAGGACCGACTCGATCGTCAGTACCAGGTGGTGGCGACCTGGAGTGCCAGCGCGCGCAACAGCCTGCAGATTCGTGGCACCCATGATTACGATTCACGGCTCACCGCCGCCGAGGCTGCGAGCAGCCAGCGCAGCTACCGATCCCTGGCCCGCCGCGGCGAAATCGAATGGTCGTGGCGGCCGGTACCGGGCAGCAACGTCGCCACCGCCGTGGAACTGATCTGGCGGGAAGATGCGGTTTCCGGTGTCGAACAGGCCGAACAAGCGCTGCATCCGTCCTCCCGGTTCCGACTGTACCGGCAGTGGTCGGGGCAGATCGACCTGCGCCTGTCCCGCGTGGAGAGTCGTGAGCCGACCGGTGCGATTCGTCCCTATTTCTTTGCCTTTCCCGGCACGAACTTCGAGGCGTCGGCGCGTCTGGGCTGGGATCCGACCAAGCATCTGAAGGTCGCGCTGGTGCTGGCGAGCAGGCGTTTCGAGGAAAGGGGGTGGCAGCACGATGTGCGCATGGAATCCACGGCGCGGTTCTGATCGTCGCCGCTCCCACGACCGCCGATGCGGTCGCCGCCGCCGGTTGTCGATCGTGAGGGCGCAATCTGCTCTTGTCTGCTGCCTGCTCTGGGCGGTGCTGGGTCTCGCGACGGCTGGCTCGGCGGCACAGGAACACGCCGTGGCGCTGCGTCTGGCGGCGGGCGACAGCGTCGCGCTGGCGCCCTATCTCGAAAACGATCGTGCCTGGTTGCGCACCTGGCCGGCGGCACTGCTCGCCAGTCCGGCGGCGGATTCGCTGGCGACCGTGCGCGACTGGGTGCAACAGTGGTACCGGACACGGCAATCCCGAGACGACGCGACGCGGTGGTCCGCGCCGGTCCCGACCACGGTGGACAGTGGTGCCGTGGCGGTATCGTACGGCGTCCGCGACGTGCTCTCGCGCCTGCGCGATCGCTGGCTCGATCGCGGCTACCTGGCCGTCAAGTGCCGAGCCGGTAAGCGAGCGAGCGACGGCGTATCCCGGCCGGACAGCGCCGCCGTACTCACCATCGATCCCGGGCCGCGTTTCCGGATCGGCGAGGTGACCATCGACGGCGTCGATTTTCCCGAACGCACACGACTGCTGGCCGACTTTCTCCCGCGTAGCGGCGCGTATTTCGACCCGCCGGCCTGGGACGCCGCCGTGGAGCGGCTCCTAGTCGAGATCGGCCAGACGGGACGTCCGTTCGCCAGCTGGCTGCAGCGCCGGGCGAGCGTCGATGTGGCCGGCGGCATCGTCCACGTCAATGCGGTCCTGTTTCCGGGGGCCGTGACCTACCTGGGGCCGATCACCAGCGATCTTCCGGCAGGCCCGGGCAGCGGTTTCCTGGTCCGGGCGACCGGGTTGCATGCGGGTACTCTGTTTCGCCAGCGCGACCTCGAAAACGCCCGGCGTCGGTTGCTCGCCCGCGGCCTGTATACCCAGGTGGGCGAGCCACTGGTCTATCGGACAACGGCGGGCGACACGGTCGGCATCCACTGGCCGGTGGTGCCGGCGCAACGGGCGAATCGTCTGGCGGTGATGCTCGGACTGAGCCGAGAGACACAGGACGCAGCGAATCGGATCAGCGGGCAGGTGGACCTCGATCTGCCCAATCTGGCCGGTAGCGGACGTCACCTCACGGTGCGCTGGAGCGACGACGGTCGGCAGAAGACGTTTTTCGGCTTTGGCTACACCGAACCGCTGGCCTTCGGCACACCGCTTGATGCTTCGGTGGCCCTCGACCAGGAAGTCGTGAAGGACAGTTACACGCGGTTCCGGATCGACCAGCGCTGGCAGATGGCCGTCGTGGGCTTCTGGGCCGTGGAGGTCGGTCTCGGCTGGGACCGTTCCACCTTCCCGGCGGGCGAGCTGCAGGGTACGCGACGACTGCGTGGTCGTGCCGCGTTCCTGCACAAACGCGGCGATCACCGGTACAGCGGCTGGTCGACGACACTCGCTTTGGAGACGGCCCGTCGTTCCACCAGCCTGCGTGTCGACAGCGGCGACGGCGGTCTGGGGGCGGTGGCACAACAGCGTATTTACGAACTGGATCTCGCCGGGGAGCTATGGTTGGCAGCGGCGTGGAGCCTGGCCGGACGCCTCAGCTATCGCCGGGTGGGGGACGAGCTCGAAGTGGTGCCGTTGTCGGAACAGTTCCTGTACGGCGGCGCCCGAACCCTCCGGGGCTATCGTGAACAAGAATTCCACGGGTCGGAGGTCGCCTTCGGTGGTGTGGAGTTGCGTATCGGCCGGGCTGGGCGCTCGCGTCTTTACACCTTTTTCGACATGGGATATTTTGAATTCGCGGTGCCGACGGCGGAGCAGGCTGCGGAAACCACGCGCCGGCAGGATGTGCAGCGCGGTTTCGGACTGGGCATCGACACCCGGACGCGCGGCGGCGATATCAGCCTGGCGGTCGGCTTCCCCGGGCAGGTCAACTTCGACGAGGCGAAACTGCACGTCGCCTTGCAGGGTTCGTTCTGAGCCCACGCGGTCCGTTCACGGCAAGTACCCACGAACCGGAAAACGAGAGCATGAACGCAGAAGAAGCTCGTCTCGAAATCGCGAAGCTGCGCCGGGAGCTCCAGCGTCACCGTCGTCTCTATTATCAGCAGCACGCTCCCGAAATCAGCGACACGCAATACGACGACCTGGAGCGGCGTCTGGCCGAGCTGGAAAGCGCCTTCCCGGAAATGCGCGATACCGACAGCCCGTCGGGAACCGTCGGCAGTGACCGCGATGCGCGTTTCCCGAGTGCCGAGCACAGCTTGCCCATGCTGAGTCTGCAGAACAGCTACGAATTGGACGAGGTCGAAGCTTTCCTGGAGCGGGTACGCAAGGATCTCGAGATCGACGATGTGGTCTACACGGTCGAGCCGAAGATGGACGGCGTGGCGGTGGCGGTGCGTTACCAGGGCGGCGAACTGGCCTTCGGGTTGACCCGCGGCGACGGCGCGCGCGGAGATGTAATAACCGAGAACCTCGCCACCTTCAGCCAGATTCCCCGCCGTCTGCCCGACAACTGGCTACAACATCTGCGCAGTCCCGACGCTACCGGGTGCGAATTTCGCGGCGAGGCCTACTTGCCGCTCAGTCGGTTCGCCCGCTTGAACGAGTCGCGGATCGCGGCCGGACGTGAGCCGCTGGCCAATCCTCGCAACGCGACCGCCGGCACCCTGAAGACCCTCGATCCCGCCGCAGTGCGGCGTCGTCGTCCGGCGGTATTTTTCTACCAGCTGATTCCCCTGGGCGCGGCGGGACCGATCGCGCCGCTGGCGGGGCACCAGCAAGAGCTCGCTGCCATCGCGCAACTCGGTTTGCCGACCTGTCCGCTGTTGTGGACCGGCGGCACGATACACGAGATCCAGGACTGTCTCGAACGGCTGGCCGCGCTGCGCGACGAGCTCGACTATCAGATCGATGGGGCGGTCATCAAGGTCGATGCGACCCGCTGGCAACGCGTGCTCGGTGCGACCGCCAAGGCGCCGCGCTGGGGGCTGGCGTACAAGTTCGCCGCCGAGGAAGCCGAGACGGTGTTGACCGAGATTACCCTGCAGGTCGGACGGACCGGCGTCATCACGCCGGTGGCGGAGCTCGAACCCGTCCTGCTCGCCGGCACGACCGTGTCGCGGGCGACCTTGCACAACTGGGACGAGATGAAGCGCAAGGACATACGGCGCGGCGACACCGTGGTGGTCGCCAAGGGCGGTGACATCATTCCGAAAGTTCTGCGCGTGCTGCCCGCGAAACGTCGCGGTGACGAGCAGGTCGTCGCCATGCCGCAGCACTGCCCGGTGTGCGGCGAAACGACGGGGCAACTCGCAGACGAGGTTGCGCTACGCTGTTTGAATCCCGTCTGCCCGGCTGTGGTCGCTGGTAGCCTGCGGCATTTCGCCGGCCGCGACGCCTGCGACATCGAAGGACTCGGAGGCAAGCGAATCGACACCCTGCTGGAACGGCAGCTGGTGCGCGTGCCGGCCGATCTGTTCCGGCTCGACCGCGATACGCTGGCCGCCTTGCCGGGCTGGGGGGAGAAGTCGGCCGAAAACCTGCTGGCGAATATCGCCCGCGCCGGCCGGCGGCCCTGGGCCAACAAGATCTTTGCGCTGGGTATCCCGAACGTCGGCATCACGACCGCCACCACGCTGGCCCGTGAATTCCCTGATCTCGATCAGCTCCTGGCGGCGGACGCCGAACAGCTCGCGCAACTGCCGGACATCGGCCCGGTCGTGGGTGACGGCGTGACCGAATACCTCGCCCGGGAGCGGACACTCGAGACCCTTACCGATCTGCGCGGCGTCGGATTCTTTCTGGACAAGGAATCGGCGCCGCCGCCGGTCAGCGGCCTCGATTCCTATTTCGCCGGCAAGACCTTTGTGTTGACCGGCACGCTGAGCAGCCAGACCCGAGCCGAGGCCAAGCGCGCGATCGAATCATTCGGCGGCAAGGTCACCGGCAGCGTCAGCGGCAAGACCGACGCACTGATCGCCGGTGATGAGGCAGGCAGCAAGCTCGACAAGGCGCGGCGCCTGGGTGTGACGGTACTCGACGAAGCCACTTTCGCGCAATACCTTCGCGATGCCGGGAACGGCCATGCAGACTGACCGGCAACCGACGCTCCTGCTCACCTGCCGTGACGACGACAGCGGTGGCGCGCGACGCGGCGGCTGGCTGGGTTTGGACGTTCGGCGGCCTCAGGAAACGCTCCGTTTGGCCGGCATTGAACAACCACCCGCCGATCTGCCCGGTGCGATCCTGGTCGTCGATGCCGACACGGCCTCGCTCTATAAGGCCGTCGGCGGTTCGCTTCGCCTGGCGCGGTCGCTGCTCTGGAGCCTGCTCGATCCCGGCCAGGCGAAGCGGTCGCGCGATTCGGGAGGGGAGGGGAGTGCGAGCGCCGAACAGCGTTTGCGCGCGGAAGCCCGGTCGATCTGGGAACGTCTCGGCTGGTGGCGGCAGCTGCCGGCGACACTACGGGCGAACTGCCGCGAGTCGCTGGCCTTCCATTCGCGAGACGGCGCGACGTTGCTGTCGGCGCTGTGTCAACTCGCCGAGGGCGCCGACGGCAATCCCTTTGCCGGCTGGCAGCCTGACGAACACGACGCTGCAGACAGCGCCAGCCAGACCGCCGAGGTGACGAACCCGCCTTTGCCGGCCGCGCTCGCGGCGCCGGAAGCGCTCGAAAACTGGATGATGGACCCCGCTGGCCTGGGACGGCTGTACGGCGAGCATTTCTTCCCGCGCCGCGAGCAGGCGGACATGGCCGGCGCGGTTGCCCGAGCGCTCGCGCAGGGGCAGGCGCTGCTCGTGGAAGCGGGCACCGGCGTCGGCAAGACGCTCGCCTATCTCACGCCGCTGCTGGCCGCGGTACGCGACGCCGGATGCCGGGCCGTCATCAGCACCTACACCCTGGCGTTGCAGACCCAGATCATGCAGGTCGAACTGCCGCTGCTGGCCGCGTCCTGCGGGCAGGTGAGAGTCCGTTTGCTGAAGGGGCGGGCCCACTATCTGTGCCGCCGCCAGCATGACGAGTTTCTGATGCGGCGCGTGGAGGATCTGCCGGCTGCCTGGGCCGCGGTCGCCTTCCGCCTCTGGCTGGCGTCAACCACCGAGGGCCGCCGGGACGAACTGGCCGACAATGCGCTGCTCGCGCCCTTCGTTCCGGAGATCTTCGGGTCGGTGCGTCCGTGCTCGCCGAATCGCTGCTTCGAGAACGACAGCTGCTTCGTCCAGCGGGCGCGACGGCGGGGTCGACAAGCGGACTTGCTGATCGTCAATCACGCGCTCCTGATGCACGATCTGCAGGCGGGCCGGTCGCTGATCGGTCCCTACGATCTACTCGTGGTCGACGAGGCGCATCGTTTGCCTCAGGTAGCGCTAGAGAGCCATGGGATTCGCTGCGATGCGAAGCGGCAGCGGACGATCGAAGAATTTGTCGGCGCCGTTCAGCCCGGCGACCGCAGCTGCGAACTGCCGGCCCTGCTGGCCAATCGGCTGGGCGCCGTCGCTCCCCGGCAACCGGATGCGGCGGCGGCGTTGATAGATTTCGGCAAGGCGATCAACCGGGTGCTGCGTGCATACGGGAACTGGTGGCGAGCCTTGCGCGGCGATTTTGGCGAGCGGATCGGCGAGACCGGCGTACCGGTTGGCCGATTGCGCGTGCGCGACAAAGACGAGCATTTCGCGCCGGCACGCAAGCAGACCGCCGCGCTGCTCGACCGCCTGGGTGTGGCCTGCGCGGCATTCGCCACGGTTGGCCGGCGCTGCGAACAGCTCGACGAACTCCCCGAGGACGTCGAAGAGCAGCTGGCGACGCTGGCTCATGTCGGGCAGCTGCTCGAATCCCTGCAACAAGATGTGCGTTTCATCACCGCGGACCTGGCCCAACAGTGGGTCACCTGGCTTGAGGCCAATCCCGACAGCGGATTACGCGCTCTCGGCGCCACGTTGCTGGAGGCAGGGGAGCTGCTACGCGATTACTGGCTGGACACGGAGCTCGATCCGGTCATGTGCAGCGCCACGCTGGCGGTGGGCGAGGATTTCTCGTTCATGCTCGGCGAGCTGGGATTGACCCGACGCCGACAGGCGGCGGCCACTGCCCTCGTCGCGTCGCCCTTCGCGTACGAAACACAGACCCTGTTCCTGACCAATCCGGACCTCCCGGCGCCGGACCACCCGGATTTCGCCGCCGCCGTCGCCGAGATTCTCCACCGGCTATTGAACCAGACGACGCGCAAGAGCCTGGCGCTGTTCACGTCGTATCGGCTGCTCCAGGAGGTCGGCCGGCAACTCCACGTACCGGAAAAGCCGGCGGACGACCTGTTTTCCGGCGCTCAGGCGGAGGCAGCGCCCGCGTTGCTGCTTCAGCAGCCAACCTCGGAGACGGGCAAGCTGCTCGTGAGGTTCCGCGACGCGCGCTGCGGCGTTTTGCTGGGCACGACCACCTTCTGGGAGGGAGTCGATTTCCCGGGCAGCGAACTGGAGATACTCGTGGTGACCAAGTTGCCCTTCCTGGTGCCGTCCGATCCGTGGGTCGAAGCACGGTGCGAACGGCTGTCGGCCTGCGGCGAGAATCCGTTCAGCACCTTCATGGTGCGCGATGCCGTGATCCGCTTGCGCCAGGGCATCGGGCGGCTGGTGCGCCGGGTCAGCGACCGCGGCATCGTCGTGCTCCTCGACAACCGCTTGCACACGAAACGCTATGGCGGTACGTTCCTCAACGCGTTGCCGGTCACACCTCGGACCTTCCACGGTCCCGAGGATCTGTTGGCGCGTATCGACGGATTTTTCGCCGGCCAGGAATGAGTTCCCGTGGTCGCGGCGCAGCCGGCGGCGATCGGCTGCCGGAGCCGGCGACCCCGACGATCGGAAAGGAAACATCGTGTCGAACAGCCGCAACCAGCCCCCATCCCTCTGGTTCGCGAGCGCCTGGCGACGATCGGGGCGGCCGGCGGAGCTGGTGGTCCGCAATATCGGCCAGCTCTGTACGCTCCACGACCCCGACGGCGACGACAACGGGCCGCGGCGAGGTGAAGGCATGTCGGCGCTGGGCATCGTCGAAAATGCAGCGCTGGCCGTGGCGGACGGCTGCGTCGTCGCGGTCGGTGAAGATTCCGATGTCGCCGCGCTCGCCCTCCCTGACGACCGGGCTGCCAGTGGCTGCTCGCTGGTCGACGCCCGGGGCCGGGCTGTGATCCCCGGCTTCGTCGATCCGCACACGCATGCGGTCTTCGGACGCACGCGACAGGACGAATACGAGCGGCGTATCCGTGGCGAGACCTATCTGGAGATCGCGGCCGCGGGCGGCGGCATTCACGCGTCCGTTCGTGACCTGCGCGGTCGCGATGAAGACGAGTTGGTCGCCCTCACACTGCCGCGATTGCGGGAGATGCTCGTGCACGGTACGACCACGGTCGAGATCAAGAGTGGTTACGGCCTGTCGCTCGACGACGAGTTGAAGATGTTGCGCGCGGCGGGACGGGCGGCGCGCGAAGCCGGTTTGAGCGTCGTACGCACCTGTCTGGCGGCCCACGAAATACCCGCCGAATTCCGCGACCGTCGCGGCGACTACGTGCGACTCGTAACCGAGGACATTCTGCCGGCAGCGGTCCGGCAGGACCTCGCGCAGCGTTGCGACGTCTTCTGCGAACCGTCCGTGTTCGATCTGGACGAGTCGGCGAGTATCCTGCGTGGAGCCCAGGCACTGGGATTGTCGGTCACCATACATGCCGATGAGCTGGAACCGTTCGGCGGTGCCGCACTCGCCGCGCGACTGGGCGCGGAATCCGCCGATCATCTGATCAAGATCGACCAGCGCGGCCGCGACGCCCTGGCCGCCTCGGACACCGTGGCGGTCCTGCTGCCGGGGACGGTATTCACCCTCGGACTGGCGAGTTATGCACCCGCGCGCGGTATGATCGACGACGGTGTGGCCGTCGCTCTGGCGACCGACTTCAATCCCGGCAGCAGTCCGATCCTGTCGGTGCCGTTGATCATGGCCATCGCCTGCACCCAGATGCGGCTCACGCCGGCCGAGGCGTTGACGGCCGCGACCCTCAACGCGGCCTGGGCTCTGGGCCGGCAAGGGCACGCCGGTTCGTTGAGCCCGGGAAAGCGCGCGGACTTCCTGCTGCTCGATGGCGACGACTATCGCTTGATCCCGTATCGGGCCGGACACAATCCCGTCGCCGCCGTTTACCGCGGTGGCGAACTCGTCGCCGGTCCCGGCATTTAGCCGCCTCTCACGCACCCGCCCCGAGTATTCCAGGTTTTTCTTGCTCTTCCGCCAGATAACGCTTAACCCGGGGCCGCCAGTGGCGAATAACTGGAACAGCGAAATCAGCCGACGCGTCGTCGTGTTGCACGGACATCAGCGGAGCACGGAAGCGACAGACGGGGGTTCTCTTTTTGGCAAAGCTCAGCAAGCTCAAGCAAGAAGCTTATCTGGCCGGGAAAAAGCGCAACTGGGAAGAAGCCATCGGTATCTACGAGCAGATACTCGAGATCGATGCCGATAATCCCACGCCCGTGAATGAACTCGGCGATATTTGCTTGAAGACCGGTGACATTCAGCACGCCATCGGACACTTCCTGCGGGCAGCGCGCAAGTACAGCAAGACCGGCTTGCAGAACAACGCCGTCGCCATCTATAAAAAAGTCCTGCGCCACGACCCCGACAACTGGAACGCGCACTGGTTTCTCTGCAAGCTGCGCGCCGAGCAGGGGCTGGTCGTCGAAGGTCGCGAACACGCGGAACAGTTCCTCGCCGCCAACGCCAACAACTCGCCGGAGTTCAAGGAAATCCTCCTGAAACGCTGCCAGGAGATGATGTCGCTCTACCAGTCGTGCGTCCCTGTACTGCAGCGCATCGCCGAGGTGTACGGCATGTGGAACGTGCCCCTCGAACGGGCCCGTTGCCTGTGCCTAATTGCCTGCGACCGATTCGTGTCGGGGCACAAGGACGAAGCGAACGAGCTGACCGCGTCGGCCCTGGAGACGGCGCCGGACGTGGTCAACTATGCCGAATACGCGCGGTGGCGGCAACTCGCCGATCCGACCGGCGACGCGGCGCCGGTGGCCGATGTCAACACTGTCGTTCTCTCGGCCCCGGAGCCCAGCGCCGAGACGCTTGCCGTGCCGGATGTGGAACCGTCCACGTTGGACGCGGTACCGGAAAGTGGCGCCCCCGCGGTTGCGCCACCGTCGGCGCCCGCACCGGCCGCGACCACGGAAGCCGCGGAACCGACTTCCGACGCGGCGCTGTTCGGCGATCTCGAGTTCGACGACAACATCGCGTCATCTTCGCCGACGACCGCGCCGGCACCGGCCGCCGAACAACCGGTCGCCTCCGCCACTTCGCCGTCGGGCGGTGACGAGACCGGCGACGAGACGTTTTTCGGTTTTTCCCTCGATGATGACCAGGCCGGACCGCCGGCGGACGAACCGGCGGCGACCACGCCGGACGTAGATCCCTCCGTGGCGACCAGTGACGATTCAACCACGCAAGTCGACGACGACGGCTGTTTCTGCATCGACCTCGACGAAGACAAGAGCCTCGACGACGTGCTCAGCGCTGCAGCGTCCGCAATCGATGTCGCCACGGGCGATGCCATGACCTCACCGAAGCTCGCCGCCGCCGTGACGTCGACGGGCGCCGAGGATAGCGAGACACAAAAACCGGTCGACTTGCTAGCCGAGATGCTCGCCGAGGAAGAGACGTCGGATGCCGACCGGGATGCCGGCCAGATCGACACCATTGCCAGCGAAATCGGTGAGCAGGTTGGCGGTGACCAGCCCGACGGGCCCGACAAGCTGTACGAGATGGGCGTCGTCTATCTGGAAATGGGCATGTACGAACCCGCAGCCGAGTCTTTCGCCGCCGCGGCGGACGACCGCGAATTCGCCATTCGCTCGCTGGAAATGTGGGGAATCACCCTGATGCGCGCCGGCGACCACCAGCAGGCGGTTGCGGTACTGGGGCGTGGCCTCGAAGTTCCCGACGTCCGGGACGACGAGCGAATCGGCTTGCTCTACCACATCGGTCGCGCTTACGAGGAAGGCGAACAGCTGTCCGTCGCCCGGGAGTTCTTCGAGCAAGTGGCCGCCATCAACAGCTCCTTCCTCGACGTCAAGGAACGCCTGCAACGGATGACGGTCGCCGTGAACTGATCCGGCTGCCGATGTCGTGGAATCCCGTCTTGCCGGTCGCGATCCGGTAACCTAGAATCTCCCCATGACCAAGCACAACGGAAACACCGCCACGGTCGGCGCCGTCCGCCGCGCTGTCCTGGTAGGTCTCTTCACCGGTACCGCAGTGGGTGCCGGATATCTCCTGAGCGGGATACCCAATGTGGAGCTGATGACGCTGATCATCGCCTTGGCCGGCGCGGCCCTGGGCAGCCTGCTCGGTGGTGTGTGTGGCGGGCTCTGCGCGGTCCTGTATTCCCTCGGCAGTCCGTACGGCTTGCCTGTACCGGCCTTGCTTGCGGCGCAAGCGGTCGGCATGGCCTTGGCCGGCCTGGGCGGCGGCGTGGTCGGGCGCTGGGTGTTGCAGAAACGTCGCGCGGGCAAGACCGTCGCGGCCGGGACAATTGCGGCCGCCTTCGGTATAACGGTGACGCTCGTGTACGATGGCCTCACCAACCTGGCCATCGTAACGGCATTCGCCGCCGAATGGCGGGTCGTCATTGCCGGCGCGGTCTCCTATGCCGCGATTCATCTGGTGGCCAACGGCGTGTTGTTTGCGATCCTTTTCCCCTTGCTCTTGCCGCGCCTGGCGGCGCTGTCACGCTCGGCGTTGCGCGGTGTGGGGGGCAGCGCGGTGTTCGCCGTGGCCGGCATGCTGGCCATCACCGCACACGCTGCGAACGTGGCCGGTCAGCAGGCGCCCGATGAACGCGTCGACAACACGTCGGCAATCCAGCCGGTGTCCGCGGCGGTGGACAGTCTCGTCGTGCCGGCTGCTGCGACGGCCGACAGCGTCGTCGCGACGGCGGCACCCGATTCCGTGCGTGTCGATCCGGCGACCCGTTACTGGCAGGCGATCTTCACACAGGAATCGCACGCCCCGACGCAACCGCATGACTGGCAGCGACCTCTCTGGCAACCATTTGCCGTTTCGCTGCCCGAGTGGCTCCGGCGTGAAACGCCCTACGTTCCGGTGGTCGATGGTGGTACCGGTGCCGCGCTGGCCTTGCTCGGCGACGGATCCACCGCCGCGACGCCGTTGTTGTTGCGCGATGGTGTGCCGCTGGGCACGGGGCACCGCTGGGCCGACGACCTGTGGACCGTCCCGCTGGCCGGCCTAGAAGTCGAGGTCCGTCAAGGCGCCGACGATTGGGGCGGCGTCGACGGCGTCGTCAAGATGAACAGCCGCGACGTCGATCCCGCCCGCAGTGTCACCGATACACGCTGGTTTCGTGGCCGGCACGGAACCTATCTGCGTAACCTTTCCTATCTCACTCCCCGGGCACCGTGGCGGTTTTCTTTTGTTTTTCAGGAAAACCTCGACAACGAGGGCTACGATTTCCGTATCCCGTCGGAAACACGCTTCGGCAACCAGCAGACGCGGGGCGAGTGCAAGGTGCGCTCGGGCCGAGCGTCGCTCGAGCGGCACCTGGGCGACGACGCCTCGCTAGGTGTCCATCTGGAGACCGGCCGCAAGGGCAAGGCGAGTCTGCCGGCCTACAACGCCGATCGCCAGGAGATCTGGAACGACCGCGCCCGTCTCATCTGGCGGGACCGGACATCGCGCGGACCGTTACAGATCGCCTTCTTCATGAATAACAGTGGATTAGGGTGGGATTCCGACAGAAAACTCGAAGCATCGCGGGAGGGTGTATCGGTGGACTGGCGAGGCGGCGAGTTCGATCGCCGTCGGGTGTTTTTCACGGCCAGCGAGTGGCGGGTGGCCGATTCGGGCGTCGCCGCTCCGTGGGCCGGAGCTTTCACCGGTCAACGCGAAGGTCGCGGTCAGGATGCCGCCGTGGGAGTGCAATACCAATGGCTGCGTGGTCGTCTTGCGGGCCGTTTACTGGTGGGAGCGAATTGGCACTCCCACGGCGGCTGGGGGCCGTCGTTCGCGACTCGGGTGCAGCCGGCGCGACCGCAGCCGTGGTGGCAATTCTTCGTGTCTGCCGGGGGACGCGCGCCGCGGAGTGACGAGCTGTTGACACCTATGGAGTTCGCCGTCCCCGGACAGAGTCTCTACGCGTTGCCGAACGAGCAACTCGGTCGCGAGAACACCGTGCGCGGCGGGCTGCAACTACAACGGCGGGTCCGCGGTATCGATCTTGCCTGCACGGCGAGCCTGCGGCGGCTACGCGACGGTATTGTCTGGACCGCGTCCGACGACGATCCACAGTCCGGCCGGTGGACGAATTCCCTGGATCTGGAGTGCCGGCAGGTGAGCGCCCGGATCGGCTTCGCCCGGCGTTTTGGTGGTTGGTGGCGATTCGCGCTACGCTCGACGTGGCGTTCTTTCACTTTTGCGTCGGCGGCGCGACCGCCAACGGCGCCGGAAAACGATACGACGCTGCGCGTGCTCTGGGAGAACCACTTCTTTCAGGAGGACGGCATCTGGCAACTGGCGTACTTCTATCACCGCCGCGGTGCCATGTCCGATCCGTGGTACTTCGCCGGGACCTACGAACTGCCGGCCCACGCACAACAGGATCTGATTCTGGGTTTCCGCCTGGTCGGTACGCACCTGGGCTTGGCGATCCGCAATCTCACCGATACCCGCGTCCGTCTGTCGGCCGGTGCGCTCGGACCCGGCCGCGAACTCCAGTGGCGGCTGCACTGGGTGTTCAAGGACTAGTCGCGACTCCGTACACGGAACGGCTCGACGTGACTGGTCGACGCCGCGGCACCCCGACAGCCAGCGGTCGAGACGTGGAGGCAAGACGGCCGTGACGCGAAGGCAGGCGCTGGGCCTGGGATTGCTGTTCTGTCTCGTCGTCGTCGGCCGCGGGATACGTTCGCAGCTCCTGATCGCCCCGTCCGGTTCGTGGCGCGATCCGCTGCTCTTTGCCGATTTCCTGGTCGACGACCCGGCGCCGACCGCCGCTGCATCGCGTCCGGTCCTGACCGGCACCCTTCGCATCAACTGCTGTCGAGAAGATTCGCTCGTGCTGCTCCCCGGGGTGGGGCCGGTGCTCGCCGAACGCATCGCCGCCGCGCGACGGGCCGGCGTGAGCTTCCGGCGCCCGGAGGATCTCGAGCAGATCAAGGGAATCGGTCCGCGTCTGGCGCAGAAACTGGCGCCGTGGCTCGATTTCGCCGTATCCGATGTCCCGCCTACCGCGTTTTCGGAGACCATCCGCGAACGCTAGCCGTACCGGTCAATCCTGGAGAAACTCCCTCAAGTTGGCACGGTTGTCGTCGATAACCTGACGAGCAGCCAATCGGCTACGGAGTGTCGGTCAGACCGATCCCGTACCGTCGCAGCAGTGCGGAAATTTTCCGCATCGAACCGCTTTAATCGCCCTGCGCAGCGGAGATACGCTTAATGCCAGTAAGAACCAACACCGCGGTACGGGACAAGGTCGCCAACGGACTGCTGGATTCGGGTCTGGTCGACGAGGTTCAACTCGAGAAGGCGCGTGCCGTACAGGCGAAGGACAACTGCTCCCTGGGAACTGCGCTGTTGCGCATCGGTGCCATCGAGGAAACGGCCTTCCTGGAGTTCCTCGGCAGGGTGTACAACTTGCCGGTCGTGGAACTCGACAACTCGCTCGTCGCCCTGGAATGCATCGACCTGATCCCGCCGGAAGTGGCCACCAAATTCCAGGTCGTACCCATCAGCCGTTCCGGTCGCGTCCTGCAGGTCGGCATGGCCAATCCCAGCAACATTTTCGCCATCGACGACATCAAGTTCATCACCGGGCTCGATGTGCAGCCTGTGGTCTGCAGCGAGACGGCCATCAAGAAGGCCATCGACAACTTCTACGCGCCGACCGATTCGCTGGCGCAGATCATGGAGGGAATCGAAGACGATATCGAGGTCGTCGAAGAAGTCGACGACGAAGATCTGGGACAGGATGACCAGAACGCGCCGGTGGTCAAGCTGGTGAACACATTACTCGCCGAGGCGGTCAAGATCGGTGCGTCGGACGTGCACATCGAGCCGTACGAGCGCAACATCCGCGTGCGTTACCGTGTCGACGGCGTGCTCGACGAGGTCATGGAACCGCCGGTCAAGCTCAAGAACGCCATCACCAGTCGAATCAAGATCATGTCCGAACTGGATATCGCCGAGCGCAGAATACCGCAGGACGGGCGTATCAAGCTGAAGATCGGCGACAAGAAGGTCGATCTGCGCGTCAGTACGTTGCCGTGCATATTCGGTGAGAAAGTCGTGATGCGGATCCTCGACAAGTCGAATCTCAACCTCGATCTGGCCGATTTCGGCATGGAAGAGAAGGCGATCAGCGACATCTACTCGGCCATCGCCGCTCCGTACGGCATGGTGCTGGTGACCGGACCCACCGGTTCGGGAAAGACGACCACGCTCTATTCCTGTCTGTCCAAGCTCAATGCGGCCGGTGTCAATATCATGACCGCCGAGGATCCGGTGGAATACAACATCGACGGCATCAATCAGGTCCAGGTGCGGGACGACGTGGGACTGACCTTTGCCGCGGCCTTGAAGGCGTTTCTCCGTCAGGATCCGAATATCGTGATGGTGGGTGAGATCCGTGATCTGGAAACCGGTTCGATCGCCACCAAGGCTGCTCTGACCGGTCACCTCGTGCTGTCGACGCTGCACACGAATGACGCGCCGAGTACCATCAACCGTATGGTAGATATGGGTGTCGAACCATTCCTGGTGGCGTCGTCGACGGTATTGATCATGGCGCAGCGGCTGGTCCGTCGGATCTGCACGAACTGTAAAGAAGTGGACAATGTGCCGCCCGAAGCACTCATCCGGATAGGGCTTGCCGGCGACACGACGGTATTCAGAGGCAAGGGCTGCGAAGCCTGCGCCGGCACCGGTTATTCGGGTCGGCACGGTCTCTACGAGGTAATGCCCGTCACACCGGCGATTCGCGAACTCGTGCTCGACCGGGCGTCGACCGAGGAGATCGCGACGAAAGCCATAGAAGAGGGAATGCTCACTTTGCGCGCCGATGGTCTGATAAAGATCCAGAAGGGCGTGACGACGGTTGAGGAAGTGTTACGCGAAACGGCCAGCGACGACTAGCGAGTCGGTCGTATTGCCGAGTGGAGGAACACAGTGTTAGGAATGCGCGAACTACTCGAAGAAATGGTGAGCAAGGGCGCCAGCGATCTGCATCTCACCGCGGGCCTGCCGCCGCAACTACGCATCGACGGCGGCATCGAGTGCACCGATTTTGCGGTGCTCGACGGCGACGACACCCGGCGACTGGCCTACAGCATCCTCAACGAGGAGCAGAAGAAACGCTTCGAGAACACCAAGGAACTCGACTTCTCCTTCGGCGTGCAGGGCATCAGCCGCTTCCGGGCGAACGTCTACGTCCAGCGCGGCGTGACGTCCATGGCGATTCGCCAGATTCCCTACACGATTCACACCTTTGACGATCTGGGCCTGCCGAAGGTCTGTCGCGACATGATCAACCGGACCCAGGGTCTCATCCTGGTCACCGGTCCGACCGGCAGCGGCAAGTCGACGACGCTGGCCACCATGGTCGACGGCATCAATTCGTCGCGTAACGGTCATATCATCACGATCGAAGATCCCATCGAGTACGTTCATCAGCACAAGAAGTGCATCGTCAATCAGCGTGAAGTGAACAACGACACGCTCAGTTTTCCCGACGCCTTGAAATATGTCTTGCGCCAGGATCCCGACGTGATCCTCATCGGTGAGATGCGCGATCGCGAGACCATCGGCGCGGCTCTGACCATCGCCGAAACCGGCCACCTGGCGCTGGCCACGCTGCATACCAACAGCACCTTCGAGTCCATCAACCGGATCATCGACGTCTTTCCGCCCGAGCAGCAGAACCAGGTGCGTTCGCAGCTGTCGTTCTCGCTCGCTGCGGTCATCACGCAGCAGCTGATTCCCCGGACCCGAGGCGAAGGTCGCGTGCTCTGCCTCGAGATCATGGTCTGCACGCCGGCGATCAAGGCGATGATCCGCGACAACAAGACTCACCAGATGTACGGCCTGATCCAGGCCGGTCAGAAGCACGGCATGCAGACGATGAACCAGTCGCTGTACCAGGCCGCGCTCAACAAGTGGATTTCGCGTGACGACGCCCTCGGCCGCAGTCCCGATCCCACAGAACTGATGCACATGATCGGCGAGCCCGTGCCCGTCGAGCAGTAGCAAGGAGAACCGCCGTGGCGACAACGACCTATGTCTGGAAGGGAAAATCACCCAAGGGGGATGTTCTCTCCGGAGAGCACGAGGCCGAAAACCGGCAGCAGGTGTCCGATCATTTGCGCCGCCGCCGCATCATCATCAGCTCGATCAAAAAGAAGCCCAAGGAAATTTCGTTGAGTTTCTTGAAGAAGAAGGGCGTTAGCGTCAAGGACCTGTGCGTCTTCACTCGCCAGTTCGCCACGATGGTGAACGCGGGATTGCCGCTCGTCCAGTGCCTCGACGTGCTTGGTCGCCAGCTGGACAAGGAGAATTTCAAGAAGGTAGTCCAGCGAGTGATGAGCGACGTGGAGGGCGGTTCGACCCTGGCCGAAGGGCTGCAACGGCATCCGAATGTCTTTTCGGATCTCTATACCAACATGATCGCGGCCGGCGAGGCCGGCGGCATCCTGGATATCATTCTCACACGGCTGGCCGTGTTCCTGGAAAAGGCCGACTCCCTGAACCGCAAGGTCAAGGGGGCGATGATGTATCCGACCATCGTGCTCTGTGTGGCCGGCGGCGCCTGCATCTTCATGCTCATGGGCGTGATCCCGGTCTTCGCCAAGATGTTTGCCGATTTCGGCGGTGAACTGCCCATGCCGACGCGGATCGTCATGGGTATGTCGACCTTCCTGAAAAGCTACTGGTGGGCGCTGTTGGCGGGCGGCGCGGCGACCGTCTTCGGCCTCAAGAAATATCGCGCCACGCCGGCGGGACGGCTGAAGACCGATCAGCTACTGCTCAAGGCACCGATCATCGGTAACGTGCTGCGTAAATCCGCCGTTTCGCGTTTCACGCGGACGCTGGGCACCCTGATCGGCTCCGGCGTGCCGATTCTGCAGGGGCTGGAAATCACCTCCCGCACCGCCGGCAACCGTGTGCTGCAGGACGCGATCGAGGAAACGTCCAAGAGCATCAGCCAGGGCGACACCATCGCCGAACCGCTGCGTGCGTCCGGCGTGTTTCCGCCCATGGTCGTCCAGATGATCGGGATCGGTGAACAGACCGGCGCGCTCGACGAGATGCTCTCGAAGATCGCGGACTTCTACGACGACGAGGTCGATGCGGCGGTGGAGGCGTTAACAGCTGCCATCGAGCCGGTGATGATCGTGGTCATGGGAACGATGGTCGGCGGCATGCTCGTGGCCATGTATCTGCCCATGTTCAAGATGTACAGCATCGTGGGAGGCTAGCCTCTTGGCCAATGCGGTCTCGGTGCCCCGCCCACGACCTGGTTCCGCCGCCCAGGCTCTGTGGTGGCGCGTTCTCTTCGCCATCTTCTTGACCGGCATCGGCGCCTTTCTCCATTCGTTGCGCGCGGCCGACGCTTCGGGGCAAGGGCTCGGCACGGCGCTCGCCGTGCTGTATCTCAGCCTCGGCGCAGCGTCGTTCGGCGTGCGCTGGGACATGCCGCGGCGACCGCTGCTGACCGCCCAGTTCGTCGCCGACGCGATCTGCACCGCCCTGGTCGTACTCTTCTGTGGCGGCACCGGGACCGCGCTACCCCTGCTCTTTGTCGTTCCGATCGTGCTGGCGGCGGTGTATCTCGGTCCACGACCGGCATTGAAGATCGCGATCGGCGCCTCGCTTTTCACCAGCGTGCTGGTACTGCGTACGGCGCTGGATCGTCCCGCCGACGTTATCGATCCGCAACGGGACAGTTCGTTGCTGGTCGGCGTGATACAGGTCGCGACCTTCCTGGTCACGGGTATCCTGAGTGCCGACCTGGCGCGCCGATTCAGTCGTCGGACGCGCATGCAGGACCGGACCGAAGCACTGGTGCACAAGGCACGCAGCGAGGTACGCAGCATTCTGGACAACCTGGGCAGCGGTCTGATCGCGGTCGATGGCGACGGTATGGTAACGCGGATCAATATCGCGGCGGGGACGGTCCTCGGGCTCGACGCCGAATCCGTGGTGGGCCACCCGCTGGACTCTTCGCTGGGGGCGGAGTGCGCGGCCTTGACCGAGTGTATCCTCGACGTCGCGCGCGGCGGTCGGCCCCGCAATCGCGACGAGGTCGTCGTCGACGTCGGTACCCGTGAGCTGCCGCTGGGCGTGAGCGTCAACACCCTGGAAACCTCGGTCGGGAAGCGGGAGGGCGCCATAGCGATCTTCTCCGACCTGTCTGACGTTCGGCGCATGCAGGACCGTGTGCGCAAGGCGGACCGCCTGGCCGGCGTCGGCGAGCTGGCGGCCAGTATCGCTCACGAAATACGAAATCCCCTGGCCAGCATCCGCGGCAGCGTCGAGATCCTCGCCTCCGAACTGGACCTCGCCGGCCACCAGTCGCAACTGCTCGAACTCATACTCAAGGAAAGCGCGCGGGTCAACACGATCATCACCGATTTCCTTTCCTTCGCGCGCCTACGACCGGCTGCTCCGAGAACGGTCTGCTGCCGTGAACTCGTGGACGATGTGGCGCTGCAGATACAGCAACACATCAAGGTGCACGGCAACAACGTGAACCTGACCCACTGGTCGGTGCCGGAAAATCTGCGGTTGAACGTCGACCCCGAACAGATGATCCAGCTCTTCCTGAACCTGGCCATCAACGCCTGCGAGGCGATGGAGTACCACGGCGAATTGCTGGTCTCGGTGGAGGCCACGGAAAACCACGAGTACTGCGAGTTGAAGGTCGTCGACAACGGCCCCGGCATCGATCCCGACCGAGCCGACGAGCTCTTCACGCCCTTCGTCACCACCAAGAAGGGCGGTACCGGGCTGGGCCTGCCGATGGTGGTCCGGATCGCACGTGCGCACGGCGGCGGTGTCGAGGTGGACGCCGCGCCGTCGGGCGGAACGGTTTTCACGGTGCGACTGCCCCTGCAGTTGCCGTTCCCGGATGCCTCGTCGCCGGGCGACGAGCCGGTGTGGTCCCTGGCGCCGCAGGCCGATCCGCGTCGCAGCAGCGAGACGATCGACGTCTCCTGAGCAGAAAGCGGTAAATCCGGGCATTTTGCGGTCAAGAATCGCCGCCGGTCGTCGATATAGACATCAGCGCTGCACCATGCAACACGAGACATTAGGAGCACATACATGGTTTTGGGCAGGGTTCTTGTAGTCGACGATGAAGAATCGATGTGCCAGTACCTGTCGATTCTGCTGCAAAAAGAGGGATACGAGGTCGAGACAGCCAATTCCGGTTCCACGGCCTTGCGTTTGATGGAGCAGAATCCGTTCGACGTCGTGATGACCGACATCCAGATGCCCAAGATGGACGGCATCCAGCTGCTGAAGGGCATCAAGGGTATAGATCCCCACACACCCGTGGTCATCATGACGGCCTATGCCAGCGAGCAATCGGCCATCGACGCGGTCAACCTGGGCGCCTTCTCGTACTTGCAGAAACACTGCAAGAACGACGAAATCAAGATGGTTGTCCGCAATGCCCTGGCTCTGCGCAACGCCAAGCAGGAAAACATCAAGCTCAAGAAGGAACTCAAGCGCAAGAAGAGCCGCCAACGCATCATCGGCAAGAGTCCCCGCATGCGTTCGGTGTTCAAGATGATCGACAAGATCGCCGCGACGCCGGCCACCGTGCTGATCTACGGCGAGAGCGGCACCGGCAAGGAACTGATCGCCCAGTCCGTCCATGAGCGGAGCGAGCGGGCTAGCGGGCCCTTCGTGGCGATCAACTGCGGCGCGATCCCGGAAACCCTGCTCGAAAGCCAGTTGTTCGGACACGTCAAGGGCTCGTTCACGGGAGCCGACCGCGAGCACGAGGGATTCTGCCGGCAGGCCGAGGCCGGCACGATCTTCCTGGACGAGATCGGCGAAACGCCGTCGGCGATCCAGGTGAAGCTGTTGCGGATGCTGCAGGAGCGGGAGATCTATCCGGTCGGATCGAGCAGTTCGGTCAAGGTCGATGTTCGGGTCATCGCGGCGACGAATCGCGACCTCGAGCAAGAGGTCGCCGCGGGCCGTTTCCGCACCGATCTCTACTATCGACTCAACGTGATCCCACTGCACCTGCCGGCGCTGCGCGATCGGGTGGACGACATCCCGTTGCTGGTCGATCATTTCATGAAGTTGTATTGCCAGGACTACAGCGGCAGTCTCGGCAAGATGATCGACGAGGGGGCCATGCGGGCGCTGCAGGCCTACGAATGGCCGGGCAACGTGCGTGAGCTGGAAAACGTGATCGAGCGGGCCAGTATCATTCGCGACGGGGAGACGATCGGCCAGCGCGATCTGCCCGACTTTATCCGGGAACCGGGCAATGACGTGCAGGTCACGAACATGGTCGGCGGCCTGGTGTCGCTGGAGAATCTCGAACGTGCGCACATTCTGAAGGTGCTTGAAAGCGTGGACGGCCAGAAGAAGAAAGCGGCCGACATTCTCGAAATCAATCCGTCGACCTTGTATCGCAAACTGTTGCGTTACGGTCTGAAGAGTGTTGCCGAGGACTCGAGCGAGCAATCGGTTCTCGCTGACGGCGAGGCTGCTGACAGCGCCGATCTGACCGACACCGCCGATCACGATCCGGTCGGCGTGGTCTGATCACAGGCTGGACAGCGGTGCAGAAATCCCGACCGGTCCGGCAGGTTGCACGATTTGCCCGTCGACCGGCGGCGATAGAGTGGTGCCACGAACCGGCAATTGTAAGTCGACAGATAAGTTAGGGGCATTTGCCGGTGGCGGGATAGTTGGCACGTCCATTGCAGTCAGTCAAGATGCTGTCTGCAGGTCGCGGAAGGGGCCCTGAGGGTCACAAAGCAGTATCTCGCCGGCCGAGCCTGGCCGGGAGCAAGGAGGAAGCCAGTGTTTAATCGTAAGGGATTCACACTCATCGAACTCATGATCGTTGTCGTCATCATCGGTATTCTGGCGGCGATCGCTATTCCGAATTTCATCAACATGCAGTCGCGTGCCAAGGAAGCGAGCGTCAAGGGTAACGCGCACTCCCTGCAACTGGCTGTCGAGGATTACGCGGTTGTCAACGACGGAACGTTGCCGGCGCTCGGCGACATCGACACCGACATGTTCCCGGGCGGCGTGTTCCCCGATAATCCGTTCTCTGGCGCGGCCATCGCCGTTGGTGCTACCGGTGCCTACAGCCAGGGCGATCTGGGGTACGGCCTCGCGGCGCTGGTATATACCATCGAGGGGTACGGCTACGAGAACACCTCCGGTCCTAACGGAGACGGTGTTGTGGTCACTCTCAGCAACGGCTAGTTCGCCGCTCTCGAGGTAGGGTATCAGGCGGCGTCAGGCTTCGGCCCGGCGCCGCTTTTCACCTGGGGGGCCCGGAGAAAATCGACGATATATTAACGGAGCAGAGATGATATACAGGCATCGCGAGGGTTGGACGCTGGTCGAAGTGGCGGTGGTCGTGGTGGTCATCGGCGTTCTGGCCGGGATCTCGATTCCCAGTTTCCTGCGCATGAAGGAACGCGCCTGGGAAGCCAGCACCAAGGGCAACGCCCACACGGTGCAACTGGCGGCCGAGGTCTATGCGATCCAGCATCAAGGTCGATATACGGGCGACGTAACTGATCTGCAGGAGCTCTTTCCGAGTGGCGAACCGCTGACCAACCCGTTCAACGGAGACGAGGTCGTGTTCGACGGCTCGGTGGGCGATCTCTTCTACGAACAAGCGACCGCGTGGGAAGACTACACGATCAAGGCTTTTGGCAGAGGCGACTCGGGCGATCCCACCGTGATTCTCGTGCTCAGCAACGGCAGCTGATGGTCTTTCCGGCCGCCGCGCCGGCAACGAGCGGTTCTGGCACTCCCATTGCAATTCCGGCCTTCGTACGTGTTCCATCCACAGGCAGCGGCGTGGGAAACGGGCCCCAGGGCTGTTTTACGCATGATCGGGCGTTCGGAGGCAACCATGGCTAATCGCGAAGTGGCTACAATCGAGCCAGCGCTGGCGGCAGAATGTACGGCTCGAGTGTCCGATACGAGCGACTACGCCCTCCGTGTACTGGGACTCGAAAAGACTTTCCGCTCGGGTTTTCGCCGCCGGCGGATTCCGGCGGTACGCGGCATTTCGT
This sequence comes from uncultured Fibrobacteraceae bacterium, assembly GCA_964384055.1. Lineage (GTDB taxonomy): Bacteria > Krumholzibacteriota > Krumholzibacteriia > LZORAL124-64-63 > LZORAL124-64-63 > CAYLIV01. The sequence goes on from CAYLIV010000004.1 coordinate 98,503, forward strand.
TTGTGGTGCCCAGGGGCAGCATCTGTGCTTTGCTCGGCCACAACGGCGCCGGCAAGTCGACGACGCTCAACTGCATCCTCGATCTAGTTCACCCCAGTGAAGGGCAGATCGACATTTTCGGTGTCGATCACCGCGATCCACGCGCCCGCGCCCGCGTCGGTTTTCTTCCCGAACAGCCGAATTTCTATGAGTACCTCAGCGCGCGCGAACTGCTTCTGTTCTATTGCCGACTGCTCGACCTGCCGGGCAAGCAGCGCCGGCGGACTGTCGACCGGGCCCTCGACCGAGTATCACTGCTGCCGCAGGCCACGCGAAAGATCAGGACCTACTCCAAGGGGATGCGCCAGCGCCTGGGGCTCGCCCAGGCTCTACTTGATCAGCCCGACCTGTTGATCCTCGACGAACCTATGTCCGGGCTTGATCCGCTGGGTCGCCGCGAGGTTCGGGAACTGATCCGCGAACTGAAGAACGACGGCACCACCGTGCTGCTGTCTTCGCATATCGTCCCCGACGTCGAGGTCCTGGCCGATACCGTACTCTTCATGGGCGAAGGACACCTGCGCGGCAACTGGGGAATCACCGACGAGGCCAGCGCGACCGCCTTCGACGTCCGGCTGGCATGCTTGCCTGACGGCGACCGGGCGACGCGTCTGCTCGCCGCCTGCGACCTGTCAGCGCTCACAACCGAGAGCGGGCCCGTCAGCCTGCGCGTACCCGATGCAGATTGTCTCGCCGAGCTGCTTGCTGTCTGTCGTCGCGAACAGGTAGCCGTGCTGGCCGTGGATACGCACCGTACGGATCTCGAACAGCTCTTTGTCACTACCGCGACCGAACTGGAGGAGCAGACATGCTGAATCACGTGTCCGCTGTGGCCCTGAGCACCTTTCGCGAAACCGTCCGCGATCGGATCTTCTATCTCGTGGCCGTGTTCGGTTTTCTCCTCATCGGCAGCAGCGCCATCCTGTCCCCGTTGACCATCGGCGCCCAGGACAAGATCGTGACCGACGTCGGGCTGGCCGGCATGACGATCTTCGGTCTGCTGGTAAGCGTGTTCGTGGGCAGCAACATGGTCCGCAAGGAATCGGACAAGCGCACGATCACAACGATCCTGGCCAAACCGGTATCGCGCCGCGCCTTCTTGCTGGGCAAATTCTGCGGTCTGAACCTGACCTTGCTCAGCATGCTGGCGACCATGGGAACGATGTTTCTTGTCGTGCTCCTGTTTTCGCCGGCGGATTTCTCGTTACGCTACCTGGCGGCGATCTACCTGATCTTTCTCGAACTCGTGCTGATCACCGCCGCGGTCGTGCTTTTTTCGACCTGTGTTTCGCCCGTCCTGGCGGCGGTGCTCAGCCTGGGAACCTTCGTTATCGGCCACCTGAGCGAGTCGATCCGCCACTTCGGCACCATGATGGGATCGGCATTCCAGGCCCGGCTGGCGGAAGTTGTCTACTATCTCGTACCCAATCTCGAGGTCTTCAACGTGCGCGGCGCCGTGGTGCATGGCGATACGGTTTCGGCCGAGCACATCGTCCTCGGAACGGTGTATGGCATATGTTACACGGCTCTGCTCGTGATTATCGCCTGTGCGATCTTCATCCGGAAGGAACTACGATGAGGAAAGGCTGGTCACGCGCACGCTGGTGGCAAGCCGCCTTGGTCGCGGTGCTGATCCCCGTGGGTGCGCTGTCGTTGCACCGCCTGGACAGCGCGCGCGCAGCCGGCTCGTCGCAGGAACGTCTGTACTTTCCAACCGGCCGCTTCCTGCGCGAAGCCACCTGCGGTTTCCGGGAAGTCGCCGCCGACTTCCTGTGGTTCGAGACGGTGCAATACTACGGTGGCTTCCGGAAGGGGGAGCATGATCTGCGCTATTTCGATTTACTGATCGACGGCGTGACCACCCTCGACCCCCGGTTCTTCGAGGCCTTCTATTTTTCCTCGCTCGTGAAGGGCCTCGATTTCGGACAGATCGACGAAGCGGTGGAGATTCTGCGCCGCGGCATCATCCACAATCCGGAGAACGCGAGCCTGCACTTCAACGTCGGTTTCATGTACTATGTTTTCGAAAAGGACTTCGAGCGCGCATCCGTGTGGTTCGATGCGGCGGCGCGAACGCCGACCGCCAACGATTTCATCCGCCGTTTCGCCGCGTACGCCAAGACACGGGCGGGTCAGCTGGAAGCGTCACTGGCGCTGTGGGAGAATCTGCGCGCCACAGCGATCAACCCCGACGTGCGAGCGCTGGCCGAGCGGATGGTCGTCAAGTGCCAGCAGGCGATCGACGAGAAAAGGCCATCGACGGCGACGCAAGGCGGTGAATCGTGAACCTGGTCGCGGCAGACGGATTATTGCTTCCCTCACTCGTGCTCGGCGCGAGCTGCGTCGTGGGGGCGTGTTTCGGAAGTTTCGCCAACGTGTTGATCTACCGCTTGCCGCGTAACCTCAGTGTCGTGGCGCCGCGGTCGTTCTGCCCCCAGTGCCGGCGCACGGTGGCCTGGTTCGACAACATCCCGTTGTTCAGCTGGCTGCTCCTGGTCGGCAGGTGCCGACATTGCCGCACGCCTATTCCGGCCCGCTACTTTCTCGTCGAACTGGCCGGTGCCGCCTGCGCCGCCGTCGGTTTCTGGCGCTTCGGTTTCACGCCGCAGGGATTGACCGCGTCGTTGCTGCTGCTCTGGCTGGTCGTTGTCGCCATCATCGATTGGCGGCACATGATCATCCCGCACACCTTGACCGTGGCCGGCATGGTCGCCGGTCTCGTGCTGGCGATGTTCAACGGCCTGGGATTGTTCACGTCACTGCTGGGCCTGGCGGTCGGTGCCGGCGCCGTACTGGCCCTGGCGCACGGCTATCGACTGGTCCGCGGCACCATCGGCATGGGCGGAGGTGATGTCATGCTGATGGGCATGATCGGAGCCTTCCTGGGCCACTGGGCCGCCGTCGGGGTACTCTTCGGCGGTGCGTTGTTCGGCTCCGCCTATGCATTACTGCATTTCCACAACGGCGTGTCCGGGGCCAGCAAGCTTCCCTTCGGGACTTTTCTGGCCGCGGCGGCGATCATTGTCCTGCTGGCCGGCGAAGACCTTGCGATCTGGTACCTGACCGTGCTGGTCGGTTGAAGCGGCGCGCGACATCCGAGACCGGCAGTTCTTGCCGCTTCGTGACCTGCGCTACCAGTTAAGTCGCGACGGAGGTCGCGGTATTCCAGAACGCCCTGCCCGGCAATCTTGCGAACTCCTTTGTCGACACGAAATAGCACTCAAGCGCCCGATGTTACGGTCGAATCAGTGAGTGGCATGCATGTTGCCCGCTCGTCCGAACGAGCGAGTGTCACCAGAACCGCTGGATAGCGTGTTTGAACCAAGGCCCGAGGTAGCTAGACATGTTTGGTTTTTTGAAACCCAAGCGGAAGACTCTCATCGCCATGGACGTCGGCTCCAACGTCGTGAAGTGCCTGCGCCTCGACGCCAGCGGTGAGCGACCGGTGATCACGCACTTCGCGATGGTCCCGCTGCCGCCCGAAGCCATCGTCGACGGCGACGTCATGGATCGCGAGCTGGTGATCCAGGCGCTCATCGACTGCGCGGCAAAAGCGGGAGTTCCCGACGAGCCGGTCGCAACTTCGGTGTCGGGTCGCGCGGTCATCGTCAAGAAGATCGTCATGGACAAGATGAGTCGAGAGGATGCACGCGAGGCAATCTACTGGGAAGCCGAGCAACACGTGCCCTTCGACATCGACGACATCACACTCGACTTCCAGATACTGCAGGAAGACATCGGCGCCGGTCAGATGGAGATACTCCTGGTCGCGGCGAAAAAGGACATGATCCTTTCGCATGCCGAATTGCTGCGCGATGCCGGTTTCCAGCCGGTTGTCGTCGACGTTGCGTCGTTCGCCACCCAGAATGCGTGGGAGTTCAGCTGCTCGCAGGTGCTGCCGGGGAGCGAGGAGACAGCGGCGGCACCGCCCGACGACATCGGGTTTGAGAACGCCGAATTCGACAGCGACGACTACGCGGATGTCGACGAGCCGGAACCGTCGGCGAGCGGTCACGAGGGAGAGTTCGTCGCCCTGCTCGATGTCGGCGGCGGCATGACCAACGTGCACATCGTCAAGAACGGCGTGCCGTACTTCACCCGAGATCTTCCCATCGGGACCAGCCACTTCACGGAAGAGTTCCAGAAGCAGCTCGGCCTGACCTACGAGACGGCGCAGAGTGTGGCCATGGGCAATACCGAGGAAGTCGATGAGCAGCTGGTGGCCGACATCATCGAGAGCGTGGGCAGCGAGATCGTACACGGACTCGAACCATCGCTCTCGTATCTGAAAACGTCCGGTGAAGCCGACGGTATTGAAAGGGTCGTGCTCAGCGGCGGCGGCGCCAGGCTGCCCGGTCTGGCCGACTATCTGTCCCGGAGCTATGACGTGCCGGGAGAGCTGGCGGATCCGCTGGCGGTACTCGATTACGAACCGGAGATCTTTACCGGTGACGAACCCGGGGAGCTGAGTCCCATGCTCGCTGTAAGTGTCGGTCTCGCGCTGCGAAAGGCGGTGGATTCATGATCAGGATCAACCTGCTACCGCACGATGAAATTCCCAAGCAACGCACCATCGCAGTGCCGTCGCTCGGCGCCTTCGCGCCGTTGCTGCTGGTAGTCGTGGTCGCGGCCAGCCTGACGGCGGTCTCGCTCTACCAAGGCCAGAAGATCGACGCGCTCGAACAACAGATCGCCGAGGAGGAGGCCGAGACGCGGCGTCTCGCGCCTGAGATCGCGAAGATCAAGCGCCTGAATCAGCAACGGAGCGACCTCAACGAACGACTCGACGTGATCACCGACCTGGATCGGGACCGCTACTTCCGCGTGCACCTGCTCGACGAGGTGAACCGCAGTCTGCCGCAGCACATGTGGCTGACGCGCGTCGAAGACGAAGGCGGCGATAGCTACACGTTCGAGGGCGTCACGTTCTCGAATTTCCAGGTCAGCGATTTCATGCAGAACTTGCACCGTTCGCCGTATTTCGCGCGGGTCAATCTCCTGTTCGCCGAAAAGGGGGAGATCCACGACGTTGAAGTGGTCAAGTTCAAGGCGCAGACGATAGCGGTACGGCCGGCGACCGGCAACCCGTTCGGCAGCTGAGAAAGCGGAGGAACCTGAGTTATGGATATCGAGCTGAAGGTTCCCCGTTTCATTCGTTGGGCGGTAGCCATATTGCTGGTGCTGGCCGCCGTGCCGACCTACGTGATGACGACCATCGTCCCCTTCACTTACACGGCGCGCAAGATCGAGATCCAGCAACTCGATGAGCGACACCAGAAGCTGAGTCGCGACCTCGAAAAGGCGCGACTGCTCGTGCGCAATCTCGACCGGGTGGAAAAGGAATACGAGATTCTGCATCAGCAGTGGCGCGTGGCCCAGTCGCTCTTGCCCGACGAGAACGAGATGCCGAACCTGCTGCGCAAGGTTACCGCCGCCGGACAGCAGTCCGGTGTCGAGTTCGAGCTATTCCGGCCCGGCTCGCCGGTTCCGCGCGGTTTCTACACGGACAATCCGGTCGACGTGAAGATCAAGGGCGGCTATCACCAGACCGGTGTGTTCATGAGCCGGCTGGCTAACCTGAATCGGATCGTGAACGTGAGTGAGTTGAAGATGGAAGGCGTCGCGGACCAAGAAGACCAACCGTTCACGGTGCAGACCGAATTGAAGCTCACCGCCTATACACTCGAGAGCAGCGGCAACGTGCCTTCTGAACCCGGCGAGGCGTGGAACGAAGTTCCCGCCGGCGCTGCCAAGGCCGACGGCAAGTAGTTCGTTTTGCAGGGAGACGAGAACATGACTGTACGTGCGATACGCTTCATCGCGGCACTGACCCTGGTTGTCGGGCTCGGCGTTTTCGTCAGCGCTTTGACCGGCGGCGAACCGGCACTGGGAACCGAGCAGGAACCCGTCGAGACGACGGCGTCGATCTCGCCGTCACAGGAATCGGCGGCGAAGATCAACCAGATCCGTGCCAACGAGTTCTTCTACCAGTCGTACGGCAAGGACGATCCGTTCCGCACACTGGTACACGGCGACTACGAACAGACGGAGCCGAGCGAGCTCGCCGACATGAACAGCGGCCGCCTGGTCGGCGTGATGTGGGGCGACGACGATCGATTTGCGCTGGTCGAGGACGGCGAAGGATTCGGGTACATCCTGCGGGTCGGCGATCGTGTGCGCAACGGCCGGATCGTCAGTATTCGCAAGAACTCGATCAGCGCCAGAATCACACTCTATGGGATCTCCAACACGGTGATCCTGAAGCTAGAAAAAACGGAGGGGTAGACGATGTTTGGTCGAAACCGCAACCTCATGGCCAATCTGGTACTGGGCGTTCTGCTCGTGGCGGTACCGATGATCGCCAACGGCCAGGAAGAGGTCACTATCTCCGAATCCGCCGTGGCGCAGGCACAGTCTGCTGCCAGCCTGGGCGGGCGCCCCATCTCGCTGGACGTACAGAAAGCCGACATCGCCACGGTGTTGCGCTCGCTGGCCAGCTTCTCGGGGACCAACATCGTCGCGTCGCCACGTGTGGAGGGCAAGGTCACGGTCAAGCTCGACGACGTACCGTGGCGCGATGCCCTGGCGGTCATTCTGCAGGCGCACAGCTTCGACTTCCAGGAGGACAACGGCATCATCCGTGTCGACACCGCCGAGGAATTGCGGCAGGAGCTGCTGTCGTTCCGGCGGGCCGAAAAACAGGTGACCGAGCTCGAGCCATTGATCCTCGATATGGTCACGCTGGCCTTCGCCAACGTGGAAGAAGTCAAGGAGTCGCTCAAGCAGATGCTCACCGACCGGGGGCACATCGACATCGACGTCCGCACCAATACGCTGCTGATCAACGACATCGCCGACCGGGCGGCGCTGATCAAGGAGATGGCGTCGAATCTGGACACGCAGACGCCGCAGGTGGAGATCAACGCCCGCCTGATCGATATCGATCGGCGGGCCACCAAGGAACTCGGCATCAACTGGTCGCTCAGCAATTTCAAGGATGCCAGCAACAACGTGGCCGGCGGCGCGGGCTTCAACAGTCCGCTGCAGGATCCACTCGGCGATGTCCGGGTGGGAACGGTCCAGTCCTTCGGCGATCTGATGATCCAGGTGCAGGCAATGGAGAACGACAACCGGGCGCATCTGATCAGCAACCCGGTGATCACCACGACCAACAATCGCGAGGCCACGATCCTGGTCGGCCAGAAGATTCCGCTGATCGTGACCGACGAGGCCGGCAACGCGATCACACAGCTGACGACCATCGGCATCAAGATGTCGGTCACGCCGCACATCAACAGCGGCGAACGGATCACTCTCGACATTCACAACGAGGTCAGCGACCTGTCGAGCCAGGCCACGGTACAGGGTGGCGTGATCATCAATACGAGCGAATCCGATACCCGGGTGCTGGTCAACAATGGCGAAACGGCGATCATCGCGGGCTTGATCCGCAACGTTGAAAGCAATCTGATCAACGGGATCCCCCTGTTGAAGGACGTGCCGCTGCTCGGCAGGCTCTTCAAGCATACAACCACCACGACCAACGAGCGTGAACTGGTCATCTTCGTCACGCCGCGGGTGGCGACCGACGATTACCTGAAGCGCGATACGCTCACGCTCGATTCTAACAGCTTGATCGAGCCGAATCAGACGGCTGCCCGCTCTCCCGAGGTCACGCCTCGTTGATCGACGACGGAACATCCGGACATCCGGCGGCGGCTTCCCCTCGGGGAAGCCGCTTTTTTTTGTTCCGCGTGGAGGCTCGTCCGGCCGCTGCGCGCGCGGCAACGCCGATTCGGCATCCTTGCCAGGTGTCGCGCTTTGCCGTACACTCCCGCCGTTCGTCTACCAGCCCTGCACCGCGGGAGGTCGGATGCGTGTGGACTTCGTTCATCGGTTTCATGGCTAGCGGCAAGTCGACGGTCGTGCGGCGAATGGCTCGCGCCACCGGCTTGCCGGCGCTCGATCTCGACGCTGAGATCGAGAAGGTCGCGGGCCGGTCGATACCGGAGATTTTCGCCCGGGGCGGCGAGGCCGAATTCAGGCGTCGAGAGATCGACGCCCTGCGGCGGCTCGACCCCGCGCGACCGTTACTGCTGGCCACCGGGGGCGGCATCGTCGATCGCCTGGAGACGCGCGACCTGCTGCGTCAACGTGGCGTGGTCGTCTGGCTCGACGCGGCCTGGGAAGTGCTGCGACAGCGGATCGTGGACGCCGGAACGCAACGTCGACCGATGGTCGGGCATCTGGGCTGGGACGGCATGAAACGCCTGTACGTCATGCGGCTGCGTCGCTACGCACAGGTGGCGGACTTCCGACTGCGGACCGACCGTCTCGGCGCCGCGGTGACCGCCACGACGGCGCTGTCGCGCGGTCTGTTGTGGCAATCGAGCGCGCGAGGTGGTCGCCCGTGAGAGTCATCGCCGGTCACTGGAAAGGCCGCCGCTTGCAGGCGCTGCCTGGGCAAGCGGTCCGGCCGACCACGGACCGGGTGAAAGAGGCGATGTTCTCGGTGCTGGGACCGCGCATCCACGATGCCCTGATCGCCGATCTGTGCTGTGGCGCGGGCGGTCTGGGTATCGAGGCACTCAGCCGGGGCGCCCGGCGCGTCAGTTTCGTCGACCTGTCGCGCGAATCCTTGCAGCAGACCGCGGCAAACCTGGAGCGCTGCGGTTGCGACGAAACACGGTACCAGCTGCGCAAGACTGACGCGGTCGCCTGGGTTCGCCGCGCAGCGGGCGAACGGTGGCAACATCCCCTTTTCGTACTGGCGGATCCGCCGTATCATACCGATGTGGCGCAGCGGTTGCTAACCGAGGTGTTCGCCTTGCCGCCGGACGTTCCCCTCGTGGTATTTGTGCTCGAACACGGGCCGACCACCACGCTGGCAATCCCCGAGGCCCAACGGCGGCGGTGCGACCAACGCGTGTACGGACAATCGCGACTGTTGTTTTTCCGCGGCCCGGCGGGAGGCGATCATGAGTGAGCGACTCGCACTGTTTCCAGGTTCTTTTGACCCGGTGACCTATGGCCATCTCGATATACTGGAGCGCAGCCTGGCGCTTTTCGATCGCGTGACGATCCTGGTCGCCCGATACGGGAAGGCCGAACTGTTGCCTTGCGCGGAACGCGTCGCGCTCATGCAGACCTTGGTGCCGGATCGCTCGCGCTGCACGGTGGAAGCGTTTTCGGGGCTGCTGGTGGCGGAAATCGCCAAGCGCAACGCGGATGCTGTCGTGCGTGGCATTCGATCGGCCGGTGACTACGAGCACGAATGGGGGCTCGCCGGCGTCAATTCCCTGCTGGCCCCCGGAAGCGAATACGTCTATCTGCTCGCGCGTCCGCAGATGGCTGCCGTCAGCAGTTCGCTGGTCAGAGACGTGGCGCGACACGGGGGAGACCTGACCGCCCTGGTGCCGCCGGCGGTTGCCGACGCCCTCGTCAAGCATTACGATCCCTCGCGTTGAGCGCCGCGGCGGCGAGCTGACACGTGGGCCGGGTGTCGCGATGCGATGACAACCGGCAGCGAACTGTCTTCGAACGGAGCACAGGTGTTCATCGATGTCGCAACCATCCACGTTGAGGCCGGCAAAGGCGGCGACGGCTGCGTCTCCACCCGTCGCGAAAAATTCGTCCCCCGCGGCGGGCCGGACGGCGGCAACGGCGGACGCGGCGGTTCGGTGTACTGCGTGGGCACCTCGGAGTCCAGTACCCTGCTCGATTTTCGCTATCGCAGCCGGTACAAGGCACCGGTCGGCCAGCCGGGCGGCGGCCAGAAGAAGTCCGGTGCGGCCGGCGAAGATCTTCTCATTCCGGTGCCGTGCGGCACCGCCGTGTACGACGCCGCCAGCGAAACCTTGATCGGCGATCTCGTCGAAACCGAACAGCGGCTGCTGATCGCGAGCGGCGGCAAGGGAGGGAAGGGGAACTGGGAATTCCGCAACCCGCGCAACCAGACTCCCATGAAGGCGACCGCGGGCAAACCGGGTGTTTCCCGCGAGATCAGACTCGAATTGAAGCTGATTGCGGATGTCGGTCTGGTCGGTGAACCGAATGCCGGAAAATCGACCCTGCTGGCGTCGGTGACCGCGGCGCGGCCGAAAGTCGCCGACTATCCTTTCACGACGCTGGTTCCGAATCTCGGCATTGTCGACCTCGGCGATTACCTCAGTTGCACACTGGCCGATATTCCTGGTCTGATCGAGGGCGCCAGCGCCGGCAAGGGCCTCGGACACGAATTCCTGCGTCACATCGAACGCACCCGCGCGCTGCTGTTGCTGGTCGATCCCGAGCAGGCGCCACCGGCGGTGGCGCTGGCCATGTTGCGACGCGAACTCGACCAGTACGGCCACCGCCTGGCCGAACTCGAATACGCGATCGTACTCACGAAGAGCGATCTACGCAGCGACGAAGCGACTGCCGCCGCACTCGACGAGGCGCAGGCCTGGGCGCGGCGGAACGGCGATCCGGCGGTCATCGATATCTCGGCCGTGACGCATCGCGGACTATCCGAGCTGAAGAATCTCGTTCGCCATTTGTACCTGGAGTCGGCGCCCGAACGCGACTCGCACGCCGAGTAGACCGCGACCGGCGGTCGTACCACCACACGCGTCCCTCCCGGACTGGAAACTCGCATGTCCGCATCTTCGTCGCCGGACCCGTCGCCTGCCATTGTACATCTGACACCGGAACACCCCGACTGGCCGCCGCTCTGGCGTGAATTGCCCAACGCACCGGCCGGTATCACGGCCACCGGAAACACCGGTTTGCTGACGAGCAGGGCACTCGCCGTCGTGGGAACGCGGGGCGCCAGCGAACGCGGCCTCGTGGTTGCGCAACAGCTGGCCACCAGCCTGGCGGCGGCCGGCTGGGTGATCGTGAGCGGACTGGCCCTCGGCATCGACGGCGCCGCCCATCGCGGCGCGCTGCGCGTGGGCGGCGCCACGATCGCGGTCATGGGGACCGGTATCGAGCGTACCTATCCCTGGTCGCACGGCAAACTCCGCCGCCGTATCGACGACCACGGTTGCGTCATCACCGAGCAACCGACCGGCGCACGGCCCTACCGTTCGAATTTCCCCAAACGCAACCGCCTGATCGCCGGACTGGCCGAAGGCGTGATCGTCGTCGAAGCGCCACTGCGCAGCGGAGCCCTGTCCACGGCCTACGCGGGCCTCGACTACAATCGGGAAGTCTTTGCCGTACCCGGCCCGGTCGACCACGGGCAGAGCGCCGGATGCCATCACCTGCTCAAGCAGGGCGCGACCCTTGTCGAATCGGTTGCCGACATCCACCAGGTTCTCGCACCGCCGCGGTCGCCCACACCCGGAACGGACACCGGCGATCCGGTCCCCGAACTGCCGATACCCGGCAGCGCAGCACGTTGGATCTGGGATCGCATCGATCTGGAAGGCGTTGCCTTGGACGCCTTGGCCCATCGCTGGAGCGGCAGTCCGCACGCCTGGAGCGAGGGACTGCTGGCGCTGGAGCTGGCAGGACTGAGCAAAAGGTTGCCCGGCGGGCGCCTGGCCCGTAGGATCTGGTGCTAGTGGTCCGCTGCGGCCGGCCATGCCCGACCCGTACCGAAAACGGAGAGCGGTGAAGCGATTCTGGAAACGCGTCCGCTGGCGACTGGAATATCTGGCGGTGGTCCCGCTGTGGCAAACGGCGCGCCGTATCCCGTACCGCTGGCTGCCGGCCGTGGCCCGCTGCCTGGCCTGGGTCGCGTTTCGCTTGCTGCACTTTCGTCGCCGCGTCGCGTTGGAGAACCTGCGGCATGCGTTTGCGGGCGAACTGAACGGACACGAGTTCGAACAGCTTGCCGCCCGCGCCTATGGCAGTCTCGCCCTGACCATGCTCGAATTTCTAGCGTTCGATGGACGGACGCCGCAGCAGCTTCGGGAGCTGGTCCGGATCGAGGGGCTGGAGCACCTGGAGCAATGCCGGCGAAGTGGCCGCGGTGCGATACTCTGTTCCGGCCATTTCGGCAACTGGGAATTGATGGGCGCGACCCTGGCGGCGCGCGGCTATCCCATCCGCTTTCTGGTCAAGGATCTGTCCAATCCCCTGACGGATCGAATCCAGAACGGCATCCGGCGGCGCGCCGGGGTGACGATCGTCCGTCAAGGCCTGGCGGTACGGGACGCCTTGCGCGCATTGCGAAACGGTGAGTTCGTGGGCATGCTCGCCGACCAGGACGGAGGTCCGGGCGGGCAGTTCATGGAATTCCTCGGTCGGCCGGCGTCCGTGTTCCGCGGTGTCGCCCTGTTTGCGTATCGCGCCGGCTGTCCTATCGTGACGACGGCCATCCATCGACTGCCTGACGGCAGCCATCGCATGGTGCTCGAGCGACCGCTGCGCAGCGATCCGGCGTGGGACGAGGCGACGGCCGTCGAGGCGCTGACCCGCAAACACGTGCAACGTCTTGAAGAGAATATCCGTAAGGCGCCCGAGAACTATCTCTGGGTGCATCGCCGCTGGAAGACACGAGCTCCACTCGTCACGAAACAGAAGGCAGGAACACAGTGATCAAGGTCCGAGGACTGGTCAAGAAATTCGGCTCGCTCAAGGCCGTCGACGATCTACACTTCGACGTGGCGCCGGGCGAAATCTTCGGTCTTCTCGGGCCCAATGGCGCGGGCAAGACAACCACCATCTCCATGCTGTCGACCCTTTTGCTGGCCGATGCGGGCACGGCGGAGATCGGGGGACACGATATTGGCGGCGATCCGGAGGGTGTGCGCCGGTGCATCGGCGTGGTGCCGCAGGAGATTGCTCTCTACGAGGATCTGACCGCACGCGAGAATCTCGCCTTCTGGGGCCGTTTGTTCGGTCTGGGCGGCACCGTGCTGTCCCGGCGCGTCGACGAGCTGCTGGTCGTGGCGGATCTCCAGAACCGCGCGCGGGAGAAGGTGGCCAACTTCTCGGGCGGCATGAAACGCCGACTGAACCTGGCCATCGGTCTGGTGCACGGTCCGGACGTGCTGTTCCTCGACGAGCCCACCGTGGGCATCGATGCCCAGGCGCGCAGCCGGATCCTCGATCTGATACGCACCATGAACGACTCGGGGCTGACAGTTCTCTACACGACCCACTACCTCGAGGAAGCCGAACAGCTCTGCGATCGAATCGGCGTCATCGACCAGGGCAGGATGGTCGCCATGGGCGACAAGGACGCGCTCATCGATCAGATCGGCGACGTCGATCTGGTGCGCTTCTTCCTGCCACCCGAACAGCGCGCCCGCTTCCAGACGCAGTGCGCCGCCTGGGACGAGTGCCGTGAGGTGGCGGTCCGGCGCGGCAAGATCGAGATCCAGACGCCTGACGGCAGCCGCCTGCTGCCCCGGATTCAGGAATGCGTCGCCGACCTGGGCGGGCGCATTGAACAGCTCGAGGTCGAACGACCGAACCTCGAGACACTCTACCTCAATCTGACCGGCCGCGCGTTGCGGGAGTAGGTGACCATGCGTCTGTGGATACTGATCGGCAAGGATCTGCTGCATGTGTGGCGTGACCGTCGGGCCCTCGTGGTCAATCTGGCGGTCCCGCTGCTGCTGACCGCAGCCATGGGCCTGTCCTTCGGCGGCGGCCTGTTCGGCAAGAAGGGAATCAGCGCTATCCCTCTGGCGCTGGTTGCCGAAGGCGTGCCGCAAGCCTTGCAGGATGCGCTTGCCGAAGGGCTTGAGAATACAGAGCTGTTCGAGGTCAGCTGGCTCGACTCGACCTCCGCCGATCGTCTGGTCCGACGGGGCGAACGACAGGCGGCGGTCTACTTTCCGCCGGGCTTCCTGACCGCCCTGTTCAGCGACGAAACGCTGGCGATCCAGCTCTGGAAAGACCCCAACAGCCAGATCAAGGCCGGTATCGTCGAGCAGATCCTCACCCGTCTGCTGGCGCAATACCAGACCTCCGAAGCAGCCTATCTCGCGCTCTGGCCCGACGATTACGCAGCCTGGGAGCATCCGGACGAAGATCTCGAGCAGTTGTTCAGCAACGATCCGCAGGTATTCTGGCAAAGCTGGACCGGCGGCGACAACGAGACGGCGCAGGTCGAGGTGCGCGACCGGTTGATCCAGATCGTCGATCACCACCTCGCGCTCAACCAGGAGCTGGATTCACCCCGGGTTGGTTTGGCCATCCACGACAAGGTGGACTGGGAAGCGGCGGACACGAGCAACCAGGCGAGCCAGAATCTCTTCGACTATTTCCTGCCCGGCATGGCGGTGTTCTTCGTGATGTTCGGTGTGGCGGCGGGGATCCGTACGCTACATCGCGAACTGGACACGCGCACCTTCCAGCGTCAACTGCTCACACCCGTCCGCGACTGGCAACTGGTACTCGGCAAGTGGGGAGGCGCGTGCCTGTCGGGTATGCTGCAGCTGGCCGTGCTCTTTGCCGCCGGGGCGCTGGTTTTCGGCGTCAATCTCGGACCCGACCCGTGGTCGTTACCGTTGCTGGTTGTCCTGTGCAGTTGCGCAGCCGGCAGCGTCCTGCTGCTGATCGCGGTCCTCGTGCCGAGCGAGAAGGCCATGGACACGGTGACGACACTCTTCATCCTCGCTTCGGCGATGATCGGCGGTAACTTCTTTCCCGTCGAACAGATGCCTGCCGCGCTGCACCTGATCGGCCGCGTGCTGTTCAACTACTGGGCGAATACCGCCTTCAACGAGGTCATCGCGCACGATCACGGCCTGGCGTACGTCAGCACCAACGTTGTCGCGTTGTTGCTCTTCACGTTGGTGTCGCTGACGCTCGGACTGTTGATCTTCACCATCCGAAGACGGCGAGGAGGACTGACATGAGTGCCCGCCTCGTGATGACGATCGTCGGATTGCGACTGCTGCGCGTCGTCAAGGAGAAGGTCAATCTGGTCTGGCTCTTCCTGGTGCCTTTGATGTTCTCCGGCCTCATGGGAATGCTCATGGGCAACTGGGACCGCGCGGGCAGCTTACCGAGTTTTCGGGTCTTTTGTGGCGGCGACTCCACGGCAGTCGCCACGTTGCTCGCTCCGCTGCGCGACAACGGGACCTTCAAGATCATGCAGACCGACACCTTGATTGCGGCCGCGGCCGCCCAGCGGATCGTGGAACGGGGACGGGCGACCGCGATACTGCTCGTCCCGGCCGGTTTCGCCGACTCGCTGGCAAGCGGCGGCAACGGCGAGCTGAGCTTGTATTACAACTCCGACCGGCTCAGTTCGCAGACCGTGCGTACCGAACTGGAACGCGCCGTCCTCGGACTCAACGCTCGGGTCGCCGCCAGGCGCCTGGCCGCACCGGCCAGCCAGGTCGGCGAGCGTTCGCGGGCAGCACAGTTCGACGAGGAGGCCTTCGGCCGGCACGTCGCGTCGCCGCGCGTCACCCTGTCGATCCAATCCCTGGGGCGCGCCAAACAGACGGACCTGCCCCTGGACGATTCCCACCAGCACCTGGGGCCGGCCTACACGCTGATGTTCGTGTTCATGTTCCTGATGATGTCCGCCAAGGATCTGGTTGTCGAACGGCAAAGCGGTACGCTGGCGCGTCTGAAGATGAGCCACGTCTCGCCGTGGGACGTCATGGTCGGTTATCTGGTGGCCGGCCTGCTGCTCGGTTTGTTCCAGGCGGCGGTCTTGCTGGTGGTCAACAGTCTGCTGTTCGGTATCGACTACGGGAACGCGCCGGCGTGCCTTGCCGTGGTCGTTCTGCTGTTCGCCGCCGTGGGTACTGCCTGGAGCCTCCTGATGGGCTGTCTCTGCCGTACGCCGGCGCAGGCTGACGGTCTGGGTACGGCGATTTCACTGCTGCTCGCCGCACTGGGCGGACTCTGGTGGCCACTGGAGATCGTCGCCGCGGATTTCATGCGGAATCTCGGACTGCTGCTGCCCACCGGACAGGCGATCACGGTATTTCACAACATGATCGGCCGCGGGTACGGCATTGCCGAGAACGCCGGCCTGCTGTTCGGACTGGCGCTATATTTCGTGGTCCTGCTACCGTTCGCAGTCTGGCGCTTCCGGCGGATGGTGGTCGTCTGATCGTGGTCGCCCCCGTCACTCGTCGGTCTGGAAACCGATACCGCCCTGGGCATCGGATTTGCCAGGCAGCTTGATTTCGCCGTGCGTACCCTCGAAGCGGGTGATATTCTGCTCGAGGGTCTTGAGCAACGCCTTGGCGTTCTGCGGCGTCATGACGATGCGTGCGAAAACCTTGCTCTTGGGCAAGCCCGGCAACAGGCGAGCGAAGTCGATGATGAACTCCGACGCGCTGTGGCTGATGATCGCCAGATTACTGTAAATGCCTTCGGCTTCTTTCTCACCCAGGTCGAGCTGAATCTGCTGCTGGGGTTTCTTCATCGTGCACTCCTCGCCAGGCCGCATGTGCGTTGTCGGATACGGACGTCGGTTGACACTCCGTAACCCTGGTGATAGCTTCCGGAACCGTCAACGGCAGTTGTTGTTACCGTCAGACGTGATCAGAAAGAAAAAGCTCATGAGCCGTAAATACAAGGAGATACTCGACCGATTCGCCGACCGGCGCCTGGCAGTGGTCGGCGACAGCATGGTCGATCGGTTTCTCTGGGGCCGCGTCGATCGCATCAGCCCCGAGGCACCGGTCCCGGTCGTGCGCCTGGAGGACCAGACCCACAAGCTTGGCGGCGCCGCCAACGTCGCAGCCAACCTGCGGGCCCTCGGCGCCCAGGTGGTGCTCGTGACCGCCGCCGGGCAGGACGCGACCGGCGACCTGCTGTGTACACTGCTCGCGGAACGCGGCATCACCCATGAAGGCGTGATTCAGCTCGCAGGACGGCCCACGACGGAAAAGACGCGGATCATCGCCCACAATCAGCAGGTGGTTCGCACCGACGTCGAGGACGACACGCCGTTGCCCCCGGAAGAGAACCGGCGGCTCGTCGATCGGCTGGACGCGCTGGGACCATTCGACGGCATCGTCCTGAGCGACTATGCCAAGGGCGTGCTGAACGCGGATTCCCTGCCCTCGTTCATCGCCGGCGGTCGCCGCGACGGCGCCGTGGTGGTTGTCGATCCCAAGGCGCGGGATTTCCGACATTACCGCGGCGTGACTTCGGCGACGCCCAATCAACGTGAGGCGGAGCGGGCCTGTGCGCTGAGCATCACCGATGACCAGACGCTGAACGAGGCCGGAAATGTGCTGCTGCGCCTCACGCAGGCCGAATCGGTGCTCATCACCCGCGGCGAACACGGGATGAACCTGTTCACGAAGGCTGGACAACACACTCACCTGGCCGCGCGGGCTACCGAGGTGTACGACGTGACGGGAGCCGGCGACACCGTTGTCGCCGCCTACACCCTGGCCCTCGCCGCTGGTGCGTCGTTCGCCGATGCCGCCAGTCTCGCCAATCATGCCGCCGGGTTGGCGGTACGCGAACTGGGAACGGTTACCGTTGCCGCCGCGCAGCTCAGCGCTGCAGTCACGAACTGAAGGAGGGAACCGGTGGGGCAGGTCGATCTCGGCACGATCATCGCGCGCACCGCGCTGGCGGCCTGGGCCGGGGAGCAACGCGACGCCGGCCGCACCATCGCCTTCACCAACGGCTGCTTCGACCTGTTGCACAGAGGTCATCTCGACAGCCTGGCGCAGGCCGCGGCCACAGCCGATCGACTGCTGGTCGCGATCAACAGCGACAGCTCGGTCCGCGAACTCAAGGGAGACCAGCGTCCTCTACTGCCCGAGGCCGATCGTGCGGCCCTGATCGCGTCCTTGCGGCCCGTGTCCGCGGTGACTATTTTTGCCGAATCAACACCGCTGGAAACGATTACGCTGGTGCGGCCGGACGTACTTGTCAAGGGGTCCGAGTACAGGGAAAACGAAATTGTCGGTGCCCGGGAAGTGAAATCCTGGGGCGGCAAGATTGTCCGCGTCCCCATGCGGGCGGGTTGGTCGACCTCTCGATTAATCGACACAATCAAGCAACTGGGTTAACCGGTGCCGGCGTTACCAGCGGATTCGCTGCGACGCGCAGGGGATTGTGTGCCGACACATCTGAGCCCTTGACCAGAGACAAGGAGTGCGTAAATGAGCAAGCAGAAGGTCATTATCCTTGGCGCCGCCGGGCGCGATTTCCATAACTTCAACTGCGTGTACCGGAACAACGAGGATTACGAGGTGGTGGCGTTCACCGCTACCCAGATCCCCGATATCGACGGCCGCAAGTATCCGCCTGAACTCGCGGGCGAACTCTATCCCAACGGTATTCCCATCGAAGAGGAAGACAAGCTCGTCGAGTTGATCGCGACCCACGATGTCGATCTGTGCGTGATGGCCTACAGTGATCGCTCGTACCAGCAGGTGATGAGCCTCGGTTCGATCGTCAACGCCGCCGGCGCCGACTTCGCCATGCTCGGCGAGCGCGACACCCAGGTCAAGAGCACCAAACCGGTCATCAGCGTGGGCGCGGTGCGCACCGGATGCGGCAAGAGCCAGACGAGCCGGCGCATCGCCAGAATCCTGCGTGCGGCGGGCAAGAAGGTCGTCGCCATCCGTCACCCGATGCCCTACGGCGATCTCGTCGCCCAGGCGGTGCAGCGCTTCGCCGATGTCGCCGATCTCGAGAAGCACAAGTGCACCATCGAGGAGATGGAGGAGTACGAGCCCCACATCATGGCCGGGGGAGTCATCTACGCCGGTGTCGATTACGAGGCCATCTTGCGCGAGGCGGAAAAGGAAGCCGACATCATCCTCTGGGACGGCGGCAACAACGACACGCCGTTCTACAAGAGCGACTTCCACGTGGTGGTCGCCGATCCCCATCGCGCCGGGCACGAGCTGAACTACTATCCGAGCGAGACCAACCTGCGGCTGGCCGATGCCGTGGTGATCAACAAGGTCGTCGAGGCGGAATTCGACGACATCGAGACCGTGCGCGAGAACATCCGCGCCGTCAATCCCGATGCAGTGATCATCGACGGTGCCAGCCCGCTGACCATCGAGGGCGACACCGATCTGCGCGGCAAGAGCGTGCTCGTGGTCGAGGACGGTCCGACCCTGACCCACGGCGACATGGCCTACGGCGCCGGTGTCGTGGCCGCCATGAAGCTGGGCGCCGACGAGCTGATCGATCCGCGGCCCTGGGCGGTGGGCAAGCTCGCCGAGACTTTCGAGATCTACCCTGAGATCGGAACGCTATTGCCGGCAATGGGATACGGCGACGAGCAGGTAGCCGATCTCGAGAAGACCATCAATGCCGTCGATTGCGACGTCGTCGTGATCGGCACGCCGATCGATCTGAACCGTATCGTGAAGATCGAGAAGCCGACGGTCCGTGTGAAGTACGAGCTCCAGGAGATCGGTGAGCCGAACCTGGAACAATTGCTGGCCAATTTCTGCGGCTAGTACGAACCCGGTCGCCTGCCGCTGAGAGTGACGGCAGGCGACGCTGCTTTTTCCGGGGAGGATATACGTGAACATTCACGAGTACCAGGCGAAGGAGATCTTTTCCCGCTTTGGTCTGCCGGTTCCCGGTGGGAAGGTCGCCACGACAGCGGACGAGGCCGTCACCCTGTGCAGGGAGTACGGTCTTCCCGTCATGGTCAAGGCGCAGGTCCTGACCGGTGGCCGCGGCAAGGCTGGGGGAGTGAAGTTCTGCGAGACCGAGGACGATGTGCGCCGCCATGCGGAAGCCATCCTCGGCATGGACATCAAGGGTCACACCGTGAAAAAGGTCCTGATCACCGGCGCGGTGGACATCGCCTCGGAGTATTACGTCGGCATGCTCATCGACCGCAACACCAAGCGCGTGCTGCTGATGGCCAGCGCCGAAGGCGGCGTGGAGATCGAGCAGGTGGCCAAGGACACGCCCGACCTCATTTTCAAGCAGGCCATCGATCCTCGTTACGGGCTGCTCGACCACGACGCCATCGCCATGGGCCTGAAGCTGTGCCCCGGCGAGATCAAGAAGGCGCGCCAGCTGGCTTCAGCCATGCAGAAGCTGTACAGCACCTTCGTGCACTCGGACGCCAGCCTGGCCGAGATCAATCCCTTCATCTTCACGCCCGAAGGCAAGGGCCACGCCATCGACGCCAAGATGAACCTCGATGACAACGCGCTCTATCGGCACTCGTCGTACGAGCCGATGCGCGATCTGGACGAAGAGGACCCCGCCGAACGGCAAGCGCGCGAGGCGAGCCTTTCGTTCGTCAAGCTCGAGGGTAATGTCGGCTGCCTCGTCAACGGCGCCGGCCTGGCCATGGCCACGATGGATCTGGTGAAGTATTACGGCGGCCAGCCTGCCAATTTCCTGGATATCGGCGGCAGTTCCAATCCGGAAAAGGTCGTCAATGCCTTGAACATCATTCTGGCCGATCCCGAGGTGAAGGCGATTCTCTTCAATATCTTCGGCGGCATCACACGATGCGACGACGTGGCCAAAGGTATCATCGCCGCCACCGAATCGCTGGACATCAAGGTGCCCATCGTGGTGCGCTTGACCGGTACCAACGAGGAAGAGGCCCGCACGCTGTTGGCCGACACCAAGCTGGTTCCCGCCGCGACCATGGACGAGGCGGTGCAGAAGGCGATCGAGCTGGCCTAGCCGGTACTTGTCGTGCTATCGCACGATATTGCAAGCAATTGCGGCGTGATGGCTAACGAACGGCCGCGCCGCTCAGCAAGAAAAGAGGCTGGAAATGGCGATATTTGTCGACGACTCGACGAAGGTGGTCGTCCAGGGCATCACCGGACGCGACGGCGGCTTCCACGCGAAGCAGATGCTGGACTACGGCACCAAGATCGTCGCCGGCGTCACGCCCGGGCGCGGCGGTCAGAAATTCGACGACACCGTGCCGGTCTTCAACACCATGGTGGAAGCCGTGGGCGAGACCGGCGCCAACACATCGGTCATCTTCGTGCCGCCCTTCGGCGCGGCCGGGGCAATCTTCGAGGCCGCCGATGCCGGCGTGAAGTTGATCGTCTGCGTGACCGAGGGCGTGCCTACGGTGGACATGGTGAAGGTAATGCCCTACCTCGAAGAACGCGGCGTGCGGTTGATCGGCCCGAACTGTCCTGGTCTGCTGGCTCCCGGCATCTGCAAGCTGGGCATCCTGCCGTCGGCCATCGTCAAGGAGGGCCCGGTGGGCCTCGTCTCGCGCAGTGGAACGCTGACCTACGAGGTCGTCTTCCAGTTGACGAGCGCCGGTCTGGGGCAGACGACCTGCCTGGGCATCGGCGGTGATCCGGTGATCGGCACGAATTTCCTCGACGCGATCAAGGCTTTCGACGCCGACCCCAAGACCGAGGCGCTGGTCATAATCGGCGAGATCGGCGGCGACGCCGAGGAGAAGGCTGCGGCATACATCAAGGACAACGTGGACATGCCCGTGGTCAGCTTCATCGCCGGTCGCACCGCGCCGCCGGGCAAGCGGATGGGGCACGCCGGTGCTATCGTGTCCGGAGGAACTGGCACGGCGGCCGAGAAGAAGGCGGCGCTCGAGGCCGTCGGCATCCCGGTGGCCGATCGTCCCAAGGACATCGTACCGAAGCTGCAGGAGATCTGGAAACGCTAGCGATGCTTGGCGTCGTGCACAAGGAGTGGCATGGAGCACACGTATTTCATGATCAAGCCGGAGATCGTCGCCGCGGAGAATCAGCGGATCGGCGATATTCTGGCCATCGTGAACCGCAACGGATTCCGCATCGTGGACATGGCGGTCCGCCGGCTCGACCGGGAAACAGTCGAGCGCTTCTACGGCGAACACGAAGGTAAACCCTTCTTTGCACCGCTGGTCGAATACATTACCTCGGGACCGGTGTTGGCCGTGCGCCTGGCGCGCGAGAACGCGGTCACGCGCTTGCGAGAACTGATCGGCGCCACCAACCCCGCGGATGCGGCGACCGGCACGGTGCGTTTTCTGTACGGAGCGTCGCTACAGAACAACGCGGTGCACGCGTCGGCGAACACGGCCGATGCCGAGCGCGAGCTGCAGATCATCTTCGGCGCCTGAATCGCCGGCGAGCAGCACGGGACGGGCCGGGATACACCGGCCCGTCCTTGACATAACAGACGACTCGAATTAGCGTTAGGCGCTTGCATGGAACTGGATCTGGAACGACAACCGTGCGGACGTGGCTCGATCGACATCAGCGGTACCTGCGAGCTGGGCATCGTTGAGAACGCGCCCGCGACGGTCGAAGTGACGGGAACGTTGACCGTTGATAATCTCGAGAGCCGTTTGCTGGTCAACGGCGTGCTCGACGCCAGCGGACACAGTTGCTGCGATCGTTGCCTGCAGGGGTTCCGGTTGAACTTCGACGTGGCGATCGACGTCGTCGTGCTACGCGACACGGAATCGTCCGAAGGTGAAGGTGACACCTGGGTCATCCAGCAGAAGACCGGCATTGTCGACCTCACCGGTGTCGTGCGCGAAGCGGCTTCGCTGGCAATGCCCGCGAAGCTGGTGTGTCGCGAAAACTGTCGTGGTATCTGTTCGGGATGCGGAGCCGACCTGAATCAGGAAGACTGCCGGTGTCGCGACAAGGACGTTGATCCGCGCTGGGCCGGGCTACCCGATTGACGGTGGACCGGACACGTATCGAAACAAGTTAGCTGACGAGGAGAGCGTGATGGCCGTTCCCAAGAGAAAGACTTCGAAATCCAAGAAGGGTTTGCGGCGAGCAAACTGGCACCTGACTGCTCCCGATCCGACCAAATGCCCGCATTGCGGAGCGCCGCGCCTGCCGCACCGTGTCTGTCGCGAATGCGGTTATTATGGCGAACGGGAAGTGCTGGTCGTCGAGTCCTGATCGGTTTGCTTCTGCGGGGTGGATCGCCGGCAGGGAGGTCGGTTATTTGAGCGACACGAGCGGTATTCCGATTATCGCTGTCGATGCCATGGGCGGGGACATCGGTCCCCCGGCCACAGTACCGGGAGCCGTGCAGGCGCTCGAATCCGGCAACGACTACGCGCTGCATCTGTATGGTGACCCGGATGCCATCGCTCCGGAGCTGGCGAAACTCGACATCGGCGACCTGCCGGTGACCACGGTTCCGTGTACGCAGAATATCGATATGTGCGAGGCGCCGACGGCCGCGATCCGCGGCAAGCCGGATTCGCCGATCGTCCGCGCGATGCGGGATCAGAAAGCGGGACGTGTCCAGGCCGTGGTCAGCGCGGGCAGTACCGGCGCCATGGTGGCCGCCAGCTTGCTGATCCTGGGCCGTCTGGCCTCGGTCGATCGACCGGCCATCGCCACTCTCATTCCCACATCGACGGCGGAGTTCCTGCTGCTGGATGTCGGGGCCAATGTCCAGGCGACGCCGCAACAGCTGTTGAGTTTCGCTCGTATGGGCGATCTCTATGCGCGGGAAATGCTCGGTCTGGATTCGCCGCGCGTCGGTCTGCTCAACATCGGTGAGGAAGAAGCCAAGGGTTCCGAACTGACGACCAGCGCTTATCGGCTCTTCGGGCAGGGCGGATTCCGGTTCGCAGGAAACGTAGAGGCGAATCGTCTGTTGCGCGGCGCGGCGGATGTTGTCGTGACGGATGGATTTACCGGCAATGTCACGTTGAAGCTCATCGAGGGTATCGAGCTTTTCCTGCGCGGCGTCGCCGAGAACCCGGCCCTGTCCACCGACGAACGTGCCCTGGTGGTCCCGGCGCTCGGCGTGCTCAAACAGCGCTGTTCCTATGAAGCATACGGCGGCGCACTTCTACTCGGTATCAACGGGGTCAGCATCATCAGCCACGGGCGAAGCTCCAGCCTCGCGATCAGTAACGCGGTTCGCGTCGCCGGCCGGCAGGTCGAGCTACGGATCCCGGACAAGTTGCAGGCGATGCTTGCCGCGACGACCTGACCGAGCCATCGCGTTCCGAGGTTGAACCACGGGCGGAACCGACAGCGTGAGCGGAACGAGGGGCGACATGTATAACGTACCGATGATCTTTCCCGGCCAAGCTTCGCAGGTTGTGGGCATGGCACGCGACCTGACCGAGCAGGCGGGACCGGCGGCGGATCTGCTGGCGAAGGTCGATGCGATTCTCGACTGTCCCTTGACGTCGATCATGTTCGAGGGCCCGATCGAGGTACTGACCGAAACCCGAAACGCCCAGCCGGCGATTCTGGCCCACTCGGTCGCCGTCGCCGCGGCGCTGCGCGAAAAGGGTGTCGTGCCGTCGGTGGTCGCCGGACACTCCCTCGGTGAGTACAGCGCCGCGGTGGCTGCCGGCGTGTTGTCGGCGGCGGATGCGTTGCAGCTTGTCCGCCGACGCGGCGAGCTGATGTTCGCCGCCGGGCAGAAGCAGCCGGGAACCATGGCGGCGGTACTCGGACTGGCCGCTGATCGAGTCGACGAGGTCTGCTCCGCCGTCGCCAAGGAACACGGCGTCGTTTGCCTGGCCAATCACAATTCTGCCAGCCAGGTCGCGATCTCGGGCGAGGTGCGGGCGGTGGAGACGGCAGCTGACGCCCTCAAGGAAGCGGGCGCCAAGCGCGTGGTCATGCTCAACGTCAGCGGTGCATTCCATTCGCCGTTGCTCGCCGACGCCGCAACGGAGTTCTCGACCTACCTGGCCGGATTCACGGTGCGCGACGCAGCGGTGCCTCTGGTGGCCAATGTGTCGGCCGCACCGGTTCGCGAGGCAGCCGAGATCCGTGTCGGACTCGACCGGCAACTGACATCGCCCGTTCTCTGGCAGGACACCATGGATCGTATTGCCACGGGCAGGGACGAGTCGCCGCGGCTGATACTCGAGGTCGGTCCCGGACGCGTGCTGACCAATCTGGCGCGTCGCGCCTATCCGGACGTGGAATTCGTTCCCGTGGGCACGCAGGAGCAATTGAACGCGATCCCGGACCTGCTGGCCGAGAAACTCAAGTAGCCGTGCGACCGGTCGGGTGGCGGCGCGGCGGTTGCGAACGAATACGAGGAGGATATCATGAGCAAGGGAGCGGTCATCGTGACCGGCGCCGGACGTGGCATCGGCCTGGCCATTGCCAAGGTCCTGGCCGCCGACGGCTATGATCTGGCCCTGGTGGACATCGATGCCGACACCGTCAAGGCGGCTGCGGCCGGGCTCACCGGTGGCGGCACCTATGCCGCACACGCGGCCGACATCGCCGACTACGAAAACGTGTCGCGAATCACCGACGCGGTAAACGAACAATTCGGCGGTATTTACGGTCTGGTGAACAACGCCGGCATCACGCGCGACACGCTGATCGTGCGTATGAAGCCCGAGGATTGGCAGCTGGTGCTGAACGTCAATTTGACTGGTACCTTTAACTTTACACGGGCCGTGGCCCCCCTTATGATGCGGCAACGTAGCGGTCGGATGGTCAACATTTCGTCGGTCATCGGCATGACGGGCAATGCCGGTCAGGCGAACTATGCCGCCAGCAAGGCCGGCGTCATCGCATTGACCAAATCGGTTGCCAAGGAACTCGGCGGCCGTTCGGTAACGGCCAATGCCATCGCGCCCGGGTTCATCGCCACGGACATGACCGATGGCTTGCCCGATAAGGTGAAAGCCGACATGCTCGCGGCGATTCCCCTGAAGCGTCTGGGCCAGGCGGAAGACGTGGCCGAACTGGCTCGGTTTCTCCTGTCCCCGGAAGCCTCCTACATTACCGGGCAGGTCCTGGTCTGTGACGGCGGCATGACGGTGTAAAAGAAGGAAATTCACGACGATCCTGGTAAATCCAGAGTAGATCCAGAGTAGATCCAGAAGGAGGATAACACGATATGGCTTCGATTCAGGAAAAGGTGTACGAGATCATCGAGCGGAAACTTTCCGTCAACCCCGAACAGATCACTCCCGATGCCTCGTTCACCGAAGATCTGGGCGCTGATTCGCTGGATACGGTTGAGCTCGTGATGGACCTCGAAGAGCAGTTCAACATCACGATCCCCGAAGAGGACCAGGAGAAGTTGCGCACCGTGCAGGACGCCATCGACTATCTGGAGAACCATCTCGACTGATCGGCGTCCGTCCGAGTGGGCTGGCCTCTCGGAGCCGCCAGAGTGACTGCTTTCCCGGCCTCGCCGCGATCGAGCGCGAGGCCGGGTTCTGGTTTTTTTTTTACTTCCCGGAGGTAAAACGGTGGTTCAGCGCAAAGTGGTTATTACCGGTCTGGGAGTGGTGACCGCCATCGGCCTGGACAAGGATGCTACCTGGAAAGCAATGCTGGCAGGACGCTCCGGCGTGGACAGGATCGCTACCTTCGATCCCGAGGGATACCGTACGACCTTCGCGGCGGAAGCGTCCGATTTCGATCCGTGCGTCGCCATGGACTTGAAGACAGCGCGCAAGACGGACCGCTACGCGCAACTGGGTCTCGTGGCGGCGGCCGAAGCCATGGCGCAAGCCGCGCCGGGTGACGTGGACCCGTTCCGCGCCGGCGTGATCGTCGGCTCGGGCATCGGTGGCATGTTGACCTTCGAGGCGCAGCATTCCAAACTGCTCGACCGGGGACCGCTACGTGTCTCGCCACTGTTCATTCCGATGATGATCGCGGACATGGCGGCCGGTTTGATCTCGATCGAGTACGGCTACAAAGGAACTAATTTCTGCGCGACGTCGGCCTGTGCCTCGGGCGCGCATTCGATCGGTATCGCCTTCGATCAGATCCGCAATGGTCAGGCCGATCTGATGATCGCCGGCGGCGCGGAGGCCAGCGTGTTTCCCATGGCGCTCGCCGGTTTCGGCGCCATGAAAGCGCTTTCGACCAGAAATGACGATCCCCAGGGGGCGAGCCGGCCCTTCGACGTCGAACGGGATGGTTTCGTTCTCGGCGAAGGCGCCGGAATTCTGGTACTCGAGGACGAGGAGCGGGCCGTTGCGCGCGGTGCCGAGATTCTCGGCGAAGTGTGCGGTTACGGCTTCACAGCCGACGCGTTCCACATGACCCAACCCGACAACGAGGGTATCGGCGCGCGCGAAGCGATGCGCCAGGCCATTGCGATGGCGTCCATTCATGCCGAGAATGTTGGGTACATCAACGCGCATGGCACGTCGACGCACTTCAACGATCTCATCGAAACACGGGCCATACGCGAGTGTTTCGGCAAGCACGCAGAGGCGCTGGCCATCAGCTCGACCAAGTCGATGGTCGGACACCTGCTGGGAGCGGCCGGCGGCGTGGAATCGGTCATATCGGTTCTGGCGCTAAAAGAAGGCGTTCTGCCGCCGACAATTAACCTGGAGAACCCCGATCCGGAATGCGACCTCGACTATTGCGCGAACGAGGCGGTTCAACGTCCGGTTGAATATGCACTTTCCAATTCCTTCGGGTTTGGCGGTCACAACGTGTCGCTGTGTTTCAAGGCCCGGCCGTAGAGGCGGTGTACCGGGAATCGGCCCCGGAACGAGATGGGACTAAAAGGATCACTGCAGAAGTTCCTGAACAGGCTGCTCGCCGATTCCGGAAACGGACAGGGTCCAGTCGCCGAGCCTGAGGCCGATCTGCACGAGAGTATCGCCAAACTCGAGAGCAAACTGGAGTACCGGTTCACCGATACGGCTCTGGTTGTCACGGCCCTGTTGCATCGATCGCATATCCAGGTCACCAAGGGCAGCCGGATGCTCTCGAACGAGCGACTCGAGTTTCTCGGCGACGCCGTGCTGGGATTGGTCGTCAACCAGTTTCTCTATCATCGTTACCCCGATCGGGCCGAGGGCGACCTGACCAAGATGAAGTCGCTTCTGGTCTGCGGCAGTCGTCTATCTGAAGTTGCGGGAGATCTCGACCTCGGCCGGCATATCCGCATGAGCCGAAGCGAGGCGGCGACCGGCGGGCGTCATCGCTCCAGTATCCTCGCCGATACGATGGAAGCCCTCATCGGAGCGGTATTCCTCGACGGCGGTCTGGCGGCCGCGACGCGGGTCGTCGAACGCGTCGTGCTCGTGGATTCCGATGATATCCTGTCTCGACCCTCATTCGGTAACTACAAGAGCAAACTGCAGGAGATCATTCAGGCTCGGTTCAAGAGTCCGCCACGATATCGTGTGCTGTCGGCGGACGGACCTGACCACGCTCGTCTGTTCAAGGTCGGCGTTGTCTTCAACGGCGTAACGCTGGGCTACGGGATTGGACGTAACAAGAAGGGCGCCGAACAGATGGCGGCGGCCGAGGCTCTGCAGCAACTGGAAAAAAATCCGGAATTACTTGCCCACGATGGTGATTGAACCGACAACGAACGAGCCCGTCGACAGGACGGGTCGCCTGACCCTGGAGTGCGAGCGGGGAAATGAATGATCAACTGCCATAAATCCGCCCTCTGGACGCTGGTCAGGTACCTGTCGGTGACGGTCGTCGCCGCGCTATCGGTCCCGTGCTCGCCGATCTCGCACGCCGTCGCCGCCCCGGCCGAATTGCCGCCGCCAACGAGTAACGACACGTATTTCGAGCAGGACCTCGAACCGGAATCGGGATTCCCGGGTGGCGCGGCCATCAGCTACATGGTTGGCCATACCCTGCTCGGGCAGGACAACTTCCGCGATGCGCTACCGTACCTGCAATACGCCTACCGCGCCTATCCCGACGAGCTGTCCTTCGGCCTGGCTTTCTTGCGCTGCCTGCTGGGTATCGGCGATATCGACCACTCGCTGAACGTACTGACGAAGATGCGATCGGCGCATCCCGAAAACACCGAATTGATGTTGTTGCACGTGCGTGTCCTGACGGATAGCGAGCAGTTCGGCAGCGCGTTGTCGGTTATCAGGCAGTTGCCGACGGATACGTCGCGCTCCACGGATCTTCGGGTGGTCGAGGGGGGATTGCTCGTCAAGCTGGGGCAATATCACGAGGCAATCGCCACGTACGAGAGTGGCATTCGCGATTTTCCGGACGAGGCCGAACGTTTCTACATGTTGCTCGCGGCGCTCTACGAGCAGCAGAACCGGCAAGAGGAATTGACTGCGCTGCTGCGCGACGCGGTGTCTGCGCTGCCCGCGGCCGGTACACTACGCCTCGGACTTCTGGGACAGCTCGTATATCAGGACTTCCTGGGCGAAGCTCGGGAGGTCGCGCAGGCCGGCAATCGGCTGGCGGCTGCCGACACGACCACCGGCGGCGGCGCCGAAACGGCGGTCGATTTTCTACTCGAACTCGCCGACATCTGTTCGCAGCAAGGTCACTTCGTCGAGGCCGCCGATATTCTGCTGGATCGATTCGAGACCGATGACCTCGATCTTGACACGAGTCTCTGGCTCGTGCGTTTGCTGCGCGGCATGGGGCGCGGCGAGGCTGCGTTGGAGAAGATGCCGCAGATCGAGCAACGCTGGCCGAACTCGGGCCGGGCGGCGTTTATCTGGGGACGTCTGCTCAGCGACCAGGACCTGAATGCAGAGGCGACTGTGAAATTCCGACAGGCGGTGCGCAGCGAACCCGAGGTTGCGGAGTATCGTCTGGCACTGCTCAGAATTCTCATCGTGGTGAACCAGTCGGTGCTCGAGAGCTCGGCGCCGGATACGCTGACCGCGAACGTCCGCGCGGAAATCGGCAACCTCGCGGCGACGGCGGCGCTGCTGGTCGACGAGAACGACTCGCAAGGACACATCATTCTCGGCTTCGCCTACCGATTGCTCGACGATCTGCACAGTGCGGCCACGCATTTCGAGATCGCGGGGAACGATGGCGAAGACAGGCTGACGGCTCGTCTGCAACTCGCGCTCTGCATGGAGGATCTGGGCCGCCGAACCGATGCCCGGCGGGTACTTTCCGATCTCTGGGAAGAATACCCCAACGACCCGGAAGTCGCCAACTCCTACGCGTATATCCTGTCCGTCCTGGCCGAGGAACTGGATTTCGCCCAGCAACTGGTCGAACTGGCACTGGACGCGGTGCCCGAAAACGCCGCGTACATCGATACGCTCGGCTGGATCCTGTACCAGAAGGGCGATTACCACGGCGCCTTCGATCAGCTGGTGACGGCTGCCAACACTTCACCGGAGAACCCCGTCATTCTCGAACACCTGGGTCTGGTGCTGAAAGCGCTGGGACAGACTGATCGAGCACTGGAAGTGCTGCGCCGTTGCCGTAGCGTCGGCGGCGACACGCAGATGCTGACCGAGGCGATCGCCGAACTCGAGCAGCAATAGCAGTGAACCGTCGCGGATGGTGCGTCATGCTCCCAGGCCGTCGATCAATTTGCCTGACCGGTACCTGGCTGATCTGCGCGATATTGCTTTGCGCCGGCGCAATTGCTTCACCACCCGCGCTACCCGATGCTGATGGATACGAGAGCGGCAGTCTCCACATCCTGCACTGGCGCGTTGACGTCTGGTTCGAGGAGATTTCCGGCGTGGCGTGCTGGCTGCGTGGACCCGCGGGCGAGCTGCGGGCCGAGATCGCGCTGAACGACGGTGTCGGGCTGACGGTGGCCGACTGGTTGCCTGTTCTCTTACAGCAGAAGCGGGAGGGCTGGTCGTGCACGACAGCGGATCACGCCGCTGGCACCTTCAACCGCTGGGGCGGCCGCTGGCAGAAACTCGATGGCACGCTGGTCGACCTGCTGCGCGTGCTGACCACGTGCCTCGACCTGTCGAGCGTCACGGAAGTCTCGCAGCAGAAAATCGATCTTGGCCCGACGGTGGCGGTGATTGCGACAGCTCGCACCCGCTGGTTGCCGGACCGTGGATCCGGCACCTATCCGGCCCTCGGCGGTCGGCCGCACCGCGTGCGGCTGGCGTTGCGCGATCCGACGACTGAATCAAGCGATGCGAAAGCACACCGGCGGTACCGCCGTACGCTCGTACAGCGGGGTCGGGGCCGGGGTGATGCGGGGGAAATCCTCAGCGTTGTCTGGCTGCCATCAGCGGACGCGACAGATAACACCGCCGGACTCGTCGTCACGTCATCGCGTCGCGCCGGCAAGCTGACGATTGTTCCCGAAAGAACTTTCACGGTGCAGTTCGCATATCCCGAAACCTTTGCGCCGCTCTGGAAACTCGACGAAATGCTCCGGGGACAATGGCCGCGCTGAGAGAAACATTTCGAGGTTACAGACGGACTTTTAAGGAACTGATCAATTGACGGCGGGGTATATATCCTCGCCTGTTCACCGGTAGGCGGCAAACGTAAACGATACGTGGCTTTGCACGCTGCAGCAGCGAGGTCGCGTGATTGTGAGGAAACCCGTGAACCTATCGCGAGACGAGCAGATGCCCCTGAATCCGAAGGTCCGTCCGGAGGATCTGCGTGAACTCCGTGACGAAGACCTCATTTTCCGGGTCCAGCAGGGGCATCGCAAGGCATTCGACGAGATCGTCAGCCGCTACAAGGGTCGACTGTACAGTTTCATCCTGCGCATGATCAAGGACCCCACAACCGCGGAGGAACTGACGCAGGAGACGCTGATACGTGTCTACGTTCACGCCGACAAGTATCGTGAAATCGCGCGTTTCTCCACCTGGATCTTCACGATCGCCACGAATCTGGTCCGGAATCTGGTGCGCAAGCGATCGCGCCGGCCCCGGTTGCTCAGCCTGAATCCGGCTCCGGATGAGGACGAGATGCCGATCGATCCTCCCGATCCGAGCGCCGATCCATCCCTCGCGATCGAGTCCGACGAACTCGGCGACAAGATCGCGCTGGCGACGAGCCGGATCCCGGAAAAATACCGGATCCCGTTCTTGTTACGGGAAGTGGAACAACTGACCTACGAAGAGATACAACAGGTGACCGGATTGAAACTCGGTACTGTTCGTTCGCGGATCAATCGCGCACGCAACAAGTTTCGGCAGCTGATCAAACCGTTGTTGAAGAACGAGGCGCTGCTGGCGGAACTCGAGCAAATCGAAGCCAGAGCGCTGGAAGATAAAGAACACTAGCGAGTAGAAAAGGAGCACGCCCCATGCGTTGCGGGAAAGCAAGAGAGTGGCTGAGCCTGGAGACCGATGGCCAATTACCCCCTGACCGGATCATCGGTCTCGAGAAACACATGGAAACATGTGGGCAGTGCCGCGCTTATCGCGCCGACCTCTCGCTGGGCCAGCGGATGCTCGCAGCCACCACACCGGATCTACCGGAGAATTTCGACTGGCGTCTGCGTTTGAAACTGAATCAGGCCCTGCAGAAGGGGGCGCAGGAAATACCGCTACCCTGGGCAGCGCCACGATCGCGCGCCGGCAACTGGTTCGCGAGTTTCAGCACGGCGACTGCGGTTGGACTGGCGGCGGTGCTTGCACTCGCCGTATTCCTGGGACCGACGGTCTTCGAGAGCGGATTCCGCAGCGGTTCGCCGTTTGCCGACTCGTCGCCCCAGCCGACGACGGAGCTGGTGTCCGACGCGACCGACCGGCTCCCGCTCAACTCGACGTATATGCCTTTGGTCACGCCGGGACGCGGTCTGCAGCGAACGGTTTCCGCGACGGGATTCGGACGTCCGGTTCCGGAGATCATCTTCGATCTGCAGAGCGAGAACCGTTATCTCCGAAACCGGCTGTTTTACTGCGAGCAGGAAATCCGCTCGCTCAAAGCTCGGCTTGACACGACGGTCGACAATCACGTAGATGAAACAGAGGATCGCTGATGCAATCGCGCTCATCTACGAGGAGTCTCTGCTCGTGTCCAAGTTCCGTGGCCTTGCTGCGCTGTTTGTCCTGCCGCTACTGATCGCCGGTTGCGGCTTCGATCGCGATAAGGGAATCCTGATGGCCGCCGGATCGTATGGTGATCTGGCGGTTGTCGTTTCGGACGAGAATCTGCGCCCGGCCGTCGAACGTTTCCTGAACAAGTTCAATCGAGAATACACCTTTGTCATCGCGCGTGAGAAGGTGTTCGCCATCGATGTTTTCAGTCCCCGCCAGTTCGATCTCTGCCGTAACTACAAGAACATCTTGATCGTCGCGCGCATCGGCGACGGCGGTCCCGTACAGAAACAGGTCGAGCGTCTGGTGTCTGCGAGCACGCTGCAACAGATGGCGGGCGGGGGCGGCGCGCTGGTTCAGCTCGACGATCCGTTCGCCACCTACCAATTCGGCATGGTCGCCGCGACCGCCGATCGCAACAGCCTCATCAGTATGCTGAACAACAGTGCCGAAAAGATTCGCGACATCTTCCAGCAGAAAAGCCGCGAGCGTATCCAGCGCCACAACCGCCACGTTGGTCTGCAAAACGGGCTGATGGCAACCCTGTGGGATCGTTTCGGGTTCTTCATCGAGATTCCCGAAGAGTTTCGCCAGAACCAGGTCGAACCGGACCGCTTCCCGGGACTCGAACTGATGGCCACCGGCCCCTCGCGCGGCATATCCGTGTCCTGGATGCCCCACGAGAATCCGCGCGAAGCGCTGGCCGATCGTGCGTTGCTGCTCGAGATGCGCGAGGCGCTGGGCGAATTGATGCACAATGAGGAGCTGGTCCCGGAAACCTTCGTCTGGAACGAGGCGACGATCGACGGCAATCCGAGCGTGAAGCTGGAAGGGGCGTGGAACAGCAACGTCTTTGCCGGTGGCGGGCCGTTCTGGTGCTATTTCATTCCCGATATGCAGTCGAAACGACTGCTCTGTCTCGATCTTCTGGTCTACGCCCCTCACGAAGACAAGATGGGTTTCTTTCGCAATCTCGACGCTGTGGCTGCGACCTTCTCGCTGCAACAACCCCATCCCTGAGCCACCCGGCCAGGGGAGGAGACGCCAATGGGAATCACACAACGGCTGATGCGATCGGGCATTCTCGCGCTCACGCTGGCGTTCTGTCCGGCGTCTGTTATGGGCCAATCCGATACGGGGCGAGTGGCGATCGACGACAGCGCACCGGCAACCGGGGAACAGCGCTGGCATTATGGCGCCGGCATCGGTCTCGCCGCCAGCGGGGATCTTTTTCGGCTCGAGTTGCCCGCTGGCGTACGGGCAAACTGGTCGCCGCCCGCCGGCGGTAGCTTCTTTTCGAACCGTTACACCGTGACCCTCGATGAAGCCGCCGTATTTGGTGCTTCAATCTCCTATCGGATCAGCCGTCCGTTTTCCTTGCGGGCCGATCTGGGTTGGACGGAACTGAATGCCACGGCGCTCGCGCTGATCGGGGAGGTAGTGGAAACACAGCGCTATGAACGCCTTGGTTTTTTTCGACTGGGATTGGCCGGCGAATACAAACTCGTGTCCGCTCGGTCGTATCCCTACTGCACGGTGGGCCCGACCTTGCTCGGCATCTCGTCGACCGGTGGCGATTTCGACCAGTTCCGCCTTGGCTGGTCGTTCGGAATCGGCTACCACCATCCGGCCGGCGAAACCTGGGGACTGCGCATCGAAATCGTCGATACTGTCTATCGCTGCGACACCGACGACCACGCGGCTTCACTCCGGGCAAAGCACGATCCGGTCATCGATTTCGTCGAGACGAATCCACATCATCTTGTCGGCGTGATTCTCGGTCTGCAGGGCGTCATCTGACAACGCCGGCAGTTGATGAATAATGCGCCCATCGCGCACGCATGATCAATTCCGGGTTTTTCGAGAGAATTATTAGTGACACTAGATTAATCGTTGTGTGACAGTAATATAGAAGCACAGGCATCCCTTGTCGTGGCGAAAAATCCCCTTTTATTTTGCCGATGTATCCAGCGGGTTGTATATTCGGCGACGAGCAAATCCTGCCCACAACGTGAGCCAATGAGCCTTCAGGGGATCTTCGATGAGCAATGTCATTGCCGTAGTCAACCATAAAGGTGGCACAGGGAAAACAACCACGGCGATCAACCTCGCAGCGGGCCTTACGCGCTACAGCGAAGTGACGTCTTCCTGCCTGTTGATCGATATGGACCCGCACGGTTGCGCGACGAGCACCCTGCTGGGCAAACTCGACGGCAGCCCGCCGGCGCGCAGTATTTTCGATGTGCTGCGGCGCGCCATCACGCCCCACGACGGCATCACTTCCACGGTATACGACGAAAACGTCGACATTCTGCCGGCGAATCCGTCGCTGGAAAGCATGGCCAAGACCCAGATCACGGACCGTCTGGCCAAGGTCGTGGAAACCCTTTCCACCGCCTACGGGTGGATCATCATCGATACGCCCCCCAATCTCGGCGTTTTGACGCAGAATGCGCTGGTCGCAGCGGATTACGCACTCATTCCTACCCAGTGCAACGGCCTGGCTGTTCCCACGATTCGGCAGATCAAGGCGCTTGTCGGCCAGATACAGGAACGGCAGAACGTATGGTTGCAGATACTCGGCGTGCTCATCACGCAAAAAGACGGCCGGACACCGCTGCAGAAGCATGTCATAAAGGAGCTTCGCGGCATCTTCGACAGGGGTGATCTGTTCAAGACGATCATCACGTCGAACATCAAGATCGAAGAAGCTCCGGCCAACTCGCAGAGTATCTATGCCTACGACTCGGGATGCCTCGGCGCGTCGCTGTACCGCGACTGGATCAAGAAGGATTTCCTGAAGAAGCATGTGAAGCTGGAAAAGAAGAAGGTGGAAAAGCGCGAGGCGGCGGCCGCCAGTGCGTTGGCGGCCCAGGCGGAGTAGCGGCAGGTTCAGAGACCAGCGCGATCGCTCACAAAGGGATTGGACATCCGCTCGCGCCCGACCGTGGTTTCGGGGCCGTGTCCGGAATAGAGAACGACGGTATCCGGGAGTGTGTAAATGCGCTCCCGGATACTTTTTTCCAGCAGGGCGAAGCTGCCGCCCGGTAGATCCGTTCGTCCCACCGATCCCGCAAATATACAATCGCCGACCAGCGCCCCGTCCGCCCAGCTGAACATCACCTGACCGGGCGAGTGGCCCGGTATGTGCGATACCGCCAAGGTGTCGCCGGCAAACGCCAGCGTCTGGCCGTCGGACAACGATGTTTCGTATCGCGGTATCGGTGATTCCGGGAAACCGTAACTACGCTGAATTGCCGGCATCTGTTCGATCATCGGGCCATCGTCCGGGTGGCACAGCAGCGGCAGATCGTACTCCCGCTGGACCATCGCCGTGGCGGCGATGTGGTCGAAGTGTCCGTGGGTGGCCAGCAAGCCCGTCAGCCGACATCCGGTGTTGTCAATCTCGCGCAGCAGATGGTCCGGATCACCACCGGGATCGACCAGCAAGGCTTCGTCGCATGAGGATGGGTCAGCGGCGTAGAGGAGATAGGCGTTGGTCAGCAAGGGACCGACTGGGAGCATCTTCAGTTTCCACGGCGACATGGCGGCCTTCCGGTTGTTGACGGTCGGATCACCGGGAAACCGGAGCGCGTCGTTGCGGTGCGCTCCGGTCGCAGACCAGCAACCTGGCTAGTCTTCGTAGTACTCGCGTCCGAGGTGCGTGATCGACTCTTCGCCCATCATCCAGCGCAGGGTGTTCTTCAGCTTCGTCTGCTGGATGAACAGATCGTGCTCGGCGTAGAGCTCCGCCGGCACCACGGGACTCTTGAAATAGAAAGACAGCCATTCCTGGATACCCGACAGGCCAGTCCGCTTGGCGAGATCGAGAAAGAGCGCCAGGTCCAGCACCAGCGGCGCCGCGAGAATCGAGTCGCGACACAGGAAGTCGACCTTGATCTGCATGGGCATACCGCACCAGCCGAAGATGTCGATGTTGTCCCAGCCTTCTTTGTTATCGCCGCGAGGCGGGTAGTAGTTGATGCGCACCTTGTGATAGAGGTTGCCGTACAGATCGGGGTACAGATCCGGTTGCAGGATGGATCCCAGAACGCTGAGCTTGGACTCCTCCTTGGTCTTGAACGACTCAGGATCATCGAGCACCTCACCGTCGCGATTGCCCAGGATGTTGGTGCTGAACCAGCCGTTCATGCCGATCAGTCGAGCTTTAAAGCCCGGGGAGAGGATGGTCTTCATCAAGGTCTGGCCGGTCTTGAAATCCTTGCCGCAGGTGGGGGATCCGGTCTGTTTGGCCAGCTCCTCGAGAGCCGGGACATCGGCACTCAGATTGGGCGCACCGTTGGCATAGGGTATGCCTTGCTTGATGGCCGCATAGGCGTAGATCATGCTCGGTGCGATGTCGGGATGGTTCTCGATCAGCCCGTTCTCGAACGAGGCGATGCTCGCATGGACAGCCGAGGGCTTCAGGAAGATCTCCGTCGAGCCGCACCAGACCATCACCAGACGGTCGCAGTTGTTCGTCGACTTGAAGTCCGCCATATCCTGCATCAAGGCCTCGGCGAGTTCCATCTTGTTGCTGGCCGATTTGATGTAGGTTCCATCGAGCTTCTTGACGTAATAGTTGTCGAAAACGGCCGGCATCGGCGCGATCGCCTCGAGTTCCGGCTTGAGCTCGTCGAGCAGTGTCTGCTCGAGTACGCCGGCTTTTTTTGCGGCTTCGTATACCGAGTCCTCGAAAATATCCCAGCCGCCGAACACCAGATTGTCCAGGTCGACCAGCGGCACGAAATTGCGGACCAGCGGCTGTCGGTTCTCGGTACGCTTGCCGAGGCGGATATGCCCCATCTGGGTCAAACTACCGACAGGCAGTCGAATCCCTTTCCTGATGGCTTCGACACCGGCGATGAACGTCGAGGAAACTGCCCCCATACCAGGGGTCAAAATGCCGAGTTTGCCCTCAGCCGATTCAACACGCAGCTTTTCAGCCATGGCGTTTGCTCCTCTTGGAAAAGTAAAGGCAGTCCGCATTTGCATCAGATCACAGGATATGGCCCCTCGGAGTATATGGCAAAAGAAATGTTGGGGAAAAACAACCCGAAAATATACTTGATTTGTTATAATAACGGGTAGACACGGAGCGCACTATATGTTAAACTTGTTTTACTTTTGGAGCGGGGGGACGCCAAATAAAAATTATTCAGAAAGTGTGGACATTTCGCGGTACAATCTGCTATAATGCACCCGCTTCGTTAATCGGAGTACTGCGAGATTGAACCAGGCAGTCCAGCACAGATTCTGAATGAAAGGATTTGGATGGCCAAAAGCTAACGCGTTGTCTGTAAAAATTCCATCTGCATAGCGTGCAGTTCAAGGGGAGTTTTTCACCATGAAGGAAGACGCGGCAGCTCTTTTGGCTCTGGATTGCGAGTACTCGGTACCTCCGCACCGGTTTGTCATTCCTGCGGATAACAGCCGTTTCTACAGCTTCCAGGGTAGGATCAAACGATTGGTCGATGTGGTCGTTTCCACCGCTGCGATCGTCGTGCTTTCGCCGTTGTTCGTTTTACTCGCCCTGCTGGTCAAACGATCGAGCGCCGGTCCTGTATTCTTTGAACAGGAACGCCTCGGTATCGATGGCCAGCCGTTTCGGTTCTACAAGTTTCGCACGATGCTGCACAACAGCGACGATGCGATTCATCGTCAATTCGCCGCCATGTTCATCAACGGCGACGGCGAACCAGAGCCGGAAACGACGAATGACAATGTCTTCAAACTGCAGGACGACCCGCGGATCACCAGAATCGGCAAGTGGCTGCGGAAGTCATCGCTTGACGAGTTGCCCCAGCTGTTCAACATACTCCGGGGGGATATGTCCCTGGTGGGGCCTCGTCCGCCGATCTGCTATGAGATCGACAACTACCAGCCTTGGCATCTCGAGCGGCTGAAAGTGACCCCCGGGTTGACCGGGCTCTGGCAGGTCAGTGGTCGCAGTCAGGTTCCGTTCGAGGAGATGGTCCGACTCGATGTGCACTACATCAACAACTGGTCGCTCGCCCTCGATTTCCAGATCTTGTTCAAGACCATTCCGGTTGTCTTGCGAGGGACGGGAGGCTGCTAGGCAATTTGCTTGGCCGGGCGTGGCCCGGCCGTATTATCTTGACTGCTTTTCTACATGGCGAGAACCGAACGGTTTTTTTGGTGTGGAGACTTGTTGACCTTTTCCGGCTACCGAAGTAAAGTTGTCGTGGCTCTACGCGATAATTGAGGAGGCGATAGGTACGCAGCAGCTCGCCCGGCACGGAACATAGACAGCCGGTCTGGAGATGCCGGACGCGAAAGGGAACAGGTAATGCTCAGAATGGCAGTCATCGGTTGTGGGTACTGGGGACCCAATCTCATCCGGAATTTCAACAACCTGCCGAACGTTGAACTGGTGAGCATTTCGGATCTCGATCCGATCCGGCTCGAACACGTCGGTGCATTGTATCCTCTGACCCGGAAAACCACCAACTACCGCGAGATCGTCGACGACCCGACCATCGATGCCGTTGTGGTGGCCACTCCCGTCTCGACACATTTCCCTCTCGGCATGGAAATCCTCGAGGCCGGCAAACACCTGTTTATCGAAAAACCGATGGCCACCACCGCCGACGAGTGCCGAACCTTGAATCGCATCGCCGCGGAGCAGCAGCTGCAGGTCATGGTCGGCCACACCTTCTTGTTCACACCCGCGGTACGCAAGATCCGCGAACTGATGGACAACGGTGAACTGGGCGAGATCTTCTACGTGTCGATCACCAGGGTCAACCTGGGCATCTTCCAGAAAGACGTCAATGTCGTCTGGGACCTGGCGCCGCACGATGTAGCCATGCTGAACCATCTGTTCCGGGCGCACCCGAAGGTTATCAGCGCGACCGGTCACTGTTACGTGCAGACGGAATCCGGAATCGAGGACGTCGCTTTCCTCACGCTGGAATACCCCGGGCGTCAGCTCGCCCACATTCACGTCAGCTGGCTGGATCCCAACAAGATTCGCCAGTGCACCTTCGTCGGCAGCCGCAAGATGCTGGTGTACGACGACGTTTCGAGCCTGGAAAAGATTCGCGTCTACGACAAGGGCGTCGACGTCCAGCCGCATTACGAGAACTTCGGCGAGTTCCAGCTTTCCTATCGTTCCGGTGACATCTTCATTCCCCGCATCGATCAGATTGAACCGCTCAAGAACGAAGCCAGCCACTTCGTCGATTGCGTGCTGGGCAACGAAACGTGCATCAGTAACGGCAGCCACGGGCTCGAGGTTGTTCGGGTGCTCGAAAAAGCCTGCGAGTCCATCAAACTGGACGGGCGACCCCTGGATCTGGTAGCGAGCTAGGACTGCCGTCGGACACCACGAAGGGCCGGAGAAACCGGTTCTGACCGGCCGCTTTTTCCACGAGTTCTGGGTTGACAAGCAGATCGAAATTCATTATCTCTGTTGCACCTTCGGAGCGGGCATAGCTCAGCTGGTAGAGCACTACCTTGCCAAGGTAGCTGTCGCGAGTTCGAGTCTCGTTGCCCGCTCCATTTTATTTTTACGAATGTGTTGTCTCGCAATCAGTTGCCAGCTTTGTGATCGGCATCGATGGTCTTGGATCCGGGAAACGAAACTTGACAAATCGATTGCTCGCAGACATCCTTGAGTGCGCTGGAGGCGGCATAGCCAAGTGGTTAAGGCGACGGTCTGCAAAATCGTTATCCCCGGTTCGACTCCGGGTGCCGCCTCCATGTTTTTCCCCGCGTACTTCGCGACCGATGCAAATCCCACCGTCGGATCAATCTTACCGTAAACCACGCTATCGGGCTGTGACCGCGGATCGATACGCCGGGTTGACAGCCTGATCTCGGCGTTCCATTATGCCGATGCCGCTCGAGATCGCTGGGCGGTGCGGGCCACCATCCGCGTGTGGCGAACAACGTTCCCGGGGTGCTATGTTCTGCCTGGTGCCGGGGTGGCGAAATTGGTAGACGCAAGGGACTTAAAATCCCTCGGAGCGTTGCTCCGTGCCGGTTCGATTCCGGCCCTCGGCACCATCCTTATCAACAGCGAGTTGCGCCGCAGGCGGCAGGGGAGACGACGTGCGTCTAGCCTATCTTTCCATCGGTCGTCACATCCATACCGAGCGCTGGATCCAATGGTTTGCCGAGCGCGGTCACGACTGCCACTTGCTCACTGTGCAGCCGGGTTCGGTGGCGGGGGTGACGGTCCACGACATCACCACCGGCCGGGGGCCCAAACCGCTGCGCTATCTGTTGTCCTTACGGAAGGTCAAGCGGCTACTGCGGCACATCCAGCCTGATCTGCTCAACACACATTTCCTGACCGGATATGGCTACTGGGGACATTTCAGCGGCTTTCACCCGAACGTGTTGACCGTCTGGGGCGACGATGTCTACGTCACGCCGTTCGAGAACCAGTTGAAGGGCTGGCTCGCTAAAAGCGCCCTGCACTCGTGTGACGCGTTGACGGGCGATTCGATCGACATCTTGTTACGCGCCGTCGATCTGGGCGCCGATCCCGACGCGAGCTTTCGGGTGCTCTGGGGCGTCGACCTGGAACGTTTTCGACGACGGCCGGCTCTCGAGTACCGCAAGCAACTCGGCTTCACGGCCGAGCACGTGGTGTTCTTTTCCCCGCGGAGCTATACGCAACCGTATTACAACATCGACACGGTGATCGAAGCAGCCGCGGCGGTGAAGCGACAAGAGCCGCGGGCGCGATTTCTATTTGCCGGGTACGAAGGCGATCCCGCGCCGTTTCGCCAGGCAGCCACGGCTGCCGGTATCGGCGACGTGATGCAGTTCATCGGCCGCATCCCGCACGAGGAATTCTCGACGGCCTTGAACGCAAGCGACGTATTCATCTCGGTGCCGTCGGTCGACGCCACTGCGGTCAGCCTGCTCGAGGCCATGGCCTGCGGATCCGCGATCATCGTCTCGAACCTCGCCTCGGCGCAGGAGTGGATTCACCACGACCGATCGGGAACGGCGGTCCGGCCTCGCGACGCGGAGGAACTGGCGGCAGCCATGTTGCGTTATGCCGGCGACGCCGAACTGCGTCGCCGGCACGGCGACGAAGCGGCGCAAACGGCCAGTCGTTTTGCCAGCTTCGATACCAACATGGAAGCGGTCAACCATATCTACGAACGTCTGACGGCGCAACGCCGAGACTGGCCGGAAGACGTCTCGTTACGCCACCTCGCCATGAACCAACGCTGAGGAACTGTCGTGGTGCTCTCGGTCGTCATTCCAACCTTCAACAAGCGGGCGTTGCTCGAACGTACGCTGGCGGCGCTACGGCAACAGGAACTGCCTGGACAGGAGTGGGAGATCGTCGTCGTCGACGATGGATCGACCGACGATACAGCGTCGCTACTGGCCGCGCTTGACGGTGACGGCGACCCGCAGCTGCGGGTCGTGCGGCCGGAGCGGAACGTCGGGCGGGCGGCTGCTCGCAATCTCGGCGGCAACGCGGCCCGCGGCACCTGGATCCTGTTTCTCGACGACGATATTCTGCCACCGCCGGGCCTGCTGGCGGCGCACCTGGAGCTACTCGCGCCGAACCCGGGGCTGGGCACCATTGGTCACGCCGTGACTGATCCGGGGCTGATCGACGCGCCCCATTTCCATTACCTCGACAGCCGAGGTGTGGCCAAGCTCGGGCCGGGCGTCGCGCCCGCGAGGTACTTCGTGACCCAGAACGCCGCGGTTCCCCGGCAGGCGTTCGTCGCCGCCGGTGGTTTCGACGAACGTTTCGCCGCCTATGGTTTCGAGGATATGGAACTGGCTTTCCGGCTCGAACGCGATCACGGCGTGACCTTTCATCTGCTGCCCTCACCCATCGGCTGCCACGTACACCATCATTCCTTGCGGCAATATCTCGAAAAGAAGCGGGAGTGCGGGACGAGCTCGCTGCCGCTCATCGCCGCGCTGCATCCCGAGCGGATCAGGGAGATGCGGCTCAATCTGATTCTCGATGTCCCCGACAATCCGCTACCGCACTTCGCGCTGCGCCTGTTCCGTCGGCTGGCACGGGGTTTCCCCGGTGACGTGCTGCTGTCCGCGGTAAGTCGCTGGCCGACCGGCCGACACGCCAGGCCGCGTCTGCCGCTGGTCTACTATCGCGCCATGGACCTGGCTATCCTGTGTTCGTACAGCCGGGGATTGTCAGATCGTGAATTCGACAATGCCATTAAGGCTGAATACATGCCATAATGGCACCCCTGCCATTTCGCCGTACGGTGCCGGAATTACCGGGCGTCTCGATCGC
The DNA here is from genome assembly GCA_964384055.1 of uncultured Fibrobacteraceae bacterium. Taxonomy (GTDB): domain Bacteria; phylum Krumholzibacteriota; class Krumholzibacteriia; order LZORAL124-64-63; family LZORAL124-64-63; genus CAYLIV01. Next base: position 141,351 of record CAYLIV010000004.1, read on the forward strand.
TAGCAGTATTACCTTACCATTTAATCAGATACACGATAGCCGGATATCTTTGTCGCCCGGCATGTGACTTGTATTGGGTACCGGTTGGAAAACCAGTTCATAACGTGTCGTGTGAGAGAAAGGAACGGACATGGGTAAGATCATTGGTATCGACCTCGGAACGACCAACAGTGTCGTGGCGGTGATGGAAGGCGGAGAGTCGAAGGTCATTCAGAACAATGAGGGCAACCGGACGACGCCGTCGGTCGTCGGCTGGAATAAGAATGGCGAGCGTCTGGTCGGGCTGCTGGCCAAGCGGCAAGCGGTGACCAATCCGTCGGACACGGTCTTTTCCATCAAGCGTTTCATGGGTCGAAAATTCGATGAAGTGGCCAATGAAATGCTCGAGGTGCCGTTCGAGGTCATCAAGGGAGATAACGGTGACGCGCGGGTCAAGACGAGCCACGGCGAATTCTCGCCGCCGGAGATCTCGGCCCAGGTGTTGCGCGCACTGCGGGACACGGCCGCCGAATATCTCGGCGAGGAGGTCACCGAAGCGGTGATCACCGTACCGGCCTATTTCAATGACAGTCAGCGCCAGGCGACGAAGGATGCGGGCAAGATTGCCGGGCTCGACGTCAAGCGCATCATCAACGAGCCGACAGCGGCGGCGTTGGCCTACGGACTGGACAAGAAGAAAGAGGAGACCATTGCGGTATTCGATCTCGGCGGTGGCACCTTCGATATTTCCATCCTCGAGATCGGCGACGACGTTTTTTCCGTGCTCGCCACCAACGGCGACACCCACCTCGGCGGCGACGATTTCGATCAGCTGATCATCGACTACCTCGTTGAGACCTTCATCCAGCAGGAAGCCATCGATCTCAGCAAGGATCCCATGGCGTTGCAGCGGCTCAAGGAAGCGGCCGAGCGAGCCAAGTGCGAGCTGAGCAGTTCGACCCAGACCGAGATCAACCTGCCGTTCATCACGGCGGACGAGAACGGTCCCAAGCACATGACCTTGACGTTGACGCGCGCCAAGCTCGAGTCGCTCGTCGACGGCCTGATCGAACGCACCGTCCAACCGTGCCTGAGCTGCCTGAAAGACTCCGGCCTGTCGCCGAGCGATATCAACGAGGTCATTCTCGTCGGCGGCTCGACACGCATGCCGGCCGTGCAGGACAAGGTGAAGGAGATCTTCAACAAGGAGCCGAACCGCTCGGTGAACCCGGACGAGGTCGTGGCCATGGGTGCCGCCATCCAGGGTGGGGTGCTCGCCGGTGACGACGTCGGTATCGTCCTGTTGGACGTCACCCCGCTGAGCCTGGGCATCGAGACGCTCGGCAATGTGATGACCCGTCTGATCGAGCGCAATACCACGATCCCGACGAAAAAGAGCCAGATCTTTTCCACGGCAGCCGATGGACAGGAAACCGTCGATATCCACGTGCTGCAAGGTGAACGTGAGATGTCAGTGGACAACAAGACGATCGGTCGCTTCCAGCTGACCGGTATCCCGTCGGCCCCGCGCGGCGTGCCGCAGATCGAAGTGACCTTCGATATCGATGCCAACGGTATTCTCTCGGTTTCGGCGGTGGATAAGGCGACCGGCAAGGAGCAGTCGATCAAGATCCAGGCCTCCAGCGGCCTGAGCGACGATGAAGTCGATCGGATGGTGCAGGATGCCGACGTCCACGCCGAAGAGGACAAGCAGAAACGCGAACTAATCGACGTGAAAAACGAGGCCGACTCGCGTATCCACGCCGCACGCAAGACGCTCGAAGAACTCGACAAGGACGCCGAGCCCGCCCTGCGCGAGGATGTCGAGACGAAGATCAAGGCGCTGGAAGAGGTTGTCGGCAGCGACGACGTCGCCATGATCCGGACCGCCATCGACGCCCTCATGAAAGCGGTCCAGGAACTGGCGAGTAAAGCCTACGAAAAGGCCGCGGCGGCCAATCAGGCCAACGAACAGAGTGGGGCCGGTGCGAACGGCGGCGCCCAGCACGCGAACGATGCTGACGCCGGCGCCGAGACGCCGAAAACCGATTCCGTCGATGCGGATTACGAGGTCGTCGAGGAGGAGTAGGTGGGCCGCGGGACAAGGCGCTGCCCCGCCGACGCGGGTTCGCGGTCAGACAGGATACGAGGCGTCGCTGTGGCCGCCGTTGGTCCCGCCGCGATGCGTCGATCCTGATAATCTGGTGGCAAGAACCGAATGAACTTGGGTTTTTGTCCTTTGCAGGTACATGTAGTTATGCTAGAGTTGGCATGGGAAATTGTAACTGCACTACCCGTATCATCGCTATCGCCCAGCGATTCGCGTGTCGACCAGATGGATGAGCGGTTTCAGGAGGATCGTATCGAAATGGAGTTTGAGCAACGGATGCGGTTCTGTCTGGAGCACTAGCGCGAGACCACCCACGAGAAGTACAGGTTGGGGAACCAGATAACCCGCGCGGTGTTTTTGGTCTACAAGTAGCAAGAAACAGGACTGTCGCGGTGTTATATTGGAACATTCCTCAGGTGAAGGGTGTACTTGAAACATAATCCGGCAGGAAGGAGGGGCGAATGTACGAGATAGAACTCAGTAGCGATAGGCGAGAGGATCCCAGCCTCCAGCATTATCTCCAGATGATCGGCAAGCATCGCCTGCTCACTAAGGAGGAGGAATTCGAACTCGCACGCCGGATTCGCAAGGGCGACAAGGAAGCCCTCGACAAACTCGTGAACTCGAACCTGCGATTCGTTGTCAGTGTGGCCAAGAAATTTCTCAATCAGGGACTCAGCTACATGGACCTGATCGCCGAGGGAAATATCGGTCTGATCACGGCTGCCAAACGCTTCGACGAACGACGCGATTTCCGTTTCATATCCTACGCCGTCTGGTGGATACGGCAAGCGATCCAGAAGGCCATCGCTGAACAGATCAACACCGTGAGGTTGCCGATCAACCGGTCGCAACAGGCACAGAAGATCAAGCGGGTGAGTCAGGCGCTCGAGCAGAAGAACAAGCGCCCCGCCGTCGAAGAGGAAATCGCCGAAGAGCTGAGTCTCAGCATGCGCAAGATGGGGCAGATCCGCGCCGCCAGCCGACCGCTGGTGAGCCTGGACATGACCTTCTATGAAGAGGACATCAGCCTCGCCGAGACGCTGGTCGACGCCGATGGCGTCACACCGGAGAACGGGTATCTCACCGACGAGCTGAGCCGAGAAATGTCGGAGGCACTCGAACTCCTGACCGCGCGTGAGCGGGACATCGTGATCCGTTATTACGGGCTCGCGAACCAGCGTTCTTGTTCGCTCGAAGCGATCGGCAAGGATATCAAACTGTCCCGCGAGCGAGTCCGCCAGATCCGGAACCAGGCGCTCGCCAAGATCAGGCACGCGACGCACGGCGACAAGCTGGTCGATTTTTTGAACTGACCCCAAACAGCGATTTCAAGCCGCGCGTGTGCCGCTACGTTTCGCGCGTATCGCCATATTCCCATTGACAACCTCCGGGATTTCTCATTATTTTGCGCTCCTGGTGGGCGATTAGCTCAGCTTGGTTAGAGCGCTTGCTCGACACGCAAGAGGCCACTGGTTCGAGTCCAGTATCGCCCACCATAAACGAAAGAACCTAAACGGGGTTGCCGGACGCGGCAGCCCTTTGTTGTCCCGTGCGCAAACGTTCACACCCCTGGCGCCCGACCGCGAATACGGGTCTGACCGGTGCAGGTCGACCATCCCGACCAGCGAGCGAAAAAGGTTCCTTTTTTGCCGGGATGTTGTAGTCTACGGCTTTCGTGCAACCCGATCGAGCGTGCACGCGCGTTCGACAAACCGGAGCAGGATGGCGGAGATCCCATGTCGAAAATCGAACTCACACTGCCGGACGGCCAGGCAATGACCGTGGCGGCCGGATCACCATTCAGCGAGGCAGTCCGCACCGTGGGTGAAGGGCTGCTGCGCAACGCGCTCGCCGTGACCGTCGACGGCGTACACCACGGCCTGGACGAAGCGGTCGAGGCTGGAGGCAGCCTGTCGGTCATCACGCGCGGCAGCGAGGCCGGCTACGATGCGTTGCGACATTCGTGCGCACACCTGATGGCCTTTGCGGTACAAGAACTCTATCCGGATGTGAAGTTCGCCTTCGGTCCGTCCATCGAGAACGGCTTCTACTACGATTTCGACCGTGAACAACCGTTCAGTGACGACGACCTCGAGACCATCGCGACCAAGATGAAGGAACTGGCGGGACGGAAGCTGCCGATCGTACGCCGCACCATCAGCCGCGACGACGCCCAGCGGCGTTTTGCCGATCAGCCTTACAAGCTCGAACAGATCGAATCCCTGGCGGATCAGGAGCTGTCGATCTATAGCCTCGGCGACTTCACGGACCTGTGCGAGGGGCCACATGTGCCGACCACCAAGGAGCTGAAGGCCTTCAAGCTCTTGAGCGTCGCGGGGGCCTACTGGCGCGGCGACAGCAGCCAGCCCATGTTGCAGCGCATTTACGGGACAGCGTTCTTCAAGAAAAAGGATCTCGACGCGCACCTGGAGATGCTCGAGGAAGCCAAAAAACGGGATCACCGCAAGCTGGGCCGAGAACTCGATCTGTTCGGTATCATGGATGAAGCGGGCCCCGGCCTGAGCTACTGGTTTCCGCGCGGCGATATCATTCGCGAGGAGATCATCGACTACTGGAAAACACTGCACCGCCAGCGCGGCTACGTGACCGTGACCACACCGCACATCTCCCAGGCGTCGCTCTGGGATACGTCCGGGCACATGCAATTCTACCGGGACAACATGTACGTGTTCGAGCAGGACGATCGGCCGTACGTCGTCAAGCCGATGAACTGCCCGGGTCACATCCTGATGTACAAGCGCAAGACCCGCGGCTGGCGCCAGCTGCCGGTTCGCTACGCCGAGCTGGGGACCGTCTACCGCGCGGAACTGAAGGGTACGCTGCACGGCCTGTTCCGGGTACGCGGTTTTACCCAGGACGACGCGCACATCTTCTGCACGCCGGAGCAACTCGAAGATGAGGTAAGCGACTGTTTGCAGCTGGTCAAGGATCTGCTGGAAAACTTCGGCTTCCACGAATTCAAGACCGAACTCTCGGTTCGCGATCCCGAGAATCCGCAGAAATACGCCGGCAGCGACGAGGAGTGGGACGCCGCCGAGAAATCTCTCGTCAAGGCCCTACGGAAACACGGGCTCGATTACACGCGCGAGGAAGGCGAAGCTGTTTTCTACGGCCCCAAGATCGACGTGAAGCTCATCGATGCCCTCGGCCGCAAGTGGCAGACGAGCACGGTGCAGTTCGATTTCAACCTGCCGCGCCGTTTCGATGTCTGTTACACGGACCACGAAGGGCAGGAACGTTACGCGTACATGGTACATCGAGCCATCATGGGCTCGCTGGAGCGATTCATCGGCGTGCTCACCGAGCACCACGCCGGCGAATTCCCGCTGTGGCTGGCGCCGGAACAGGCCCGCGTGCTGTCGGTCAGCCGAGACCAGCACGAGTATGCCCGTCAGGTGGCTCAGCAGCTGCGTGAACTCGGTCTACGGATCGGCCTTGACGATCGCGACGAGAAGATCGGCTTCAAGATACGCGAGGCCGAGGTGTTGCACGTGCCCTACATGCTCGTGGTCGGGAGCAAGGAGATCGAACAGAATCTCGTGGCCGTCCGGGTGCGGAAACGCGGCGATCGGGGGCAGATGCCGGTCGCCGAGCTCGGCCAAGATCTCCTTGACGAAGTGTCACGCAGGGACTAGTTTACTAACCAGATAAAAGCAGCCGGGCCAAGGGGAAAGCGGCCCGGTTGTCGACAAGCAGAGGTACCGCCCTCTCACCGTTGCTGGCCCTGGTTCTGGGACGGAACGGTTGGAATCCCGTGCGGGCCTTTGTGCCCGTTTTTTCTTTGCCGGAATCCGAAGCGATTGCGGCGGCGAACCCCGGCAGGAGGTATGACTTATCAAGGGTAGGAAACCGACTCGGGTCAATCGAATGATCAAGATCCCTCGCGTTCTGGTTGTGGACGAGGAAGGAACCCAGCTGGGTATCCTGGACACATCCGAGGCGCTCTCGATCGCCGCCGATCGGGGTCTCGACCTGGTCGAGGTCGCACCCACGGCGCGGCCCCCGGTTTGCCGGATCATGGACTACGGGAAGTTCAAGTACGAGCAGAGCAAGAAAGCCAGGAAAGCTCGCCAGCAAGCGCACACCCAGAAGGTGAAGACGATCAAGTTTCGCCCGAAGACCGATGACCACGACTACAACTTCAAGAAGAAACACATCATCTCGTTTCTCGAGGCGGGCAACAAGGTCAAGGTTATCATGCAATTCCGGGGACGTGAGATTTCACACCTGGATCTGGGCATCGAGTTCCTGAATCACCTCGTGGAAGAGGTGGAGGAGCATGGCACCCCGGAATCGCGGCCGACCCGCGAGGGACGTTTCATATCCTTCATCCTGGCGCCAAAGAAGACGCAGTAGCACCGCGTCGCAGCGCTGGCGGTCGGAAAACAACAACGACATCGGTCCACACAAAGCGGTCAAACGCACGTCGGTCTCTGCGGAGTTCCGGCACGATAGAGAGGAAAGAGTAATGGGAAAGGCGAAGATGAAGACCAACCGCGCCGCCGCCAAGCGGTTCAAGCTGACGGGCAGCGGACGCGTACGGCGAAACAAAGCCTATCATGGTCACCTGTTCACGGCGAAGAGTCCGAAACGGCTGCGCAACTTGCGGAAAAGGTCGCTCGTCTCCACGGCTGATCAAGCCCGGGCCAAGCGCATGCTGGCCGGCGGGTAATACGCAGCCGGCAATCAACAGACAAACTAACCGATTGGTACCATAGAGGAGGCACGTCATGCCAAGAGCGACCAACAATCCGGCGGCCAAGCAGCGCCGCAAGCGGATTCTCAAGCGAGCGAAAGGTTTTTTCGGCGGGAAGAAGAACCAGACGCGGGCCGGGCGAGAGGCTGTCGAGCGCGCCATGGCCTACGCGTACCGGGACCGCAAGGCTCGCAAACGTGATTTTCGCCGCCTGTGGATCATCCGCATCAATGCGGCTGCGCGGCTCAATGGCCTGAGTTACAGCCACTTCATCAGCGGCTTGAAGAAGGCGAACATCGATATCGATCGCAAGGTGCTCGCCGATCTTGCTGTTCGTGACGAAGCCGGATTCGCCAAGCTGGCCGAGGTCGCACGCAACGCGAATTCGTAAGCAGCCGGAACGAACGGACCCGCGAAGGGGATTCGATGCGAGAGACCATCAACACGCTACGCGACGAGGGACTGCAGCAGATACGTGAAGCGACCTCGGCCGATGCGCTCGAGCGTGTACGCGTGGCTTTTCTGGGTCGCAAGGGATCGTTGACGACCTTGCTGCGCGGTCTGAAGGACGTCGATCCCGACGAGCGCCCGGCGATGGGCGCCTTGCTGAACCAGGTCAAGTCCGAACTCTCGACCGAACTGGAGGCGGCTCTCGTCCGCGTAAGCCAGGTCGCGGCAGCCGCCGCGACGCGGTTCGATCTGACGCTGCCCGGCCGGGCACAGGCGCAACTGGGTGCGCTGCATCCCCTGCTGACCGTGCTGGAGGAGATCTGCGACATCTTCTACAGCATGGGCTACAGTCGCCGCGAAGGGCCGGACGTCGAGCTCGACTACTACAACTTCACGGCCTTGAATTTTCCCGACGACCATCCGGCCCGCGATATCCAGGATACCTTTTACATCAACGATGAAGTTTGCCTGCGTACACAGACATCGCCGGTCCAGGTGCGGACCATGGAACGGGTCACGCCGCCGCTGGCCTACGTCTTTCCGGGTCGCGTCTATCGCAACGAGAACACCGATGCTTCCCACGCGTCGGAGTTCTTCCAGATCGAAGGTCTCTGTGTCGACGAGAATATCAGCCTGGCCGATCTGAAGAACACGGTCCTGTCCTTCGTGCGCCAGTTCTTCGGCACCGACCAGGAAATCCGGTTTCGTCCCCACTACTTCCCCTTCACCGAGCCCTCGGTCGAGGTCGACATGCACTGCGTGGTCTGCGGGGGCAGCGGCTGTGGCGTCTGCGGGCAGACCGGCTGGCTCGAGATCATGGGCGCGGGCATGGTGCATCCCAATGTCTTCAAGGCCGCCGGCTACCAGGATGATGCGTATACCGGCTTTGCCTTCGGCATGGGCATCGATCGCATCGCCATGCTCAAATACAGCATCAACGATATCCGCTTGCTTTACGAAAACGACCTGCGCTTCCTGAAACAATTCCGAGGTGTGCTGTGAAGATCAGCCTGGACTGGCTCCGCGAGTTGGTATCCTGGGAAGGTTCGCCGGAGGAGCTGGCCGCGAGTTTGACCGCGGCCGGGCTCAATGTCGAATGCGTCGATGTCTACGAACAGACCTTTCCCGGCGTCGTGGTGGCCAAGGTGATCGATTGCGAGCGGCACCCCAACGCCGACAAGCTGAGCCTGTGTCAGGTTCACGACGGCAGCGAATCCATGTCCGTCGTGTGTGGTGCGCCGAATGTGCGGGCCGGACAGGACATCCTGCTGGCAACGCCGGGTACCGTGCTGCCCAATGGGCTGAAGATCAAGAAATCCAAGATCCGGGGCGAGGTCAGCCACGGCATGATCTGTTCGGCGGCCGAGCTGGGGCTGAGCGCGGAGGCGAACGGGATCATCGAGTTGACCGGCGATTTCCGAACCGGCACAGCGGCCGACGAGATCTACGGCTTCCGCGACGTCGTGCTCGACATCGAGGTAACTCCCAATCGACCGGACTGGCTCAGTCATCTCGGCGTCGCGCGTGAGGTGGCGGCGCTCTACAAGACGACCGTCACGCCGCCGCGCGTGTGGTCGGCGCAGAAGGGTGGTATCGGCGCGCTGGATGTCAAGATCGAGGTGGAGGACTTTGGCGATTGTCCGCGTTATTCGGCGTACGCCGCCGAAGGCGTCGCCATCGGTCCGGCGCCCGACTACATACAGAATCGGCTGCGGGCCCTCGGCGCGCGTCCCATCAACAACGTGGTCGATATCACGAACTACGTCATGTTCGAAATGGGACAGCCGATGCATGCCTTCGATCGCAAGAAACTGCTCGGCGACACCATCTATATCAAACGTGCCGAAGCCGATACCACGACGACGACCCTGGATGGACTGGAGCGCAAGCTCGGACCCGAACACCTGATCATCGCCGACGCGGACGGAACGGTCGCCATCGCTGGTGTGATGGGCAACGCACGCAGCGAGGTCGATATCCATACCAGCGAGCTGGTCCTCGAGAGTGCGTTTTTCGATCCGCTGCTGGTACGCCGAGCGAGCCGCGGCCTGGGATTGATCAGCGAGAGCTCGTATCGTTTCGAGCGCGAGGCAGACTGGGACATGGTCGAGAAGGCTGCCCATCGCGCGCTTTACCTGTTGCAGGAGCACGCCTCGGCGAGCGTCATACCCGAGTGGATCGATCGTCAGGATCCCGATCGCAAGCCTCCTGGCGAGGTCCCGTTGCGGGTTTACCAGGTGAATCGATTGCTGGGTACGGACATGGAAACCGAGACCGCGGCCGACATCCTGCACAGCCTGGGGCTGAAGGTGAAACCGCTGGGCAACGTCGACAGCCGCAAGCGCAGCGCGGTCAACATGATGGTAGAGGTACCCAGCTACCGACGCGACGTGCATCAGGAAGTGGATCTCATCGAGGAGATCGCGCGGATCTGCGGTTTCGACCACCTCGGCGAGTCTTCGCACCTGGTCCGGGGCGGTTCCGGCGGCCGTCGACGACTCGATGATACGGTCAAGGACCGAATACGGCGCTTTCTGGCCAGCACTGGGTATTTCGAGATGGTGACCTCATCGTTCATGGAGCGTCGAGATCTGCAGCACCTGCAGCTCGCCGACGGCGATGTCCGGACCCACTGCCTGCCCGTTGCCAATCCCCATCATGGCGGTGAGATACTGCTGCGCACTTCGTTGCTGCCCTCGCTGCTGCGGGTCGCTGCTCACAACATCAATGCCGGCAATCGGGTGCCCGTCCGGCTATTTCAAATCAACAAGGTTTTCTGGCCCGAAGGCCCGACCATCACCGACAGCCGGCACGAAGCCGAAAAGCTTCTGCCCGAGGAACCGCTGCTGGCGCAGATCGGCATCGCCGGTTGGCGTGACAGCGGTCTCGACGGCGTCCCGTGCGACCTGCTCGAGATCAAGGCCACGATCGACATGCTCGGACAGCTCTGGCGGGTGCCGCTGGCGCTGGTTCCGGAAGACACGGAACGCTATCTGGCGGGCGGGCAGCAGTGGTCGATTCAAGACGGGGCAGGCGCCCGGGTCGGACACGCCGGTCGCGTTGCCGACGCCGTACTTTCGGCCTTCGATCTGGAAACGCCGGTCGCGGTGGCCGAACTCGATCTGAGCTGCTTGAACTTGCAGCCGGAATCGGTTGAATTCAAACAATATTCGCGTTTTCCCGCCGTCAAACGCGATCTTTCCTTGTTGGTTCCCGCAGGACTGCGCTACCAGCAGGTGCGCGCGCTCGTCGAGGAATCCGCTGGCGATCTGCTCGAGAGTGTGGAACTCTTTGATATCTATCGAGGTAAGGAATTACCCGATCAGCGGGCTGCTTTCGGAATTCGCTTGAAGTTCCGCTCGGTTAAAGGTAATCTGAAGGGCAAGACGGTGGATAAAGCCGTCGCCAAGATCCAGAAAACGCTCGCCGAGCAACTGGATGTACTGCTCAGGAGTTAGAACCCAGGAGCGGGAGGGAGCCCGCCCGTTCCCTCAACCCAACAAGGAAGTTCCGTAGAAACGATGGATAGCAGCAATTTCAGCCATCTCGAACAGAAGGTCGCCGAAGCAATCGAGTTGATCAAGGACCTTCGCAGCGAGAATTCGACTCTCCGGCAACAACGGGAAGAACTGCAGTCCCGTTGCGAAACGCTGGAAACCGAGAGCGTTCGCATGAATCGTGAGCTCGAACAGACGCGGCAAGGCGCCGCACGTTCCGAGCATTTTGAGGAAAAGAGGAGAGAGATCGAGGAAAAAGTGGGTGGCCTTCTGGAGAAACTCGAGGCGCTCGGGTAACCGGAGGTGGATCCGGAAAGCGAGCAGGCAGTCGCTCTTTCGGAGGCTTCCCGAAGCGGTGGGATCAGATGGATGCTCGACCCGAAAAGCATTAGTGTTAAAATATACGGCCATGAATACACCCTGCGGGGTGAGGCCAACACTGAGTACGTCCAGAAGGTGGCCAAGTTCGTTGACGACAAGATGCGCGAGATCGCAGACAATTCCAGCGTAGCGTCGACAGCAAAGATCGCGATACTGGCGGCGATAAACATAGCCGATGAGCTCTTCCGGGAACGCCAGAAACGCCACGAGGCGCTGGCCATGCTCGAAGAGAAGACTGGACAGATAGCCCAGCTTCTTGATAAAGAAGTGGGCAGAGCTTGAGGGTTTTTGAGTTGAAAAGGTGATTCCCTGCTTGGCCCGTGATGTGTCGTACAAGTGAGCCAACACTTCGTCGACGGGATTCCGGTGTTTCTGACTCAAGGCCGCGCCCCGAGAGGGGATAGCCGCGAGGCAGAACAGGAAACCCACCTGGAGCAGCAGGTTCAGTTGCTTCCGGCACACACGACTTAGCGGGGAATTTACATTCCCGCCAGAACGCTTCCCGATTTTTCTTCTTTCCTGAATGGGAAGGAGATATATCCATGCCACAGCCCGTGACGTATGCCTACGTCGTCGGTGCGTCGATCGTATTCTTCCTCATCGGCTGGTTCATTCAGAAAAAGCGGATAGAGGGTCAGTACGGTCAGGCTCGGGAGATGAAAGAACGGATCCTGCGCGACGCGCAACGCGAAGCGGACGACATCCTCAAGTCAGCCAAGCTGGAAGCCAAGGAAGAGCTGTACCGCGTGCGGCATAGCTTCGAGGATGAAACGCAGAAGATCCGCGAAGAGAATTCGCACCGGCAGTCGGCGCTCGACCAGCGCGAACGAAATCTGGACAAGAAGGTCGCGTACATCGACTCCAAGGAGAGCCGTCTCGAAAAGGTCGAATCGGAACTCAAGACGAATCTCAGCGAGGCCGAGGAAAACTCCCGGAAACTCCGTGAGACCATCGCCGAGCAGAATCGCAAGCTCGAGCACATAGCCGGCCTCAGTGCGGAAAACGCCAAGAATCTGCTCATGGACAACATGATCTCCGATGCCCGGCACAGCGCCGCCAAGAAGGTCAAACAGATCAGGGAGGAGAGCGAGCGCACCTCCCGCCGGGACGCCCAGCGGATCCTCAGTCTGGCCGTGCAACGGTACGCCGCCGACCATGTGGCGGAAGAATCCGTCTCGGTGGTCGACCTGCCCAACGATGAGATGAAGGGCCGCATCATCGGGCGTGAGGGTCGCAACATTCGCGCCTTCGAGATCACCACCGGCGTGGATGTGATCATCGACGATACTCCCGAGGCCGTCATCATCTCCGGCTTCGATCCCGTGCGTCGGGAGATTGCCTATCAGTCGTTGCGCCTGCTGATCCGCGACGGCCGTATTCACCCGGGACGCATCGAAGAGGTTGTCAAACGTACCGAGCAGGAAGTGCTTGAACGTATCAAGGAAATCGGCGAGCAAGCCTGTCTCGATGTCGGCGTGCAGAACATCAACCCGAAGATGTTCGGCTACGTCGGGCGCCTGCACTTCCGCACCAGTTACGGGCAGAACCTCTTGCTGCACAGCAAAGAGGTTGCGGCGGTCGGGGCGAGCATCGCCAGCGAACTCGGTCTCGATCCCAAGTTCGCACGGCGCTGTGGTTTCCTGCACGACATCGGCAAGGCCGCCGACCACGAGATGGATGGTCCGCACGCACTGATCGGCGCTCGCATCTGTAAGAAATTCGGTGAGAACGATACGGTAATCAATGCCGTCGGCGGACACCACCAGGACGTCGAGCCGAGCTCGCCCTATACCTTCATCACCGCGGCCGCCGATGCGGCATCCGCTTCCCGCCCCGGCGCCCGGCGCGAGAGCCTCGACAACTACATCAAGCGGCTCGAGAGTCTCGAGAAGATCGCCGATGGTTTCGACGGCGTGGAGAAGTCCTTCGCCATCCAGGCCGGACGCGAAATACGGATCATGGTCGACAACAATAAAGTCTCGGACGCCGACGCGGCCCTGCTCGCCGACGAGATCAGTCGTCGAGTCGAGGGCGAGCTGGAGTATCCGGGTCAGATCAAGGTGATGGTCATTCGGGAAACCCGCGCCACGGCCTACGCCAAGTAGTCGCCGAACGCTGAACAGGAGATCGGTGTGGAGACACTGCTGTTGAAGGGAAAGCCCGTACGCGACGCCGTGCTCGAAACGTTGCGCGACAAGGTTGCGGCGGCGGCGCGCAAGCCCGGTCTGGCGGTGGTACTGGTAGGCGACGATCCCGCCTCGGCCGTCTATGTGCGCAACAAGGAGAAGGGCTGCGAGGAAATCGGGTTCCACCACGTGACCCATCGGTTGCCCACCGATACTCCCCAGCAGAAAATACTCGGGTTGATCGGCGAGTTGAACGCCGATACCCGGATCGACGGGATCCTAGTCCAGCTTCCCTTGCCGCGTGGCATCGACGAGCAACTTGTGCTCCGCTCGGTGGACCCGGCCAAGGACGTGGACGGATTTCACCCGGTGAACCTGGGTCGGCTGGTTGCCGGCCATCCCTCGGTCGTACCCTGCACGCCGAAGGGTGTCCTGCGCTTGCTCACGAGTTACGACATCCCGGTTTCCGGACGTGACGTGACCATCGTCGGGCGCAGCGTGATCGTTGGTCGTCCGCTGGCCATGTTGCTCTCCCTGAAAGGTGCCGACACCAACGCCACGGTGACGATCTGCCATTCCGGCACGCGCGACCTGCCGGCCACGACGCGCAAGGCCGACATCGTGGTCGCCGCCATGGGCGCCCCTCGTTTTCTGGGACCGGAGCATATCAAGGCCGGCGCCGTGGTCATCGATGTCGGGATCAATCGCATCGACGCCCCGGAAACGAAGAAGGGAACGCGGCTGGTGGGCGATGTCGACGCCGAGGCCCTGCTGGGCCACGTTTCGGCGCTGACACCGGTACCCGGCGGCGTGGGGCCGATGACCATCGCCATGTTGCTGGAGAACACCTACGAATCCATGCTGCGAGCGGTCGGCTCCTGATGAAACCGTCGGCCGTCAGACACGCCCTTGCTCAAGAGAAGAAGAACGTCGAAACCACCCTGCGGCGCCTGCTGCGTACGGATCGGAGCATCCCGCGTCGGCTGGCCCGGGCCATGGCGCACAGTCTTTTCAGCGGCGGCAAACGATTGCGGCCCGCCTTGCTGTTGTGGACCTACGACGCCTTGCGCCAGGACCGCCGCCGGCTGCCGGCCGTCGCGCGCGCCACGGCCGTCGACGCGGCTGCCGCCTTCGAGATGCTGCACACCTATTCCTTGATACACGACGATCTGCCCGCCATGGATGACGATGTGTTGCGTCGCGGACAGCCGACCTGTCACGTAGCCTTCGACGAGGGGACGGCCATACTCGCCGGTGATGGTCTGCAGGCGCTCGCCTTCGCCGTGCTCGCCCGGTTGCCGTCAGCGGTCGCCCCGGCGGTGATTCGGCGCGTCGCCGAGGCCGTGGGACCGGCCGGAATGGTTGGTGGCCAGCAGGATGATCTCGACAGCGAGGGGCAGCCGGTTACCGCCGCGGTCGTGGGCCGCATACACCGGCGCAAGACCGCGGCCTTGATCGCCGCCGCCATGACTGCCGGCGCCCAGCTCGCCGGTGCCGGCACAGGTATCGTCACGCGTGTTCACGAGGCCGGTATCGCCCTGGGACTGGCTTTTCAGGGCACCGATGATCTGCTCGACATCACGGCTTCCAGTGAGGTGCTGGGCAAGAGCGCCGGCAAGGACCAGGCCGCCGGCAAGGCCACCTGGGTCCGTGTGGAGGGTATCGAACGGGCGCGCCGGCGTACCAATCGACACGGCCGGCAGGGGATGGAGACGCTGGCGGGCGTTCTCGTAGCCGGGACAGAGACCGATCGTCTGCTCGGCTTGTTACGGATGCTCTGGCAACGTGACAGGTAGGTACTATGCTTGCGGTGCACGAACTACCGGTCTGGCTACTCGTTCTCTTCTGCGGGATAAGCGGCCAGGTGGGCAAACTGGTCATCTATTCTGCGGCACAACGCCGACTGGCCTTGCAGGTGCTGGCGCAGAGCAGCGGCTTGCCGAGTTTGCACGCCGCGGTGCTCTCCTGCCTGACGGTGTTGAGCATCGTGCGGCTCGGCTGGGACGCTACCGAAGTCGCCATCTGTCTGGTCTTCACCGTGATCGTCGTGCACGACACGATCCGCCTGCGCAGCGAAATGCAGCGGCAACGTTTTTTCGTGTATAGTCTCGTGCACTGGGGACCGGCGAACGGTCCACTGCAACATCGGGTCGCCCGCTACCTCGATCCGCAAGCACATCACCCGTGGCACGTGGTGATGGGAATTGTCTTCGGCAGCCTTTTCGCACTGGCTTTCGGGCTTCCCGGTCGTTAGGATTCGTTAGGATTCGTTAGGAACCGTCGGGCTGCGTCGGGGTATCGTCTGGCGCTCGTCGGTACCCGCACACGATTTCGCGACGACAGGAAAGGAAATGGGGATGGCACGCATCCTGCCCACCTTGACCGCCACCGAACAGCTTGCCGCGCTCGACGTCGAGATGCTGCAGGCGCTCTGCGCCGAGTTGCGAGAAGAGATCATCACCACGGTCTCACGCAACGGCGGTCATCTGGCGCCGAGTCTCGGGGTCGTGGAACTGACCGTTGCCTTGCATCGGGTATTCCGTACGCCGCGGGACAAGATCCTCTGGGATGTCGGGCACCAGGCCTATGGTCACAAGCTCTTGACCGGACGCCAGGAGCGGTTCGCGACGCTGCGCCGACAGGGCGGCGTGAGCGGTTTTCCCAAACGGCTCGAAAGCGCCCATGACATGTTCGGCGTCGGGCACGCCAGCACGGCCATCAGCGCGGGTCTGGCCTTTGCAACCGCCCGGGATCTCCGGAACGAAGATCATGCGGTCATCTCGGTGGTTGGCGACGGCGCGCTCACCGGCGGGCTCGCTTACGAGGGTCTGAACAACGCCGGCCAGGCCAAGACGGATTTCATCGTGGTGCTCAACGACAACAAGATGAGCATCTCGCCCAACGTCGGCGCCATCGCCAAGTACCTGACGCAGATAACGGCGGGACAGCACTACAATCGTTTCGAGGCCTTTCTCTGGCGTTTGCTGGGCCGGTTTCCGCGCGGCAGCACTGCCCAGAGCCTGGCCAGTCGGGTCAAGGAGAGTCTGAAGCAACTCATCGTGCCGACGGTCCTGTTCGAGGAACTCGGCTTTCGCTATTTCGGTCCCATCGACGGCCACGACCTGCCGACCTTGATCCAGACGCTCGAGGCGGTCCGCAAGATCAAGGGTCCGGTGCTCGTGCACACGATCACCAAGAAGGGCAAGGGCTACAAGTTCGCCGAGCAGGACGGTTCGCGATACCACGGTGTGGGCAAATTCGACAAGGCCTCGGGTATCAAGGCGGTCCCGGCGAAAGTGCCCAGCTACACGTCGGTCTTCGGCAAGACCATGTGCGAACTGGCCGACCGGGACGATACCGTACAGGCGATCACCGCCGCCATGCCCGACGGAACCGGTCTGGTCGGTTTCCGGGAGCGCTTCCCGGACCGCTTCTACGACGTGGGCATCGCCGAGGAGCACGCGGTTACCTTCGCCGCCGGGCTCGCCTGCAACCGGCTCAAACCGGTCGTGGCGATCTATTCCACCTTCCTGCAGCGGGCCATCGACCAGATCGTGCATGACGTGGCGTTGCAGAAACTGCCGGTGGTCTTTGCCATCGACCGCGCCGGTGTCGTGGGTGAGGACGGCCCGACCCACCACGGCGTGTTCGATCTGACTTACCTGCGCATGATCCCGGGCCTCGTGGTGATGGCGCCTCGGGACGAGAATCAACTCAGACACATGCTGGCCACTGCGCTGCAGCGGATCGACGGTCCAACGGCCATCCGGTACCCACGCGGCGCCGGTGTCGGAGTCGCCATGGACGAGTCGCTCCGGGCATTGCCCATCGGGAAGGCCGAGACGCTGCGCCAGGGCGAAGATGCCTGTCTGCTCGCCGTCGGTTCGCTGGTGCATCCCGCGCTGGAAGCCGCGGGATTGTTACGTCGCGCCGGCTATTCGGTCGAGGTCGTGGACATGCGATTCGTCAAGCCCCTCGATGCGGAACTGCTCGACGATGTCTGCCGTCGTCACCGACTCGTGGCAACCCTGGAGGAGAACAGCCTCGCCGGCGGTTTCGGCGCGGCGATCCTGGAGTGGTCCGCTGCGCGTTCCGGTCCGCAGCCCCGGATCATCAATATCGGCATCCCCGATGCGTTCCAGGAACACGCGACGCGCAACGAGTTGCTCGAAGCCCTCGACCTGCATCCCGAGCCGATTTGCGCGCGCATCCGTCAGGAGCTCGACAACCTGGAACGCAAGAACCGGGCACAGAGTGCGTCGTGACAGGGTATCTGGCTGCGCCGGGGAGAAGTCGCGAACATGAAAATACGCTCACTCGGACTGTTCGGTAATCCGCGCAAGGAAGACCTGCTCCCCGCCATCGCGCTGATCGAGAAGCAGAGCGTGGCCAGCGGCGTGCGCGTGTTTCTTTCCCAGACCATGGCCGCAACCGTTGGCGACGCGGAGCGCGGTCTGGCCGACGAGGCGCTGGTCCGCAAGGCGGACGTGATAATCGCGCTCGGCGGCGACGGCACGATGCTGCGCGCTGCTCGTATCATCGACCGCACCGGCGTGCCGCTGCTGGGCATCAACCTCGGTTCGCTCGGCTACCTGACCGACGTGCCGGTCGACGAACTCGCGGACGCGCTGACGCGTCTGTTCAGCAATCAGTATCACCTCGATACCCGGTCGCGTGTTTACAGTGTGGTCTGGCGCGGCGACCGCGAAATCGCCACCGTATCGGCGTTGAACGACCTCGTGGTCAACATGGGGCCGCTGCCGCGCGCGCTCGATCTGGAAGTGCGCCTCGACGGCGATTCGCTGGGTCGCTGGCTCGGCGATGGTGTCATCTTCAGCACGCCGACGGGATCGACAGCCTATAACCTGTCCGCCGGCGGGCCGATTTGCCACTCGGCGGTAACTTGTCTGCTGTTGACGCCCATCTGCCCGCACAGCCTCGGCATGCGTCCGCTTATCATCGCTAAAAACATATCGATAGAGCTGTTGCTTCATGAGTTGGGTGAAGGCGCCACCTTGACGGCCGACGGGCAGCGGGCCACGACGCTCGAAAACGGCGACCGCTTGACCGTGAAGGTTTCCGAGCGGGAAGTCAATCTGGTCAAGTTTCCCCAGAGCAGTTTCTACCAGGTGATGCGGCGCAAGCTGAACTGGGGCGCACCGCAACGACAAGGGAACGACCACTGATGCTGCGCGAGCTACGGGTCGGCAATCTGGCACTGGTCGACGAGGTCATCTTGCCCATCGGCGAGGGGCTGACCGTGCTGACGGGGGAGACCGGGGCGGGCAAGAGCCTCGTCGCCGGTGGCCTGGCCTTGCTGTGCGGAAAGACGGCGAACAAGGATCTGGTGCGACGCGGAGAGGAGACGGCGTACGTCGAAGGCGTCTTCGATTGCAGCGAGCAGCCGGGCGTGCTGGCGTTTCTCGGTGAAATCGGCATCCGTATCGGCGTCGACGGCGTGCTCGTCCTGCGGCGCGAGTTGCGTCGTCGAGGACGCAGCCGAGTCCTGATCAACGGGCTCGTTTCCTCGCTGCCGCTGCTCGAACGGATCGGCCCACGCCTCTTGTCGGTGCAGAGCCAGGACCAGCAACGCGAACTCGGCGATTCCGGCTACATCCGTCGCCTGCTCGATCAGATGCAGGGAAACGAAACGTGTGTTGCCGAGCTGGCCGATGCGCTGGCGTGTTTTCGACGCGTTTCCCGCGAACTCGCCGAACGCCGGCAGGAACAGGCCTTCGCCGGCGAGCAGCTCGATCTGTGGCGCTACCAGTACCGCGAGCTGACAGCGGCTCAGCTCGACGTGGAAGAGGAGGCGTCGCTCCTCGAACAACTCCAGCTGAAGCAACACGCGAGCGCCCTGCAGGAGGGCGCAGCGACGGCCCTGCAACGCCTGACAGCCGGGCCTGAACCCGTGCGCGACGGTATTGGTGCCTGCATCGCCACGCTGGATCCCCTCGCGCAACACAGCAGCCGGCTCGCCGCCGTGCTCGATTCCCTGCAGCAAGCCGAAGACGCGGTAGCGCAGGCCGCCCTGGAACTCGATCGTTTCCTGGACGGGCTCGATCTGGATCCTGCGGGCCTCGACGAACTCCAGGAACGCAAAGCCCTGTACGAGGAACTGGGTCGCAAATACCAACGCGACGTTCCCGGCTTGATCCACTTGTGCGACGACCTGGCCGAGAAGATCGCGCGTCAGGAAGGCGGCGAGGCCGACCTGGGCGCCTTGACAGAACAGACGGAGAACGCCCGCCGCCGGCTCGAGACCGCAGCGAAAGAACTGCACCGACTTCGTTCGGCGCACGCGGCGCAGGTAGCTCGCCGCGCCGAGCGCTATATCCGCCGGCTCGCCCTGCCCGGCCTCGAACTCGAGTTCCGCGTGGAGCTGCGATACGACGACAGCGGGCCCGTGGTCATCGACGAGCGGCGGTGCGCCGTTGCTGAGCACGGTGCCGACAACGTCTCCCTGTTCGTCCGGACCAATCCCGGCGAGCGAATGGGCGACGTGGCGGCCGTCGCCTCGGGCGGCGAACGCTCGCGCATCCACCTCGGGCTGACCGCCATGCAACGGGCCACGGCGGAGGTGCCGCTCTTGTTGCTCGATGAGATCGACGCCGGTCTCGGTATGGACACGGCCCGGCCCGTCGCGCGGTTGCTGAAGGAGCTGACCACGGCGGGACAGGTCGTCTGCATCACGCATCTGCCGACCATGGCGGTGCACGGCGATACGCACGTGACGGTGGCGAAAGTCGTGGACAGGGAACGCGCCGGGCAGGGTCCGGACGACGAGGCTCGCGAAGCCGAACGTACCGTTGTACGCATCGCGCAGGTCACCACGCAGGAACGGATCGCCGAGATTGCCCGTCTGCTCGGCGGCGAGGGCTACGCCAGCGGGGACAGCGAGGCTCAGCTCTCCTACGCGCGCCAGTTGCTCGCCTCGGGCCAAGCTGCGCTGTCCGCGGCTGCGGGATCGGACTCGGTCGCGGAAATTGACGATTGACCCGGCGTAGACCAGCATCCATATTTCCTGCCGTCTGCGTGCAAAGCCGCCTTGCAGCGCCGCGCTCGCATCTTGTATTGTTGCCCTTCTGGTGCGCCCGTAGCTCAGCTGGATAGAGCGCTTGCCTCCGGAGCAAGAGGCCGTGGGTTCGAATCCCGCCGGGCGTACCAATTTCCCCTTGGCGCAATCGCTTCCTCACTCCCGAAAGCCGGCCAACCGCCGCTCTCTCGTGGCGCCGACTTTTCTGCTTGGCATCGGGCCGGCTTGCCCCCACATTCATGGTGTGTATATTGCGCTTGGTGAACCGGCAGCCGACGCGTGTTACCTGCCTCGCGGAGAAGTTGCGGACATGTTGTGGAAATGGCTGGTTGTGGGATTGTTCTTCCTGTGGCTCTGGCGGTCGTTGAGACGATTGCTGGTGCCGCCGCGGAAGCGTGCGTCCCGTCGGTCTGCCGGCAACGGTTTTTTTGACGGCGGGCGGCGTGATCCCGGCGCGCCTGGTGACGCAGGCGCCGGCAAGACGTCCGGCCGAGAACGCGAACCCCTGACCCGGCAGGAAATCAGCGATGCTGATTACGAAGAGATCCCGTAGACGTTCCGAGATCTTCGACTCCCGCTTTCGCGACGGCAAGGGAGTCGACTTCCCGCTGCGCCAGTACTTACGCTGTCGGGAAGATTTTTTCAGTAGTATCGTGCACCTCGTCGTGCTGGCGGCCTTCGTGGTCACCCTCTGTTTTTTTGCCACCACGGTCGGCCACCTCTTCGACAAGCACGGATCGCATCTGCATTCCTTTTACCGCTGGGGCGCGATGGGTCTGGTCTGGCTCTTTGCGCTGGTCCTGGTGCGGCGTCTGATCCGCAAGTTCGGGTATTTACGGGAGACCCGGCAGGAGATGAAACGCCTCCAGGAAGAGATCAAATCGAGCGGTACGCCCCTTGCATAATCGTGTGTGATCGAACATGATCGGCATCGAATCAGGTCATCTGTTTCTCGATACGGTGTTGCCGGAGCGTGCGTCCCGGACGCCGGACAGGTTGGAGGGTCGCTGTGGAAGCTGTTGTGGAGCGCATTGCCAGCAAGCAGGCCAGGCTGGGTGTCATCGGTCTCGGGTACGTTGGGTTGCCACTTGCCGTATCGTACGCCAAGGCAGGTTTTTCCGTCACCGGGTTCGAACTTTCCGCTGAAAAGGTCGAACAGCTGAATCGGGGCGAGAGCTACATCCTCGACGTGCCGTCGGCCGAAGTGGCGGAACTCGTCAACGCCGGCAAGTTCCGCGCGACGACCGAAATGGACGGTATCGCCGACGTCGACAGTATCAACATCTGCGTGCCGACACCGTTGAGCAAGACCCGCGATCCGGACATCTCGTTCATCCAGTCGGCGGTCGGCCAGATCGCGCCCCACCTGCACCCGGGCATGCTGATCATACTCGAGAGTACGACCTATCCCGGCACGACCGAAGAGGTCATCCTGCCCCTGTTGGCGGAGAACGGCGCCCGCGTGGGCGAGGACTTCTACCTGGCATTCTCGCCGGAGCGGGTCGATCCCGGCAATCCGGACTACCACACCGTCAACATCCCCAAGGTCGTCGGCGGTGTAACGCCCGCCTGCACCAAGGTCGCCAGCACCCTCTACGAGCAGGTCATGGATACGGTCGTGCCCGTCTCGTCGGTGCGGGTCGCCGAGACGGTCAAGCTGCTCGAGAACACGTTCCGGAGCGTGAACATCGGCCTGGTGAACGAGATCGCCCTGATGTGTTCGGCCATGGGTATCGATGTCTGGGAAGTGATCGAGGGCGCGGCGACCAAGCCGTTCGGGTTCATGCCCTTCTATCCCGGACCCGGACTTGGCGGCCACTGCATACCCATCGATCCGTTCTACCTGTCCTGGAAAGCGAAGCTGGCCGGCTCGGAAGCCCGGTTCATCGAACTGGCCGGGCAGGTCAACGGCGCCATGCCCCGGCACGTGGTACAGCTGGTCAGCAACACCTTGAACGCACGCGGCCTGCCGGTCAACGGCAGCCGGATTCTCGTGGTGGGCGTCGCCTACAAGAGCGCCATCGACGACATGCGCGAATCGCCGGCGCTGGATATCATCGAGCTCTTGAGCCAACTCGGCGGGCAGGTCGACTGGTACGATCCGCACGTGAGCAGCATGCCCCAGGAGATCACCGCCACCAGGTTGGAGCGCTGGGATCACACCAGCCTTGCCGAGTATCAGGCAGCGGTCATCGTCACCGCTCACCCGGAGGTTGAGCACACGTTGTTGCTGGAGAACAAGAACCTGGCGGTCATCGATTCCCGCAATGCGTTGAAGGGGCATCAAGCGCCGAATCTCGTCCGGCTCTGATACGGCCGGTACCGATACGTATCTGAAGAAAGCGAGTAACTGTCATGGCCCGACATCTCATTACCGGCGGCGCCGGATTCATCGGTTCGCACCTCGCCACTCGACTGGTCGAGCAGGGGCATGACGTCGTCGTGATCGACAACCTGTCCACCGGAAAACTCGCGAATCTGGACGCGATCAGCAGCCAGATCGAGTTCGTGGAGGCCAGCATCACCGATCTGGAGGCGGTGAAGGGTTGCTGCGCGGGCGTCGACTGCATCTTTCATCAGGCCGCACTTGCCTCGGTTCCGCGTAGCGTCGCCAATCCGCTCGCCAGCAACGAGCACAACGTGACCGGTACGCTGAACATCTTCTGGGCCGCCAAGGAACTCGGTATCCGGCGTGTCGTCTACGCGGCCAGCAGTTCCATCTACGGCGACACGGAGGTGTTGCCGAAACACGAGGGCATGCAACCGAAGCCGCAATCGCCGTACGCGGTCACCAAACATATCGCCGAACTGTACGGCGCCGTGTTCACGCGTATCTATGGTCTGAGCACCATCGGTCTGCGCTACTTCAACGTGTTCGGCCCCCGTCAGGACCCGCAGAGCCAGTACGCCGCCGTGGTGCCGCTTTTCGTGACGCGCTTCCTCGCTGGCAACGCGCCGCTGATCCACGGTGACGGTCTGCAATCCCGAGACTTCACCTACATCAGCAACGTGGTCGATGCCAACCTGGCTGCCGCCTGGGCAGCCGACAAGGCCAGCGGGCTGACTTACAACGTCGCCTGCGGCGACCGGATCACCATCAAGGATCTGTGCTACAAGATCCGTGAACTGACCGGCGCGCAGGTCGAGCCCGAACACGTCGAGACGCGCGTCGGTGATGTCCGTCACTCGCAGGCAGCCGTTTCTCTCGCCGCCGAGTTGCT
The DNA here is from genome assembly GCA_964384055.1 of uncultured Fibrobacteraceae bacterium. Taxonomy (GTDB): domain Bacteria; phylum Krumholzibacteriota; class Krumholzibacteriia; order LZORAL124-64-63; family LZORAL124-64-63; genus CAYLIV01. The sequence continues at coordinate 164,871 of CAYLIV010000004.1, forward strand.
CGATTACACTCCCGCGATCGCGCTCGACGAGGGCTTGCGAAAAACCGTCGATTGGTACAAGCTGAACATGGTTAAAGGATAAGCGTGTACCTTGTGCTGCGGGCACCGCAGCAAACGGACAGTATGATTGACGTCGATGTGATGGCGACACGTTGGCCGCGACCCGGCAGGAGGACCTCGGATGTACCGTAACCGAAGCGGTATCGGACTCGCACTTCTGGTGATCTACTGTTGCCTGTGGACGGGAAGCGCCTTCGGCCAGCCCGTCGTCAACACCGAGGACTACCGCCTGGGAGTGGGCGACGTGCTCCAGCTCAATGTCCTGCAACAGCCGGACCTGGATCGAGAACTCACCGTGCAACCGGACGGTACGGCGTTCATCCCGCTGGTCGGGGAGACGAGCCTCGCCGGGTTGACGGTCGCCGAGGCCGAGCAGGTGATCCGCAATCGGCTTGAGCTGTTCAATCCCAATATCGATGCTGTGACCCTGTCGATCGTCCAGTACAACGCCCTGCGCATTTTCGTGCTGGGCGCCGTCGCCAATCCCGGCCCGTACACCTTCACGACCTCGCCGTCGCTCTGGGATGCCATGCGCGCGGCCGGCGGACCGACCGAGTCGGCGAATCTCAACGCCGTGCGCCTGGTACGTCAGCAGGAAACCGGCGTCATGACCCAGACGGTGAATCTCTCCTCGCTGCTGTCCGGAGGAACCGAGTTTCCGGCGATCAACCTGCGTGGCGGCGACACTCTGATCATCCCCAACTCGCTGGAAGCCGCCGCCATGATCGCCCCTTCGGACGGGGTTCAGATCTTCGGCGCCGTGGCCCAACCTTCGGTTGTTCCCCTGCTCGGGCCGACGCGCCTTCTGACCTGCCTCATGATGGCCGGCGCGCCGCTGAACAACGCGGAGCTGAACAAGATCTTCTGGGTTCACAACGCCCCGGACGAGGGTCGCTACCGTTCGACGCTGGTCAATCTCGATATCTTCATCGAGGAGGGGAAGCTCGCGGGGAATCCGCTCGTCTATCCGGGCGATACGCTCAGCGTCCCCGCTCACGAACCCGGCTGGGTCAGCCGGAATTTGCCGCTCATCTTGACTACTCTCGCCACCTTCGGCACCGTCTATCTCATCTACGTGGACGCGAACCGTTGACCGACGGTTCGGCTGTCGCCTCCCGCGCGGCTGCACCACGCCGGCCGCCGAGAAACGTCTCACGAGCGGCGAGGAATGCCAGCAGACCAATCGCCACCGCCAGCCAGAGCGTCGCCACGCGTACCACGAGCGCCGCGCTCAAGGCGCTCGAATCCGAGATATCGAGGGTCATCAACAGCCAGACGATGGTCGCCTCGGTGCCGCCCAGTCCACCCGGCAGGAAGGACAGGGATCCGATGAGGGTGCCGGCGGCGTAGATGAAATCGGCTTCGAACACCGTGACCTCGAGTTGCAGCCCCCGGCAGACCACCCAGAGACTGATGCACTCGCACGCCCAGGCGACAGTGCTGAGGATCAACGCAAGTACGGTGGCTCTGAGACTCAGGAGTCTGGTCATGGTCGCCAGCGCCTCTTCCAGACCGAAGCGGAATCGCTGCAGGTAGGGCGTGCGTGTCGCGCGGGTGAGCAGTTTCCGCCGCAACCACGACGAGCGAAACGCCGCGAGGGCGATGGGGACGGAGGCCGCGGCCAGAAATCCCACCTTCATCCCGGCGACCGAACCGGGCCAGGCGAACAGGCCCAGAACCGCCAGAATCAGCACGCCGAGAAAATCGAAAATACGTTCGGCGAGAATGATCGGCAGGCCCACTGCCAGCGGTACGTCGAATCGCTCGCGCAGGATACCGGCCTTGAACACCTCGCCGAGTTTCCCCGGGGTGATGACCATCAAGAAGGTCGCCAGGAACAGCGAGAGGCTCGACCGGACATCGAGACGCACGCCGAGCGCCCGCAGGTAGATTTCCCAGCGCACATATCGCAAGAGGTAGTTCAGCAGGGACAGTACCACCAGCGGCAGGATCAACCACTTCGGAAACGCCGCGAGCTCGTCGCGGAAACTGTCCCAACCGGTCACGGCGGCGACGACAACGTAGACCACGATGGTCGCGGCGATCACCGCAAAAATGCGACCGGTCAGATTGCGGGGCAGGGTCACATCAACTCCGACTTTAATTTCTCACTACCGAAAAAACGCTTTACTTGGGGATTTCCCTAAGTTACAATCCCCCAACGGGGAAGAAAGCGCAAGCAAGTATTCGACAATTTCGTGCTTCTTGTGAAGGATATTTTTTCTTTTCCAGCACATTGAGGGTTGTATTATCTCTTTTCTTGTGCTAAAATAGTTTCCTAATCAAGCCCTGATGGATCGGGGGACCCTCAGGAACAGTCATCGAATTGTGGTTGTGGCATTACGCACTCGTAGCTTGAATGGATTCAGGTTCGCGGATGTCTATCTCCTAAAGGGCAAAGAATGATGCGTTTCGTTTTTCAAAAGATTTTTCGAGGCGGATACATGGCTCCCATCGATAACGGTACCATCGGCACCTCCGATAGCATAGCGACCTCGTACGTTCGCGACACCGTCAGCCGACCGGCCGGCCCGCGGCAAAGCGAAATGGCGCGGATCGAGCGGCGTGCCGACTTCCAGTCCGAACTGCTCAAGCAATGCTCGGCGGTGTACCGGGTCTGGCAACGGACAATCGACATCGTGGTTTCGGTTGTCGCGTTGACACTGTTCGCGTTGCTGTTGCCGATCATCGCACTGGCCATCAAGATCGACTCGCGAGGCCCGATCTTCTTCCGTCAAGGCAGGGTCGGGGTCAATCGCCGCCGCCGTCGCGTGACGCTGCCGGACGAGCAGAACCGGCGCAAGATTCTGCAGCCGGGCCGCCCGTTCAGGATCTACAAGCTGCGATCGATGGTCACAGACGCGGAAGCCAGCGGGCCGCAGTGGGCGCAGAAACACGACAGTCGTGTCACGCGTGTCGGCCGCTTCTTGCGCCACACGCGCCTCGACGAGGTCCCTCAGTTCATCAACGTGCTGAAGGGCGAGATGAGCGTGATCGGACCGCGCCCCGAACGTCTCTTCTTCGTCAGGAAACTGGCCAAGGGCGTGCCGCACTATCTCGACCGTCTGGTCGTCAAGCCCGGCATCACCGGTCTGGCGCAGGTCAGGAACGGCTACGACACCGACCAGGCGTCGGTGCAGCGCAAGGTCGATCTCGACCGACAATACATCGGCAAACGCAGTGTCCGACTGGATATCGCCATTCTCCTGCACACCGTCCTGGTCGTGCTCAAGGGGGAGGGCGCGCACTGAGCGCGGATCCGGTATTGATTCGACCCTGTTGAAACGACCCTTGCGTACCAGCTTCTTCGGGTCCATACTCCAGCGCGATCTGACAGCAGATATCTTCCGCTTTCACGACTGGTGAGCGGAAGATATTTTTACGCGGTGCCCGGGATATGGTACCGTTGGCCAGCCCTTGCCCGGTTCTCCTGATGTCGAGGATGCGACGTGCACGACAAAGCGCTGATAATGGTGGTCGACGACCAGGAAGCCATTCGTCTTTTTCTCGAAGCGACGCTCGGCGACGAGGGATTTGCCGTCAAGACAGCCTCCAGCGGACGACAGGCATTGTTGCTCACCGAGTCCATCATCCCCGATCTGGTGCTGCTCGATATCCGCCTGCCCGACATGAGCGGACTCGACGTCCTGGCCTCCCTGCGTCAGCGCTTTCCACACCTCTGCGTGGTCGTGTTGACGGCTTTCAGCGAATCCGATTCCGCCGTCCGGGCCATGAAACTCGGTGCCTACGAATACCTGGGTAAACCGATCAATCTCGAGCGGCTGCTGACCGTCGTGAAACGAGGAGTCGCCTCGACCGAGTCCGCGCGTGAGCGATTTCGCCTGCAGCGCAACGACGATCTGTTCGCCGGCCAGGACGGGATCGTGCCCAGTGCCGCTCCGGCGATGCGCCGGATCTACGAAACGATTCACAAGGTGGCTCCGGGCCGCGGCACCACAGTGCTCATCGAGGGCGAGTCGGGCGTGGGCAAGGATGTGATCGCCAACGCCATCCACGCCAACTCCGACCGGTGCGACAGCCCGTTCCTCGAGATCAACTGTGCGTCGCTGCCGGAAACGCTACTCGAAAGCGAGTTGTTCGGGCACGAGAAAGGTGCCTTTACCGACGCCGTCCGCCAGAAACAGGGTTTGCTGGAACTGGCGCACACGGGCACCGTTTTTCTCGACGAGATCGGGGAGATGAGTCTACCGATCCAGGTCAAACTGCTGCGCATCCTGGAGAAGATGAAATTCCGCCGTGTCGGCGGCGTGGAGGATATCGAGGTGGACGTGCGGGTCATCGCGGCCACCAACCGCACCCTGACCCGTCTGGTCGCCGAGAATTCGTTTCGCGAGGATCTGTTCTACAGGCTGAAGGTGATCTACCTCCGCGTGCCGCCCCTGCGCACACGTCCGGAAGACATACCGCTTCTGGCCGAACACTTTCTCGCCGAATTCAATCAAGCCTTCGGCAAAAACATCAGGACGCTGGGCGCCGACGCGCTGACATCGCTGCAGCAGTATCACTGGCCGGGCAACATACGGGAACTCAGGAACGTCCTCGAGCGTTCGGTGTTGCTCGAAGACGGCGAGACACTGACCCGCGACATGCTGCACCTCGAGGACCACGACAGTGTGCCGCCGGACCTGGCGGCGCGGGTCGCCGATGTGCTGGCGAATCCGCTGCCGGCCGACGGCATCGAGTTGACGGAACTGATCGAAGGGGTGGAGGCGGCCCTGGTGCGCAAGGCGGTGCAGAGCGCCCGGGGCAATCAGTCCCAGGCGGCAAGGCTGCTCGGGCTCAATCGCGACAAGCTGCGCTATCGTCTCAAGCAGTACGGTATCAAACCCGGGTAGTCGGAGCTGCCGGGAAACGAGCGAGGAAAAAGTGCGATCACCGATTCGTTTGCTCTGCGTCGTGCTGTTGTCGTTGGGCTGTGTCGGCTGTGGAGTCTACTCGGCCAGCAGTGGCCGCGTGCAGGAGGACCGCAAGAATGTCTTCGTCGAGTTTCTGGAAAACAGCACGGCCGAGCCCGGCATCGGCAACACGCTCACCGAGATGATCGTTACCGCGTTGCAAACCGACAACACCTTGAAGGTGGCCGACAGCGCCAGCGCCACCAGCATCATCGAAGGCACGGTGACCAAGTACCGCGTCAAGGAAGCCTTCGCCACCGGCGATCTCACGGTCAACGAATACCAGGTGCAGATCGCGGTGCAGCTGTCGTTCACCATCCGCAGCACGGGGGAGAAGATCATCGACAAGCAGAAGTTCAACGGTACGGGCAACTACATTCTGAACGATCCGGACGGTTCGACTGAAGACACCGCGCGGGAGGAAGCTACGCTGGAGATCGTGAAGGATATCCTCAGTCAGGTCGTGGAGGAGTGGTGATATGACGGCCGCCTGGAGAGGTAGCAGAAAAGGTGCGGGGCCGGGATTTCGTGAACTGGTTCGGGATGACCTGAAGACCCGGAACTACCGGCCGGTCTATATTCTGGCGGGCGAAGATGTCTTTCGTCAGGAATCGGTCGTCAACCACATCAAGGACGACGTGCTGGGCGAGGCGAACGCCAGCTTCAACTTCCACCTGTTCCAGGGCGACCAGGTCAACGTGGATCGCGTGCTGCAACAGGCGAACAGTTTTCCCATGCTCGGTGGCCGTCAGTTGATCTGGGTGCGCCAGGCCGATCTCTGTATCAGTGATCAGAGCAGCGGCGACGCGCTGTGCGCCTACGCCGAGAATCCCGTCGAGCAGACGATTCTAGTACTCACGGCGGAAAAACTCGACAAACGCAAGAAATGGGTCAAGACCTGCCGGTCGCTCGGTTTCGTCTTCGATTTCGTGCCGCCGGGCGGCGAAGATCTCGTCGACTGGACGCTGAAGGCCGCCCGCAGGGTCGGTTTACCGCTCGATCGGGACATGGCCGGATTGCTGATCGATCTCGTCGGTGCCGATCTGTTCGCTCTGAGCGCCGAGATCGACAAACTGGCCTTGCTGGTCGAAGACACGGGACAGGAACTGAACAGCGAAACCCTGGCCGCGGTCATCATGGATCAGGCGCGGCTGCGGGAATTCGACATCAACAACAACCTGGGCCCGGGCCAGGCGGATACGGTATTGAAAGTCTGGTACCGTCTCGCACGTTGGGGAAAAACAGCCTATGAAATCGCGCCGCTCGTGCTGTGGCGGATTCGCATGATGGCTCTGGTCGCGGCGTCGCGTAAGCACGAATCCACGCCCAAGGGCGTAGCCCTGCGGTCCGGCGTCAATCAGTGGACCTGCCAGCAATTGATACCGGTGGTCGATCGTCTCGGCGAGGCGGGTGTACGCCGCGCAGTCACGCAGAGTCAGAAATGCGATGCGAGTTTGAAGAGTTCGCCGGTCGATCCGGCGATAATTCTCGAAAAAACACTCGTCGACATTTGCGCTCCGGCGCCTGGTGAACGAAAATAGAAGTATCCGATATCGCCGGGTTCCAACGCCACCCGGCTGAACGATCCGACCCGTCATGCGTCAGGCGTGACAGACAACAGGAAAGGAACATACAAATGGCGGAAGGCTTGATGGATTTCACCGACTCTGGATTCGACGCCGAGGTGCTGCAGAGCGACCTTCCCGTACTGGTCGACTTCTGGGCGCCCTGGTGCGGCCCCTGCAAGGCGATTGGGCCCGCGGTCGAGGAACTCGCCGGAGCATACGACGGCAAGCTCAAGGTCGGAAAGATGGACATACAGACGCATCCCAACACTGCGGTCAAGTTCGGCATTCGCTCGATTCCCGCCTTACTTTTCTTCAAAGGCGGCAACGTGGTCGAGACCATCGTGGGAGCCGTGAGCAAGGACAAGATCGAGGACAAGATCAAGGCTGTCGTGGATTGAGATATTCGGCCTATTACACGTAGAACTCGGGGGAACAGGTCAATCAAGCACGTTGTGCATCGGTAGGCTCCCCCGATTCGAAAATACCGTACTTAACATAATATACATTATGCGCAATACCGTGCAGTCCTACGCGCAACCACGCACCGACGGTTGCCGCTTCTGCCCTTTCGTCGCGAGTGCCGTTGATCCGCTGCGATCAGCGATCAGTTGATGGGTACTTTGGCCGCAAATTCGTCGATATACGGTACTCGCCAGTGTTCGCCGGCCAGCGCTTTCATGAATCCAATGGCTGCCAGTCCCAGGAACAGGAGAAAATATACCAGGAACAACAGCATCGTGATGAGAAATCCCAGGACCGGGATTCTGCCCACCGTGCTCTCGATGGCCAGCAGAACCAGCAGCAGGACAACCTGCGCGAACAACAGCATGAATCCCTGTCGGCAATGTTGGCGCAGAAAATCGCTCTTGTTCTTGCGGCAGATCGGTACCACGACCAGCGCACTCAGATAACAGACTGCGCTCCACCAGCGATCGCTGACATCGACATCAGGCACGACGCGTCCTCTCGTCCTCGCCCGCGAGCGGCGAACTGTTCGTCCGGAACGCGAAACCATATCGCGTTCGCGCCGGCGATTCCTTCGTTCTACATATGCACCAGCGCGCGGAACATCTCGATTTTGACGGTTAGATTTCGATTGATCAGGTTCAGTTCGCCGGCATCGATCTGCTCTCGCAGGCCCTCGAGCACCGACAATCCCGCGGCCGCGTCACCGCCCAGACGCAAGTTGTCGGCCAGGCGCATCGAGGCATCGAATCGCACCGGATCGGGTAAGTCGCGGGCCAGGATCGTGCGATACATCCCGGCGGCGTCAGCATGCTGCTCGAGGTTGCTCAGGGCCGCCGCCTTGATCATCAACAGATCCGAGTAGAGCTTCGTCTCCTGCCCCACGACACCGATGCTCTCGTCGACGGTCACCACCGCGAGATCGTTTTCTCCCATGCTCATGATTGTCTTGGCGAGGCTCAACCGGGCAAGCTTGCCGAATTCGGTGCCGCCAAAACGTTCCACGCATTCGGTCAACGCCGCTCGCGCCGAGTTCAGCGAACCCTTGGCCAGGAAATCCTCTCCCTGATACAACAGAAACGAGGCATGCTGCGTGGACCTCTCGTTACTCTGGCGGTAGTAGGTCAAACCTACCGCGACCACGGCAATAACGAGCAGAACGATGCCGAACTTGACGTAGTGTTCCTGGAGAAAATCCACGACCACACCGGTCTTTTCGACGAAACTGTCCTGCTTCAACGTCTTGCGGTCAATCTTACGTGTTACCACGAGCTGTCTCCTCCGGCCGAAATGTGCGAATCGTGAATTCTTTGCGAAGCAAAATATACACCATCAGCCCGGGAAATTCCAATCGCAGCGCAACTCTCCCGACCTTAACCGCCATCGATATCGTGTTGTCGGTTGCCGAGCGGTCCGGCCGCTGTTATTCTCCGGCCCCGGTGCCGGAGTAATCTGGCAGTACTACAGTGGCTGCGTACGGAAACGGAGCAAGCGATGCGCTGGATGAGATGGCTGCGCTTCGGAAAACCACGCTGGCAAGATGTCGATCTTCTGACCCTGGTTCCGCGCCGCAGCGTCGACCATGCGCGAGACGAGTCGCGGAACACGGCGGTGTTGCTGGTCCCCCGCTTTCAGGACAGGATTCTCGGTCGCTGGCTCCAGCCCCGCCTCCGCCCCGAGAAACGCTACCTCAAGGTCCCGCTGGAGCATCGCGGCACCTTCCTCTGGGAGCACTGCGACGGCACGCTGACCATCGCCCAGCTCGCGACTCGTTTTCGCGAGGAATTCCCCGACGACGATAAACAGGTCGAGACCCGAATCTGCCAGTTCCTTTACCAGATGGAACGCAACGGCTTCATGGAATTCACCAACCCCGCCGCGTCGTAATATTCTCTGTCGCGGCTGTTTAAGCAAGCCATCAGGTGGTGCCCCCGGCAGGGCTCGAACCTGCGGCCTTCGGATTAGGAATCCGACACTCTATCCACCTGAGCTACGGGGGCACCGATTGCCTGGACGGCGTAGAACTTCGTCGTCTGCGCGACGTCGTCGCTGCTCGCGAGAAAATAGGAACGTCAGTCGTACTGCACAAGCGAAAACACCGGTGCACCGGTCAGTTTAGCGCGACCGCCGAGAGCGCAGAGTTCGACCAGAAACAGATAACTCGCCACCGCGGCGCCGGCCTGACCTACCAGCTCACCGGCCGCCGCTGCCGTACCGCCGGTAGCCAGCAGATCGTCGATCACAACGACTCGATCGGTGCTGCGCAGGCTGTCGGTGTGCATTTCCAGGGTAGCCTCGCCGTATTCGAGCGCGTAGGTCGTGCCGTAGGTCGGGCACGGCAACTTGCCGGCCTTGCGACAGAGAACCAGTCGCTTGTCCAGCGCGAGCGCGAGCGGTGCGCCAAAAACGAAACCGCGCGATTCGACAGCGGCGAAAACGTCGAAATCGACGGCCGAGAGTAGATCACCCAACCCGGCGAGCGCAGCCCGCAGGGCGGACAGATCTTCGAGCACCGGTGTGATATCCCGGAACAGAATACCCGGCTGAGGGAAATTCGGAACATCGCGGATGATGCTGCGCAGGTCCATGTCAAACCTCACTTCAGTAGCCGATCGGGAGGAATCGCCTTGTCATTGCGTCGCAGTTCGAGATGCAGGTACGACTGTCCTTCTGCGGGCGGTTCATCGGTCACGCCCAGCAGATCACCACGGCGTACCGCCTGCCCCACCTGCCACGCCACTTCCTTCAACGGCGCCAGGACCGTGGCCATTCCCCCGCCGTGCTCGACAATGACCAGGGTGCCGAAGCCGTCCACCGGTCCGTGGTAACGCACTACCCCGTTGGCGGGGCAGCTCACCGCTCCCCCTACCGGATACAGCATGTCGGAACCGGTACGCGGCATGATTATGTTGTTGGCGCCCTTGTACGGACCGAATTTCCGGACGATCCGGCCGGTGCGCGAGAATGGCCTTTCCCATTTGATGTTCCGAGCTTTAGTCAATCGAAATGGTCGCTGCATGCGCAAGCGCTGGCCTATGGCCAGCAGGTCCGACTGCAGCGCGTTGTCGCGCTTCAGGTCGGCGACCGATACGCCGAAGCGCGCGCCGATGACGGAGAGGCTATCGCCCCGGCGCACCGTGTACCAGGCCTCGGTGCCGCTGGCGAATGCCGGTGCGACCGCGATCAGCGCGACCCAGACGAGCAACGCCATCACGCCGTATTCGAGCGACGTGCGCGCGCCATGGTTTCCTTCTTGATCGCTGGTGGTGATGCGCGCGTGTCTCATACGTCTCCTGATCGACACCCTGCGGAAGCCACATCCTTGTGCCCGTGAAGCATAACAAGCTTCGCCTACACGTGGTAGCAAAAAAGGAACGGCCCCCGGAGGGGCCGCTCCCTGTCGTCTCCGGCCGAAGTGC
>CAYLIV010000005.1:0-106659 GCA_964384055.1 uncultured Fibrobacteraceae bacterium
AGAAATCAGGAGCTATACCGAATAGCTCCCAGTACGACGGCGCCTGTGCACGTTACCATCGTCGCCTCGACGGCTGGAATTGTCCCGGTTCCGCTGCTTCGTAATCGTCAGTGCCGCTCCACCGTGGAGGATAGTCATGCGTCGACACAGAGTCGTTTTCCTGGTATTCGTCGCCGCCCTGGCGTGTAGTCTGGCCGGTTTACTGGCCAGCAACGGAAACGCCGTCGTCCGTGCCGCCACACCGCTCGCCGACGATCCGGCCACACCTGCCACCGCCGACGCCGGCAAACCCGGCGACTACGGCGTGAGCACCGTGAACCCCGCGCCAAGATCCGCCACCGCCTCTCGCGACACGATCTACATCCTGGGCGGACCCGACCGCGGCGACGGTAAGTTTCAGCAGGACAACAATCGCTACCTCCCCGACGACGAGGGCTGGGTACCCCTCGGCCGCTGGGACGACGGCACCGGTCCCTACTGGCATACCAGCACCTTCAATGCGGAGCTGCTGGATCCAGGTACGCCCGACAACTATGCCATCTGGTGTGGCAAGTACTACGAGCCCTGCGAAAACGAGCCCGAGAATCCGGGCTACACCAACAATCTCGATGCCAAGCTCATGTGGTCAGGCGCCGTGCCGGACACCAACGTGTCCACCCTGGTCGAAGTGACCGCTCGCCTGAACTACGATACCGAACCCTGGTACGACTTCCTCTACTTGGAGGTCTGGCAAGGCGGTAACTGGACCGAGCTGGAATCGTGGACCGACAACAACAAGGTCGGCGGCGTTTTCGAGCCCGTCGACGTGGCGCAGAGCGTGACCGTGGACCCCGCTGACTATGCGGGCGAAGCCGGCGACGCGGTGCAACTGCGCTGGCGCTTCAGTTCCGACGGCGGCTGGTCCGACGACGACTGCAGTTTCCAGAGCGACGGCGCGGCCCAGATCGACAACATCGAGGTCAGCTTCGATCAGGGCGGCGGGCCCCAGATCATGACCTTCGACGATTTCGAAGACGGCAACCCCGTGAGCTGGACCTTCGACGATCCCCTGTGTAGCCTGGCCCAGGTCTGGGCGCAATTGCCTGATGTCGGCATATGCGGCACCAACGTGACGCCGCAGCTCGCCTTCATCGACGACGGCTCGGCCTGTTTCAGTGACGGGAGCTGGGGTACCGACTGGACCTACGGCCCCGACGGCATGGTCGTCTACTGCGAGCCGTTCCAGAATCATACCGATGAGTTCTGGTCACCGGCACTCGATTTGCCGGCGGATATTCAGCATTACGATGGCGCGCGGTTGGAATTCGACGTCTACGTGCACGGGAAGTCGATAGCCGGCCCAGCGCTGATCTGGCACCTTCGCACGAGCAACGACGGCGGCACCTTCTGGTCGAACTGGCAGAACCTCAGCTTCGCCTACGAACTCCACGGCCCGGAATACCGACGCTTCTCCTTCGACACCAGCCACGTTCTCGCCGACGATGTCGACAAGATCCAGATCGCCCTGGGAATTCTGCACTTCCCAGGCTTCACCGCCTGCACTTTTCTCACACCGTCACCCTACATCGACAACGTGGCGTTGAAGGTGTACCGGCGCGCGGGGCCGGAGGTCTACTTCAACCGGGCGGACACGCCGTTCATGCAGGCCAACAGCGCATTTCCCGCCGGCGGGACGCTCGATCTCGGTGATCCGGCCGGTCACTCCGTACGTTTCGACGCCGTGTACGGCGATTCGATCACCGTACGCGTCGGGGTACTGCGCAGCGGCGCCGTGCTGACCGGACCGCCAGAGATGCACTGGCGGCTGCAGCCCAATCCCCTCTACGATCCCTATCGATCGGCGGTGCCGGCCAATCCGGTGTACGGCGATTCGGTGGGGGCGCCGCACCTGGGCGATGGCCGGGCCGGCACGAACTACGCCTTCGACCTCCCCGACACGGGCTTTCTCTTCCCCGGCGACGTGCTCCACTACTACTTCCGTGCCGAGGACGACGCGGGGGGCGACATGGGCGTCGCCACCCTGCCCGCCGACACCACCGGCTTCAGCGTCTTTCCCGGCATGCCCGGTTACGTGATCGACCGCTTCCCGCAGGATCAGGAAATGCGCGCGCTGCCGGCGCTGCGCGACTTCGTTACCGGCGGACACCCACCGATCCTGTTCTGGCTCGACAACGTCGGCAGCGTCGAGCTGCAGTACTGGAAAATCATGCTGGCCAATCTCGGCTACGTCGAGACGGTCGACTACGATTTCTTCAAGCAACCGTGGAACTCGCCCCTCGAGGCGACGGCCGAGCAGCTTGCCGGCTATGAAGTACTGCTCTATTCGTCCGGCAAGAGCATCTACACATCTCTCGAAGCTGAGGAGACCATCGCCATCGAGCAATGGCTGGAGCTCGGCGGGAAGAAGGTCCTGTTCTGCGGCGACGACATCGTCAGCAAGATGAGCCCGAACCACTGGGCCTTCATCACCGACACCATGGGTATCGATCGCTGGCCGCCGGTCGCGTTGGACAACGTACGCCCGAGCATCGACGATCAGGCGGCGCCGCTGGTGCTACCGGTGGCCGGCAATCCGCTGGGGTTGACCACGGTTTTCCACGCCGACGGGACTTGCTACTACAACCTGTTCGACGCCCTGGTCCCCGAAGGCAGCAGCGTGGCGATCCTGGAGTACGCCGATCCGAACGGGGCGCCGGGCGGGTACATCCCCGCGGCGGGTGTATACAACTACCTGACCGATTGGGATTCACATGTGGTGACCTTGCCCTATGGGCTGGCATTCGCCAAAACACCCCTCGATTACGAGTACGGCCCCATCGCCGCCCGGACGCGGCTGCTGGGTGAGATACTGGCGTTCTTCGGGGTGCCGGGTTCGGGCCCGGCGACCAGCGTACCCTTTCCCGCCAACGTCGCAGTGCGCTGCTATCCCAACCCCTTCAATCCCACGATCACCCTCGACTACAGCCTGCCCCAAGCCGGACATCTGAAGGTGAAGGTCTTCAACCTTCGCGGCGAGCTGGTACGCGTGCTGTTCGACGAGACGGCACCGGCGGGGCCAGGCACCTTGCAGTGGGATGGACGTGATGCCGGGAACTCCCCCGCGCCGTCGGGAGTGTATTTCTTCGAGCTCAAAGCGCTCGATACCGTGGAGATCAGAAAATCGGCGTTGATCAAGTAGGCGCGGACGGACCGGCACGCAGTCACCGGCGCGGGTAAAGGGAACCTACGTGGCTGGTTGACATACCCGGGTAAACTCGCCGAGGGCGCACGCTCAATCGCAGGCCACGTTGCACCCAGGTACGCGGACAGTGGCCGTCATTTCAACAACGTCATATGCCGCATCTCGGTGTGGTGATCGACCTTGAGCCTGTACACATACGTACCCGACGGCGCCGTCCGACCGCTGTCGTCCCGCCCGTTCCAGATCACCTCGTGCGAGCCGGCGCCCAGCTGCCCGTCGACCAGGGTACGCACCAGCGAGCCATCGAGCGCATACACGGCAAGCTGCACCGGCCGGTCGATGCGCAGATCGAAGCTGATGGTGGTCAGCGGGTTGAACGGATTCGGATAACAGGGGTGCAGCTCGAACAACGCCGGTGTGCCGGCGTACATGATCTGCTCCTCGCCCACCGCCGTGTCGCAGTCGACCTGCCGGTACACGACATAGACGACCCAGTCACCCGTCACTCCCAGCGCGCAAGCGTCGTACCAGCCGCCGGGAATGGCGTAGACCACGTTCTTGCCCGGCTGGCAGCCGTTGCCGTCATGGACCATGGTCGAGGCGAAGATGTTGCCGGCATTGTCGTTGAAGAACTCGAGGGTGACGGCGAACGAACCGTCATCGATGAAGATATCGTCCGGCAGCGGCTCGAGGTCGAACTCGTTGATCACACCGTCGGTGAGCTGGGGGCCCTCGAGGGAGTAGATTCTCGGCCCGGGATTGGGCAGTCCCGCTCCATAGAAGTGAATGGCGGCCTCGATCTGCTGCGGATTGCCGCCGTACACCGAGCCCCAGCCGATGCCGACGCGCAGGATCTCGATGGTGTAGTGCTCCGCGGGTGCGTCGAACACCGCGCCGGCTTCCTCTCCCGCCACGAAACAGGGACAGGCGACCGTGCCACCATCGGTGTAGTGCAGCAGGGGCGGTTCTTCCGGGCACTGGGCGCCGGCAGGCAGGCCACAGGCGAGCAGTCCGACAACGGTGGCCACGATCAGCGGCACTTGCGATGTACGCATGACGCGGGTCCTTTCCATTTCGGGCGGAACGGCCGGCATGCGGGCATGCTAGCGCGTAGACCCGGACTCAGGATCGGGAAGCAGAAACAACATGGTCTCGACAACTGTATCATTATAACACAAATATTACGGTGTTTATGTAGCAATTACCCGGCGACGAGCGGTCAGAACGGACACTGGAGATCGTCGAGCTGCTGACTCCAGACCGACGAATTCTCGCTGTAGTCGATGGGACACTCGACGAGCGCCGGCCGCCCCGACGCGAAAGCCTCTTCCAGGCGCGGCAACAGCTCGTCGGCCTTGGTGACACGCAAGCCGAGCGCACCGTAGGCCTCGGCATACTTGACGAAATCCGGATTTCCCAGATCGAGACCGAAATCCGCGAAACCCTCGTTCTGCTGTTTCCACTTGATGAAGCCGTAGGCGTTGTCGTTGACGATGAGCGCCACGACCGGAATCTGGCGCCGCACGGCGGTCTCCAGCTCCTGCGAGTTCATCATGAACCCACCGTCGCCACAGACGGCCAGCACCCGTCGCCGGGGATGGACAAGCTTGGCCCCCATCGCCGACGACAGGCCCGCCCCCATGGTCGCCAGCGTGTTGTCCAGCAGGAAGGTGCCGATGTCCAGGGTCGGGTAATGGCGGCTGAACCACAGCTTGTAGATGCCGTTGTCCATGCAGATGATGTCCTGCGGCCCTAGCGCGCGCCGACAATCGGCGACTATCCTGCGCGGCCGCAGGGGGAACGCCGGATCGGCCGCGCCTTCCTCGCACAGGCGCTGCATCAGATCGCGCCGGAACGCGGCGACCGCCTCGCCGTCGTAACGGTAGTCGCCCAGTTCGGTCAGCAGGAGCTGCAAGCTGGTGGAGATGTCGCCCACGAGCTCGACCGTGGGGTTGTAGTAGATCTCGGTGCGCGCCGGGTTGAAATCGATGTGCAGGAGTTTCTTGCTCAGATCCTGGTTCCAGACGCTCGGCGGATACTCCACCGTGCTGTAGCCAACGGTAACGATCAGATCCGCCCGGTCGACGACGCAGTTGACGTAATCCCGCCGGTGTATGCCGAAGGCCATCAGGCTGCTGGGATGGTCGTCGCCGAGCACGCCCTTGCCCAGCTGGGTGTGGATCACGAAGAGGCCGGTCCGGTCGCAGAATTCGCGCAGGCGCTGGCGCACCCGCGTGCGCTGAGCGCGGCTGCTGACGATCAGGATGGGATGCTCGGCCGCCCTGATCTCGGCCGCGGCCTGCCTGACCGCCTTCATACCCGCGTCCGGTCGCCGGATCAGTCCCGGCTGCATGGGTTTGTATTTGGGCTCGACGCGTTCGCCGGCGATATCCTCGGGCAGCTCGATATGACACGCGCCCAGCCGTTCGGTGGTGGCCAATTTGAAGGCGTCGCGCACTTCCTTGGGAATGCTCCTCGGTCCCTGGATCTGTCTCGTTCGCTTGGTCAACGGACGCATCATGCCCACCACGTCGAGTACCTGGAAGTCCGCCTGCCAGTTGTCGCGTATGGCCTTCTGCCCGGTGATGGCCAGCAGCGGGATGCCGTTGAGCTGGGCGTAGGCGACACCGGTTACCAGATTCGTGGCGCCGGGCCCCAGCGTCGCCAGGCAGACGCCCACCTTGCCGGTCAGCCGGGCGTAGGTCGCCGCCATGAAGGCGGCGCCCTGCTCGTGGCGGGTCACGATCACCTCGATGGGCGAGGTGCGCAGGCTCTCGAGCAGATCGAGATTCTCCTCGCCGGGCACGGCGAAGACGTACTCCACCCCTTCGGTCACCAGACAGGCGACGAACAGATCGGAAGCCTTCATACAATCCGTCTTCGAGTCAGCCATCGACATCACCTTCCGCCGGCCGGATCCCGTCGTCGAGGGTGCTCACGACCCGTGGTCGTACACATTGATACCCTTCACGTTCACGAATTCCTTGAGCCCGAAGGCGGCCAGCTCACGCCCGACACCGCTTTTCTTGATCCCGCCGAAGGGCATGCGCGGGTCACTCTTGACGAAGCTGTTCACGAACGCGGTGCCGCACTCCAGCCGCCGGGCCGCGCGCACGCCGCGCTCCACGTCCCTGGTCCAGACGCTCCCGCCGAGCCCGAATTCGCTGTCGTTGGCCACGCGGATGGCCTCAGCCTCGTCTGCCACGACGATGATCGGCGCGATGGGTCCGAATACCTCTTCCTTGACGACGCGCATGGCAGGCGTGGTGTCGGTCACGACGGTAGGCTGCAAGAAAAACCCCTTACCGGGCAACCGCTCGCCGCCGGTTAGCACGGTGGCGCCCAGGTCCACCGACTGCTGCAGCTGTTCCTGCAGCTCGTTCAACGCCGCCTCGTTGACGATGGCGCCGACCTGGGTCGTCTCGTCCAGGGGGTCGCCGATCTTCAGCTCGGACATCAGGCGAGCGAAACGTTCGGCGAAGGCGTCCGCCACCTCGCGCACGACGATGAAGCGTTTCGCCGCGATACAGCTCTGGCCGGTGCTCAGCATGCGTCCGGCGACCGCGTTCCGGGCGGTGAAGTCCACGTCGGCGTCCTCGAGCACGATAAAGGGGTCGCTGCCCCCCAGTTCCAGAACGACCTTCTTGAGATTGCGACCGGCCAGTTCGCCGATGCGCTGCCCCACGCCGGTGCTGCCGGTCAGACTGACACCCGCCACGAGATCGCTGGTGATCAGTTCACCCGCCGTCTCGTAGTCGGGCACGATGGTACGAAACACGTTGGCCGGAAAACCAGCTTCCTGGAAGGCCTGCTCGATGGCCAGGGCACACCCGGTCACGTTGCTCGCGTGTTTGAGCAGGCTGACGTTGCCAGCGATCACGGTCGGCACCGCAAAACGCAGCGCCTGCCACCAGGGATAGTTCCAGGGCATGATGCTGAACACCACGCCGAGGGGCTCGAAGGCGACGAGGTGCTGCCGGCCGTCGGCTTTCACCTGGACATCGGCGAGCCAAGCTTCGGCCTTTTCGGCGTAGACCTCGCACAGATAGGCGCACTTTTCCAGCTCGGTGCGCGCCTCGGTGATGGTCTTGCCCATTTCCACGCTGCACAGCCGCGCCCATTCTTCCTGGTGTTCGCGCAGCACGCCCGCCAACCTGATGAAATATGGTGCGCGCTCGGCGATACTCAGTTCACGCCACTGCCGGTACGCGGCTTCCGCCTGCCCGGCGATCTCCATGACCTCGGACGACGCCATGGTCTGCCAGGCCTGGATCACTTCCTCGGTCGCTGGATTGATGGTCTCGAACTGCACGGCTTCCTCCTGTTCCGGCCGGCGTCGTGCTCCAGCCGTTGGATCGCTCCGGCTTACGATCATCCCGGTTCGCGGGTTGTTCCCTGGGCCTGTCCGCTCGCTCAGGAACCGCTTTTACGTTCCGGGTTACTGTAGCGCGAGTCCGGGGTGTCCGCAAGGAACCCCGGAGGCGCATGCTTGGCAACCCGGCACAGAATCAGCTCGCTTTCCTGACCATCGTCTTCCGGATAATCGTAGGATCTCGTGCACAGCAGAATTCGATCGTCACTGAGAAAAAAGACCGCCGGATACTCATCCCAGCCCGGACCGCGCAGACACACGCGCTTCGCGAAACGTCCGCTGGTTTCGAACACGTCGTATGCGTAGATCTCACCGTCGGCGCGCTGCCGGAAACCTCGGCTCGACAGCACCCACAGCCGGTCCTGCGCGTCTGCGCGCAGGGATATGATGTCCGGGTAGTTGTCCTCCACGCTGAGTTCAGCGAGACGTATGCGAGGCGACTGCAGCGAACGTTCCATGCCCTCGCGCAATTGCTCCTTCAAGGCGGCCGGGCGCGGCAGGCTCGGGTAGTCGACATCGATGGTCGTGACGTGACGGTTATTCGGATCGATGATCTCGATCAGATAACGGTTCCACGCCGGTGCGCGGTAGACCCGTTGCGCCCTGTCGACGGCAGCACGTTGCCAGATTTCGTTGAAAACCTCCCGCTCGTGCAGCCGGTAGTTCGACACGTCGTAGGCAACGCGATGCTCGAGAACCGCCGCCCCGAATGCCGGTTTGCCATCCAGTCTGCGGATCACCTTGACATCGTCGTAGCCACGCGGATCGTTCGGATCGTAACGCAGGTAGCTTTCGCCGACCAGGTAGCCGGCGCCATTGCCGGTGATGCTCAGCAGCACGCTCTGGTAGAAACCGGTCTCGCGCTTGTCCGGCACGACGCTGCGAAGGTACTCTCCTCCGAGCGTGAAGAACGATAGTTTGGCGGGATAAGGCTGCAGCACGCAGAGCTGGTCGCTGCCCCACGCGATCAGCCCGAGGGGCGTGGCCATTTCGCCGGGACCGGGTCCCTCGTGGAGAAAGCTGCGCATGAGCGTGCCGCAATCGGACAGTACGTGAATCCGGCAGGTCAACGTGTTCAACACGTAGATCCGGCCGTCCTGGTCGGCAACGGCGCCGACGATGCCGGCAGTGATCAATTGCTCGTCCGTACTCCGTCGCCACACGGGCTCCAACCGCCAGTATTCGGTGGGACACCGATCGTTTGGCTGCCAATGCCACGTGACGGTCTCGGCTGCGCTGGCTGGCGAAGCCGCATTCGGGATCGCGCCAGGCACGGCCGACACCAGCGCAGCCAGCATCACCACGGTCATCAAGGGAACCACAAGCGCGATTCTTGGCGGATTTTCAGTCACAGTGGTTTGCCGGCGATCGTCACGAACACGACCACGATGATTTCGGGGACCACCTGTCATGAGTTGCTCCTTTACTTCTGTACAAGCGCCAGCTGTTTGCCGCACAGCTCGCGGTACAGCGCACACCGGTCCAGCAATTCCTCATGAACGCCGGATCCCACCACTTCACCCCGGTCCAGCACGTATATCCTGTCGGCCCCGACGACAGTCGCGAGTCGATGGGCGATGATCAGCAGCGAACACCTGTCGGCCACGTTGCCCAGCGCCGTGGCGATCATTTCCTCCGACTCCGAATCGAGGTCCGAGGTCGCTTCGTCCAGGATCAGCAGCTGCGGACGTCTCGCCAGTGCGCGGGCGATGGCCAGGCGTTGCTTCTGGCCACCCGAGAGTTTGACGCCGGCGCTGCCGAGTTCCGTATCCAACCCCGCAGACAGCTCGTCAACGAACTCGTTGATGTTCGCGAGTCGGCAGGCATCGACGACCTGCCGACGAGTTATCGTGGTGTCGCCGCAGCGCACATTCTCCAGGATGCTGCCCGAGAAGAGATGTATGTCCTGCGGGACGATGGCAATGCCGCGCCGGACCAGCCGTGTGTCCAGGTCGCGCAGCGGCACGCCGCCCAGCGAGATGTGCCCCCGGTATCGTCGGTACAGTTTCAGCAGCAGCATGGCGGTTGTCGTCTTGCCGCTGCCGCTGCGACCGACCAGGGCGACCGTGGCGCCTTCAGGGATGTCCAGGCTCAGACCACGAATCGCCGGGCGCCCCGGTTCATACGAGAACTCGACATCCGTCATGGTCACTCGCCCCGGTTGCCCGCCGGCCGGCGGAACGGGGGCAACCGGCTGCGGTATGTCGGTCGCCCGCCGCCCGCCATCCCGTTCCTGCTCGGCGGGTTCGTCAAACAGCTCGAAGATCCGCTCCAGACAGACGATGGACGTCTGCAGATCCGCACTCAACGTCGCCAGCGACCGCACGGGTCCGAAGACGTAACCCACAAAAGCCAGAAAGGCCATCAAGCTGCCCAGCGTGATGTCGCCGTCGATGACCTGCCTGCCGCCGAGCACGAGCACGTAGGTGCTGGCCAGACCGGCCACGAGACCCGTCGACCCGCCGTAGGTAACGTTCTCGCGTAAAAAATCGAGGTTGGCCGCCACCTGATTGTCGAGGGCCGATCGTGTTTTCGCGTCACACGCGTTTTCCGCCCGGAAACACTTGATGGTGAAAACATTCTGGATGTATTCGTCCATTCGCCCCCAGACCCGCGCCGAGGCTTCCTGCATCCGGCCGGACGCGCGGCGAATGCGGCGCGTGAAGAACCGGATGGCCACGACGTACAGAGGGATCAGCGCCAGACAACCCAGTGCCAGGGTGGTATTCAAAACCAGCAGGGCGACCACGCCGACGATGAAGACGAATACGCTGCGGAGCGCATTGACGGCCGTCTCGGCCAGCAGGCCCTGCAGGCTCCCCGCGTCGCCGCCGATGCGCGACAGAAGGTATCCGGACTGCTTCTCGTGGAAGAACCGCAACGGCAAACGACAGATGTGAGCGAACAGCGCGGCCTCGATGTCGGCGACCACCCGTTCCCGTAAAACACCGGCGAGCAGGGAACTGAAATAACCGACCACAAGTGTCGCGGCGAGCAGCAACATCAGAAAACCGCCGACACCGTCGATGGAGAGGCGGCCGGTGCCGATCAACACCTCGTCGATGACATATTTGGTCACGAGCGGCGTGGGCAACTGCGCGAGTGTGGACAGGAAAAGGAGCAGCACGGCGCCCAGGCCGTACTTGCGATACGGCTTCACGAAGACAAGGAACCGTTTCAGATTCCAGGCCAACCGGCGCAGGTCGATGGGTCCCGATCCGGCGGCGGGAATATCAGGTGATGACGACATCTTTGACCCATTCCAGGCTTTGCGGACTGTGTTCCATGATCTGCGCACAGAGCACCATGGTGTTGTACCAGTTGTTGCGCTCGCTCTCGCACTCGGACAGCTTCCGTTGCTCGTTCATGGCGCCGCCGCGGCGTACGGCTGCGAAACACAGCCGGCACAGCCGCGCCGTCCAGCAGCCGTGACAGTGCTTCTCGCACAGGCGATGGTAGTCTCCGATGAGGGTATCCACGGCGGCCCGGTCGATGCCGGCCGGAACCGTGCCGATGGCGAAATCGCGGCCGACCTTCTCGCACGGAAAAAGCCGGCCGTCGGCGGCCACGAACAGCTTGCGTTGCCCCGGCACGCAGATCCCATTGCACGAGATCCGACCGTCGGCGGTTCTGGTGTCTCGGGAAAGCAGATCGATCAGCGGCCGATCGAACAATGCTCGGGCGAACGAGGACAGTTCATTGCGGCGGCCGCTGCACATCCGGGCGACGTAATCCGCCCGGAAAGCTCGCAGATCGGCGTATACGTCACCGGCGGCGAATTCCTGCGCGTACACCTTGCGCAGATCGATACCTTCCTCGTCGACGAAACTCACCATCAGGTTGAGCGAGGCGAACGGTTCCTGACGGAAGAACGCATCGATTGATTTGACGTCGTACGGCGGCGCCAGCGTCAGGGCGATGATCACCCGGCGGGCGAAATACTCGGGATCGCGTTCGTGGATGCGGTGGAGCAGCGCGCTGACCCTGTCCCAGCTCCCCGCGCCGTCGCGACTCACGCGGTTGCGATCGTGGACCCGCCGCGGGCCGTCGAGACTGATCTGGATGATGAACTCGTGCTCCATGAAGAACGAGAGCATCGTGTCGTCGACGCAGGTGCCGTTGGTATCGACGGAGAAGCCTATGGTGCCCCTGCTGTCGTGTTGCCGAGCGTGTTCCACGCATTTGACGAGCACCTTCCGGTTCAGCAGTGGTTCGCCGCCATAAAACGAAACCACTGGATGCTCGACCGTATGGCTACGCGCCAGGAAATAGTCCACCGCCTGCCGCGCCGTGGCTTCGGTCATCATCCGGGGGGAATGCCGCCGGTTGTCGGCGTACTTGCCGGAATAGGCGCAATAGCGACACCGGAGATTGCATTGCTCGGTGAGCTCGAGACAAACCTGCTGGATGGCGGTGTCGAGCTTCTCGGTGATGCACGCGTCACAGAGTGGCGGCGCAATGACTTCGTCCGGTCCCCTGGTCAACAGGCGTTTCGCCTGCATCTCCCGTATGACCTGCGCCGCTTCGTGCGATCGATCCTGCGACGACTGGCCGACGAATCGGTCTAGCAGGTCGTAGAGCTGTTTCTCCACCCGCACGATCCCGTTGGTGTTGAAATCATAGAAGTAATACCCATCGCCCGTGGTGAACTTGAAATAGCTGGCGGGCGTCACCATGCCACCGGGTGAGGATGCTGGTACGGGATAGCGATACTGACATTCGGCCACGATGAATACCTCGCGTTTGTTTGCTGCGACACGGCCGCCCGGCTCACGTCTGAACGGTTCGGACGGTTCAGGATCAGCCAGGATCGTGCGGTTTGAAGATGTTGTCGGCAAAGGTTGCGGAGGACCAGACGATGCGTCCGCCCTCGGTCGCGGCGTAGAAGGTATAGGAAGAGCAGGGACAGAACACGCAGGTACAGCTGCAGTCGCCGGGTAGGTCGGGTTCCTTCCGACTCGGCGCGGGAGTCGACAGGAGCTCGTACATTGTCAGCACTCCTTTCTTGTCGCCGGTGTTGCCGGCCCGGGCAGCAACCCGTTGCTGCGTGGGGCATTCATCTACCGGCAGCCATGTGCCAGGGCACTCACCCGTTGGCCGGCGGATTGGCCGGATCGAAGCGCTCGCCCTCGCTGAAGCCGCGACCGAGGGCGAAGTGCGCTCCGATGTGGTTCCAGAAATTGCTGCAGCTACAGTCGCACACGCAGCGGCAACCGGGCAGGTCCAGGGTGGGCGGAACGAACGGCAATTGCAGTGGCTTCCAGATCAATTCCCTACCTCCGGTACCGCGCTTCGCGATGGGTTGTCATCGTATCTCTTGGTCATCGTATCTCGTGCGGGTTGGCGATGTTGTCGTGACCGGCATGGCCGGCGGCATATCCGGCCTGGCGTGCGCTACGGCCGGCGACGACGGGAAACATGGCGCAGTTGCAGGCACCGCATTGGCAGGTACATGTGCAGGTCTTCTGGCCCGCCATGAACGGCATGAAATCCGCGCGATCAAACATCTCCCATTGCATTGGGCTCTCCTTTCCAGCGCCGGCTCGCAGGCAGACGACAATTCGTCATCCGCCAGAGGGATCATTCGTTTCCCAGGAGGATGCGTAGGCAGTCTTCGCGGCGGTCGCGGCGGCCGTCCCCGCCCCGGTGCTCCAGCGCCAGATGGGAAAGCAGGAACAGGAAGCGCAAGCGCAGGTGCAGGACGCGCATTCGGTAACCGGTTTGCCCAGCACCGGGGGCATAACTGTCTGCCACACCACGATCGACCTCTTTTCGGTTCAGCCCCGATATCTCACCGGGTACGCTATGGCCATCGACAAGACCGTTCACGGGGTTACGCAAACACGAGGCCACGACCGGGAGAGATCATTATCCATTGTTCCACATGGAGTTAGGCCTAGCCGCCGGACGCCGGCGGTGTCCTCACCGTCAACCCGCGAAGACGGCGAGCAACGTCGTGTCAACCGGTGGGAACACCCGGGCGAATAACCTGTTGGGGTTGCGACATCGGCCCGCCTCTGTTAAAACGGGTGCCACGAACAGGCGCGGCGAAGCGCTGGCGCGAAATTCAGCCCCGCCGCTCCGTGAATTGGACGACCGACCGTCGAAACGCGCGAAAGCAGGAGAACTACCGTGAAACACGATGCCATCGCCGTGGTCGATTTCGGCGGGCAATACGCCCATCTGATCGCCACCAAGGTGCGCCGCCAGCACGTGCTGGCGGAGATTCGCCAGCCGGAAGATCCCATCGAGCTGTTCGCGCCCTACAAGGGGATCATCCTTTCGGGCAGCCCCTCCCTTTCCTCCCACGGCGAGGACGCCGCCTACACCAAGGCGATCTTCGACCTGGACGTGCCGATCCTCGGCTTCTGCTTCGGGCACCAGGAAATCGCCAAGCACTACGGCGGCACCGTGGTCCACGGCAAGCAGGAATGGGGGCGCGCCGAGCTGCAGCTCACGCGCGAACATCCCCTGTTCGCGGGACTGTCCGGCCCCGAGCAGGTGTGGATGAGCCATTTCGACTCGGTGACCGGCATCGGACCCGACTTCGAAGAACTCGGCTACACGGTGCTGGGCGAGAAAGGCCACGAGCACCGTTTCGCGGCCATCGGCTCGGACAGCCTGCGGCGCTACGGCTTCCAGTTCCACCCCGAGGTGGACGACACGGTTCACGGCGACGAGATGATCGGCAACTTCGTCACCGGCATCTGCGGCTGCGGCCATTCCTGGACCATGGAAAGCTACATCGAGGAGCAGATCGAGAAGATCCGCCGGCAGGTGGGCGACGGCTCGGTATTCCTGCTCGCCTCGGGCGGCGTCGATTCCACGGTGGCGGCCAAGCTGTTCGGACTGGCCCTCGGCCCGGACCGCCTGTCGCTGCTGCACGTGGACAACGGCCTGATGCGCAAGGACGAGAGCCGCCAGGTACTGGCCGCTTTCGAGGAGATGGACCTGCACCGCAACCTGCACTTCATCGACGCCACCGAGGACTTCCTGGGCGCCTTGACCGGCGCGATCGAACCCGAACACAAGCGCCGGATCATCGGCACCACCTTCGTCGAGGTCTTCGAGCGGGAAGCGCGCCGACTGGGCATCGAGAGCCACCTGCTCGGCCAGGGCACCATCTACCCCGACACCATCGAGACCGGCGGCACCAAGCGCGCCGACACCATCAAGACCCATCACAACCGCGTGCCCATCATCGAGGAGCTCATCGCCGCCGGCAAGGTGATCGAACCGCTGGCCGATCTCTACAAGGTGGAAGTGCGGGAGCTGGGCGAGAAACTGGGAGTGCCCGAACGCCTTATCTGGCGTCACCCCTTCCCCGGGCCGGGTCTCGGCGTGCGCTTGCTGTGCTCGGACGGCGAACCGAGCGACGCCGACCGTCTGGACGAGATCGGCGCCGCCGTGCAGCAGGCCGCGACGCCGCACGGTCTGGAGGCGGTTGCGTTACCCATAAAGTCGGTGGGCGTGAAGGCCGACCTGCGCTCCTACGAGCATCCGGTTTTGCTCGACGGCACGACCAGCCTGGCAACCACGAACGGTCAGCCCACGGAGCCCGACTGGGACGCGCTGCAGCGGGCCGCCGGCTCGATCCTGAAATCCGTCCCGGGCATCAACCGGTGCCTGTGGAACCTCGCCCCCACCATGCCGCGTTCCTTCCGCCCACTGGCCGCCACCATGACCCGCGAGCGGCTGGATCTGCTGCGCGAGGCCGACTTTCTGATGATGGACGGTCTGCGCCGGCACGGGCTGTACCGCGAGGTGTGGCAGTGCCCGACGGTGCTCATCCCGATCGAGATCGACGGCCGGGGACGGGAGCTGTGCATCGTCCGGCCGATCCACTCGGAACGCGCCATGACGGCGACGGCGGCGCGATTGCCCCTAGCGCTGCTCCAGGAATTGAGCGTGGCGATTCTGGAGTTGCCGGAAATCTCCGGCGTCGCCTACGATCTGACGAGCAAACCGCCCGGCACCATCGAGTGGGAGTAGCCGCCGGCGAACGATGGTCCGGCAGCGTTGGGGGTGAGGCAACGCGCAAGCGTGACGCGCCCGTTCACGACCCATCGGCCACGGGATCCAGTCCCGCCAGCACCTCCAGATGCCGCACCACCGACGTCGCCAGCGCGTCCAGATCGTACCCACCCTCGAGCAATGAAACGACCTTCCCGCCGCACAGCCGGTCGGCGGCGGCGCACAGCGTGCGCGTCATCTCGCCGTAGGCCTCGGTGCTGAGCCGGATCGAGGAGAGCGGGTCGTCCTGATGGGCGTCGAAGCCGGCCGAGATCAGGATCAGTTCGGGCGCGAAATCATCCAGGGCCGGCACGATGATCTCGTTGAAAGCCGTCCGGTACGCATCGTCGCCGCTGCCGGCGCGCATGGGGATGTTGATGGTCGTTCCCTCGCCCTCGCCCGTGCCGCGTTCGCTCGCCGAGCCGGTGCCCGGGTAGTGCGGGTATTCGTGCAGCGAGATGAACAGCACCCGAGGCTCCGCGTAGAAGGCGTGCTGGGTGCCGTTGCCGTGGTGCACGTCCCAGTCGACTATGGCCACTCGCGACGCTCCCTCCTGCAGCAGCCAGCGTGCCGCCACGGCGATGTTGTTGAACAGACAGAAGCCCATGGCCGCGCTCGCCTCGGCGTGATGGCCCGGTGGCCGGGGCGCAACGAACGCGCGTGGCAACTCGCCGTGCCAGACCCTCGTTGCAGCGTCGACCGCGGCGTCGGCCGCCAGCAGCGCAGCGTCGTAGGACTGCGCACCCACGACCGTGTCGCCGGCATCGAGCAGCGTCGCCCCGCCGGCGATTTCCTGCCGTACCCGACCGACGTACTCCGGCGAATGTACGAGGTGCAGACTCTCGGGCGCCCGCGCAGGGAATTCCGTGACCCGCTCCAGGGCGCCGTCGACCCTCGCCGCCGCCACGGCGCGGGTGATCGCCTCGAGCCGCTGCGGTCGTTCCGGGTGCGTACTGCCCGTATCGTGGGTCAGGAAGCGGTCGTTGTAGTAGAATCCGATCGCCTTCATCGCGTCGCCTTCCTATTCTTATCATGCAATCGCATATGGGGAATTTCCCTAGGTTTTCGCGGTCGTTTTCCCGCCCGAATATACCACAGGAGCCGCCGTCGATCTTCCGAAAACAAATACACACAATCGGTTGCCGGACTTGTGATCGATACGCACTGTGTGCTAGACTTTTTCCGTTATCGACGAGCGCTCGCTTGTTCGGCCATATGGCGCAACCAGAATGCGCTGAGATTATTATATACATGCTGCTGTTCACGGCAGTCAGCCGGCGGAAGCCGAGATCGACCTGGCACCATGAAGAAACGCCGTGACAGCGAACTCGAGATCGAAAAGCGGTGGATGCTCACGGCCCGCGTCGATCCGGAAAAATTCTTGTTATTCTACGACAAGTATTTCGACCGAATTTACCGCTTCGCGTATTTCAAGATCCTCGACCACGATGTGGCCGAGGACGTGACGAGCACGACATTTCTGCGCGCCATGCGCAATCTGGATAGCTTCCGCTGGAAGGGATACACCTTCGGCACCTGGCTCTACCGGATCGCGTACAACGAGATTCGCGCATACTTCAACCGGCGTCGGCGCACCGAGCCGATCGACGCGAACGACGTGGAGGCGATACCAGCGCGGGAGACCGATGTCCTCGGCCGGCTCGTCCTGGATGAGCGGCAGGCGCAGATCTACCGCAGCATCGCGAAGCTCGACGAGGTCAGCCAGAGCGTTTTTATTCTGTACTACTGGGAAGGCTACAAGACCAAGGAAATCGCGGCCATCCTGGACATCTCGGAAGGGACCGTCAAGGCGAAGCTCAGCCGGGGACGTCATCGGTTGTTCAGATTGTTGAAACCGGCGTTCAGTGACCGGTTGCCCCGGCCCGGCGACGCCGAAAACGAGAGCGCGGGAGACGGCGCACGGGCGCGTACGAAAAAACCGGATCGAGCGGATTGATCATGAGTGACCGACATACGAACAACCTGGATTCGGAACAGGCATTCGACCGGATGCTGGAATCCGCCGCACCCGGTGTGCGCCCCTCGGACGAGTACCGGCGGAATCTGCGGATGATGGTGCTGTACGGGCTCGAGAAACGGCAGCGTCGCGCCAAAGTGAACAAGCTCGTAGTGTTCTGCACCTTGTGTGTTTGTACGGTAATCGCCGGCAACCAGTCACGACTCGGGAGCGATGGGTTCGATATGGAACTGTCGACACTCGCAGATGGATCACCAAAACAGCAATCTGTTTTGGGCAATGAACGCGTGAATGTTATCGAGTACCACGACATCGACGATTTCAAGCGATTTGCCGAAACCTTCTTCGAGAAAGAAGCGGCAGGTGAATATGATTTCGATCGACTGGTAGGGTGGACCATCGGCGGCGAAACAATTCTCGACGGACTCAGGAAATACGAAAAGGACGGCGAGATCTCATGGATGGGCAATCCTCTGAACGAAACAAGTGATGCGTTCAAGTTCAGGTATTGGCAGTTCTTGACAATGCACGAGAGTACCTTCTACGAGAGCATAGACAGCGGCGAAGCAGTGTTCCTCGGGACCGAGATCCGCGAATTCGGCAGCGTACGGGTGAAACTCGAAAAATGGGCATCCTACTTCGCGGGATTCGGCGAGGTGATCTACTGGCGGGGCGAACCCGTCGAATGACGGTCACGAACACAGTTGATCGATACCCCTACTTCTTCGGCTGGTCACCACCAATATCGTAGTGCGTTGCGAGTTGCGTGGTCGCATACGTTGCGCGTTCCGGATCAGCTTCCAGAGCAGATTTCGTCCCCTTGCAGTTACACGTGCAGGCGTCGTCGGGCGAAGCGCCCTCGGGCGGTTTGACATTGCCGTCAGCTGGAGTATGCATGGTCTGTTCCTCCTCGATGTGGGACCTGCGAAACGGTACACGAACTGATATCGATGTTGTATCATCATATCGAATGTCGTAGGGAAAGTCACGCCCTCACGATGAAATAGCGTTTTAAATCGCGAAAAACTCAGAAGCTCAGCGTGAGCGACAAGCGCAAGAACGTCCCGCCGAACCAGCCCTCTTCCCGCTCGTCGGTAGCCGGCGGGTCGATCACCGCCTCGTCCAGACCGTGTACCCTGGCATGGACGAACTGTTCGAGCGCCACGCTGAATGTCGTCCTGCCCAGCTGCTGCCGCGCGCCCAACGAAAGCGCGGCGACCTGGATCCGGTCCGGCTCCAGGTGGTAATAGCGTACGTCGGTCTGCCCCAGGCCCGCGATCACAGGCAGCCAGGTCTTCAGGTAGCCGTCGGGACGGATCTCGTACCAGGTGGCGCCGCAGCGCAGATCGGTCGAGGCGAAGGCTTTCTCCAGGCCCAGGTGCAGCCGCAGCCAGTTCACCTCGCCGATGACCTTGAAGTCCTTACGCATGCCCAGCAGATCGATGAGGGCCGAGGTGAAGGGCCAGCTCTCCACCCAGGTGCGCAGCTCGCCGTCGAGCGTGACCCATTCCAGGTCGAGCAGACCGCGTGTCGTGGGATTCAGTGCGAGCTGTATGCCCAGGAGATAAGAATCGACAATGGCATCAAGGCGGCTGAGCCGGCCGAAACGTTGCCCGCCCCAGTAGGCGTTGCCGTCGTAGTTCAGATTCGCATGCGTGTGGCGAAACACAAGCTGGCGATCGGGATGAATCCCCCACACGGCGGCATTCTGGTAGAACCAGCCCACACCGTCAGGCAGGAATTCGTAGGCTTCGTGCTGATGTTTCGGTTCAATCGCGTCGGCGTCGGCTCGCTGCAGCGATCCCTCATAGTACAGGCGGTTCAGGACTCGGTAGCGCACGTCACCGCGCAGCCGGCGTAGCTGCAGGTTCGTGGAGAAATCGATCGGTTCGGCGTGCAGGTCGGTCCGGATATCGCCTGAGTGGCGGGTACGCAGCCAACTGACCTGTGCCTGCAAGCGCCGGCCACGATCCCAGCGCAGACCGAATCCCGTCTCGGTCACGGGTTCGCCGGTCGATGAAGTCCAGAGCGGGAAACCGGCCTGCACCGAAAGCCCCGGCAACACGTCCTGCACGTGCACCACGACCTGGGCCTGCGAACCCTCGCCGTCGAGGTCCACGACACCGGAGGTGCCGCGCCAGTTGTTGGTAATCCGGAACCGGTTCAGCGTCGATCGGAGATACAGTTTGCGATCTCGCCAGACGAAGGGCTGACTCCAGGCGACTGTGGAGCGGCGTTCGGTCAGCGCGCCCTGCCGGTCGGTCAGGCGCTCGGTCGCGGGCGCGTTTTCGATGTGTGTAACCGTGACGTGCGGGTGTAGCCGGTCTGCAGCGCTGGTCCACCAGTTCGACTGGCCCGACAGTGGTGAGAGAAACGGGTCGCCACCCAGGCCCGGCGACAGCCGACTGCCTGGTTGCAGCACTTCGAGCAGATGGGTCAGCTGCTGCGCGTCGGCAGTGCCCATGAGGGCACCGGCAAGGAAGGCGAGCGTCAACGATACAAGAACCAAGAGTGCATGAACACGGAGCGAGAGAGATTCACCTTCTCTCGCGCTCCGAATCGGCACTGCGCGGCGGGCCCGTTCACCGTTCCGTTCCGAGCACCATTGCGAGGCCGCCACACCATTGCCTGGTCTCATGATCCACTCGACCGGCATGTCGCTCAGTCTGTCCAGTCCAGCTCGCTCTCCTGTTCCCAGTCGGTGATCTCGGGCTCGAACAGATCGAACAGATCGCGGACATCGGTCATCCCGGGGAACAAACCGTTGATGGTCGGATCGGGGAATCCGTCCGTCCACGTTTCATAGCTTGTGGCATCCCAGGTAATGACCGGGATCGAGACCATGGTCTCGTCTTCATCGTCGTCCTCGGGTTCGAGAGTATAGTTCCACTCCACTTGAAACGTCACGGTGCTGGAACCCGCCGGCACATAATCTTCGAAGGTGGCCCAGACATAGCAGTAACCGCCCCAGTCGGGCAAGGCCGTGATAACCGAGACTCTGTCATCCAGCGCATCATCGATTTCGGCAAAAAGCTCGCTGTCGCCGTAACATCCTGAATCGGTAATGACGAACTGGGAATACTCGATGCTGCAATCCGCGCCATAGACGCCAGCGACCGGGAAATCGATTGGATCGGACTGCACGTATTCGTCGCCGCCGAACATCGATTGCGGCCCGGAGGTCTCATCGTGCAACGGTACGTCGGTGGTGGTGACCGAATAGGCAGGCAGCAAGGCTTTGAAATCGTCGACCGGGTCGTTGAAGAAAGCCTTCAGGTCGACGGTGAGGGCCGCGTCGGGCGTATCGGAGTCGTCGTCCCAGTCCTCGACTCGCGTCGTCGGGCCGTTGAATCCCGATCGGAGGTCGATCAGGTAGTCTTCCTGCAGGTCGAGCACTTCGTCTCGGTCCAGATCGCTCGGCCCGATCTTGATCACGTCGTCGTCCTGATTGTCGGTTTCGGCGAGCAAGGAAGTGATCGCTGCGTCGAGAGCATCGATGGCGGCGATGCACTCGCCGGGCACGGCTTGCATGTGGGCCGCGCCGCCGGAACGCAGTTCGAACATGGTGCCATTGTCCTGATCCAGCGCCGCCAGCAGACCGGCGGCGTCGTAGGAAGCGAAGCTGACATCGTAGGCCACCGCGACACGGCACGCGGCGCGCAGCAACTTTCCGGCGGCCAGCATGGCCAGCACGTCGGTCTGGTCGATTTCCCGCCGCTCCTCGATCTCGTCGTCCTCGTAGCCCTGCATGCGGGGGCTCAGGTTGAAGACGAAGCCGTCATCGGCAGCCACCAGACTGAGATACTCGAGGCTCTGCTGCACGGTAGGCATGACGATGGTGCTCAGGATGTTCTGCACCCGCGAAATCGACGGGTCCGCCTTCAGGAGCCCCGCCTTGACGTTCAGCACCTGTGAATGAATCACCACGTCGAAGGGCAGGCCCATCGCTTCGCGACCCGACGCGAAAGCCAACGGAATACCGAGCGGCCGGAACTTGCCGGTTTCGGCCTCGAAGGGTGTGTGCTCATCCAGGTAGGTATCCCACTCGTTGAACGCGGCGTTGACCTCCGTATCGACCGCCAGGGCGAGCAGGTTGGTGACCGCCAGACCGAAACGCGCCTGCAGGTTCGAAGTCTCGCATTCATAGGCCTCGAGGTAAGCCGTACGGGACGCGGAGAAATCGACATCGCTGGGCACGTCGGGATCCGGTGCGTCGTCGTTGAATTCGCGGTAGAGTTCGTTCTCCAGGGTCTGTCGCGCCGTGGCCAACAACGCGTCGATATTATCGCAATTCTGGTCGGTGTTGTCGTCGGATCCGAAACACGACGCCAGCGACACGAGGCCCACAAGCAGCAGCGGCAGCAGAGCCTTGATACGCAAACGACTCGTCAGCATGTGATCTACCTCCGGAAATCGATGATACAGTGCAGAAATCGGCATGCGGGAGAATAGCAGAGGTGGATGCGGCGAACAACCCGTTGTCGCGGAATGTTGTCGCGGATTGTTATCGCGGTATGTCGTCGCGGATTGCGAACGGTGTCGACGACGACAGTGTGGGCAGTATTCGCTAGATATACCCCAGCGAGCGTAACTGCTCGCGGATCTTGTCGTCGATCTCGGGTGTGGCCTCGCCGTCGCCGACATCGGCTGGTGCCAGGTACTGGTAGGTCTCGATGCGGTTCTTCTCCAGTCGTTCGAAACGCCGTTTCCCGTCCTCGCTCCAGCATTCGGGCAGGATATGACCGGGCATCTCCTGCGAGGGGGGCATGCCGAGCAGGGCGAGCATCGTCGGCGCGATGTCGAGCAGTTCAAGCTGGTCGAAGCGGCAACCGGCCTCGAAGAGCGGGCTGCGAACCATGAAGATGCCGAAGACATCGTGCTCCGCGGTGCCGCCGCGGTTGGCGCCGCCCACCACGCGCGGTCCGAAAAATCCGTGGTCGGACAGGGTCACGACCGGGCGATCGGACGGGAACCAGCCGAGGACCTCCGCGATCACCTCGTCGACCCACTCGTAGTACCGCGGCACCACCTGGTCAAGCGCCGCATCCAGCTCGGCGCTACGTGCGAATCGGCCCTTGTCCGGCTCCAGGAAACGCCAGAAGCGGTGACTGACCATGTCCGGACCGCGCAGGTAGAAAAAGAACAGATTGAAGGGATCGGTCCGGGCCAGTTCGCGGGCCACCGCCAGATAGGTCAGGTCGGCGGCGAAGATCGTCTTCAGGTCCTGAATCAGGCGTGGCTTCAGCCGCGTCACCACCGGGATAGACTCGGGCGCGATGAAGCGTTCGATGTCCGCATCGGCGATGTCCTCGTGGGTGACCAGCAGCGCGCCGAGCGCCGCGTTCAACGAGTCAGGGGCAACCATGCCTTCCCGCTTCTCGTCGCGCGAACTGCCGTACTGGAGGTAGTCGCTGACCATGACGCCGTTGATATCCCGGGCGGGGTAGGTGGCCCACATACCGATGATGGCGGTCGTGCCGCCGACAGGTCCGAGAATGTCCCAGAGCGCCGGCGCCTTCCAGCCGCTCGAGCGCACCGGAGCGGCGTCCTTGCCCGTGACGAAATGTCCGATACCGTGCTTGGCCGGCTCGAGACCCGTGCAGATGCTCGCCCACAAGACCGGCGATTTTTCCAGCGGCATGAAGCTGCGCATCCGACCGCTGGCCGACTGACTGCGCAAAGTCGCGAGATGGGGCAGGCGCCCTTCCTCGATCATCGGATCGAGCAAGGACCAGCCGGCCGCGTCGATACCGATCACCAGCAGACGGTCCACCGCGAAGGGTTGCTCGCGGGTGTCGGAGCAGCCGGTGAGAATGCCGGTAACGAGCAATAGAACTGCGGCACGCAGGATGTACTTCACGTTCTTGCTTGGCACGGAACGCCTCCGGTAGTTTCACATCGCGATCGCCTGGCTCCGGGAAACCGCTTCCCGCACATCAACAGAATACTAACAGGTCGCCGCCGAATGCGCAGGTCGTTGTTGCTGAAAATCGGTAGCCGGAACCTGTAGCCGGAGCACGGCACATTGCGGTCAGCGAGGTCGCAGATCGATGGCAATATTGCGGGACCGGTCAACCGAGCTTCCAGCAAGGGTGAATCCGACCGGCAACTACCCGCCCAGCCCCTCGATCAGCGGTCCCAGATGCGCCTCGTACCGCCGCCAGCGATCGATGGAGGTGGTGTAGATCTTCTGCCGAACCTGCAGGGCGCTGGCGGTCATGACCGATTGCCGGCGGTTGTGGAACTCGAGCACCGCCGGATCCCAGTCCAGGTCGCAGAACTCGATGATCCGGCGGCTGACCGATTCCTGGTCAACCACCAGGTCTTCGTACTGGACCTCGAGCATCGGTACGGGCAAGACCTCCGTCCAGTGCGCCATCAGCCGCTCGTATTGCCGGTAGTACCGGCCGAGGGTGTGCAGGTCGTTCTTGTACGGATGCGCGTCGCGCAGGTCGGCACAGAAGAGCGAAACACAGGTGTCGCGGGCGTTGCGCCGGCAATGGATGATCCGCGTTTGCGGGAACATCAACGCGACCAGCCACAGGTGCAGGAAATTGTGGGGCATCTTGTCGACGACGCGCGCCGCCTCGGGAGCGAGCTGGTCGATGGCGTCGCGGTAGCGTTCGGCGGCATCGGTGATGGTCGCCGCATCCAGCGTGTGCCAGCTGGCCGGCAGGTCGCCGGGTGAGCTGCCGGGTTGGCCGTCAGCCGTCGCGCCGCGTGCCGGTACCGAGAAGGAGGCACCCTCGAATCCGCCGCGCAGTTCGTCGACGAGCGACAACTCGCCCGCGCCGTGACAGCGGCCGTGTCCGGCGATGATCGACTCGACGAGCGTGGTTCCGGACCGGGGCATACCGACCACGAACACCGGTTGCTTGGAGAGCACGCCGTAAGCACGGCGGTCGACGAAGAACTCGCCGTCGAAGACCGATATCTTGTCGGCCACCTCCTGTTCGAAGGCGGCGATGTCGAAGGGGCCGCCGGTGATCTGCACGCGTTCAGTGTTGGCGGCGACGAACTCGACGAAGGCCTGGTCGTGGTGCCTGCTGACGGCATGAATCCGGCCGATGGTGAAGTGCAGATCCACCCGTTCCCGGGTGGTCATGGTCTTCTGCTTCAGACCTTCGAGACGCGCCAGCAGGTCGTCGGAGGGCGCGACCTTTTCGGCGGTGATCAAGCCCAGGTGCGCAAACACGGAGTCAGGCGCGATATCCAGCGCGGCCCGGAAGTTCTCGGCGGCGGTCTCCTTCTCGCCCAGCCCCATGTACACGCTGCCCAGGCTGGAGTACACGGCGTGGTTGCGGGGATCGTTCTTCAGAGCCAGCCGGTAACTGGTCAGCGCCTGTTTCGACATGCCCAGCTCGTGGAAGGCGTTGCCCGCGCAGCGCAGCACCTCGGAATTCGTCGGCTCGATCTTCAGGGCCCGGTTCAGCAGTACCAGCGCTTCCTTGGGCTTGCCGCGCAGCCGGAGAAACTCGCCGTACTGCTGGAGCACCGGAATCGACTCGGGCGCCAGCTCGAGCGACCGGTTGTAGCTCGTCAACGCCCCCTGCAGCATGCCGAGCGACGATTCGACGTTGGCCAGTGAGAGCAGGAAGGTCACCGAGCCGGGATCCGCCGCCGTCGCCCGCCGCAGATGGGTCAACGCCTGCTGATTCTGACCGCACTGGTACAGCATCGAACCCAGCAGGTGATTCGCCTCGCCGGCATCCGGCTGTGCGCTGAGCGCCTTGCGACACCATCGCTGCGCCTCTGCCAGGTCGCCGTGCTGGTAGCTGGCGACAGCCCGACGATACAAACGGTCTTGAGCCGGAACTTTTTGCCGCGACGGAGTCAGGGTACGTGGTGCCATTGGATTTCACATCTTCCTGTGTTGCAAAGTGTTGACGGCAAGCGGGCGAACCGGATCCGGGATCCCGAAATCCGACGTACCATCCAGCTTCCACACTCGCAAGCGATATGCCGCGGCAATCACCAGACGTTGTGACAGCACACGATTAGACAATCACGCGAAGGATTCAGTCACTTGTTTCGATTTCCATACCACGCAAGAGGGTTTCGGCCACGATGGCGTGACCGTCGGGGGTCCAGTGCAGGTTATAGGGGAAGTAGAGATAGGAATCGGTCTCGCCGGCAGTCGTGAGGGCGGGTAGCAGATCGATGACCCGGACGCCGCGGCGCTGACACCAGCCATTGACCTGCCGGTTGGGTTGCTCCCGATCCAGACGTGCGTTTTTGCCGGCGCCGTGGGTGGTGCGGAACTGCTCCCACAGCTCGGGATACACCTGGACGATGGTCGGCACGATGGCCACGCTGAGGCGGGCGCCACGCGCGGCCACATCGTCGGCCATCTGGTCCAGCAGGGCGAAGGTGATCGCCCAGGCCTGCTGCACCTGCTCCGGCGGCTCGGCGAGATACAGCGGATACTCCCAGTCGTAGCCCGGCAAGCGGCTCGGCATCAGACCCGACGACTCCAGCGCCCCACGTATACCCGGGAACCGGGAACCGGCGTTGACGAGCATCTTCGCCAGATGCGAGTGGGCGAGCAGTCGACTCAGGCCGGTGGGCGCCTCGATATCGACCTCGATCTGCTTGTCGTCGGCGAAGTCGGAGGTTTTCGGTACCGGCACGTTCGTCAGTTCGAGCTCGCCCGCCTGCGTCCAGACGAATTGGGGTTTCGGGTAGCCGTAGCGGCGCGGGAAGAGATTGTCCACGATGTCGGTGTACGGGGTGACCACGAGCAGCACGTCGTCGGGCTGCCAGCGCGAGGCTTTTTCACGCCAGAGCAGATATTCCTGATCCGTCCCGTAGCCGGACACGCCGGCGTTGATCACCTCGACCGCGTACCCGGACTCGCGTTCCAGGCGGCTCGTGAAGATGTCGTCTTCTTCCACACCGAAGCCCCAGACGAAGGAATCGCCGAGCACCAGCAGCCGCCGCTTGTCGGTGCGCGCGGTCTCGTAGGCGGGTCCTCGATAGCCGAAGCGGTTCTGACGCACGTGATGATTCGTGTCGATCCACTGGAAGTCCGCCTCCACGTTCGTGCGGCCGTCCCACCCGAGCAGCGAGTCGTAGCGCGCGAACTTGCCCCGCTCCGACTCCACGACCTGGTTGAGCCGCATCAGATCCAGCGGCGCCGGCATGACCAGTCGCACCACGATCTCCAGGAGCGCCAGCGCGATGCAGGTTCCCAGCAGTGTTTGCAGCACGGGCCGCAGTCGGCGCCTCATGAACAGACCTCGATGGTTGCGGAAAGACCTGCGGTGGTCGCACACTCGCCTGTTTCGGCAGAGCCGCGACCTACCCTTCCTGCGGTGACAGCAAAACCACGCGGCACGATGCCTCGTCAAACATAGTCGATAGCACCGTGTGTTGGCCAGCGCCGTCCTGGTCCGGTTCAACCGCGTCCAACGCAACATATTGTCAATATTGGAAATAGATTTGTTCTCTTGAATCGCTGTTTTTTGATGTTTATAAACTTGACGCAGCGTCTACCGTTGTTAGATTTATCTAACGTCAAATGTCACAACTTGCATGGAGAGGGGCCACCATGCCGGAAATCGAACTCACAGCATCCCTCGAAGACTACCTCGAGACGATCCTCCAGCTCACCAAGGACAGTCCGGTGGCCCGGGTTCGGGACATCGCCGCGGCCCGCGACGTCAAGCCAGGTTCGGTCACGCCGGCGATGAAGCGGCTGGAAAGCATGCGCCTGATCGAGTACGCCCCCAACGATTACATCTGCCTGACCGACACGGGCCGGCGCGCGGCCAGGCGCGTCCTCGCGCGTCACCACATCCTGACCCGCTTCTTCGCCAAGGTGCTGCAGATGTCGCCGGAAGCCGCCGAGAACGATGCCTGCGCCATGGAGCACCACATGTCGGACGAGGCCATGGACCGTCTCGCGCGCTTCTTCGAATTCATGGCCGGTTGCCCCGAGGCGCCGAAAGATTTTCTCGAGCGATTTCACAACTGTTGCCTGATCGACGGCAGCAAACCTGAAGCCTGCGCTAACAGCAGCGATTGCGGCTGCGAAGTGCTCACCAGCACGGGCGAACCAACCATGAGCACCTGCGATCTGAAACCCGGTCAGGTGGGTCAAGTGATCCAGATCAACGCCTCGCCGGTGATACGTCAGCGGTTGCTGGACATGGGCATCTTGCCGAGCGTGCGGATACAGGTCGAACGAACGACACTCACCGGCGATCCCATCTGGTTACGCGTTCAGGAGTACCAGGTATCGTTGCGCCGCGAAGAAGCCGAATGTGTGATGGTGAAGCTGGCGTCCTGAGGGTGTCGGTAATTCGCCCGGAGATTGGCTGGGCCCAGACAACAAAGCGATGTCCTCATGTTGCGACAGACGACTACAACCATCTCGGTAGCGCTCGCCGGCCAGCCCAACGCCGGCAAGACCTCGATCTTCAACGCCCTGACCGGCTCGACGGGCAACGTCGGCAACTACCCGGGCGTGACGGTGGAACGGCGGTCGGGTAAGTACAACCACGAAAACATCCGGTACGAGGTGATCGACCTGCCCGGCACCTACAGTCTCGGCTCGTTCTCGCCCGAGGAACGGGTGGCGCAACACGAGCTGCTGGACAACACGCCCGACGTGCTCGTGGTCGTGGTCGATTCGACCGTGTTGACACGCAGCCTGGTGTTCTTCGCCCAGGTATTGCAGCTGGGCGCCAACACGGTGCTGGCGTTGAACATGGCGGACGAGGCCCGGCACGCCGGGCAGCAGATCGACGTGGCGCACATGAGCGAGCTGCTCGGCTGCCCCGTCGTGGAGACCGAGGGACATCGCGGGCGCGGCGTGGCGCGTCTGCGCGAGGTCATCGCCCAGGTGGCCGCCAATCCCGTCACGCCCCGGGCGCCGGTGCTCGGCGAGCGCCTTAGCGAGGCGCTGGCCAGCATCTCCACCCGGCTCGCGGCGGCGCAGATTCCTGAACGGGGCCGGGACTGGATCGCCTGCCGTCTGCTCGTCGACGATCGCCAGGTCGTCGAACGGGTGTCGCGCCTCGACGGCGCGGGCCAGCTCGCACGACAGGAAGCGCAGCAGCAGCGCGAGGATCTGGAACGCCTTACCAACGAGCGCATCGCCGTGTACGTGGGCGAGCGCTATCATGGTTTCGCCCACGGCCTGGTCAGTGAAATCCGGCGACAAGGGCCACGCGCCGACGCGCGGGCGCTGTCCGATTCGGTCGATCGCGTACTGGCCCATCGCCTGCTCGGTCTGCCGTTCTTTTTCGCGATCATGTACGCGATCTTCTGGACGACCTTCACGGTGGGCGACCAGCCGATGGGCTGGATCGAAGCCGGCTTCGCCCGTCTCGGCGATTCCATTACCGGCTGGTGGCCGGCGACGTCGCTGCCGGCCTTGCGGTCGCTCGTGCTCGACGGGATCATCGCCGGCGTGGGCGGCGTGGTGGTCTTTTTGCCCAACATCGTGCTGTTGTTTCTCGGACTGGCGTTGCTGGAGGATACGGGCTACATGGCCCGGGCCGCCTTTCTGATGGACCAGCTCATGCATCGCTTCGGCCTGCACGGCAAGAGCTTCCTGCCCCTGATGACCGGATTCGGGTGCTCGGTGCCCGGGATCATGGCGACCCGGACCCTGGAGAACGAGCGCGACCGCCTGATCACCATGCTCGTGCTGCCGCTCATGTCCTGCGGCGCACGGCTACCCATCTGGATGTTGCTCGTGCCGGCCTTTTTCCCGCCCCAGTTGCGCTCGCCCATCCTGATGCTGATCTACCTGGGCGGCGCGCTGCTGGCGCTCGTGCTCGCGGCAGTGCTGCGCAAGACCCTTTTCAAGGGTCAAGAAGCGCCCTTCGTGATGGAGCTGCCGCCGTACCGGCTGCCCACCTGGCGGGCGCTCGTGAACAAGATGAGCGAACGGTCGCTGCTGTACGTGCGCAAGGCCGGCACGGTGATCCTCGCCATTTCCATCGTGATGTGGTTCATCACCGCCTATCCGCGGCCGCAGCAATTCGAGATCGACACGCGGATCGCCGCCGGCCAGGTGGAGATCGTCGACGAAGGTGGCGCGGCGGCGACGTCGACACCTCGGCGCATCACCGGGGACGAGGCCGCATCGCTCCGCGCCGGCGAGCGACTCCGGCATTCCGTCGCTGGCCGGATCGGAGGCCTGCTCGAACCGGTACTCGAGCCGCTGGGTTACGACTGGAAACTGGCCACCGGCCTGCTTGGCAGCTTTGCGGCCAAGGAGGTCTTCGTCGCCCAGATGGGCATCATCCACTCGCTGGGCGAGACCGACGAGGAGTCGGCGCCCCTGCGGGCCGTGCTCGCCCGGAACTACTCGCCGCTGGTCGGCGTCTCTTTGATCATTTTCCTGCTCATCGCCACTCCGTGCATGGCGACCGTCGCGGTCACCCACCGCGAATCGGGTCGCTGGCGCTGGGCATTGTTGCAGTTCGGCGGCCTGACCGGCCTGGCCTACGTGCTGGCGCTGGTCGTCTACCAGGGTGGTCGCCTGCTGGGATTGGAGTAAGTCATGGACTTCGTGATCGTGCTGCTAATCGTGATCGGCGCGCTCGGCTTGCTCTGGCGCCGCACCCTGCGGCGTGGGCGCACGCTGTGTTCGGCACGCCAGAACTCGCTCCAGCCGGACAACCCGTGCGGCACCGGCTGTGCCGGCTGCCACGGCCCGGCCATCGCAACGGGCGCCGGACCAATGACCCTGGTAAAGGAGGACGAAGTTGCGGACCGTGACTCGCTTTGACCCGAACACCTGCCGCCGTCGGCTGGGCGGCGTTTGCCTGTGCGTCCTTCTGGTGCTACCGGCGCTCTGTCCGGCCGCCGATACCCTCGAGGCCTTCGAGCAGGGAGCATCCAATCTGGATTTCGGTGTCAGCATAGGCGGTTTAGGACAGCACCGAAGTGACGCGACCTTCCGCGGCGAGGTGATGGCCGGCTACGGTTTGACCCCACGCATGTCCGCGTACGTCGTCATCACGCGCGGCGCCAACGGTTTTCTCGGCGACGGTTCGGGCGGCTTCGCCATGGGCATGTACGGCACGCCGCTCGAGGGCGATCGCTGGGACCTGGACCTGATCTTCGATGTGGGCGCCGGCGATCCCGATCTCGCCGAATTCGCCGTCAGCCCGGGTTTCGAATTGAATTACGACGATACGCCCGACCAGTCGACCTGGGGTTTCTATGCGAACGGTGGAGCCGCACTGTACGGCCACGCGGAGCAGCGGGTCGACACCGCAGTCAGCGAGTGGACCAGGACAGCGATGGATATTCCGCTGACCATCGGGACCTATCGCGCCGTCAGCGACGGCCAGCTCTTTTTCCAGGCCGGCACCAATATTCACGACCTGGGACACACCGGTCTAATAAACGAGGGCGTTCTCGCTTTCGGGTACAACTTCAACCTGACACCCACGGTGGAGATGATCACCGAACTGGCGTTCGCTATCTACAATCGTCCCGACGCCGAGGCCGGTATCTGGGATCTCCACGCCGCCGACATCTACGTGGGCTTGATCTCGACGTTGTGATGGTGCAACTTTAGCGGTAGGCTTCCGCCAAAATGATCTGACCTCTGGGAAGCATTCCGCTACAGGAGCACCCGTGCACAAGAATCTACCGTTCGCCTTTCTGGTTCTCCTTTTCTTCTCCGGACTGGCATCGCTCGTCTACGAGGTGATCTGGACCCGGGTGTTGCTGAGCACCTTCGGCGCCACCGTTTACGCCACCGGCACGGTGCTGACCTCGTTCATGGCGGGCCTGGCGCTGGGCAGTTTCATCGCCAGCCGCCTGGCCGATCGGTTGCGCATGCACCCGGTGCGGATCTACGCCTGGCTGGAACTGATCATCGGACTGTACGCGCTGGTCTTCCCCTTCCTGCTGCAGGGAATCACGGCGATACACATCACGGCTTTCCGCGAGATCGGCGGCTCGTTCTACCTCTTCTCGCTCATCCGTTTCGTCCTGGCCTTTTTGATCCTGCTGCTGCCGGCGGTGCTCATGGGCGCCACCTTGCCGGTGATCACGCGCCAGGGCGTGCGGCATCTGGGTGAACTGGGCAACCGGCTAGGGCAGCTCTACGCCGTCAACACGACGGGGGCGGCGTGCGGGACCTTTCTGGCCGGTTACATCTTCATCGAGCACCTGGGTATCCAGACGACGACCTACCTGACCGCCGCGCTCAACGTCGCCATCTTCGTCGGCGCCATGCTCGTGGCCCGGGTGACGGCGCGCGTGGATGTGAGGGCCGGCGAGTCGCTGGCCGTCGGCGACGCGCAAGCGGCGAAGGGCGAAGCACCGGCACCAGTGAAA
The DNA here is from genome assembly GCA_964384055.1 of uncultured Fibrobacteraceae bacterium. Lineage (GTDB taxonomy): Bacteria > Krumholzibacteriota > Krumholzibacteriia > LZORAL124-64-63 > LZORAL124-64-63 > CAYLIV01. The sequence goes on from CAYLIV010000005.1 coordinate 31,855, forward strand.
GTGAAAGCGAAAGCGACGACGCAGACGAAAACGAAGGGCAAGGGGAAAGGGAAAACCAAACCACGCGGCGCCGGAATCGGCGGAACGATTGTCGAAGCGACACCCGACCGCTGGCTCCTGCTGCTCGTGATCGCCTTGTCGGGTTTTTGCGCCCTGAGCTACGAGGTGCTCTGGGGCCGGATCCTGGTCTACGTGCTCGGGAATTTCGTGCACTCGTTCAGCCTGATGCTCACGGCCTTCCTGGTGGGCATCGCCCTGGGCAGCTATCTGCTCGGCCGGTACAGCGATCGCTTCCGCCGGCCGGTCCTGACCCTGGCTGTTTTCCAGCTCGCCATCGGTCTGGCGGCCGTGATCATCTTGCCCATCTTCACCCAACTCATCGGATTCCGGGACAACTTCCTGGCCTCGCTGGCCTTCGAGGGTACGCTGGCCGACTACAAGGACCCCTGGTGGACCTTCACCATGTGGAAACTCGTCGTGACCTTCCTGATGATGTTCGTACCGACACTGATGATGGGCGCGAGTTTCCCGCTGGTCAGTCGCCTGTACGTGCGCAGCCGGGAGAAACTGGCGCGCGGCGTGGGTGTGATCTACTCGGCCAATACCTGCGGCGCCATTCTCGGCGCGTTCACGGCCAGCTTTCTGCTCATCCCCTGGATCGGGCTGCGCAACGCGGGACTCTTGACGGCGCTGCTGAACCTCGTGGGCGCGGCGCTGCTCTACGCGCGGTGGGACCGGCGATGGCGGCCGAAGCGGCTGGGCGTGAGTGCCGGCGTGGTGGCCGGCGTGCTGCTGCTCGCGGTGTGGATCGTGCCGTCCAACGTCTTCTATCCGGTCTTCGCGAGTGTCGAGAAAGGCAAGGATCTGATCTACGTGGACGAGGCGGTGTCGGGCACGGTCACCATCCACGCCACGCCGTCGGGTTTCCGGGTCATCGACATCAACGGGCTGAACGTGGCCGGCACCAAGTTCGGTTTTCTCTGCACCCAGAAGCTCCAGGCGCACTTCCCGCTGCTGATGCATCCCGATCCGCGGCAGGTCATGCAGATCGGATTCGGCACCGGGGGCACCTGCTTCTCCATCTCCACCCATCCCGAGGTGCAGAACATCGACTGCGTGGAGATCAATCCGGGCATCATCAAGGCCGCACCGTTCTTCGAGGAGAACAACCACAACATCCTGGCCGATCCCATGGTCTCGGTGACCATCGAGGACGCGCGCAACTACGTGCTGACCACGGACCAGAAGTACGACGTCATCCTTTCCGACTCGATCCACCCCCGCTTCACGGGCAACGGTCTGCTGTACACGAGTGACTACTTTGCGATCTGCGCCGACGTGCTGAAAGACGACGGTGTCTTCTCCACCTGGCTGCCCACCAGCTATCTGGGCGACGAGGAGTTCCGGATCATCGTGCGCAGCATGCAATCGGTCTTTCCCCACATCCTGGTCTGGTACATGAACAACACCATCGAGGGCTACACCATCGCCATGGGTAGCCGGCAGCCGTTCCTGGTGGACTGGGACCAACTCGAAGAGCGCATCGTCGTACCGTCGGTGGCCGAGGACCTGCGCGCCGTACACGTGGAAAACGCCTACGACCTGTTCGACATGGTCATCCTGTCGGGAGCCGATGTGGCGCCGTATCTCGATCGTGGGCTGTTGAATACCGAGGACCGGCCCATCATCGAGTTCCGGGCGCCGCGGAACATGAATCGCGATATCACCGAGTACCTGAACCTGGAACGGCTGATCCACTTCCGGCGCATGCCCGACGCCATCGTGTCCAGCTGGGGCGCAGTGCCCGAGACAGCGGCCGCGCGGCGCGAGACCCTGCAACGGTACTACGACGGTACCACCACCATCCTCGAGGCGCACCAGCGCCACCTCACCCGCCGTTACGGTCAGGAAGAGGCACTGCTGAACCAGGCCCTGCAGATCAATCCCGACGACCGCGACGCGCCGTTCCTGCTCCATCGGCTGTCGGAGATGAAGCAGGGACGGCGGGTGGAATGGTAACGCGCGCCTTTCCGTACGCTTAGACAGGCAACGAAATCAGTCGCGAGCGTTGTGTAGTATTTCTCCTTGAATAAAACGAACGGTCGTGCTATTATTAAGCCATGAGTAAAGGTGAAACCACAAAAACCGCCATCCTGGAGCGAGCATCGAAGCTGGCCAGCGCCATCGGACTCGAGGCGCTGACCATCGGTAACCTGGCTGCTGCCATGGAGATGTCCAAGAGCGGGCTGTTCGCGCACTTCGGATCCAAGGAAAACCTGCAACTCGAGGTACTGCGCTATTCGGCGCGCTGTTTTCTCGATGACGTCGTGCGACCCGCTTTCCAGCAGGCCCCGGGCGAGCCGCGCGTGCTGGCGATCTTCGAGTACTGGCTCCGCTGGGTGAAAGCCAACCAACTCGAGGGCGGTTGCCTGTTCATCCAGAGCGCCACGGAATTCGACGACCAGCCGGGACCGGTTCGCGATTGTCTGGAATACAGCCAGCGCGAGTGGCTCGACGGATTGGCCGAGAGCGCCCGCCGGGCCGTGGCGATCAACCATTTCCGGTCCGATCTCGACGCCGAGCAGTTTGCGTTCGAGTTCTATGCCCTGCTGCTGGGCTACCACAATTCCCAGCGTATGTTACGAGATCCGCGCTCGGAAGACCGGGTCCGCAAAGCCATCGCGGGACTGCTGGCGCAGAGCCGGCATCCCGACTATCACCCCGAATCCTAGAGGTTTTCGTCATGCCCGCACACGCGCTGCACTCATTCAAAAAAAGCACGAACGTTCGGATTAAAGGACTGCAGATAATTCGCCTGGGGTGCACGCTCCTGTCGCGCTGGCAACCGGATCTGGCCGCTCGTCTCGCGGCCCACCTCTTCTGCCGGCCCCTGCGCACGAGGTGGCCCGCCGAGGCCCAGGCGATCCTCGATGCTGCTGTACCGTTCACGCTGCAGATCGATATGGGCCCCGACCGACGGCGGCTGGCGGCCTGGTCGTGGGGTACCGGGCCGACCGTTCTGCTCCACCACGGCTGGAGCGGCAACGCCGGGCAACTCGCCGCCCTGGTGCCGCCGCTGGTCGACGCGGGTTACAGTGTCGTGGCCTATGATGCGCCCGCCCACGGGCTCTCGCCGGGCACGACCACCAACGGTGTCGACATGGCCCGTATCATCGTGCGGGTCACCCGGCAGCTGACCGGCGTGCACGCTGTCGTGGCGCACAGCCTCGGCTGCTGTTCGACCGCGTTCGCGCTGCGCTCGCAGCGGCTCATCGACAGGGTCGTTTTCCTGAATCCGCCGGCGGCTATGGATGGTTTCTCGCGCGAATTCGCCGCCCAGCTCGGTTTCAGCACCCGGGTACACGATCTGATGGTGGATCGCTTTCGGCAGACGCTCGGCATAACCTGGGCCGATTTTCGCGCCGAATCCCTGGCGCACAATCAGCGGACGCCGCTGCTCGTGGTGAGCGACCAGGACGACCGGCAGGTTCCAGCGCAGCACGGCAAGCGAATCGCGGATAACTGGCCGGGCGCCCAACACGCCTTGACCCGGGGGCTCGGGCACACCCGCATCATGGCGGATCCGGGCGTGGCTGCGCGTATCGTGGAGTTCCTGGACGCACCTGTCGCCGGCCGGCGGGACGACCGGGTGGTACGGTTGCCCGCCGGCGATCGGGCTCTCGCGTTTCACGCCGGAAGCTAGTGTCGGAATTCCGGCAGTGAGCGACCACGACCTCGCTACCCAGCGGAACCGCCCCGGTCAGCCGGGGCGGTTCACGTTTCGTCGGTCGTTGTCGAAACCCTAACGGACCAAGCTCATACGCAAGGTCCTGGTCTGCGCGCCGGCTCGCAGCCGGACCAGGTAGGTGCCGGACGGCACAGCGCGTCCGTCGCTGTCGGTCCCGCGCCACACCTGCTCGTGACGACCCGCGGGCAGAGCGCCGTTGAACACCATGTCGACGAAACGTCCACGAAGGTCATAGACCGACAGGTCGACCGGGCCGGCGACCGGCGTGCCGAAGCTGATGGTGGTGCGGGGATTGAACGGGTTCGGGAAATTCGCCGCCAGGTAGAGACTGCCGGGCGCCTGCTCCGGCACCACTCCCGTGACCTCGGGCACCAGCGAGGGTACACCGAGCGCGTCGAAGCGCATCTCCAGCCCCACCTGGGCGTCCAGGCGCAACATGAAATCAGGCGTCGGCGGCATGAACCCCAGGTCGAGCTCGTACCGGCCCGGCGCAACGATGGGAATGGGCTCGGCCAGCCCCGTGGCCGCGCACTCGACGAACAGATCACCAGGCTGGACCACCTCGAGCACATCGACCACCAGGCGCAGCTCTTCCCAGTACACGTTCCAGACCGGGATCATCTGCTGGAGGATCAGCTCGTGAGTGCCGCCCGGCGCGCCGAGGGTGGCGGGTACCGTGCTCAGATCGCAGCCGATGCTCGGATCGACCATCACCGACGGCATGCCTGGCTCGCCGAATTCGGCGCTGCTGTCGTCGCGACCGCCGAGGGAAAAGCCGCCGTACTCGTCGGGGTTGTTCGGCCGGTTCTTTTGCCTCTTGTCGCGTTGCACGGCCAGCCCGACCGTGTACGGAACGAACGAATTGCCGTCGTGAGTGAAATCGTCGTTATGAATATGGATGGTGCGGCACTTGTCGGTCGATGTGTTGTGGATCTCACCCACCAGGCCGCTGTTGTGATTCCACACTTCCATCTTGACCTTTTTCGACGGCCGCACGGTACGGTCTTCCCGGTACAGGGTCAGGTTCATACAGCGGTTGGCGTCGGTGGGGAAGGTGATCCAGAGCCTGCCCCCCGGAGGGATGGTCCGGGTGAACCACTCGCAATAGCCGCCGAAGGTGTGCTCGGTCGGCGGGGGGGTCACGCTCTCGTCCAGGCTCTCGGACACGACCGATTCCAGGTAGGCGTCGACCGGCACCGCCGTCGTGCTGCCGGGTGGCTTGATGCTGCTGCCCATGCCCCGGATGCGGATGCCGTCGCCGGTGTCCTCGAGGGTGCCGGCCTTCTGCTCGGTGCCGCCGGCGCTGTCCTGGTCGGCGTCGTGCTTCCAGCTCACCCACGGTATGTCGAAAACCTTGCCGGTGCCGGTCACGACCACCGCGTGCCCACCGCGCCGGTGCCAGTTGCCGTTGTGGTAGTACCAGTAACCGACACACATCTCCACGTCCTCACCGGCGGCCGACTCGCTGAAGAGCCAGTCCTCGGTCGGCCAGCCGCCCGTGTCGCCGCCCGCGTCGGTGGCGTGGGAATGGCCGCTGCTGCTGCTGATGTCGCCGTTGCTGTGCCAGTCCTGGATCTTCACGTGGATGGGCAGATTGTGCGCCTCGATGAAGTCGAGCTTGGCGCGGGCCATGTCCTTGGCGCTGGCGCCGCCGTTCTGCATCCGGGCCATGAGGTTGCTCAGCTGTTTCATGGCGTTGCGCGCATCGTGGGGGAAACTGATCTCGTCGTGTGTATTGCGCAGCCAGTCCAGGCTGTTGGCGCAGCTCGCGGGCGCGCAGGCGCTGTCGTCCCACGCATCACTGCCGCTGTCCAGGGGGATGTTGGTCATGTCGCAGCCGATCCAGCTGTTGACCTCCGAGAACGGGTAGCCCTCGTAGGGCGGATGATGCGGGTAGACGGGGAAGCCGGGCAGATCGTCGATACTTTCGGGCCAGATACCGCGGAAGCTGAAGTCGACTTCCCGCTGCTGCACCGGCGCGTTGTAGCTCAGCGGCACGGCCTGGGACCAGAAGGGATACTCGTCATCGCTGACCGGATCAGGGCGCACCTCGTACCCAAACTGGATCTCCGGTACCATCATGCCCGCTTCCACGCCCAGTTCGCTCAGCGGAAACTGCACCGCTGTCTGTTCCACGGGCGGCCCCATGGTAATGTCGCCGAGCATCAGGTTGCGCACGATCCATACCGGCTCGACGCTCAAACCGGGGATCAATGCGATCACGTTCAGAAACTCGAGCTCGAAATCCTTTTCGTAGTCGACAACGCAGCAACCGATGTCCGAGAACTCGACCGGCTGCGAATACTCGTCCGGCGGGTACGAGAGCTGTTCGAAGAAGAGCGCCTCGTTGAGCACGGCGGAGGCGGTCGGGACGCAGAAGAGGCCGGCGAGGCAGCAGACAACGAAGCAACGAGACAGATAGCGGCAGGCGCTCATGTTCAGTTCCCCCCAGTTTGGCCCGCGGTCGCTCGTTGCCGAGAAACGCGAGCGCGATGGTACCTGTCGTATCGTGAAAAACCACGTCTTGAGCCGAGATGCGAACTGAAGTTATTCTAGCACATATGATTATGTTTTTGAACAGGGTGCTGCAAAAGATTCAAGAACGATAACAGGTCACGGATGTCGATACCTGAAAAAACTCGCTTCGCGATCGCCAACAGCGGGATCGCGAAGCGAGTCGAATAGCCGGATCCGGTCGTACACGCATCGGCCAGCGAATGCCGGAAGCAGCCCGCTAGAAGAACCGGTACGTCACCCCGATGGTCATGGTCTGCTTGAACTGTCCGGACTTGCGGACAGCCTGCGCCACGACGTCGGGGTTGGTCAGCGCATCACCGGAGTCGTTGAGCACCGGTTTGACCGAGTTGTCGTACTTGTCGTAGATCCACCGCAGGTAGAAGCTCACCGAGATGGCCTTGGTGATCTGGCTGGTGAAGATGTTCTCCCAGTCCACGTCCACGGCCGTGGTGTAGCCGGCGATGTCCTCGTCCAGGCCGGCGGCGGTCAGCTGCGCGGCGCTCAGGTCGTCGAGGTTGCTCTTGCCCGAGAAGAACAACGGTTGATAGAAGGCCAGCCTCGAGGTCCAGGTGACCCGGTCGTTGAGGATCAGATCCTTGTAGTCCGAGATCAGCTCGATGCCGCCGTCGGTGGTGCTCTCGCTCGTCGTGTCCTCGACGGGCGCGGGATCGGTGAAGAACTTCCGACTGCTCTGCCGCATCGCGAAACCGAGACGCACGAGCAGACTCCGGTTCTCTTCCTCGATGTACTGCCGGGCGATACCGGCAGCTTCGCTGAAGATCAGCGGATTGAGCTTGATCGCCCGACCCGCCGGGTCCGATTCGTCCTGGAACTGGCTATTGAAACGCGCCGACGCATAGGGATCGACATAGCCGCCGAGGGTGAAACGCATGATGCTCTCGAGGTCGATCATATCGGTGGTCTTCTCGGGCTTTTCCCAGTAGAGATCGCCACCGGTACGGCGTTCCTGCGTGTGGGTCTGGCCAAAGGCCAGCTTGAGCGTGTTGCCCCAGTCGAGTGTCTCGTTGAAGCGACGATCCAGGGTGCCGTTGAGGAGCCAGGACCAGTTGATGGAACCCTTGTCGCCGCCGGCCCAGTTGTCGCTGTAGGAACTCTGCAGCAGATTCAGACCCGTCTCCAGGGTCGGGTACCACTTGCCGATTTCTTTCTTCTGTTCCTCTTCGGCAAGGGTCGGTACAGCCAGCAGCAACACGGCGGCCAGCAGCACCCCCACGCCCATTAGTCTCCGTGACATCATCCTGTTATCTCCTTTGCAGACCCGCTTCGGGTCGAACCGTATCTGTCCCGACCATTCAGCGGGCGGGACGTGGATCGATGAACTGTTGTCGTGCCCTGCGCGCACACGGCGATCCACGCCGCAGCGCGCCACGAACATTGGAACAGCTAGCCTTCGTTGTGCATGTAGACGACCTGTTGCGGGAACGGAATATCGATGCCGGCGGCGTCGAGGGATTCCTTGATCGTCCGCGTCTGGTCGAAGAACACGGGCCAGTAGTTGCTGCCGTCGACCCAGCCGCGAATCACCAGGTTCACGCTCGAGTCGGCCAGTTCCTTGACCGCCACCATGGGCGCGGGATCTTTGTGCACCCGGTCATCCGCTTTCAGGCAGCCGATGACGACTTCCATGGCCTTGCCGATGTCGCTGCCGTAGCCGATACCCACGGCCAGATCCACCCGCCGCGTGTCGTACCCGGAAAAGTTCTTGATGATGTCGCCGTACAGCTTGGCGTTGGGCACGGTGATCCGGACGTTGTCCGGCGTGGCCATGGTGGTGCTGAAGACCTGGATATCCTTGACCGAACCCGCGATGCCCGCGGCCTCGATGAAATCACCGACCTTGAACGGACGGAAGATCAACAGCATGACGCCGGCTGCGAAGTTGGACAGCGAGCCCTGCAGCGCGAAGCCGACGGCGAAACCGGCAGCACCCAGGATGGCGACAAAACCGGCGGTCTGGACACCGAATTTGGCCAGGGTGGCAATGACCGTGATCACGATGATCGCGGCATAGGCGAGGCTGCAGACGAAGCCGATCAGCCCCGGATCCACATCGCGTTTGGTCATGACCTTGCGCAGACCACCACGCACCGCACCGGCCACGATACGACCGATGATGAGAATCAGAATCGCACCGAGGATCTTCAGACCGTTCGCCACCGTGAGAAAGCTATTGACTTGATCGACAAATGAATCCATGTGATCCCCTCCTTGACTTGTGAGTGTGAACGAGTGTCGTGTATTCCGTGACGGTCACGGACAAATGCCCACGCGCCGATGATGCCACAAAAAAACGTAGGCACTGATTTCGCAGGTTGTCTTCGTCTGCACGTCGGATTTGCAGCGAACGACCGCAAAGGGTAGTGCGTAACATCGACTAAATCAATCGCTAATAAGGAAACGTATCTTCACTTTCCCGCAAGGTTTTGCGAGCGACTTGTTCCACTTTTCCGGATGGTGTAGAATGGTGCGTATCGAAAGGAGCCATCATGATCCGATCGAGTATTATTTCCGCGTACCGCAATCCGCATTCGTGCCCATTCCCACGCGTATTTCTGCTCCGGCTGATGTTGACGCTGCTGCTTGTCCTGGCACCGAGCGCCGTTCTCGGCTCCATCATCGAGGTCAATCCGGAGGGCCCCTTGACCATCCAGGCGGCCGTCGACATGGCCCAGGACGGCGACCAGATCGTTCTGCTGAACGGCACCTTCACCGGCCCCGGCAACCGCGACATCACCTTCCGCGGCAAGCAGCTCATCGTCCGGTCCGAAGACAACCTGCCCGCGCTGTGCACCATCGACTGTCAAGGCAGCGCCGCCGATCCCCATCGCGGATTTCGTTTCGAAGACGGCGAAACCCTCGAATCGGTGGTCTCGGGTATCACCATCACCAACGGCTACATGAACGACTGGGGCGGCGGCATCATGGTCGCATACCCGAGTCGTATCACGGTCCGCAAGTGTTATTTCGTCAACAATCACGGCTCCGAGGGCGGCGGCATGTCTTCGAGCCACAGCAGCCACATCGTCGACTGCGTTTTCGCCTACAACGACGCCCTGGCCGGCGCCGGCTATTCCGCTTCGATGTCCTGGACCGACACCGCCACCCTCGAACGCTGTCTCTTTCTGGGCAACGTCGCCGTCAACAACGGCGGCGGCTTCCGGGCCTGACTGGGCAGCGGTGCACTGGTTCAGTGCACATTCTACGGCAACGAAGCGTATCAGGGCGGCGGGGTTTCCTCCGACTGCGGCGGCGACGTTACCATGGACAACTGCATCGTGGCCGGCAGTACCGTGGGCGAAGGCGTGTATGACGACGATTCCTCCACCACCTTGCTGGCCTGCTGCGACCTCTTCGGCAATGCCGGCGGCGACTGGGTGGGCGGCATCGCCGACCAGTACGGCCAGAACGGTAATCTCTGCGCCGACCCCCTGTTCTGCGACCCGGACAACGACGACTTCACATTGGCCGCCGACTCGCCCTGTCTGCCCGAGAACAACGATTGTGGCGAGTTGATCGGCATCACCGGCATGGGCTGCGCGGCGGTTCCGGTAGCACCTGAACAGCTCGCCGTTCCGTCATCGCGCGTCCTGCAGCAGAACGTCCCCAATCCCTTCAACCCGAGTACGGTCATTCGCTACACCCTGCCGGTCGCCGCGGCGGTGCGGATTTCGGTGCTCGACGTGGCGGGACGTCAGCTACGGTTATTGCACGATGGCCACCTGGTCGAGCGTGGAGAACATGCCGTCGAATGGGACGGTCGGGACAACCGCGGCCGCCTCGTGCCATCGGGCACCTACTTCTACCGGCTGGCTGCCGGCGATTTCAGCGAGACCAGGGCCATGGTCTTGCTCCGCTGAGCGGTTGGTGGCAGCCGCGGGAAATGGCACGTGCACCAATCCTGTCATTGCGTGCAGCTCCGGCGGCTGGCACTGTCGGCGGCGTCCGTTCGCCGTCACCGACCTACCCGCGCACCTTCGAGAGGAACGATACCGCATGCGGCCACACGATATTCTGCTGCCGCCTGTGACCATCCAGCAGCGAGATCAGCTGCGTGACTTCGCGGCGCTGCTCGAGAAAGCACAGCCCCTGAAAGCCCGTCACCGCAGCGAGTTGCCCCGGACGGTACGTCAGCTTTCGGTGTGGCTGACCAGCGACCGGCGGGATCTGCCGCGCGACTACATGGCGCAACCGCGCTGGCTGGCGGCCTACCTGCGCTATTTTCTGCCGTGGAATCTCTACCGGCAGGTACGTCTGCTGCGGGGGCTGGAACTCGAACTCGGCGACGGTGCGGTCATTGCGGATCTGGGCGCGGGGCCGCTGACCTTTCTGCTGGCGCTGTGGATCGCCCGGCCGGATCTGCGCCGACGACGGATCGAGTACGTCGGTGTCGATCGCGCAGAACCGGCGTTGAAGGCCGGACGCACGCTGCTGGCGGCGTTGGCCGGAAAGGCATCCATGCCGTGGCGGGTACGCACGATCCGCGCCGTGGTCGGCGATCGCCTCTCCGTGCGCGCCGATCTGCTGGTGGCCGCCAACTTCCTGAACGAACTCCAGGCTCGCGGCGAGAAAACGAGCGGGCCGGACCGCGGTCACGGCCAGCCGCGCGACTGGGCGGCGGCCGCTGTCACACGGTGGCGCCGGTTGCTCCGGCCCGGTGGACGCATCCTGCTGATCGAGCCCGGCGTGCGGTTGGCCGCCAGGCGCCTGTATCAGCTCCGCGAGGCCGGCATCGCCGGCGGTTTCGTCCCGCGGGCACCGTGCCCCCACGCCGGCGCCTGTCCGCTTCCGGCGACCCGGCAATCGGCGTGGTGCCATTTCAACTTCGACACCGCCGGTGCGCCGGCCTGGCTGCACGACCTGAGCCGCCGGGCCGACCTGTCGAAAGCCAAGGCCAGCCTGAGCTGCTTGCTGCTCGCGCCTCGGCCGGACGGCGGCGAAGCAGCGGGCGACGCGCGGGCCACCGACGGTCGGGTCGATCTGCGCATCATCTCCGAAGCATTCGATCTGCCGGGCGGCGGAACTGGTCAGTACGCCTGCTCGCGGCATGGGCTGGTGCTGGTGGCGCTCGACAAGGCCAAGCGCACCGCGGCGACGGGGACCACGTGGAAGCCCCCGCAGGCAGACAAACGGAAAGGCCCCCCGGGGGGCAATCAGCCGCTTTCCCCGGGGGACCTGGTAGCGGTGCGGTGGCCCGACAATCCGCAGCGCGACGCGAAGTCGGGGGCGCAGATCGTGCGGTTCGAGCAATAATCGGCTTTCGGCGATCCGGACGCCGCGATCTCGCCGCAGCGACTCGTCTACCGGTTGTACCGACTTTTGACCTCGCTCCAGGTCGTCGCGGTAACCGGTGTACTTGTGCAGTTCACGCCCCAAGCGCCGATCAACGCACACTCGGGGTTGGGATGCGTACCGGCGGCACACGGCGAGACATCATTGATTTCCAGCTCGGGCACCGAAATGTCGCAGAACATGGGATCGGCCTGGATATTACCTGCCATGCCGAGCTGTCCGGCAATCTCTCCTGTCCAGTCGCCCGAGGTGTTCCAGTACAGATCACAGCAACTCAGCACGGCCGCGCCGCCGGCGATGTAGACGGCGTATCCGTTGTTGAAAGCGATAATGGTGTTCCGCAGCTCGGCGAAGGCGCCACCGTTGAGGTAAATAACACCATTGTCCGACGATGCGTCGTTGCTGCAGAACGTGCAGTTGATCAGCACGGGATTGCCGCGGGCTCTGGTGGCCCACACGCCGGAACCGCCGTCGGCGCTGTTCTGGTAGAATGTGCACCAGGTAAACAGGGCGGTATCGTTGTTCAAGGCGACCGCGCCGCCGAGTTCGGAACTGTTCTCCTGGAACAGACATCCGGTCACCGTTGCCGACGACCACGAGATGTACAGGGCGCCGCCACGAATTTCAGCTGTGCAGTAGCGAAAGAGGCAATCGCTGATCGTGGGGTCGGAATCGGTATCGTCCCAGATATTACCCGAGAAGATCGCGCCACCGCGTTCGGCGGCTTCGCATTCGATGAACTCGCATCCGTCGATGGTCGGCGTGCCGCCGCGGTGGTAGATGGCGCCGCCGACGGTTGACGCCGTACAGGCCAGGAATCGACAGTTCTCGATCGTCGGGCTCGCGCCGTCGATGAAGATGCCGCCGCCCTGCCCGGCACTTCCGTCCTGGATCGTGACGCCGGCTAACACCGATGCCGGGCCTTCGAGCGACTGGAAGAGAAATCCACGTCCGAAGGCGCAGTCAATCGCTGTCGCGTCGGCACCACCCTGGGAGGTCACCGTGACGGCCTTGCCCAGAAAATCGACGTCGGTGTTGCCCGGTCCCTGGAAGATTCCCGGAGCGAGTTCGATGACGTCACCGTCAACGGCGCTTGCCAGCGCCGCCTGGATGGTCGGGTAATCGCCGGATCCGTCGGGATATATTACATGGGTATCGGCAAAAACTACTGTACCGCTCAGGAGCAGCAAGAAGCAGGAAATCCCCGCGCGCATTTTGTTCCCTCCCGTAGAGTGTTGATCGGTTAGTATTTACGTTGTGTGCATCGTGATCCACACGTGCACACGAAAGCATAGCTTGACAATCAACATACAAATACTGTTCCCGAATGGCAGATGTTATTCCGCAATACGCGTATCCGTAGCAAACGACGCCTTTCGCCGGCTTGACGGCGAAGGAGATCGCAACAGTGCTCTGCGTTGCGAAACGGACGGTGGATGGCGACTGGATGGTGGCAACGACAAGATCAACTAATTCGGGTTGCGTTTACGTCCGTTGACCGGCGGGGTAGCTCAATCATCCGACAGATACCCCAGCGCCCGCAACCGCTCGGCGACCTCGTCGGTCTGGTCCCGCTCATGGTGCACGTGGCGCTTCTTCCTAGTGAAACGTCGCCAGTCGTCGTCGACGGTGACCGTGCCGGATTCGATCAGGATCTCCGACAGGACCCGGCCGTCGCAGATGCCGGGCACCGCGCGATCGTTCAGGTGCATGGCCGTGGGCAGTACGTCCCGGATCTCGAAACGCGGCTGTTCGGTCGCGATCTCACTGCTCTTGATGTTGCCCCCATGGGCCACGAAGATCCCGTCCACCCGGTGATCGCCCGTCTTGAACGGCGCGTCCACCAGGAAGCTGCCGTTGCCGAAATCGCTCAGGTAGGCGGCGTAGTTCCGGTCGTCACGGAAGCCGAAGACGATATCGGCCGCGTCGCCGCGGGCGTCGCCCTCGTAGCAGTCCTCGCCCTTGCGTACGTAGGCCAGCAGCGATGAGCCGTCCTTGTCCGGCAGTTCACCAAGCCGGTCCATGATCTCGTCGCGCAACGACTCGTAACGCGCCGGTTCGACCACCCCGAGCGTTTCCCGTCCGCGCAGGTTGATCCGGATCCCGAAGGGGCTGCTCAGGTACGCCTGCGTGCGTTCGTAATCGATGTGGCCGGCCTGGAACTGGATCTGGTTGGCCAGCTTGTTGCCGATCACGTTGTTGATCTTGCGGCGGGTGATGCCCAGTGCGTTGAGCAGGCGCTTGAGCGGATAGAGCGGGCTACGTTTGGCGGTCCGGCGCGTGAGCCAGCCGTTCCGCGCGAGCCAGGCGTTGGTCAGAAAATCACCATGATGCCGGACGAAACCGTGATCCGAAACCATCAGCAAGGTGTCGTCCGGTCCGAGGGCCGCGCGCAGTTCGCCGATCTGCTCGTCGAGCTGCGAGTAATACGAGGCCAGCACCGGATCGGGCGCGCCGCCGTCGTCAGGACACAGGCGATCCCAGAACACGTGCTGCAGCCGATCGGTGCCGACGACCACGCAGCAGAAGAGATCCCACTGCTCCCGCTCGAGCAGGTGCCGGGCCGCGCGCAGGCGGTCGCGGGTGATCTCGGCCAGGCGGTTGGCGAAGCGGGCACCGGCTTCCTGCCAGGCTTCGAAGGTGCGATCCACGGCGTTGTAATCGGTATCGAAATCGGGATCGAACTTGGGATCGATGACGTAATCGATGCCCGCCCGGGCCAGCCGGTCCATGGTCCCGACCGGGTACTCTCGGTCGACTTCGCCCGTCAAGGGGGTCATCATGCCGGTGATCATCACACCGTTGATCTCGGTGGCCGGGTAGGACATGGGCAGATTCAACGAGATCAGGCGGCCGTCCTCGCGGTAGTAGTCGAATACCGTGGGCGCCTGCATGTCCATGCGGTTCAGCGGCAGCGGGCGGTAGCTGTTCTCCGGATCCTTCCTGACGAAGGCGAACACGCCGTGGCGACCCGGGTTGGCGCCGGTCATCAGCGATGTCCAGGCCACGGGTGTGATGGGCGGCAAGGTGGATTCCAGGGTGGCGCGCACACCTTCGCGGCACAGGCGCTGGAGATTGGGCATCAGACCGGCGTCGAACATCCGGTCGAACAGATTCCAGGAGCCGCCGTCGAGTCCGAGTATGAACACTCTGCGTTTCATGCTGCCCAATTCCTCGCGATGCAATTCGCCTCAGGTTGCCATTCTTCTCAGGTAGTAGCCCGCCGCCGATCGAGACGATCCCAGATGAAATACAACAGACCAAAAACGGCGCAAACGAAGCCAACCCGCACCGCCCCGACCAGCAAGGCGCCAAACAACGTCGTGCGGATGTTCCAGGCGTCGAGCATCCCGCCCACGCCGCACAGCGAGTAAACAAGATAGGTCAGCAGGCCCAAAAGGTAAACCCGGCCGATCACCACGGCAAAACGCCGGATCTCGAGTCCGGTTCCATAGCGGCTCAGCACCCACAGGCCGAGCAGCAGATGCAGGTTGATGGCCACGGACGAGGAAATCGCCAGGCCGCGGACCTGCAGCACGCCGACCAGCAGGATGTTGCCGATCAGATTGGTTACCAGGTACTGCACGACGAGCAACACCCGCTCGCGCATCCGTTGCAGCGAGTGGAAAATGCGCCCGATGATGCTGTTGAAGATCAGTGCCGGCAGGCCCAGCAGGTAGAGGGTCAGGGCGGTGCTGGTGCGCCAGGCGTCGGCGGTGTCGAAGGCGCCGCGCTGGAACAGCACCCGCACGATCTCGCCCCCGGCCAGCGCCATTCCCAGCGACACCGGTACAACCACCATTCCCACCCGACGCAGACGCGTCAGGATGTAGTCGCTGCACGCGGCGAACTGGTGGTCGGCGAAGTATTCCGACATGCGGGTGAACATCACCGTCGACAGACTCAGCACGAAGAGCTGGCTGCCCAGATTGACGATGGTCAGGGAATAGGTGATCGACGAGACGCTGCCGGCCTCGAGGCCGCTGGCGAAGAACTTGTCCAGCGCCAGGTTGATCGCCAGCAGGATCTGCGCCGTGAGCAGCATCCCGCCCAGCTGGTACAGCTGCTTCAACGAGCCCGGCGGGAAATGAGGACGGGCGGGCGCCAGGCAGCGGAAGCGAAAACCGGCCGTCGCGCTGACCAGGAAGCAGACCACCATGCCGCTCACGTAGCCGGCTACCAGCCCCCAGATGCCCAGGCGCGAGTAGCTGGCCAGCAGCACGGCCAGCATCACCACGGCGTGCAGCACCGGCATGAAGCCGGCCACGGTGAAGTGCTTGTTGAGATTGAGGATGGCCTTGCCCATGGTCATGAGCAGAAAGGCGATGCCGCCGACGGCCATCACCGGCGCCATGTCCACCAGGTACGCGCGGGTGTCGGCCGGCGTGTCGGGCCAGATCAGATCCACGAGCCAGCCCGTACGCAGCGCCACGACGGCCATCAGCAGCAGCGCCGGCACCAGCAGCAGCAGGATGGCGGCGTTCTGGAACGCGTGGACCACCCGCTCGTCGAACTGCTGGCGCAGCCGGATGGTGGCCGGGATGATCACGTTGCCGAACGCATTGCCCAGCGCGCCCTGCAGAAAGGTGACCAGGAAAAAGGCGAGGGCGTAGGCATCGTACCGCGCGCCGGCGCCGAAGTGGTTCGCCACCAGCATCTGGGTCACGAGGCCGATGGGCTTGACCAGCAAGGTCAACCACATCAGACGCTTCACGTCCGATCCGAAGACGAGCTGTTTCAGACGAGCCAGCGGGCTGGATTCCACGTCGCTGCGACCTCTATTCAGACTTTTGTTCAGACCTCTATTCGGACCTGTACCTGGACTTTCGCCTGTACGCCTTCGCGCGCGGCCGGATGACCAGCTTCCGATACAACCCGTTGAGCCGAACGTTCGCCCGGTTGAGCCGGCCTTGCCGGTGCCGACGAAACTCCTCCACATCCTTCTCCAGCGTCGGGCCGTATGCCTGCTGGAGTCGGGGATACCACTCGCGGGATACAAACTCGTACAAGGCGAATTCGTCCCGGTACATGTGTTTTATCTGGTCGCGGGTGCGAGTGTCCGCCAGCAGCGAGTCGGCGATGCTCCGGTCCCTCGCCACGTTGGTCCGGCTGTAGGCGATGTTCAGCTCGGGCGCGACCAGCTTCTGCAGCATGACGAGCGATTCGTCGAAACGTTCGGTCAGGCCGACGAACACTTCCTGGGCCTGGATCTCCCGGATGGCTTGCTCCGGATCGGCCGTCGGCGAGAACATCTTGACCTGATGGTTGTGGTGAACGGACCAGTCGACCCAGCGGTCCCAGTCCAGACACGGCGTGTCGTGTTGCCGATGGTATTGAAAGTGCGACGCACCCCGGGCGATCGGCTCGCGCAGGATGGCGAAATAGCGCGTCGGTTGCACCGTTTCCAGCTGTGACCAGAGGGTGACACCGTGGCCGCCGACACTCTTCATGAAGGGGCACAGCTTCTTCAGCCGCCGGAAGTCGGCCGCGTCGTACTTGGGCACGACGTAATCCACCGCCCAGGGATCGTCCGGCGGATCGCGCCAGTCGATGGTGGCGGCATGCCCCACGCCGAACGAACTGGCGAGCATCGTATCGACGGTCTGGCCGCCGGTCTTGGCGACGTGGATGAAGGCGAGGATTGCGTCATCTCGGCTCAACTGGCTGGCTCTCTGTGTCGGTTGGTCGGTTGTCTCTGCGTGTTCCCTGATTCGGGACATTCCGCGCCCACCTTATGGGAAAATCCGTTGCTTGGCGATGCGAAACTGAGTGGCTCTGCCACACGGCAATGACTCCCCGGGGGACAGTCGGCGAACGGAACAGGTTGGATATTCGGCTGTCCTGGGATAGGATCACCTATTCGTCGCGCCGAAAACGAGGTGTCGATCGGCGGATCCGGCGCCGCGCCGGCTCCGGCGGCGATTCGTGACCGCACGTGCAGCAAAACAGGAGCAACCCGTGGCGCAAGTCGTCCTGGAAAACGTGAGCAAGATCTACGGCGGCGATGTGGTTGCCGTCGCGCCCATGGATCTGGCGGTGGCCGACGGCGAGTTCGTGGTGCTGGTCGGCCCGTCGGGCTGCGGTAAATCGACGACCTTGCGCATCGTGGCCGGGCTCGAAGAGGCGTCAAGCGGGACCGTGCGCATCGGCGAGCGCATCGTCAACGACGTCGAGCCCAAGGACCGCAACGTGGCGATGGTCTTCCAGAGCTACGCCCTCTATCCGCACATGAGCGTGCGCGACAACCTGGCTTTCGGATTGAAGATGCGCAGGCTGTCCCGCGACACGATACAGCAGAAAGTGGAACAGGCGGCGCGCACCCTGGGCATCGATCAGCTGCTCGACCGCAAGCCCAAGGCCCTGTCGGGCGGTCAGCGCCAGCGGGTCGCCCTGGGCCGGGCCATCGTGCGCGATCCCGACGTCTTTCTCTTCGACGAGCCGCTGTCCAACCTCGACGCCAAGATGCGCGTGCAGATGCGTACCGAGATCAGCCGGCTCCATCACACCCTCGGCGCGACCATGATCTACGTCACCCACGACCAGGTCGAGGCCATGACCCTCGGCCAGCGCATCGTCATCCTGAACGGCGGGCAGGTGATGCAGGTGGATACGCCGCTGTCGCTGTACGAACGGCCGGCCAATCGTTTCGTGGCGGGATTCATCGGCTCGCCGGCCATGAACTTTCTCGGCGGTACGCTGGTTCGCGACGACGGTCTGCATCTGGCCCTCGACGGACCGGGCGACGCGGTGACCTTGCCGGCGTCCTTCGATCCGCCCGCCGCGACGGTGGGCGCACCGGTGGTTCTGGGCATCCGGCCGGAGCACATCGAGTTGACCGATGCGGAGCAGGCCGCCTGCCGCGCCCAGTTGCAGGTGATCGAACCGCTCGGCAACGAGACGCTGCTGTACCTCGCCCTGGCGGACGAACAGCTCGTCGTGCGCGGCCCGGGCCAGGTGGCGGCCACGATCGATCAGACGCTCGGGCTGTCGCTCGCCGCCGAGCACATCCACCTGTTCGATCCCGGCAACGGCGACAATCTGCTCATCTGAGTTGCCTCGGCAGCGCGCTAGCGTTCCACGACGATATCCCACTCCGCGGGCAGCGCGTCGTCTTCGCTCAGGACCTCCAGCATCACGTCACCCGGCACGCAGCTGATACGGCAGTCGTATGGTCCCAGACGCGTGCGCACCGACAGTGACGTCCAGCGCTCGGGCAGACGCGGCCGGATCTCGACACGCGGCGGGTCCGCGGTCAGATCGACGCGCAGTCCCAGGTAATCGTCGCTGATGGTGCGCAACAGTTCGCTCAGCGACCAGGCCTGGCTCGTGGCGCCGCCGAACTCGTCGTTGCTCGCCGCCCGGGCGCCGTCACGGATCTCCTGCAGCGTACCGACCGCGCCTTCGTCGAGGATCTCGTCGAGTAACATGCGCGTCTGGCCGAAGCCGGCCCGCGGATCGGGAAGCGCCGACACGTAGGCTCCCGAGAGCCAGAGCCAGATGTCGCCGTTGTGGTAGGCTTCGTCATAGTAGTAATTCGCCAGGTCGAGATGACGGGGGTGAAAGGCGGGATCGTCGGCTGAAAGGGAAAGCACGCCCCAGGGGTAGGCGAGATGTTCGGCGTTCAGATCGGCCACCGCTTCGCGTCGCCCGGCGCTGAACAGGGTGGGCGACGCGAGCAGCGCCAGCAGGCCGTTGGGACGTTTCTGCAGGTCGGGTGAACCGTCGGCGTTCAGATGATCGACGAGCTGTCTACCGTGCCAGAAGTGTTGTGTGAAGCTGGCGGCCAGTGTATCGGCGAGTGCGCGGTAGCGTGCGGCCAGTTCGGTGCCGTCTGCGGACGCGCCCTCGATCGCGCCGCAGCGTTCGACGAGCCGCGCTGCGGTCAGCAAGCCCCGGTGGAAGAGCGCCTGCACCTCGACGGCCCGATCGCCGCGCGGTGAATAGGGATTCGCCTCGCCGCCGGCGTCCATCCAGGTCTCGCCGTCGCCGTGGGTCAGAAATCCGTGCTCGTCGACGGCGTGCCGCAGCGCGCCCTCCACGGCGCGGACCACCACGGGGGCCAGCTCTCGGGCGAGACGGTCGTCACCGGAACGCCGCCACAGCTCGTCCAGCGCCCGTACGAACCACCAGGTGCCGTCGATGCCGGCGAACTGCACCTGGTCCACGGTGACGAAATTGGGCAGCCGGCCTTCGCGCGGGCTCTGCCGATCCGTATCCTGCCAGGCGGCGAAGGATCGCAGGATCGTCGCCGCCGTCGCGAAATCACCGCTGGTAATACAGGCGCCCGGCAGGGTGATGAAGGTGTCGCGGCCCCAGTAGGTGGTGAACCAGTAGAAGCCCGCGTAGATGCCCACCCCCCGCTGCTCCATGATCAGGTTGTCCAGGGAGATCCGCGCCCAGGCCAGGGCCCGGTCGTCGCGATCGTTGCCGGTGGCGATGTGGGTCCGCGCGAGCAGATCGGTCAGCCGCTGCTCGCGCGTTGCGGTCGCGGTAAATGCCTCGGCGCGCAGGCGGCGCACGGCGGCCAGCGCCTCGTCCGCCGTGGCGGCCGCGGCAAAGTAGGCCGCCACGGTTCCGGACGGTATCCGCGGCGGGATGTGTCCGGTGATCGCGCCGGGCAGGTACGGCGAGCAGCGATCCATGGCCTTACGCGCCGCACCCTTGGGATAGGTCGTGTCGACGTAGCGCCCGTCGGGTTCGAATCCCGCCGCGCCGCTCACGGCGACCGCCAGCCAGGCCGGCGGCGCCGGGTCCGCTGGCGCGGCCGGGCCCGATGCCGAGGCTGCCGTCGACGACGACACTGAACCGAGCGCATCCTCACGGGCGATCAGCAGCACGCCGTCGCGCCAGTCGACCCGGTAGGCAGGCTTGCCCACGCGCCACAGAAACCGCATATCCACTCGCGGCAGCACCGCGAAGCGCCCCGGCGGCACACCGTCGTACACCACCCTGAATCCGTTGGCGCGATCGAACAAGGTGACGGTCTCCGTGATGGTCTCGCCGTCGCCGGTCCGGTGCACCCGCTGCAGCCGATCCGGACGAACTTCGGCCTCGATGGCTGTATCCGGTCCGATCAGCGTGCCGTCCTCGAGCCGCAGGGCCCAGCCGTCGAGCACCTCGTGCATGGCGACGTAGAAGCCGTGATAGCTGCGCGTGTCCGTGCCGACGGCCTCGCCCGCCAGATGCGCCGCTCCCTTGTCGGTGAAGATGAACTCGCGCGGGTGGTCGGTGGTGACCGTGATGGCCAGATCTCCGAGGGACGGCGGCTGTGCGGCCTGAGCCGTACCCGGGGATGACGAGGACCGCGTCGGCGACTCCGGTCGCTCCCCCGCCGAGACCACGGCGGGCACCGTCGCGACGAAGGCCGCAGCAAAGATGGTGATCAGCAACCGGACCGGCAACGAGCGGCCCCAGGCGGTGATACGCAGGCAAACGAGCATCGGCGCAATCCTCCAGGAAAATCCCGTTAACATGTCGGCGCCGATGATTCTACTCGGCCAACGCAGGTTACAGCCAGGATTTTGGACGTGCTCGCGCCGGCCATGTTACTTGATGTCGAGAACCTTGAAACCGATGGCCAGTGAACCCCAGATCTTGTCCTCGTACTGCCAGTTCTCACCGGCGGCGCCGCCCAGGTGGTCGAAACCGACAACCAGCGCGATTTGCGTCTGTGGCTTGACGAAGAACGAAAATCCGCCCCCGTAGCTCAGGCCGAGCTGGCTGTCGCTGCCCCCGGTACCGCTCTGGTCCAGGGTGATTCCCTGCAAGCCGCCAAAGACGAAAGGAGTGAGTGTCAGGTATTTGTGGGTGATGGTCCAGCCCAGCGCGCCGCCGAGATTGATATCCGACGTCAGGAGCGACGAGCCGGCGCTCCCCACTTCGAAACGGTACTTGAATGGCAGCGTGAGCGCCCCGATATAGAGCTGGCGTGTCGGCACGCAGTTTCGTTTGCCCAGCCTTTCCGCCGGCAGGCTGTATACTCGCCCCTGGCTGACCAGGCCTAGTTCTTTATCGCCTCGGGCCTTCGTGATCATCACGTAGCACGTCGCGCCATCGATCTCCAGGACGCGCAATTTCGAACCGGCGCCCGCAATGAGCGTGGCGGTCGGGGTGTTGCCCGCGTCTTCCGGAGCGAAGCCGTCCAGATCCACCAGCAAGCGCAGATAAGCCCCCTCGGTGACGAGATTCTCCGCGCAGATACCGCTTGCTGCCACACAGCTCATCACCAGTACGAAAACGAAGATGGCACAACGATTCATGAGTGAATCCTTTCTGACACCGGGCAGAGAAATCGAAACTGATGATGTGTAGATCGAAACTGGATATCGGTTCTGCCAGGTCGAGATACGTCGGAACGTTCGGCCTTCCCAGACTCCGCGCGACGATACACCGCGCCGCCGGTTATACCGGATTAATGCAGTGCACTATACTCGATGTGCGGATCTCGAGGCAACAGGAATCAGCGGCGGCGGTAGTCGGTGAGGGGTTCTACTGTTGCCGAGAATCTTCCAGGTCGAGTTCTCCGTTGGCCCGTTCGTCGGCATCGGGCATGCACAACCACAGCACGAGATAGACGATCGTACCCGGGAACGCCGCGCTGAGCACCGACAGCAGCACATAACCGATGCGTGTCTTCTTGGGCTCCCAGCCGAAGTACTCGGCGAGGCCGCCGCAGACGCCCGCCAGAACCTTGTCGTCGGATCGTTTCAGCACCTTGTCATTCCGGTTCATGGTTCACCTTCCGGCGTTTTCTTCCCGGTGCGTTCCCACAGTTCGGGGAATGCGCGATCGTACACAAGATAGTGCGAAGTACCGACCGCGCGGGAAGATTATTCGTCGCGGTCGGTTCCTACTCCCAGAAGCCCGACAGCTCGATGCCGTACGCGCCCCAGCCGAAGGGATGCCGCGCGCCGTGAGGACCGGTCATCTCGGCGCGGCGGGCGGCGTTCAAGGCGGCCAGCGGTGTTTGCTGCTGGTCGGCCCAGGCCGTCACGAAACGGGTCATCAAGCGGCCCGCCTCGAGGTCCCGCACCCGCCAGTAGGTCTTCACCACCGCGCCGACACCGCTGTCCAGGAAAGCGTCGGCCAGGGTCGGGGCGGGAGCACCGGGACCGATATAGGTCGCGCCGCTGCTGCAACCGGACAGTACGACCAGATCGACCTGCGACAGATCGTGCTGGCGGATATCCGTGAGGTCCAGGATGCCCGCATCGGGAGCGCCGTCCGGCTCGGCGGTCAGGGGAATGAAGGTGCGGTAAGGCAGGTTGGGATCGCGCACGAAGTGCGTGGCAAGATACAGGAACGAAGCTTCCCGCCAGACGGAAACCAGTTCGTGTTTACGGGCCCGATCGCCGGTCAGGATCCGCGTGCCGGCCTGGCGAATGTCCAGCAGATCCGCTCGAGAAAGGCCATCACCAGTGCGGTGGCGTATCCCATGTGAACCGGCGTGCCGAAAGCGAGCAAGTCGGCTTCGAGCAGGTCGGGCACGATGTCGTCCATGTCGTCGCGGATGGAGCATCGAGCAACGGGTCCGGGCTGTTTCGAGTCGCGGCACGCCAGGCAATTCCGGCAGTGCTGGATGTCGCGATCGATCAAGGTGAGCTTCTTGACCGCGATCCCCGGTGCCGCGGAACGCGCTCCCTCGATCACCTTCTCCAGCAGAATATCGGTGGACTTGCCCTTGCGGGGACTGCCCAGGACGGCCAGCAGGTTCATAACGATACCTCCAGCGTGGGAAACCGTAGCTGCCCCGGCACGGAGCAGGCGACCGCGAGCGATACGCCGTCGTTCGATCGTGCCGTGAGCAGGGTGAACAACCGTTCGAGATTGTCGAGCACTCTGCCGGCCACGTCCTCCCCCGGGAGCACTCGTCCGTTGATCAAATTGAAGGTCTCACCGTCCAGGTAGCCGAGCATGATGTCGACGACGTTCTCCGCATCCGCCGTGTTGAGGCGCTCGCCGGCCAGCACCGCCATCGTATTCACGAGCCAGCGTTTCATGTCGATGACCGCATCGATGATGTCGTTCGGCAGCTGCTCGGGATCGAGCGGATCCGAGCTGATGAACCGGTGCAGACCGGGGTTCGCAATGGACCAGTCGAACAGATTGCCGACGAGTCGCCGGAACCAAGCGTGGCCGGACAGCGAGTCGTCGAGACCATCGGTCATCGCCTCGGCATAGAGCCGCAGCGCGCGACGCAAGGCAGCCCACATGAGGTCCTCGCGATTGGCGAAATAGTTATACACGTTCGTGTGCGCGCAGCCGAGGCGCCGGGAGATCTCGCGCTGGTTGATACCGGTCGAGCCGCCGCTCTCAGCGATGAGATCGAGGGTCACCTCGATGTATCGTTCGGCTGTCGGTCCGGTCGTGCGTCGTTTGCTCATGGTGCACTCCTTGATTACCACTGTAAATTACCATTAGTAATTACCGCTGTCAATCGTTTTTTAGAGAAACGGCAAATCATTGTTGTTTATGATTTTATTTCCAAAAAAACGTGAATAACGCTGTTATCAAGTGGTGGTGTAGGATTCCTGGTCGTACTCTCGGGCGCCCCCCGGGGGGCAGAAATAGAGGTTTCGGGTTACACTCTGAGAAGTTTCGAGGAACAGTGGCTGCCGAGAATCCGGGGCCGCTCGATGTCCTCATACGCGTGTCGGTCCAGGGTTCGGTCGCAGACTCCCGATGAAAGGCGAATCATGAAACTCGAGAATACTCGCGCGCTGATTACCGGCGGCAGTGAAGGCATCGGCAGGGGCATCGCCCGGGCGATGAAAGCCAAGGGTGCGCAGATAGCCATCATGGGCCGAGACGCCGACAAGCTGAACCAGGCCGCCAAGGACCTGGATGTGCTGGCCCTGCAAGGGGACGTCAGCCGGGAAGCGGACGTGAAGCGCGTGGTGGCGTCGTGCATCGATGCCTTCGGCGGCATCGACATCCTCGTCAACAACGCCGGCTCCGGGTACTTCGCGCCCTTGACGGAACTGGACAGGGCGGCATTCGATGACCTGTTCGCCGTCAACGTGACCGGCGCCATGCTCATGGCCCGGGAGGTGGCCCCCCATTTCATCGAGCAGAACGGCGGCCACCTGCTGAACATCTCGTCGACCAGCGGTTTGAGCGGGGGCAAGAACAGCACGGCCTACGCCGGCTCCAAGTTCGCCCTGCGCGGCATGACCGAGTGCTGGCGCGCCGAGTTGCGGCCGCACAACGTGCGCGTTACCCTCGTCAACCCGAGCGAGGTGCAGACGCCGTTCTTCTCCAAGCTGGGCCGCGAGCAGATTCTGTCGGAGAAGAAATTGCGCCCGAGCGAGATCGCCGACGCGATTGTCGGAGCGCTGGAAATCGATGACCGCGGCTTCATACCGGAATTCTCGGTCTTCGCCACGAATCCGTTTTAGAGGGTAGAGGTGGGCGATACCGCAGTGCTTGCGATATCGCCCGATTCATGGTCGATCGGCGTCAAGATAGGGACTGTTCCGGCCGCGACGAATCGCGGCGGCAACACCAGCGATCGCAGGTCAGGCCACGTGACCCGCAAGGCGCCGGAGCTGTTGGCGTTCCACTTCGCGACAGATGGCGGCTATCTCGTTCTTGAGGGGCCCATCCGTGCAGCGAACACCGTAGCGCTTCTTGTCGTCCATGTCTTTGGCGCTCATGATCACGATGGTGCCCGGCCATTGCTTGTCGCCGAATGTGAAATGCACACTCAACGACTGGGCCACCGCGTAGCTATCCTGCGCATAGAACGAGAAACCGGTGCCGCTGACGTCCAGCACCTTGCAGTCCGATTCCGACCCGACGTCGAGGGCGGCATCGGACGCGATGGCCGATACGCGGTACCGTTCGCGGCTCTCGGCCGAGAACGCTTCGCCGGTCACCAGGAATCGGACAACGTCGGCATCCTCGGATTCGTCCACGGTCTCCACAGTGACAGGTTGCTGCATGAACTGACGCTTGATCTCGTAGTGGACGAAGAGTTCCAGCTCGGCCTGGAGTTCGATTTCGTCCATCAACCGTACAGTTACCGATTCGTCGTCGCTGGAAACCACCAGGCCGGGATGCAGTACCTGCTTACCGTGATCGTCGGGAATACGCATGAAGATCTCGGATTCGGGCTTCAATACCATGATCTGATCCTCCTTGTTCTTCCAACTATCGTTCGTAAATGGGCGATACATTAGCCGGATATTCGAAAAATGCTGCGTCGCGAAGCGAACCTGTCCGTCTCATGGCGACGATTCGAAAAGGCAATACGTCCGGGCTGGTAACTCGACAAAAGGGTCGTAGAAGGTTTTACCCGGGGAACCAATTCTCACCTGCCGCATTCCTGTGTGTCGTGGATGGGCTGACTCGCTCGTCCCGGATTCCTCTGGTAGCATCGACCACCATTTTGTGAGAATGTAGTACACATGAGTAAAACAATGTCGTTGCTGGTCGTTATCGCTGGTTCCGCGCTGCTGCTGCTGGTCGCGGTGGCCTTGTACGTGTGGGTGACGATCCCTCCCGCTCCCGATCCGGATACGTTGCCGTCGCACGAGCTCGCGCAGCCGTCGGCCGCTTACGTCGACGTGGTCGCCGAGGGACGCTCCATCACCCGCGAACTCGTCGCCGAGGAGAAGTTGCCGGGCCTGTCGCTGGCCGTGGCGGTCGCTGGAGAGATCGTCTGGGCGGAGAGCTTCGGCTGGGCAAACCTGGAGAAGCAATCGCCGATGACTTCTGCGACTTTACTGCGCATCGGCGGCGTCTCCACGGTCCTCACCGCAGCCGCGGTCGGGCTGCTCGCCGAACGCGACCTCCTCGAACTCGACGCGCCAGTGCAGCGCTACGTGCGGAGCTTCCCCGAGAAAGAATGGCCCATCAGCACGCGCCAGCTCATGTCCCACACGGCCGGCATCCGCCACCACCACGGCGAAGCGGAGATCTTCAGGGAGAGCGGCTGCCTGGACGACGTCGAACGTGTGGCGATCTTCGCCAACGATCCGCTGCGCTTCCCTCCCGGCACGGCATCTTCCTACTCGGCCTACGGCTGGGTGCTGGTGGGCGCGGTGGTGGCCGCGGCCGCGCACGAGACCTTTGTCGACTTCGTGCAACGTGGGATTCTCGAACCGCTGGGCATGAAAAACACGGTTCCCGACCTGACCGGGCACAACAAGCCCGGCTGCGCCCGCTTCTACTATCCGCGCATGATGCTCGATCCGCGCTATGGCCTGCACGAGAAACAGGATGTGGATCTGTCCTGCATCCTGCCCGCGGGCGGTTTCCTGTCCACGCCCGCTGATCTCGTGCGCCTCGGCGCCGCCATGATGGACGGCGCGCTGCTCGATCCGGCAACCGTCAGGGAATTGCAGACGCCGGTGCCGCTGTCATCGGGCGAGACCACCGAAAACGCGCTCGGCTGGACCGTACAACATGTTCCACTGGGCGTTGACGGAACACCTACCCTGATCGTGGGCCAGGGCCTCGGCGACGCCGTGCTGCGGCGCCCTCTGTCGGCCACGTCTGTCGGTGGGCATGTTCCCGGCGGGACCGCGTCGCTGTTGACCGTTCCCGATCACCACATCGCCATCGCGGTGGCGACCAACGTGTCCGGCGCCGAGAACGTGTCGCTGCTCGCGACCCGGCTTGCCGACGTTTTCGTCCGCTTGCTGCAGACGCGCTGATCGTCCGGCGCCAACAGCCTCGCACGTGTCGTACCGGTTTCGAACTACCGGAACAAACTCTTCACGCCGCTCCAGGTCTGCTGCTCGGTCGCCGATACGACCTCTACGCCGACGATTTCCCAGATGTAATCGTACTCGTTCCCCGGAACACCACCGGGATTACTGAAATCGGCTGAACCTACCCAGAGGTCGACCATCTGACCGGGCTCCGTGTAGATGATCATTGTCCCCGGTGTGCAGGGGCCGACGGTCATGCTCTGCGTGACGGTGGCGGCGCAGTCGGGCGGCACCACGAGTTCGAAGCAGTACGTTTCGGACTCGGCATCGACCGTCCAGGTTATCTCCCACTGGCCGGCGATACATTTGAACCAGTCAGTGTCGCGGTAGTTGAGACCGGTGTACACGTACCAGCCGGCGACACCACAGAACTGTTCACACTCGATCCACTGGAAGACAGCAGGGTCGCTGTTGCAGCCGCCGTTCCACTCATCGACGTACTCGTCGACCAGCGGGGGTTCGTTTTCTTCCTGCACCCACTCCCCGCCCCAGCATTCCAGTTCGCACGGTGGCGGCGGTACGATTTCTTCGACGTATAGGAGGTACTCGCCCCAGCTGCCGCCATACCCATCGATGACGAAGTAGTAGGTCTCTCCGAGTTCGACCGGAGCATGTTCGAGCGCGGATACGTAGACACCGCATTCTTCGTCGTAGTAGTAGTCGTCATTGCAATCGATCACGTTCAGCTCGGAGTCGTACATGAAGACCTTCGTGTCGTACAGTGACCCGCACAGGTCGACGAACAGCGCGCCGTCGAAGTAGGACACCCAGGAATACACCACATCAGGCGAGTTGGACCAGTACGGACAGCTTCGTTCGTAATCATCGAAATAGCCTTCGGTCGTGCCGGAATCAGCGAACGGAAGACCCGGAATCGGAAACGCATCGGCGATGTTCTCACCCCCTTGACGGTCGGCGGGCGCCGGAGCGCGCTCCACGTGAATAGCAGGCTTTACCGGCGGGCGGTTACCGAGGTGTTGGGCGGAAGCGATGGTAGCGACGAGGATGACGATGAGCACCACAATCGATGCGCGCATGGCTTTCCCTCCTGAGCGACATCCGAGCACGGCATACGGGCGGCGATAGACCGTCACCATAGCATATTATCGCAGACCGTAGCCGCGGATTCTGTACCGGCGTGAATACGCGGATCACCCGCCGGCAAGCCGATTGACGGCGACGCCTATTCGGACTATCATGGTCCGATCATGAACGTTGGCAAATCTGGATCATGTCACCACCGCTCGCTGGGCCTCGCCCTGGTGCTGGCGATCGCGTACCTCGTTCAGCTTGCGCCCCATTGCCATACCGATCTTGGCCACCTCGCGACACACCACACGTCGCCGTCGCACACGCATCATGGCCACCACCATCACGGACACGACGGAGAACCCGACTGCTCGGAGACCAGCCACCACCATCATGCCGTTGCGCAGCATCTGGATTTCCATTCCCTCGTGCCGCACCACCGCGATCTGCACCACGATTCCATGTGCCCCGCGGTCCTGGCCGTCGTCGTGGTGACAGAGGATATTTCGCTGACGAAACTCGAAGTGGCGGTCGACCCGCTCGATCGAACACCTGACGCTCCGTTCCTGCCGCATGCTCCTCCGCGAGCGCCACCTGCCTGAATCCTCATCGCTGCTCGAGTACCGTTTTTTGCCTGAACAGGCCCAACCGAAAAGGACGCGTGTATGTTGCACCGTGCTCAGCGGTCGGCCGTCATCGTGTTGTCGCTGCTATGTCTATTCGCCGGTGCCGGCGTTGGCATGGCAGACGAGGCAGCACGGGACACGGGCGACCTGAACCTCGCCATCGAGGAGATCGAAGCCTTTGCGAGCGCGAGGAGCGCCCGCCTGCGGATCCTGTCACAGGAGCTCACGGCCGTGAACGCCGATCGACGCCGGGCCCTGACCTGGTCCAACCCGGCGCTGGCGTACGATCATGAGGCAACCGAACAATTCCGCGAGTGGCAGTTCACGCTGCACAAACGGATCGACCGACCGTTCACCCGGGACAGCCTGCGCGACGGCTGGGACAATCGGGTTCGCGCCGTGGAGTTGCGGCACCTGCAGGCAAGGCGGGACTTCCTGGCCGAACAGCGTGCCGGATACGTTCTGCTCCGCCTGCTGGAGACGCAACTCGGGCAGCTGACCCGGCTCGCGGACCTGGTGAACGTGGCGGCGAACGTGGCCGGGAGCCGGCATGTCGAAGGTGAGCTGTCGGGATTGGACCGGCGACTCATCCAGCTCACCGCCTACACGGTGGCGGCGGCGGAACGCCGCACACGCCGGCAGTTCGAACAGAAACTCGCGGTCTGGCGCGCAGACCTGGGTATTCCACCCGCCCGGGGATTACGGCTGACCACGTCGATCGGCTTTCGTCCCATCGATCTCGACGACGTCGCCGCCTACCAGGGCCGACTGGCGTCCGCCCCCGGGGATCAAGCCCACGTTGCCTTCGCGCAAGCGCTCCGCGCCCAGGCCGATGCGGCTCGCCCGGGCCTCCTGCCGGGATTCGACATCTACGGCGGGTACAAGCGCTTCGAGCCCGATCTGGACGGGTTTGTCGCGGGCATCGCTCTCGATCTGCCAGTCTTCGATCGCGGCGCAGGCGATGCCGGCCGCTTCGAGGCCGAGCGCCGAATCGTCGAAAGCGAGCTGGCGATCGACCGGGCGAGACGGGAAGGCGAGGTCGCTGCGCTGGTCGCCTCGCTGCGTGAGGTCCAGCCCCCGCTCGAAGCATTCGCTGTCCGCGTCGATCAGGAATCCCTCGCCGAAACATTGCTCCTTGCCTACCGGGAGGGTGCGATCACCCTGGATGAACTGCTGGGCGCCGTACAGATCGAGGCCGCGGCCCTGGAAGCCCACCACGAGGACCTGGCGACGTATTACCTGAACATTTTCCGTCTGGAAGCACTCACTGGAGCCGAGCTTGTCCATTTCGCGCCCTAGGAGAAAGACATGAATCGTTGCCCTTACCTTGCCGTCGGCCTGAGCCTGTTGCTGAGTCTGCCGGCACACATCGTAGCCGGCCAGGATCACGGCCATGCGCACGGGGACGAGATCCCCACGGTCGCCGTCACCCAGTGGACCGACACCATGGAGCTGTTTCTGGAGTATCCGGAAATGGTCGCCATGCGGTCGGGGCGCTTCGTCGTCCACCTGACCGTGCTGGACGGCTTCCAACCGGTGCGCGAAGGCACGGTCACCTGCACGTTCACCGCTCCCGGCAGAGCGCCCGAAGTACGCAGCACTGATGCGTTGCTGCGCGAGGGCGTGTTCGCTCCCGATATCGGTCTGAAGGACGCCGGCGACTACGAGCTCGACCTGAGGTACGAGGGCTCCGGCGTGTCGGGCACTTTCCGGATTTCCGGTTTCCGGGTCCATGCGTCGGCCGAGGCCATCCACGCCCACGCCCACGACACCAGCGATGAGATCGTCTTCCTCAAGCAGCAGCAATGGAAGATCCCCTTCGCAACGGAACCGGCGGCCGAGCGGGAGATGAAACAGTCCGTCTGGGCCATCGGCCAGGTGCTGCCCGCCCCCACGGCCTACGTGGAAATCGCCTCGCCCATCGACGGAATCGTTCAGGCTGCCGACGTCGGCGACCTGGCGTTGCCCGGGGCCCATGTCAAACACGGCGACGTGGTCGCCCGCATCGCACCGCCACTGCAGGGCGATGGCTGGACGGCCTCACGCCTGGCGCTGGCCCAGGCCGAGCGTGATTTCGAGCGCGCGCAGCGGTTACGCGAGCAGGACGCCATCTCGCTGCGTGCATTCGAAGAGGCCGAGAACGCCTATCTGGCCCGTAAGGCCGGACACGAGCGGCTGGCCGGTGACGGTGACGGCGGTACGCTCAACCTGACCGCGCCCATCGACGGCCAGGTGATCGACTGGCAGGTCAGTCCCGGCAAGCGGCTGCGGGCCGGCGACCACCTGATGGCCATCGCCGATCCGGCGGTGGTCTGGCTGCGGGTGAACGTCTATGAATCCGACTTCCGCAAGCTGGGAACACCCGTCGCCGCCTGGATCAACAACGGCGACGAGGGCTGGCAGGTGCCGCCGGCTGCGCTGAAGGTGCTCACGGCGGGCGGCGCGCTCGATCCCGTCACGCGGACGGTGCCCGTGCTGCTGGAAATCGACAACGGCGAGGGCCGCCTGGTCATCAATGAATCCACACCTGTCGAGCTCTATACCGGGTACGGCTCGGTGACCACGGCCGTGCCGCGCTCGGCCGTGTACGAGGATGAAGGCCTCGATGTCGTCTTCGTGCAGACCGGTGGCGAGTCGTTCGCCAAACGAGTCGTCAGCGTTGGTCCCCGCTATGCCGGCTGGGTGAGCATCCTGTCCGGCCTCGCTCCCGGCGAGCGGGTGGTCACGCGCGGCGGCTACCACGTGAAACTGGCGGCGACAACCGTGGAAATCGGGCACGGCCACGCCCACTGACAGTCGATCAGGCCAGGAGAGCACAGAGCAGAGAGAAAGGCACGACCATGTTGGACAAGCTCATGCAGGCAAGCCTGCAGAATCGACTGATCGTCTTGCTG
Source organism: uncultured Fibrobacteraceae bacterium (assembly GCA_964384055.1). GTDB lineage: Bacteria > Krumholzibacteriota > Krumholzibacteriia > LZORAL124-64-63 > LZORAL124-64-63 > CAYLIV01. Next base: position 63,695 of record CAYLIV010000005.1, read on the forward strand.
GGGGCCGTGGCGGTATTCGGCGTCGGTGCGTACGTCACGCTCGAGATGCCCGTCGACGTCTTCCCCGATCTGACTGCCCCGACGGTGTCGATCATGACCGAAGCCCACGGCATGGCCCCCGAGGAGATCGAGAAGCTGGTGACCTTTCCCATCGAGACGGCCGTCAACGGCGCCTCGGGCGTGCGCCGGGTGCGCTCGAATTCCATGCAGGGGCTGTCGACGGTCTGGGTGGAATTCGACTGGGGAACGGACATCTACATCGCCCGTCAGATCGTCAACGAGAAGCTGCAGACCATACGCAACAACCTGCCCGAAGGCGTCGATTCTCCCGTGCTGGCGCCGATCACCTCGATCATGGGCGAGATCATGCTGGTCGGTCTGACCGCAGCGGAGACATCGCCCATGGAACTGCGAACCCTGGCGGACTTCACCGTGGCTCGCCGCATCCAGTCCGTGCCCGGTGTCTCGCAGGTACTCGTCTACGGTGGCGAGACCCGGCAGTACCAGGTGCAGGTCGATCCGTACTCGGTGGCGGCGCGCGGGCTCACCCTGCACCACGTGTTGAAGGCGGTTGCCGAGTCGAACATCAACGCCACGGGCGGCGTGTTCGTCGACTCGGGTCAAGAATACCTGATTCGCGGTCTGGGCCGCGTACAGAACGTACAGGACATCGAGCGGACGGTGGTAGCCGTCCAGGACCAGGTTCCGGTGCTCATCAAGGACGTCGCAGACGTCGTCGTGGCGCCGGCATTCAAGCTCGGCACCGCTGCGATCAACAACCGGGACGGGGTGTTGCTGGTGGTCGCCAAGCAACCCGAAGCCAACACCCTGAAGTTGACGGAACAGATCCTTGCCACCCTCGACGAGCTGTCGACCGCGCTACCGGCGGACGTGACACTGCATACGGACATTTTCCGGCAGGCCGACTTCATTGCCGTCGCGGTCGACAACGTGGTCGGCGCCCTGCGCGATGGTGCGATCCTGGTCACCATCGTACTGTTCCTTTTCCTGCTGAACCTGCGCACCACGGTGATCTCGGTGCTCGCGATTCCGCTGTCGCTGGTCGTCGCCTTCCTGGTCATGCGCGTCTTCGGTTTCTCGGTCAACACGATGACCCTGGGTGGGATGGCGATCGCGATCGGCGTGCTGGTGGACGACGCGATCATATACGTCGAAAACGTCTTCCGTCGCGTCCGGCAGAACGCTGCCGGGCCGGCGGAACGGCGGCGCGGCTTCAACGAGGTCGTGGCTGCGGCGTCGAGCGAGATCCGCGCACCCATTGCCATGGCCACGTTCATCGTCATCGTGGTCTTCGTGCCCCTGTTCTTCCTCGGCGGCCTCGAAGGTCGCATGCTCAAGCCCCTGGGTTTCGCGTACGTCGTCTCCATATTGGCTTCGCTGCTGGTAGCCGTGACGGTGACGCCGGCCCTCAGTTCGCTCCTGCTGCGCGGCGCCGATCGTAACCGGGAGGCCAGAGATTCCTGGCTGATCCGGCAATTGAAAAGGCTTTACGAGCCAAGCCTGCGCGCCTTGCTGCGACGCCGGGGACTCGTGATCGGGATTGCGGCCCTGCTGGTTGTCGCGGCCATTGCGACCCTGCCCAGGTTCGGCCGAGCCTTTCTGCCCGAGTTCAATGAAGGGACTTTCAATATCTCGCTGGCGACCATTCCCGGCACGGCACTCGAGGAATCCAACGAACTCGGCGCCATGGTCGAGAAGATCCTGCTGGCCAACGACGCGGTCGTGTCGACGGCCAGGCGCACCGGGCGCACCGAACTCGACGAGCACTCCCTGGGCTCGCACGCCCACGAGCTGGAAGTGCAGCTGGATCTGTCGCAGAAATCGAAGGCCGAAGTGCTTGCCGAACTGCGCCGTGAACTGGCGCTCGTCCAGGGCACGAACATCACGATCGGCCAGCCCATTTCCCATCGCATCGACCACATGCTGTCGGGTACGCGGGCCGCCATCGCGGTAAAACTGTACGGCGCCGATCTGTACGAACTCAGACGGTACGCGGAACGGATCCGGCGGGAGATGACCGAGGTGGATGATCTCGTCGACGTGTTCGTCGACCAGCAGACCGACGTTCCCCAGGTGCGGATCCGAGCCGACCGCGAACGGTTGGCCATGTACGGGTTGCGGCCGGCAGATGTCGACGAACTGATCGACGTGGCCTTTCTCGGCGTCGTCACCTCACAGGTCTACGAAGGAGAACATCGCCACGATCTGGTGGTTCGCTTCGCGCCCGAATACTGTGGGGATCTGGAATCGATTCGACGGACCCTGATCGACACGCCCGGTGGCGGCGCCATCCCGCTGGAGATGATCGCCGACATTCGTGCCGACCGTGGTCCGAACTACATCAGCCGCGAGAACGTGCAGCGCAAGATCGTGGTCCAGGCCAATGTCGCCGGAGGTGACCTGCGCGGTGCTGTCGAGGCGATCCGGACCAGGGTCGCCGACAACATCGACCTGCCACCGGGCTATTTCGTCGAGTTCGGCGGCCAGTTCGAGAGTGAAGAAAAAGCCACCCGCACGGTGACGCTGCTGAGTATCATCTCGCTGCTCGCTATCGCCCTGGCGCTGTACCTGGAATTCTCCAGTTTCCGACAGGCCGCTCTGGTGATGGTCAACTTGCCCCTGGCCCTCATCGGCGGCATCGTGAGCGTCTTCTTGACCGAGGGCATCATCTCGATCGCGTCGCTGGTCGGATTCATCACCCTGTTCGGTATTGCCGTTCGTAACGGCATCTTGATGGTTACCCACTATAACCATCTGATCGAGCAGGAAGGCCTGGCCCTGACCGACGCGGTCCTGCAGGGTTCGCTGGAGCGACTGAGCCCCATCCTGATGACCGCCTTGACCACGAGCCTGGCCCTGATCCCCCTGGCGCTGGCCGGGAACAAGCCCGGCTCGGAACTGGAATCGCCCATGGCCATCGTGATCCTGGGCGGCCTCGTCACAGCGACATTGTTGAATCTGGTCGTCGTGCCGGCGCTGTATCTGAAGTGGGGACGAAAGGTCTGACCGAGCGCGCCTTTCACCAGGACCACTTTTGCGGCCGGGGCGCTCAGGTACCCATCATGCATCGGGTCCTACTCCACCCAGTAGTGCGCCCCGTCCCGCGTCCGGCCCAGAAAACCGAAGTCGACCATGTACCGGCAGAGCGTGGTGTAGTCCTCGGCCGCCGTCGCCAGGATCTCGTTGACCTCGTGCTGCGTGTAGCGGCGCGTGGCGTCGAACCGCCTCAAGATCTGGATCAGCACGGCGACCTTGTGCTTCTGCTTTTTCGGGAAGTGGGACATCTCGCCATCGGGTCCGTCCGGGAAACTCGCGCCGACGATCTTCTTGAATTCGGCCTGCGTGATGGCGAAACGCTCGTCGTCCACGGACTTCGCTCCCGGTATCTCGATGAACCGGGAATCGGGATCCTGGTCGCTGCTGGCCAGCAGTTCCATGAGCGCCAGTAGCGCGCGGGCCTGGCGCGCTTTCTCGCGCAGCACGAAGCGGTGGTTGCGGATTGTCGACAGACTGACGCCGCCGACCAGCGGCTGGATATCCTTGTCGGACAATCCGTCATAGAAGTGGCCGAGCAGGGTACGCTGCGTGTCGGAAAGCCCCGTACCCTTCTTGCCGAGCGCCAGCAGGGCATGGAAAACCGAGGTGTGCGCTGTGCCGATGTGGTTCTTCATGGCGAATTCCGCTTCCAGCAGGTCCGGTCCCACGGGATAGATGCGTCCCTTCACGACGGTCTCGTCGCAGAAGAGGCATTCGAATGTCCCGCCGGTGCTCACATAGCCGAGTTTCAGCTCCTGGAGCGCGACAGAATCCGGTATCCGCTGTTTCATGGGGCACCTCCTGTCGCTGAATATAGTGCTCGAATCGCATAATGTCTATATATAATTAGACAATATACTGTTCTGTCTATTAATAACAGGTGGCGGCGAGATTTCGATTCCACCTTAAACAAAAGAAACCGCCCCCACACGTGGAGGCGGTTTCTTGGATTCGTGCAGCGTGGGCGGTGCGTAGCCGCCCCTTCGCTTACTTCACATACGCGACCTTGGTCGCGAAGAAGGTCATCTCCTGCAGCTCGCCCTTGGTCGCGTCCTCGACCTTCACCGGCGCCTTGCAGCTGCCGGTCTGCTCGCCGGCCTTGGGCTCGGCCTTGCCGGCGGCGGCAGCGTCACCGCAGTAGTCCTTGTACTTCGCCACGACATAGCCGGTCAGCATGACCTTCTTGCCCTGCTTGTCGGTGTCGAACTTGAACGCGTCGTCCTTGGCGCGCACGAGGGTGAACAGGTCGCCGTCCTCGTAGTTGCCGTCGGCGATCCACATCTTGCAGCCGCTCTTGCAGGCGCCGATGATCGTGCCCTCGACACAGATTTCCTTGCTCCCGAGGTCCTTCACGTGCTCGGCCATGTCGGCCACGGTCAGGGGTTTCTCGGCCTCGTGATCGTGCGCCAGGCAGACCGCCGCCGTCAGGGCGATCACCGTCAGAGCAACCAGCAGTGAGTAGGTCAGATTCCGCATGTCGTTCGCCGTCCTTGTCCGTTGCGCCTTTCGGCGAGGTTCCACGTTGTTGTCGCCGGCGGAGTTTTGCCGCCAGAGACTAAAACCTGCTCTTTCGACGTATTCGAAAATACATGTAGATCCCTGTTATAGCAAGAATCACGTACATAGTTCCGATCACGTCATAAAAATAACGTCCCCACGGGCCGAGGATGTCGCCGGTGTGGAAATCGTAGATCAGCCACATGACGGGCACGCTGTGCGCCTCGTCGGGGAACATGTCCGCCAGCCCCTGGGCCGCGCGCACATCGTCCAGCTTCTGCTGATAGCTGCCGGGGAGGATCGAGGTGGTGACACGGGCTGTCTCCATCCAACCGAAATCGTGCCGGTGATTGAGCAGGAAGCCCGTGATCGAGATGAACAGCATGTGCAGGCACACGATCACCGCGATGATCTTGAAATAGCCGAACGAATAGATATGTACTTTACGCCAGGTCTTCATCTGCCTTCGCTCCCGATTGCTGCACCTCGAGAAGACAGACGAATATAGTGTTTCGCGTTCCAGATTCCAACCGGATGACAGCGCTACTTCGATAAAACCAGCTTCACCACCGTGACATCGTTCGCGGCGGCAAGTCGGGCGAAGTAGGTACTGCTGGGCAGCCGCCGGGAATCCTGCGCTCGACCGTCCCAGTAGGTGGCGTGGTCGCCGGCCTCCAGGTGCTCGGCGAGCAACGTGCGCACGTGACGTCCTTGCAGGTCGTAGATCGAAAGATCGACGGCGCCGGCCACCGGGACGGAGAACGCGATCCTGGTGGTCGGGTTGAAGGGATTCGGTGCGGCCGTCAGACGCATCTCGGCAGGTGTTTCCGGCAACTGATCATCGACGCCGATACTGGTCGCCACGTCGCGCACGCACCGCACGTGGTTGTAGATGCGAATCACGTCGCCCTGCGGACCGTGACCGTAGGGATAGTCGTCCGGATCACCCTCCTTGGGATCGCTGCGCTGCGAGCCGGCGCCGTGCACGTCCAGCAGACGGTAGGTGTAGGGCGGGAAGGGATCCTGCATCCAGCCCAGCGCCTCGCCGAAGCAGACATAGGCGCCCGAGGCACCTGGGAAATCGGTCCAGTTCGCGTGGGTAGTGCTGGTCCAGTAGAAGGGGAAATTCGTACCGCCGCCCTCGTCGGTGATGGACGTGCAGCTGAACACGGGATCGATGGCCGCGGTGCCGTGGGTGGCGGGCGACCGCGTGTAGTCCAGGATACCCTGCAGTTCTTTGGCGTTGGGCAGGCGCCAGTCGTCGTGCCCGGCGAAGACGAGGTCTTCCGCGTGGGCGAGCGCGTCTTCCCAGAGCATCCCGTAACCGCTGTCGGCCTGTTGCCACATCAGGCCGGTGGCCGCGTCGGTTATGGTGCCGTCGCCGTTGTTCGTGAAGCTGTTGGTCCCGTAGTCCGTGTTGCCGCGGCAACAGAGTACGAACGATGTCTTGTCGGTGCCGTGCAGCGACGTGCCGTAGCCCTTGATCCGACCGTCGGCCAGGTTCACGCCGAAGACGGTGTGATCGCCGTGCATGGTGGTGCTCACGTACTCGGTGCTCGACCAGTACTGGGAATCGATGATGCGCTCGTCGGCGTTCTCGTTGCCGTACTCGAACGCGAAATAGTCGGTGTCGATGAACGGGACGAGGCCGGACGTGTCGCCCTCGTAACCGCTCGGGTCGATGCCGCGGAAGTCGATGAGCGAGTAGAGTTCCTTGATGGACGGCAACCGCCAGTCGTCGTAGCCGCCGAAGTTCTGCGCATTCAAGGTGGCGGGAAAGTCCATGGCGTCCCACCAGGAGAGCTTGTCGCCCGGCGATTCGAGCACGCCGTCCAGATCGGTGTCCGGCGACGCCATCCAGGTCAGTGCGGTGATGTGGTCGTAGACAGTCAGATCGTCGCCGCTCAGGGTGAAGCTTGGCTGATTGCCGTCGTACTGGGCGTCCTGACCGTGGAAGGGTTCGCCCGGTGCGGGGCAGCTGATTTCGGCGCTGGTATCGTAACAGGCGTCCTGACCGGTATCGACGACGTCGAAGGTTGTCGCCCTGGCGGATTCGCCCGCGTGAACGAGGAAAAGCAAACATTCGCAAGCTACCAGAGCGGGAAGAACTGCCTTGTTCATCGTACTGCCTCCATCGGAATCCGGATGCTACTGATGTCGACCGCCGTCGTGGCTGATCATGCTTGGCCTAACGAGAGAAGGTCGAAATCCTTTCGGTTCAGTCGCACGTCTACGTAGCCCCGGGCACCGATTCCGAAGAATTGCTCCGTCGGATCCTATAACAAAACAGTGCAAAATACGCCCCAACCGGCGCATCGACCCGTCAAACACTTCGCCGCCGCTCACCGCAGGTGATGCGGTGTGACACGATCGAGTTGTCGACGCAGGAATGAGTGTCTGTTCGTCCTGGGCACGTTCCGAAAACACTCGGACCGAGCCTAATCCCGCCAGGTGAAGATGACGTCCCGATCAGGTCGAAAGTTCTCCGCTTCGAAGACGTAGCGCACCTTGCCGTCAGTCTCGATGCATTCGAAAGGGAAGCTGAACGAAGCCGGCACCGCTCCCGCCGGCAGATTGATCTCGAACCTGGCGTGTCGGAGGGGATGCCGCCAGGCCCCGGTCGTCGTGACGATGTACCGGCCGTAGTTCGCCAGTAGAGCTTGCGTATACACGGCCCGCACCTCGTACATGGCGCTTCCGTCCAGGGGAATCCACCAGCGGGCTGCCCAGATCTGGGGCCAGTAGTCCTTGAATCGCAGCGGTTGCCAGCTGCCGCCAGGTTGTCGTCCATCGAGGGAGACCATGCGCGCGCCTCCCATCGCGCTGTCACGTGGAAACGGGTAGAAAAGGGTTGTGATACCCGCATCGGCATTCCCGCAGTCGAACCGGTATAGACCTTCCACCTCGAGGGAATCGCCGACCACGGTCAAGCAGATATGTTCGGAATCGAAAACCAGAGATGGTGCACGGGGGCTTGTCGTCGGCTGATTCCCGACCTGCCGGTCAAGGCTCGTTGCGACCAGGCACAGTAGAACGAATCCGGCCACGAAGCACCGGGTTAGCCAGACCCGTACGGGTAATATTACAGCCATTGACCTTATCTCGCGTTCGGCCGCCATCAATACCGGATCTTGACGCTGCTCCAGGTGTCCAGCGCCACCGGAACGGACTGGGCCGGAGGAACGACGATGGTCGGCCACTCCAGGCAATCCCAGACCAGGTCCGTGCACTGGCCGTCCTCGGTCGAGATCACGAACAGAATGCGCGCCTCGTGCAACGGCATCACCGGAATGTCCAGTATCTGGAACTCGAACGTCGTCGGTGGCCAGGCTTCCGCAGCCACAGCCAGTGACGTACCGGACAGGTAAACCGGATTGCTGCCGTCGACGTCGACCATGAACACGGCCACGTCGACCGTGGCCACCTCGGCACAGGTCTGCCGCAAGGACAGCACCATACTCGCGGTCAACCAGGTCAGATCGTTTTCGAACACATGATCGGTATAAACCAGCAGCGCATTCTCACTGGATCCCACCGGCGTTATCGACGCCTCAGCCTCGCTCTCCGCGCAGGGATGACCATCGGGCGGCGGCTCCGCGGTAATGACCTCCCCCGGTGGACTCACCGTACCGCCGCTCCACTGATCGTCCCAGATACCGTTGGGATTTCCGACCGGAGAGTCGCGGAGATACCATTCCGGCACGGGATTGCCGAGTGCGAATACCGTTCCGAGAAACACGAGAATGATGATCGAGATCGAGCCCAACGACAGGTTCTTCATGGCGGTCTCCTTTACATTTTGAATATGCGGGGAAACCGGCTCGAGAAACCATAGCGAGGAGTGGATATACGTCGGAGGCAGCCGGGATCTCATTCGAGTAAAGGGTAGTGACGGTACAAAACAATAAATCCGTCGCTCCCGATTCCCCGTCTACGTTCCGATGCTACCACATTATTACATGTCGGGCAAGCTTACCGGACTCGTACACCGGACTTGTACGGCGCGGCATCACATAACATGACACTACGCCGGCTACCGGAACGAGACCTCGAACGCCGTGCCTGGTTTTGCCGCCACGGCATCCGGCAGCGGGATGAAAACGGCGAGTCCCCAGTGCGGGGTCATGGCCGCGGGGTCGGCGCGCAGCGGCAACTGCTGCACACGCGAGCCAACGCAGGATATCGAGCTGACGAAGGTCCGGCCAGGATCGCTGACGCTCCGGATCCTGACCTCGGCGCCCGGCTCCAGGTCGCGCACCCGTTGTTCCGGAACGTACGCCACCAGTTCGGTCGCCCGGGGTTCCAGGATTGACAGCACGGGCTGTCCCGCGGCAACCATCTCGCCGGCGCGACGAAAAACCTCCACGACCCGACCGGCGGCCGGCGCCCGCAACACGCGTTTGCTGATGGCGAGATTCACCAGCTCGATCCGTATGCCTTGCACCTCGATCGCGCTCTCCAGAGGTTTGAGCAGCAGTTCGGCATCAGGAACGTCTGCCACGAAGGTGTCCAGGAATTCGCGATGCCGGGTTTCCGCGGCCGTGGCGCCCGCGAGCAGGGCAGCCACCGTCGAGTCCTGTCGAGCGACCTTTGCGCCGAGCGCCTCGAACGCGATACGGTCCGCATCCAGTGCCGCGACGGCGGTCAGCTCGCTCCGCTCGAGCTGACGGGTCCGGCTCAGGATCAGCTCCAGTCCCTGCAGTTCAATGCGGTCTGCGGCGAGTTCGGCGTGGGCGGCGAGGTACTCGATGCGGGTGTTCGAGGCATCCCGCGCGAAGCGCCGCAGGTTGGTCTGCTGGTCGACCTGCTGGCCGGCGGCGTCGAGGTCCCACAACGCCCTTTCGCGACCGAGTTCGTGGGTCAGACGCTGCAGCTCGGTGCGCGCTTCCTGGAGCTGCAGCAGCAGTTCGTCGTCTGCAATCGACGCGACGATCTGCCCCTGGTGCACTTCCTCGTTCAGCGCGACCACGAACCGCTGCAGGCGGCCGGTGGTTTCCGACGCCACGCTGTAGCGGGTTTCCGCGGCAAAGCCCTGCACGACGAATCCCCGCTCCTGCCGCAGGTAGAGCGCGACGGTCACGACCAGTACGCCCAGCCAGACCAGCAGGTGTCGCAGACGCCGGAAACGAAGCTTCAGGCGGTCCCGGCGGAGAATCCGCGGCGGATTCGCTGGTGTCGTCGCGCCAGCCGTCACGGGGTCGCCTCCGTATCCTGCATGAGCAGCGAGAGCCGGCTCACGTCGGTGAGTGCCTCGACCTCCGAGACAAGCTGCGCCGTGTAGCGGGAATCGATCAGCGAGATCTGGTAGGACAGTTCCACCGACGCACCGCTCTCTGTCTCCCTGACGTGCAGCAGATTGAAGGTGGCGCAGTACCGGCCCAGGATCCTGCGCAGGGCCTCTTCCTGGACCCCGCCGACCGGCAGGTGGATACGGAGCAGTCCGTCGTGATGCAACGGATTGCCGAACCGGGTGGTCGAGAGGTAGAGCAGCACGAGGCAGATGATCAAGGTGCCGACGGCGCCGACCAGCAGGTTGCCCGTGCCGTTGGCGATGCCGATCCCGACCGCGAAGAACAGAAACACGGTGTCGTTGGCGTCCTTGACCGGCGTCCGGAACCGGATCAACGCCAGGGCGCCGAAGAGGCCGAAGGCGCGGGCGATGTTGTTGCCGATGACCACCATGACCAGCGCAACGATCAGCGAAAGTACGATCAGCGACCGTGCCATCGTACTGGAGTAGGAAACGCCGCGATGGGTCCGCAGATACACCCAGGCGACAGCCTGGCTGAACAAAAACGTGGCCAGCAGGCAAAGGATGATGCCGTGCACGGTGAGCAGACCTGCGCCATCGCTGTAGCCGAGGATGTTTTCCAGATACCGGTTCATGAACTCGCCGCCTGCATTTTCGCCAGGGATACCAACCGATTGGCCAGTCCCCGTCTGACGGAATGTCCGTATTTGGAGTACGACCGCTTTTCCAGCTGGAACCGCTGCACGAGCCGCGCGACCCATTCGGGGAAAGACTCGTCGAACTTCACCTCCAGCACCACCTGCCGGGTTTCCACCGGCTGCCACGAAGACCTGCGGGCCGCTTGGATCCCGCCGTTGGCGGGCGCGCACATCAGGTCGCGGTCCATCGTGACCCGGACGTCGCGGTTGATGGTACCCACGTAGGCTTCCCGGTGGTAACGCACCCAGATCTGGGGTTCGGCGAGCCAGCGATCCATCCAGCCCACGAACTCGTCGTAATACATCTGCTGCTCAGGCTCGCGAAAAAGGGTATCCGGTACGACGCCCGCCAGCATCGAGGCCACGGCGCCCCGGTCCATGCGCGCGCGCCTCTTGAGCACCAGGCGGTCGAAGCGTCGCTTGATTTCCAGAAACATCGGTGAATCGGGCGACTCGTCATAAGACCGGATCCGCAGCTTGATCCGGCTCAGCTGGCCTTCCACGGTTTCCCAGTAGAGGCGCAGATCGGACGAGTCGAGGTACAGACTGGAAACGTCGTAGCTCCGGTCCGGGCTGGCGGCGGCGTAGGGATCCGGAGCCACGTAGGGACGTACATAGGATCGGATTTCCGCCGCCAGATCCGGCGGGATGAGGTACTTGCACTCGTAACGCCGGAACCGGGTTCGGATTCGCGGTGTGCCGGAGTCGTTCGCTGCCATGTTCGCCTGTCCGTTTCCCGGGGTAGTCGCCAACCGTTCGCAATCATCACCGGAGATTCAACGCACGAGCGTGAGTCGTCCCGTCAGGATCTCGCCGCCGAAGGTCAGGCGGGAGAAGTAGACGCCCGACGCCAGCGCGCCGCCTCGCCGATCACGCCCGTCCCAGGTCACTTCATGGCGACCGGCGGGCAGGGTCTCGTCCGTGAGTCGCACGACCAGTCTGCCCTTGACGTCGAAGATCTGCAGCAGCACCTGTCCTGGCGACGGCAGCTCGAAGCACAGGTTCGTCTGCGGATTGAAGGGGTTCGGATAACTCGGCAGCAGACGCAGCTGCGCGGGGACCGCGCCGGGAACGTCGATGGAATCGCCGTTGCTTGCGCCCGGTGTCGGCGTTGCGAAGGTGACCCAGGTCTCGGATCCGTCGGTCTGGCGCCCTTCGCTGACGTCGGCGACCTGCTGCGCGTACGTGTGGCTGTCGATCTCCTCGTTCCCCGCCGCCAGGCGGCCGAACAGGCCGATCTCCTCACCGCTGCCGCTGAGTTTGAAGTTCGTGTGCAAGGGACCGTCGGCCGCGTCGCTGTCGCACCAGACCAGCAGAAAACCCTCGGCCGGCAAAGTGGTGTCGGGGAAGGCCCACTGGGTGGTCAGCGTCAGGTCGTCGGTCAGGAACAGCCCGCCCATCTCGACGGCGTCGGGACCGGGATTGTATATCTCGAGCCAGTCCTCGTACTCGCCGGCCTCGTCCTGAATGCCCGTGTTGTTCAAAGCCACGAACTCGTTGATCCACAGGACGACAGTCTCCGGCACCTCGGGATTCTGGTTCTCGGCTCCCGGCGTGGCCAGCGACAGCATCGCCCAGTCGCCGGTGCCGTGGGGCCAGCGACCCCAGCTGATGTTCGCGGCGAGCTCGGGATAGGTCACCTGGTCGATGATCACCGCGCCGTCGGTCAGGTAGATGTCCTCGCCGTCAGCGTCGAGCCGGAATGGGGCGTGCAGATCGCCCTCGGCGGGTTCCTCGTCCGCCCACACGATCACGCACTCGCCGGGCGCCAGGGACATGGCCGGGAACACAAAGTCCGGCGTTCCTTCCAGATGGTCGGTCAGACCCAGGCCGCCCAGATCGACACTCGAGGTACCGGCGTTGGTGATCTCGATCCAGTCATCGTAGTCGCCGGCTTCGTCGGTGGCGGTGGACGTGTTGCTGGCCATCAACTCGTTCAGCACCAGCCCCTCGATTGGTGTCCAGGAGCCGATCAGGCCCTGCAGGTAGTTGTAGCGCACCGTGAGAAAGGTCTGCAGCGCGGGAATCAAGCGGCCCGGCGGCGGCCCGCCCGAGGCGTAGACGTTCGAGGTCATGCAGGTTTCGAATTCGTTTGCCGTGAACATCATGTTGGGATCGGCTTGAACGAAGGGACGGATCAGGTCGCGCAGCTCCTCCATGCGGGCGGTCAGGGTGGCCGGCTGCGCGGCGCCCGCCATCAACTTCTGCATGTGGCCGAGATACACATCCACGTAGTCGTCGACCTGCCACAGCCTTTCGGCCAGCGGGCGATCCGCGCCGCCCTGGGGATTGACCCAGTAAGGGCTGAGCTGTTGTAGCTGGGTCAAAGACAGGCCGTACATGTTGAACACGCCCCACGCCTCGTTCTGGTCCCACTTGGTGAAGACGAATCGGTCGTCCAGTTCGCGGTGATAGAAGTAGTAGTTGGCACAGCGGCCCACGTAGCTGTCCAGGTTGACCGTGAAGTTGTCTATTGCCAGCATCGCCAGCGCCGAATTGACGTCGAGCCGGTTGTGCAGGCTGTCGGACAGGGCCGCGATGGACGTGTTGTTGAGCGCGTCGAGGAAATCGACCAGATCGGACCAGTCGTTGGTGGTCTCGTTGGTCTTCAGTTCATAGTCGTCGTGATAGTCCGACTCGGCAGAGCCCTGGTACTCGAGAGTCCCGTTGGGCTCGCCCTTCCACAGGTTGCCATCCTCGCCGGCGCCCCAGCGGCTCTCGATGAACTCCTGGTCCTGCTGTTCGACCAGAAGGTACAGACCCCAGTAGGTGCCGTTGATGTACAGGGCGGCGTAGTTGGTGCGACAGGCAGCCATCCCCATGGCCTCGCACAGCTCGTAGGCCGATTTCTCCCGGACGAAGCTCGGGTCGAGAAAGCAATTGTTCAGGTTGAGTTTGTCCAGCCCTGCGATTTCCTGCCCGGCCACGAACTCGTCGAGATCCAGCTTGAAGGACTTCTTGAGGCCGTAATAGCCCCAGTAGCTGCTGTTGCCCTTGAAGCGCACGCCGATGGTTTCGAGATGCGTCGAATCCCAGTCGAAGCTGGCTTCGAGGTAGGGCGGGTCGTCGTAATGATCGAAGTTGTAGGTCAGCTGGTCCCACCAGTCGGTCTGGTCGAAGGTCAGATGAATCTCGTGGACCGCGTCCTCGGCGAACAGGGCGTGGGACGGCGGGACCAATGCGGCGCCGGCATCGCGCTCCGCGACGATCAGTGTTATCGCGACGGATAAGAGAACCGTTGTCGGCTTCATTGCGGACGACCTCGCTTGTTCGATGGACGACGGGCTCACGGGACGTTATGCGGACCAAACGCGCGGTACGCCGATCTCTTTCGGATTATTTTCGAAGCGTGAGTTCTTGGTCAGTAATGCGTGAGCGACAAACCGTCGACGCCAACCGACCAGGACGACTCTACCGCCCGCCGGGCAGGCGCGAACTGTTGTCGGGGAACCAGCTACCGGGGCGGCGGTCCGCCTTGCCGCGGCGGTCGACGCGGCTGGCTGTGGATCGAAGGTGCGACCTTGGCATATTCCCGGCGCTGCTCGGGCGTCAGTAACGCTGCTTCAGCCACGAGCATCGCCGCGGAGAGGGAATCCAGCCTGGCGCGGGCGGCACTGGCCTCGAGCGTCAACTGCCGGAAGAGCTCGGGATCGAATACCGGCTCCGCGAAGGCCACGGACAGGCGTCGGTTGGCTTCCGCCACGTCGGTCTGGCGGCGGACCAGCTCGGGCGCATGGTTTTCCAGGACGGCGCGGACGGCCTGCTGCTGCTCGGGATCGAGCGCCAGGTGGCGCGTGATTCCCCGCACGTGGTTTTCCACGAGCCGAGCCGGATCAGGCGGTCCGTGTTGCGGGCCCCGGTCTCCCCGCGGACCCGGTGGAGCATCCACCGGTGGGCTCGATTTCTGCTGGATGAGGGTCGTGGCGATCACGCCCGCGTTGAGGCCGAGCGAGGCTGCCAGCAATATGTAGACGATCGTTTTCGACATGAGCGTGCTTCCTTACTCCTGTCCGGATTGGTAGACCGTCAGCAACGAGGAGGTCGCGTCGTTGTTCCAGACCGTCGCGGTCTCGGACCACGCCAGCTCGGTGCCGGTCACTTGCGCGTCGAACCGGATCGGTCCCAGCAGTATGCCCACGATGACACCGGCCGCACAGGCCGCAAAGGCGAGGGCAGGCCGGAGCCGCGACCGGCGCACTCGTCCGGGCCGCACCCGGTGCCAGACCGTTCGGGACAGTTCTGGCGTCGGGGTGCTCGCCAGGAGTTGACCCAGTTGCTCCAGCTCGGCGAGCTCGGCGCTACAGGCCGCGCAATGCTCGCAGTGGTCGGCCACGGCGGCGGCGGCGGAGGCGTCCAGCTCGCCGTCGTGATAGGCCTGCAACACATGTCCCACCGGGTGCTTCGTGTTGCTCATGACTCATCCTTCCGGGAAGCGATATCCTTCCGCAATGCGGTCATCGCCCGGTGCAGCAGCATCTGCACCGCGGACACCGTATTGCCCATGACGTCGGCGATCTCCTGGTAGCTCAGATCGTGGTACTGCTTCAATACCAGGGCCTGACGCTGGCGTTCGGGCAGGCGGGCGACAGCATGCTGCACGATACGCTGCCGCTCCCGGCCGGCCAGAACGTCCAGGGCGTCCGGACCCGGCGCCGGTGCGTTGTCGTAGTCGGCCGTCAGTGGCAACCAGCGCAGGATCTTGCGGCGGCGCAAACGGCTGCGCGCCTGGTTGCCGGCGATGCGGAAGAGCCAGCTCCGGAACTTGCCTTCCGGTGCGTAACGTTCCGCGGCCTCGATCAGCTTCATGAACGTGTCCTGGCACAGGTCCTCGGCTTCTTCCGATGATCCCAGCATGCGGAACAGAAAGGCGAATACCGGGCGTTCCCACCGCTCGACGAGGGTCTGCAGGGCGTTTTCGTCGCCGGCGACGTAATCGAGCATCAGGGTGTCGTCTGTCCTGTCGGTCCTGTCGGTCATGCCGTCATTTCAGCCCAACGCGCCGGCCGAATATTCCTTTCTGTCGGATTGCGGTGAATAGCAACCGCGGATCACGCTAGGTCAAGCTCCGGCGGGTGTCAATGTTGGGGAAAAGCACCGAAAGGAAATATCGGTTCGCGCGTTCTGTTGGTTATCCCAGGCAGTTACGGGCGCCAGGTACGGATCGTGTCTACTCGCGTCGGCTCCGTGTGGACGGCGGGGCAACATGGTAAATGTGGTATAATTGTGTGTTCGCCCGTATCCAAGCACCTCCAGGCCGGCATCCCGGCTCGGGAAAGGTCGACCGTGAAAACTCCCGTCATCCGGCTCGCGCTCGTTCTGCTGCTCGCTCCGCAGCTAGCCGGCGCGGCAGGTGACACCGTTTTCGACGGAACCCAGGTCTTCACCATCAACATCGAGTTCCCCCAGCCTGCGTGGTGGGACTCGCTCGTCACCTATTACTCAGCGGGCGAGAAGCAATGCCTGGCCGCCACGGTGACCATCAACGGCGCCGACCACGACAGCGTCGGCGTGCGCTTCAAGGGCAACGCATCCTTTGCACACCCCAATGACAAGAAGCCCTTCCGGCTCGTTTTCGACCAGTACCGGCCCGATCAGCGCTGGGACGGGCTCAACGGCGTCCATCTGAACAATTGCTGGGAAGATCCCACTTTCATTCGCGAGAAGCTGCATCTGGACTTCTGCGCGGACGCGGGTATCCACGCGCCGCGGGCCAATTTCGCGCAGCTGTCGCTCAACGGTGAACTCTGGGGGTTCTACAGCCTGGTCGAACCCCCCAACAAAGCTTTTCTGACCGACCACTACAGCAACAACGACGGCAACCGCTACAAGGCGGTGGACGGTTTTCTGGGCGGACCCACCTCGGACTTCAGATGGTACGGCAGCGACCCGAACCTCTACCACGACCGCTACGAGCTGAAGACCGAGGATTCGCCGACTGCCTGGACCGATCTCATCGCGGTGATCGATGCACTGAACAACTCGCCCGACGTCGCGACCGCACTGCCCCCGGTCGTCAACCTGACCAGCCTGTACCGCGCGTTCGCCACCGACATCCTGATGGCCAACCTCGATGCTTACGTGGGCAGCGGCCGCAATTTCTACTTCTACTTCGACGAGTACACGGGCCGGATGGAATGGATCGTCTGGGATGCGGGGATGAGCTTCGGCTCGTACTGGCACGCGGCGCAGAATTACGAAACCCTCAGTCTTGCCTATGTGAGCAGTGCGAGCAACCGGCCGCTGGCCGCGAAGATCTTCGCAACGTCGAGCCTGGCGCAGGAGTACCTCGAGGCCGCCTGCGGGATTTTTGCCCACTTCTTCTCGTCGGACCGGCTGCTGCCGCAGATCTTGAACCTGGCCGACGCGGTACGCCCTTACGTGTACGCGGATCCGCGCAAGATGTACACGAACGAGGACTTCGAGACCAATCTCGAGAGCGACATCACCGTGGGCGGTCATCGCAAACCGGGACTCGCCGCCTTCATCGCCGCTCGCGAGGACCATGTTGGCTGGCAGCTCGACGTCCTGGGCATCACCTGCGAAGGCAGCATCGCCCCCGGCGCCATCGTGATCAACGAGTTCGCCGCCAGCAACACCGTCATTGAAGATCCGGCCGGCGAGGCCGACGACTGGATCGAGCTGTACAACGGAACCGCCGTGACCATCGACCTGAGCAACGCGTATCTCTCGGACGACCCGGCCGAAGTCGCCAAGTGGCAGTTCCCGGTCGGTACCGGAATTCCGGCGTATGGGTACTTGATCATCTGGGCGGACGATGACGAGGGTCAGGAAGGCCTGCACACGAATTTCAAGCTCTCGGCGGCCGGCGAACACATCCTCTTGTCGGACCGGCAGGGTGTGCGGACCGACGCCGTGACCTTCGGTCCTCAGACCACCGATCTGACCATGGCGCGCGTCCCCAACGGCGCCGGCGGTTTTATCCAGGGATCGGCGACCTTCGACGGTCACAACGGCTACGGCACTGCCGTGGACGCAGCACGGCCAACACGAATCTCGCTGGCGCCCAATAGGCCCAATCCCTTCACCCACGACACCGTGATCCGGTTCAGCATTCCGTTCACGGGACAGGTGAGTCTGGAAATCTTCGACGTGGCTGGACGTCGCGTGGCGACCGTGCGCGAAGGCGAAATGGTGGCGGGCAGCCACTACGCGAACTTCGACGGCAGGGATCTGCCCGCGGGCGTTTATTTCTATCGCCTGCGCAGCGCGGGGGAATCGGTCACGGACCGCATGTTGATCTTGAAGTAGCGACTCGATTCGGCGGGCGCCGACGGCGGCGCCCCTGGCATTCACTGAAAGGCACGGCAATGAAACACTCGCTCAAACATCGTAGTCCGGTACTCGTCATCGTGGGGCTCGCTCTCCTGGCCGGCACCCTGCTGTCGGCCGGGGCCGTCCAGGCGACACCCTACGACGGCTATACCCTCTACAGCCGCGAGGGCAACTACCAGACCTACCTGCTGGACATGGATAACGACGTCGCCTACTCCTGGAATCACGGACGCCAGGGCGGCTACGCAGCCTATCTGCTCGAGGACGGCAGCGTGATCCGGCCGGCCAGATCGAACAACTCCAACATGAACGGCGGCGCCGCCGCGGGTATCGTGATGCGGACCGATCCCGACGGCTCGACCGCCTGGGAGTACTGGTACAGCAGCAACTCGTACCGTACCCACCACGACATCGAGCCCATGCCCAACGGCAACGTCCTGTTGATCGCCTGGGAACGCAAATCGTCTGCCGAGGCCGTGCAGGCCGGCCGCGCGTCCGCGGTCGAGATGTGGCCCGATCATATCCTCGAGGTGCAACCCACCGGTCCGACCACCGGCGAGATCGTCTGGCAGTGGCACTTCTGGGATCACCTCGTCCAGGACCACGATCCGACCAAGGACAACTACGGCGTCGTGGGCGACCATCCCGAGCTGCTGGACATCAATCTGAGCGGCGGGCCCTTCGGCGGCGACTGGAACCACATCAACGGCATCAGTTACAATCCAGAGCTCGACCAGATCGTCATCACCTCCCACTTCATGGACGAGCTCTACGTCATCGATCACAGCACGACGACCGAAGAAGCCGCCGGTCACACTGGCGGTAACGCGGGGATGGGCGGCGACATTCTCTATCGCTGGGGCAAGCCGAGCAACTACGATGCGCCCGGTTCGACCTACTTCCACACGGTGCACTGCCCGGTCTGGATTCCCGACGGCTATCCCGGGGCCGGGAACATCCTCGTCTACAACAACAACGAGGGTTACGGCAACTCAATCATCGCCGAGATCGTGCCGCCCCACGACGGAACCTACACCTACTATCTCGAGCCGGGTTCGGCGTACGGGCCGGCGGCACCGGTCTGGACCTACAGCGCGGCGGGTTTCTACTCGAATCACCTCGGCGGCTGCCAGCGGCTTCCGAACGGGAACACCCTGATCGCGGAATCCACCAGCGGTTATCTCTTCGAGGTGAACGAGGGTGGCACAACCCAGTGGAGTTTTAACACGAGCGGCGAGATTCCGCGCGCCTTGCGTTACGGCGCCACGTATGCGGGGCTGATCCCGCTCGGCCTGGTTGTCGGTGTCGACGATTCGCCCCAGGAAGCCGACCTGTACGTCGACCGCGTGCGGAATTACCCCAATCCCTTCAATCCCATGACCACGATCAGCTACACGTTGCTGCGCCCGGCGTACATCACCGTGACGGTTTTCGACGAGGCCGGGCGCCTGGTCGCCAATCTGGTCGACGGCCCGCAGGAGAGCGGCGAGAACACGGTGACCTTCGACGCCCAGGGTCTGGCGAGCGGTGTCTATCTCTACCAGGTAACCGCCGACGATGTGGTCGTGACGAAGAAACTCATGGTGTTGAAATAGGCCGAGCTGCAGACTGGACGACGCGAACGCAGGGCTCGAGAACGCAGATCCTAATGAATGACCTGCAGGTCGAGAACGTCGAGGAGGAGACAATGACACGGATCGCGAAGGTGACGATGGTGCTGACCGGCCTGCTCTTGCATACCTATCTGTTCGTACCGGCCGGGACGGCGATGGCGAACGGCCGGGACCTGGTCAACGACGGCAGCTTCGAGCTGGGACCGCCGCCAGACTCCGCCTGGACCGAGGTGGCCAACGCCCCCTGCGAGCGGATCGGCGACCACAGCGGCGACTGGTACGTTTCGGCGTACGATGGCAGCAACGACTACTGGGCGGCCGGCGTGTGCTATGACGACGACTCGGGGCTGACCGTACCGGTGACCGGTTCGGTGACCCAGACCGTGCAGATCCCCACGGGCACGGTGCGACTCAGCTTCTACTACATCACCTATCGCCCCATCAACGACGATGATCCCGTCGACGGAGACCGTGTCTACGTGGCCGTGAACAGCGCGGAACTCTGGTCGCTGCCGTTGACCCAGGCGAACAATACCTATCCCAACTGGGCGGGACCCGTCCAGGTCGATATCAGCGCCTACGAAGGCCAGACGGTCGAGCTCGAGATCGGGGGCGTGTCGGTGGGCGATGCGACCGGCAACGCCCGGATCGACTACGTCGAATTGCTCGATGCCGGGCAGGCGACCGAAATCCGGTGCTGGAGCGCGGTCAAGGCGGTGTACCGGTAGAACCCGTTTCGGAACCCTTGACTACCGTCCACCCTTCCGGGCTGACCGGCGATGTGATCCGGTCAGCCGGCCGGTCGGTGAGTCCGGTAAAAAGAACAAGGACCACCTGCCCTCGCGCAGGTGGTCCTTGTTCCAGGATCGCTCGCTGTCAGCGGTACAAGGCCTTCGTGTCGCTCCAGCTCTGCGCTTCCGTGGCAACCGGAGGTCCTTCCTGGCTCAGATACACATTATCAACGTGCACCAGACAGGTGCTGCCGTCGGCCGCGCCCGTGTTGGCCATGATCTGGATCGTCAGGAAGTCCGTGTTCGCCGGCGCCTCGAACGAACCCTCGTAGAAGGTCCACTCCCACGCCCACAGGGGTCCCATCAGACCGGAAGAACCGATGACGCCGCCACCCGCTTGCTCCGCGAAGATCTCGACAAAGAGCACGCCGCCGACGTCGGCCTGATCCAGCAACATATCATACGCGTAGTAGACCGTCCCGGGGCCGGCGCTGCCAGCCGCCGTCGACTGCTTGAGCGTCAGGCCGACGGCCAGCGCTTGATTGTCCATGAACGCATTGTGCGTTCCCGGCAACGACGGGCCGTTGTCGGGCGATTGCACGGTTACACTGGAGTTGGGACCTTCGCCGAACACCAACCAATCCGTCAGGTCTCCGGTTTCGAAGCCGGGATTCAACAGAAGGTTCTGCGCCGACGCTTCGTTCACCGCTCCCGCCAGGGGAAGCACCAGGACCGCCAGGATACAGCCGACTACCACACTTTTACAGACCTGCATGACCGATCTCCTCTCACCTACAAATACGTGTGAAAAACCATATTCCCATCGCCGAGTCGTCATTTCGGCCTGGCCTGCAAAGAACGTCTCTTGCTCGGCGTTCAGGATTGATGTGGCTCGACTGACAGGGGCATCCTACACTATGTTCGGAGACCGTACAATGTTTTTATTCGGTTTCTGGATTTTATTTTGAATTTGAGAACCTCCACACAAGTGCCAGATAGCCGGTTAGACGCCGGTAACCTCCGCACGCGCCTTCACTTACGCGCTCTTCACTGGATCTCCTTCGAAATGAAGACACCGATTGTCCTTGCGTACCGAGTGGAATTGCAAGCAAAACATTGTAAGGGCGCCGTACAAAGTGTATACTACCATCAGCCAACAGTTCTATTCGGGAATTTGCCAGACCGGCTCGCCCGGCAACCCATACCCATAGGGGGCGCATCGTGAAAACCAGATTACTCATCGTCGTGACGGTAATCCTCAGTGGAGCCCTTGCCCACGCGCAGGTCGGCAACCTGATCTGGGAGGAAGATTTCGAAGATCTCGATAACTGGATCATCCTGACCGGCAATGGCTCGTGGGGCTGGGGCAACGGCGAGTTGCAGTACTACTCCGAAGACAACGTCGACATCGCGGAGATTCCCGGTGACCCCGGCAACCAGGCCCTGCGTATCATCGCCCGGGAAGAGAGCGGTCCGGGCATCGTCGATCAGTGGGGAAACCCCCTCTACTACACGTCGGGCCGCGTGATGTCCAAATCGAACGTCACTGTCACGTACGGCATGATCGAGACCAGGGTGAGGATCCCCGACCTGGACCTGGGCGGCTGGCCCGCGGTATGGCTGCTGGGCACCGCCAACTACAACTGGCCGCTATGCGGTGAGATGGACATGATGGAGATGGGCGCCCGCCAGGCATTCCGGGATCTGCACGACGAGCACAACGGCGGCAACGGTCTGGACAACGCAACCGTCAACGAAGCCGTGGGCGCCAACGCCATCTTCTATTCCGCCGACGCGGTCTCGCCCGAAAATCCGTCCGGAGCAGCCAGCATCTCCTGGGATCCGGATGATCTCTATTGCCGTCCCTACTACAACTACGACCCCGGGCTCGTCGAACGCTTCGTTGTCTATCGCCTCTACTGGGACGAGACCGACCTGCGCTTCACCGTTGTCGACGACGGCGTGGAGTACGACCTGTACGAATATCCCTTCCCCATCGACGAAGTCTCCGACGAGTTCACGAAGCCCTTCTACCTCATCGCGAACCTGGCCATCGGCGGGGCCTTCACCGACGCTTACAATCTCGGCGATCCCGGCAGCGGCGAGCCGGTCTCCATGCCCTTTCCCGCCGAGATGTACGTCGATTACATCCGGGTCTACGAGTGGAACGGTCAGGGTGAGGTCCACCTCGGTCCACCCACACCCGAAGGCGGTACCTTCGGTGTCTTCACCGACGAAACACCCACCGACGGCGAGCTGATCCCCGGAATCACATCCGAGATCTACGTGTGGGAAGGCACCCTCACCGAAGGATCGATTCCTCCGTACGAGGGCGACAACGTACTGTCGTGGCAAACGGCCGGCATGGGCTGGTTCGGCGCAGGCATCATGTCCATCCAACCGCTGAACCTGTTCGGTTTCGGTGACGGACACCTCAAGTTTCGGATCAACATTCCCGCGCACGTCGCTTTCAAGATCGGCATCATCGACGCCTGGGGTAACCAGCAGTACGTCGATTTTCCGGCCTACCAGACGACCTACGGACTGGTTCGCGACGGCAGCTGGGGCCAGGCGGCGATTCCGGTCAGCGACATCCGCGGCGCACTCATCGACCTGCGTATGCTGAGCTATGCGTTCGTCATCCTCGAGGTCAACGGTACCGCCTGCGAATTCGCCCTGGACGACATCTACTGGGATGGCGGCACCGTCTCCGGCGCAGACGACGGCGAGTTCGCGGACGGACGGAAACTGCAACTGCTGGCCAACGTTCCGAATCCTTTCAACGCCATGACGGAGATCCGCTTCGAGTTGCCCGCGGCAGGCGCTTTCGACCTCGTCATCCACGATGTGACCGGTCGTCGGGTCACCGGATTCCACGGCATCGGCGAGGCCGGACTCAACACGATGAGCTGGGACGGCCGTGACGACGATGGCGCCAGCGTGAGCTCGGGGGTCTACTACTACCGGGTGCAGACCGACGCCGGGTCGGGGACCAGGACGATGGTGCTCGTGAAGTAGGGGAACGACACGTCGCGTCTTGCTGGTTGCTCCGGGCATGAGTTGCGCCGGAGCGACTTTTTACGTGCAACTTCCGCGCCGCATACCGTGGTTTCGACCACGGACTGGATTCGAATCCTGGGTGTCCCTTCCCCGAAACACTACCGGTATGCTATACTTCTAACTCACGGTATTCCAGGGTAGGTTGCGCAACCAACCGGCACATCGTTGCAGCGACTCGCTTCTCAGTCCGTGCACGGATATCCACGCAAACTCGGGAGGATTCGGCATGAAGTTGTTGCTTTTCACCTGTCTCGTGATCCTGGCGCTCGGTAGCGCTGCCCTGGGCGCCGACAGGATCGTCCATTACGAACATTTCACGGCCGCCTGGTGAGGCACGTGCCCCGCCGCCGCAGTTGCGGTGGCAGCCTTCATGAACGCACACGACGAGACTGAAATCTGCCTCATCCAGAATGACTATGCCGACTCCTTCAACAGCGCACGAGTTTCGTTCTGCGGCGTGTCGGCCTGGCCGACGGTGGCCGGGCGCGGCGTCTCCGACGTCTGGCCGATCAGCTGTCTGGAACCTGATTACCAGTACCACAATGCCATTCCGTCGCCGTTGACCATCACCATCACCGAGCAGAGCTTGGGCACCTTCGTGGCGCACATCACGGCCGAGGAAGACGTCGTCAACGCCGACTTCTTCATGGTCGCGACGCTCGACGAGTGGGTACCGGGTAACGACGGCCTGTCGCACCTTCCGCACCACGTGAAAGTCCACATGACGCCACCGAGCACCGGCGAACCCTTCACACTGCTGGCCGGTCAGAGCGTCGACATCGCCCACTCGTTCACCGTCCAGCCCGACTGGGACTACGAGATGATGGGTGTCGCGGCATGGGTCAGCCGGCCCGGCGGCGTGAACAACAGCCCGTGCACCTACGGCGACATGGGCAACCTCAACGAGGTATTGCAGTCCAGATGGGTACCGACCAGCGGTGTCGTCGGGGTCGACGATACGATGTCGAATCAACTCACACTGGCCACCTTGCAGGTCTCGCCCAATCCCTTCAACCCGCGCACGAAAATCACCTACGAGCTGAGCCGGGAGGCGACGGTTTCTCTGCAGGTTCACGACATGAGCGGACGCCTGGTGGATGAGCTGGTGATCGACGAGACGCGGCCCGCCGGACGCTATTCGGTCGTGTGGGAAGGCCGGGATCGTTTCGGGCGTCAGTTGCCGTCGGGAGTCTACTTCTGTCAGCTGTTGGCCGGGAACTTTATCGAGACGACACGGATGGTGCTGCTGCGCTAGGGTCGTCTGCTATTCGTGTTGGGCCCCGCCGCTGCAGCGCGAAGAACCCCCACCCGCTCTGGCAGGTGGGGGTTCTCGTTACCTTCAACGGTTCCGGCAGGCGCTTACACGCGCAGCCGCCGCACGCTAGCGGTAGTTCGACTTCAGCGAACTCCACGACTCGTGCTCCACCGTCACGGTTTCGCAGATGCCGGGACCGTCGTCCCAGGTATGGGTCACCGTCTGGGTCGCCGGGCTGCCGTTGTCGACGATGACGACGCGATTGGGGACGCTCTCCCACGTCTCGCAGGCGTCCTTCTTGAACTTGTACTCGACCGCGCCCGGGACCGGGATATCGGCGGGCCAGATCAGGCACACCTGGTACAGCTCGGAGGCCAGCATGCTCATGACTACGCCGGTACTCCAGTTGGTCAGGACATCCGTCGAGCCGATGACGCACACCTCGGGCGTGTACTCCACGTCCATCATGCAGACCTGGAAGCAGATTTCCTTGGCCTCTTCGAGGCCATGGAGCGCGTCGAGGAACAAGCTCCGTATCGCATCGGTGCGCTGGAGGTGCTGATCGATCTTTATGAGAAGATGGACAGGCCGGATGATGCTGCGGCCTGCCGTGTGCGCATCGAACAGATCGAGAGCAGTGTGCGGCGGGAGTAGGTGAACGGCGCCCGTGAAGCCGCCGGTGACAGCCCCCACGAACTGACCGTCCAATGTCCCCCCGGGGGGCACGCAGGTTGTGACCAAGGTTGTTACGCCGGCGCAACTCGGCAGGTATCAAGAACAACAGGGCGAAAAACAGGGCGTGTCGACACGGGGCCGTAATTCGAGGTATTGTTTCCCCCGGACCTATTCCGCGTCACCAATCGCACACCGCACCAGTGCCACCTTCCGCGATTCGCTCCGCTCACCATCGCCCACACGCACCAGGACCACGATACGCTTCACGGCGATCCGTGATGCAACACTTCCGCGACCGCAGCGAAGTATTCCGCAAACAATGCTAACTATGCCCGCCCGCTCGTGTCTGTATTTACCGAGGGGAAGGGATCGCGACGAAGCCGATGGCATGACCGAATCTCCGGAGACGATCGGTGCAATTCAGTGACGAGGATCTGATCGCGGAAACCCGTGCGGGATCACACGTTGCCTTTGAACAGTTGATCAGGCGCTACGAGAAGCTGGTGTACAGGATCGCGTATTCCTACGCGCGGCAACCGGCAAGTGCGCTCGACATCTCGCAGGATGTCTTCGTCAAGGCGTTCCAGAAGCTGGAGCAGTACCGTGGGAGTGGTTCGTTCAAAGGCTGGTTGCTGCGTCTCGCCCACAACGAGAGTGCCAACTGGGTCCGCGGACAGCGGCGTTACCAGGATCACGACGAGTTGACCGCAGACAACAGCCCGCCGTCGCAACCGGTTCAGGAAAGCGAGCTGCTGGCCCGGGAACAGCGGCGACTGCTGTTTGCCGAGTTGCGCCGACTCAATCCCCGGCAGCGACTGGCGGTTTCGTTGCGCTATTTCGAGCGGACGCCCGTACGCGAGATCGCCGCCATGCTCGAATGCAGCGAAGGTGTTGCGAAGAATATTCTGTTTCGTAGTCTCGAGAAACTACGCAATCGGATGGCGTTGAAGTGGAGTGAGAATCATGAAGGACTGTCCTAGTTTTCAGGAACCGATCGAGCGTTATCTTGCAGGTGAGATTCCGCCCTCGGAGCTGGTCGCGCTGCATCGACACTGTCGTGAGTGCACCGATTGCCGGCAGCTTATCGAACTGCACGCCGGTCTGATGCAGGACGGTCAACACATTCCCGAGCCCCGGCAGGCCGATCTGCAGGCGATGCGTCGCGGTGTGCTGAACCGGATATCGCAGTCCTCGGCAGGGAGCAGGAGTGGCGAGACCGCGACCACCTCTACCGGACGGTCCTTCTCGAGCGACTTACGCGATCTGCTGCGGGCGCATCCGGTCGCCGTGGCACCGCTGGCGGTTGCGATACTGGTAGCCGCGATGTTTCTGGGACGCTGGACAGTCGCGCCGTCGCAGTTCGACGATCAGATGTTCGTACGAGAGATTCAGCGGGAGGCGTCGTTACAACAGAGCAGCGACGGCTATGCCGACATTCCCTTTTCCTACAGCAATGTGTCGATCCGGCCCCGGACCAACGGAAGGCTCTCCCTCGCTTTTGATGTCAGCCGGCGAATCGATCTCGAGACGACAATGGACTCGCCCCTGGCGAAAGACGTGTTGCTACACGCGATCCTCGATCAATCGGCCACGGGCTCCCGAATGAAGGCCATGCGGCTGACGCCGGAGATTCTGGACCACCGGCTCGCCGAGGCGCTGATTTTCACGTTACACAACGATCCGAATCTTGCGGTTCGGCTCGAGGCCCTTTCCGTGTTGAACCGCTATCCCTACAACCTCGGTATTCGGGACGCGTTGCTGTACACCCTGCAACGGGACGAGGCAGTGCAGATGCGCCTGCTGGCGCTCGATTGCCTGGCCGGTAAACAGGTAGATCTCGAGACCATTCGTCGAACCATCGCCGAAACCGCGATGGCCGGTGATGCTGCGATCATGCAGCACGCCGTGGAACTGAAGAACGAATTCTGACCCGAACGAGCCGAGCCGAAGCCGGCTCGGTTTCCGGTTCGAAAGGAGTTGCGCCATGAAGGCGATCAAGATTCGGTATCCGGTAATCTTACCGGCGTTGGTATTCCTCCTCAGCGGTTTATTCGCCGCCGAAACCGCGCTGGCCCGCGACGAGTTCAGCCAGGACTACGAGACCGAACCGGGCGGACTGCTCGAACTCGACATGGAGTCGGGAGGCTCGGTGGAAATCGAGGGCTGGGACAAGGAGCTGCTTCAGATCACCTACTACGATCGTACCGTGGACCTCGAAGACTGGGACGTGGAGATCCAGAAGACCCGCCACGGTTACTGTATCAGCGCCGAGCTCAACGACCGGCGGATCCAGTCCTCATCGTTGCGTTTCGAGATCATGGTACCGCGGCGGTACGACGTCGAGTTCGATTCGATCGGCGGCGGATTTGCCGCCACCGGCATCGAGGGCGAATTCAGCGGACGTACCGCGGGCGGAGGTATCAGTTTTGAAGACGTCAGGGGTGAGGTGCGCATGACAACCGGCGGTGGTCGCATCGAGGTGCTCGATTCGACCCTCGACGGCAAGATCTCCACCGGTGGCGGCGGCGCCCTGATCAAGAACGTCGTGGGCGACCTGCGGGCGAGTTCCGGGGGCGGTAACGTCGAGTACGTCAACGTTCGCGATCACGACGGCGAGCTCGTCGGACCCGGAAGCACGCAGGTCGACGGCATGACCGAGGACACGGTCATGATCACCACCGCCGGCGGCGGCATCCGGATCAAAAAGGCTCCGGCCGGCGCGTACCTGACTACCGGCGGCGGCGAGATCGACGTGCGGCACGCCGAAGATTTCGTCATCGCCTCGACCGGTGGCGGCGATATCGAGATCACGGTGGAAAACGGGTACGTACAGGCCAGCACCGGCGCCGGCGACATCGAGGCGGAGATCGTCGGCGGCAGTGGTGATCTCGACGAACCTTCCCACATATCCTCCGGATACGGCGACATCACCGTGACCATCCCGAAGGATTTTTCCATCGATCTGAACATCGATTTACGCTACACACGCAACAGCGACCGCGATTTCGAGATCATCACGGATCTGGATATCGTCGAAGAACGCACCAAGAAGTGGGATCATTCGTTCGGTAGTCCGATCAAGCACATCTACGGCTCGGCGCGGCTCAACGGCGGGCGGCACGAGGTCACCATCGAGACCACCAATGGTAATATTCGTATCAGGGAAAAATAGACGCGGGGCCCGGGTCGTTCCGGAGATCGTTCCAGCGACTGACAGGCTCGATCCGGATTGTTCGTGAACGACCCGGGCCCGGCATTCCACGGCGGCGACCTCGACCTCGCGCACAGATTTCACGTCGAGACGCAACCTTTGGGCGGGTGTTTCGTCTCACTCACGTCATGAATTCCAACAAGCTCAAAAACCTGCTGCCGCTCATGGGGATCGTGTTCCTGGTCGTATACGCCGTTTGCGGCTGCGACAACGACCCCGGCTGTCCCGGTCCGCCGGAATTCGAAGCCAGTGATTCGTTCGAGTACGAGGCGGGACTGGCCGGTCACGACAGCTTTCAGCTCGTGGGCATCAACGGGTCGATTGAAATCATCGGGGTGACCGACGCCGTCACCGTCGAGATCTGGGGTGAAAAAACCGTCCGGGCCGGCAGTCAGAGCCTGGCCGACGACCTGCTGGACGACGTGCAGATCCAGATTTCCGAGACCGGCAACCGCATCATCGTCAGAACTGTTCAACCCACGGACAACGGCGAGCGCGATTTCGAAGTCGATTATCACGTGCGGATTCCGAGGTCGTGGCTGGTCGACGTCCAGCACATCAACGGTGCGGTCACGATTTCAACCGTCGACGATGCCGTGCACCTTTCCCTGATCAACGGCGACGCCGACCTCACCGAGGTGTCCGGTGACGTCAACGTACACGTCACCAACGGGCAAGTCGCCGCCGACGTGACACCACCCGCGACCGGCACCTGTCGGATCGTGATAATCAACGGCACCATTGTTCTGGACCTGCCCCAATTGCTGTCCGCCGCCTTTTCCGCCTTTGTCGTCAACGGCACCGTACAGGTCGCGGGCTTCGATCTGACCGGCTGGACAACGACACCGACGTCGATGATCGGGACCATCGGATCGGGTGACGGTACGGTTTCCCTACAAGCGACCAATGGATCCATTGTCGTGAACGGAGTCTGATCCGGCGCGGCATCAATTGCCTGCGTTATCGGTCATGCACGCGCGGCTGGCGCACGCTACTGCGCCGCCCAGGTCGGCAGCCGATCGAGGTTCCCCGACGAACACCCCGCCCGAGGTAGAACTGGATATCATCACGATCCTAGACGAGTCGGGTTTCGAGATCAGCGCTCCACCGCCAGCGCTTTCTCGATCGCTGCGCGCAGCTCCGCGTCATCCGCTTTGGTCTTCGGCCCGAAGCGTGCGACGACCGCGCCGTCGCGGCCGACGAGGTACTTGGTGAAGTTCCAGCTCGGTGCGTCGAGTCCACTCTGGGTCAGAAAACGGTAGACGTGATACATGTCGTCACCCTTGAGGGTGACCTTGTGCATCAAGGGGAAGGTGATGTCGTACTCCGCGCTGCAGAACTCGCGAATCTCCTCCGGCGTGCCCGGTTCCTGGCCCAGGAAATCGTTGCAGGGATAGCCGATGACGACGAAGCCGGCAGCCGAGAATTCACGATAGAGGGACTCGAATCCCTTGTATTGCGGGGTCAATCCGCATTTGCTGGCCACGTTGACGACCAGGGCGACCTGGCCGCGCCAGGTGTCCAGTCCGATCGGTTCGCCGGCGAGCGTCTGCGTCTGCAGGTCCCACAGTACCCCCTCACCGGCGTGCTGCGGTTCCTGGCTACCGCCGGCCAGTACAGTGCGGAAAAAATAGATACCGAAACCGACGGCCAGTACCGCCGCCGCAACGAGAATCAGCAGTGCGATCTTCATGCCTGTCTCCTTGTTCAACCTGCCTCACCGGCCGCCGCCAACGCCCGCCATTTCGTGGCGTCATCGGTGCGGCCCAGTTGCTCGTAGATAGCGGCCAGTGTATCGCGGACGGACCTCACGTGTCGATGATCCGATCCGAACACCCGGGTCATGAAGTCGTGGGCGGACAGCAGGTCCGCCTCGGCCGCCGTCAACTGACGCTGTTCGAAATGGCACATGCCGCGGGTCATCAGGGCAAACGCGATACCGATGTGTCCCTCGGGCATGATGTCGGTAAAAACGGTCACCGCCCGGTCGGCCAGGTGAAAGGCGTCGATCCACCGCTCCTGGGACTGGTAGAACGCGGCCAGGTTCACCATGCCGGGCAGGTTTTCCGGGTGCTGTTCTCCCAGTGTGCGGATGCCACTCTCGAGGCTCTCGAGGTACAGAGGCTCCGCTGCCGCGTACTTCTTCTGGTCCTTGTAGATGATGGCGAGATTGTTCACGGCGACCAGGGTTTCGGAATGGTCGTCGCCCAGGATTCGGCGCATGTCGGTCAGCGCCTGCTCGGCCAGTTGCTCGGCCTCATCATAACGCGCGTCCAGGCGATAGAGCCAGGCGAAGGCGGATCTGGCGCTCAGGGTGAACGGATGATCCCGGCCGCGTTCGCGCTCGAGGATTGCCGTCAGCTCCAGGTAGAGCGATTCCGCCTCGGCGTACCGGAGCTGGTCCGTGTACGTCTGCGCCAGATGGTACATGGCGCTCTGGGTCACCTCGCTGGCGTCGCCCTGGCGCCGGCGGAGCACCGGCACGATGTTTTCGCCGAGCGTCGCCGCCTCGTCCAGCTTGCCGAGATAGGTGTATACCAGAATCAAACCCGAACCGGCGGTCAGGGTACGCGGATCCTCCGGGCCCACGGTGGCGGTCAGGCGATCGCCCGCCCAGGTATACAGCGATTCCGCATGGGCCATGCGGCCCTGGTAATAGTCGAGGCCGGCGATCTCCACCGTGGCTGCCAGCGAGCGCGGATCGTCCGTGCCGAAGGTACCGCGCCAGAGATCGGCGGCGGCGAGCAGGTGAGGCTCGGCGACCGCGTATTCGCCGAGATCGCGGTATGTGGTCCCCAGCACAGTGCGCAGCGTCGCTTCCACCTCGGGCTGGTCAGCCAGCTCGGCGCCCACGCGCTCGGCCGTCGTGTCGAGTATCTCCCGCAGCATCTGGGTATCTCGTCCCCTGGCCACGGCCGGCCCGACTCCCCGCAACATGTCGGTCAGAAAGGTGGCGACCTGCTCGGATTTCCGGGTCTCGACGCGCGCCCGGGCCGACTCCCGCTCCGCTTTCACGAACAGGGATGTACTGACAACCGTGGCTCCGATCAGCACCGCCGCCACGGCCGACAACGAGGCAAACAGGGTCCGGTGGCGACGTACCAGCTTACGCAGCTTGTAGGTGGTGCTGGGCGGTGCGGCGAGTACCGGTTCGTGATTCAAGAACCGCTCGATATCCATGGCGAGTTCGGCCACGCTCTGGTAACGCCGCTCGCAGTCCTTGTCCAGCGCCTTGTGGATCACCGTCTCCAGATCGGCTTCGACACGTCGGGTACGTACGGATGCTCGGCGGAGCGGCACCGGCTCCTCCTCGCGAACGATCCGCACCGCCTCGAGCATTGGGACATTGCTCAAGTCAAGGGGCCGCACTCCGGACAGCATTTCGTAGAGGATGACTCCCAGACTGTAGATGTCGGCGCGCAGATCGGTCTCGTCGGGGTTGCCGCCGGCCTGCTCGGGACTCATGTAGGCCGGGGTACCCTTCACGGTGCCGGCCTGCGTCAGCATGGTGGCGTCCTCGCTCTCGGGATCGCTGATGCGCGCGAGGCCGAAATCGAGGATCTTGACCACGGGTTGCTGCGAGGAACGGGTCGACGAGCTGAGGGACGCGCCGCGCGTTGCGGTGGATGTGCCGGCAACGTCGGCGCCGCGCCCGGAGTGCGATGCGGTGTGCTCCGGTGCGCCGCTGTCGTGAACAGCCCGGGACGGGTCCTGTACCACGATGTTCGAGGGCTTCAGATCACGATGGATGACACCTCGCTGGTGCGCGTAGCTCACGGCGTCGCATATCTTCAAGAAGAGCCGCAGCCGGTGTTCCAGATCTGCGTGGGTCAGGGGCGCCGCCGAGGCGGCAGAGCGACGAACCACCGGATCGTCTGCTCGCGAGTCGGTGTGCTCTCCGAAACCGCTGTCGTCGTCGAGGGAACGGCAGAACGTGTCGAGGGTCTCGCCACGAGCCAGTTCCATGGCGAAGAAGTGCCGTCCGTCGTCTGTGTGTCCGGATTCGTAGATAGCGGCGATGTTGGGGTGGCGCAACCGTCCGAGCAACGCCGCTTCGCGCTGGAACATGCGGACATGGAACTCGTCGGTGTTGTGGCGCCCCTGAATGATTTTCAGGGCGACCCTGCGGCGTGGATTCTGCTGCTCGGCTTCGTACACCATTCCCATGCCGCCCTCGCCCAGGACGCCGAGTATGCGGTAGTTGCCGATGGTGCTGCCTGGCCCGTGCTTCACCGGTATGCCGCCGAGCACCGACGCGCCGGACACCACGGTTTGATCGGCCGACGATTGGGTCGGTTCGTGATCGTGAGGCGGTGTGATATTCTTCGTCGCCCGGGCCGGCGTGCGGTCGGGCCGCTTCCGACCTTCGGATTCGTTTCGCATGGGAAGCTCCTATATTCAGTTCGATTATCGTAATGCGTAGCTCGTCGTCCCTGTCCGGGAACGCGACGACTATACAAGATATATTTAATCCTGTTTAACGGCGATAGCGGCTCGCGTGGGGATCGCCGCGCTGGTGGTTGACGCCGTGCGGGTTGCGGATTGTCGCTCGGCTGGATCGGCTTGAACAGTTGCGTATTCTCCTGTTCTCCGCGAAAATCCCGGCACATCGAGCTTCGATTGATTCAATCCCGGGAGGATGCGATGGGATCGCGCGCGCAACAGCTTTTCGTCGGCCTGTCCCTGCTTCTCGTTCTTGGCGCGGGAGCAACCATGTGCCACGCTACCGACGCCGCTGCCGGTCTCGTTCCTCTGCCGCGTTCGCTACGCTCCGGAACCGGCGAGTTTGTCGCCGCTGAACGCCTCGTCATCTATCTGGAAGGTGATCGCTCGCAGCTGGCGAGACCCGCCGCGCTGCTGGCTGCCGGACTGTCGGTAGGCGCTGACGCCGTGCCCACGCAACCCTTGCCGGGCGAGATACCCGCCGGCGCGCTGCTGTTGCGCCTGGCGCCGGATCGCGAACTGGGCGCCGAGGGCTACGCGCTGACGGTCCGACCCGAGCAGGTCATCCTGAGCGCACCGGCCGAGGCCGGCCTGCAACGCGGCGCGCAGACGCTCCTGCAACTGTTGCCGGTGGGCGGCACCACCGACAAGAACCTGCGGCTGCCCTGCCTGGAAATACGCGACTGGCCCCGCTTTCCGTACCGCGGCATGCACCTCGACGTCTGTCGCCACTTCTTCCCGGTGACCTTCATCAAGCGCTACCTCGATCTGCTCGCCCTGCACAAGTTCAACCGATTCCACTGGCACCTGACCGAGGACCAGGGCTGGCGCATCGAGATCCGGCGCTACCCCGAGCTCGCCCGGGTGGCCAGCCGCCGGGCCGAGACGCTCGTGGGACACTACAGCGATCAGCCGCACCAGTTCGACGGCCGTCCCCACGGTGGCTACTTCACCCAGGAGGAAGTGCGCGAGGTGGTGGCCTACGCCGCAGCGCTCGGCATCACGGTGATTCCCGAGATAGAGATGCCCGGTCACAGTCTCGCGGCCCTGGCCGCGTATCCGGAGCTTTCCTGTACCGGTGGCCCCTTCGCACCGGCCACCAAGTGGGGCGTTTTCCCCGACGTCTACTGCGCCGGCAACGACGAGGTCTTCCGCTTCCTGGAGGGTGTGCTCGACGAGGTGATCGCCCTCTTTCCCGGCGAGTACATCCACATCGGCGGCGACGAGTGTCCGAAGACGCGCTGGGAAGAGTGCCCGAAGTGCCAGGCCCGGATGGAGGCCGAGGGACTGGACAGCGAGCACGAGTTGCAGAGCTGGTTCATCCGGCGTATCGAGAATTTCCTGCATTCGCAGGGGCGCCGCCTGATCGGCTGGGACGAGATTCTCGAGGGCGGTCTGGCCCCCGACGCCACGGTCATGTCCTGGCGCGGCGTGGCCGGTGGCATCGAAGCTGCGCAGCAAGGCCACGACGTGATCATGACGCCGGGCACCCACTGCTACTTCGACCACTACCAGGCGGGACCGGTGGGCGAGCCGCTGGCCATCGGCGGCATGACGACCTTGCGCAAGGTTTACGGCTTCGAACCGGTGCCCGGTGAGCTGACCGAGACACAGGCGAAGCACGTGCTGGGCGCCCAGGGCAACGTCTGGACCGAGTACATCGCCACGCCGGAGCAGGTGGAGTACATGATCCTGCCCCGCATGTGCGCCCTGGCCGAGGTGCTGTGGACGCCGCGATCGCAGCGCGAGTGGGCCGGGTTCCAGGATCGTCTCGGCACCCACCTGCGGCGCCTGTCGGCGCTGGGCGCCAACTACAGCCGGGGGAGCTTTCGTGTGAGCGTGACGAGTCGTTACGACACCGAGTACGGACGGCAGGAATTACTGCTGGAGAGCGAGCAGGCGGCGCCGTCGATCGTCTACACACTGGATGGCTCGATGCCCGGCACCGATTCGCCGCGCTTCGCGACGCCTATTCCCTGCGCGGATAGTTTCACGCTGAAGACGGGGTTGACTGGGAAGGGCTTGTCGGCGACCGGGCCGCAGGACGTCGAATCGATGGGCCCGGTAACCATCGTCGAGTATCACCATCATCTCGGCGTGGGCAGCCACATCGAACTCGGCACCGCATACGCCACACGTTACGCCGGCGGCGGTGAACGCGCCCTCGTCGACGGCCTCACCGGCAGCGATCACTACAACGATGGCCGCTGGCAGGGCTACGAGGGCGTCGACCTGGAACTGCGATTCGATCTGGGGGAACCTCGTGCGCTACGGCGCGTGGCTTTGCACTGCCTCGTGGACACCGGGGCCTGGATCTTCCCGCCGCGCGGCATCACGCTGGAACTGGCCGGCGAAGACGGTGCATTCCACGAGGCCGCCTGTACGGAGCATACCGTGTGCGAGGATCACCAGCCGCGGGAAGCTCGACGCTACTCGTTCGACCTCGCGGGACAGTCGGCGCGCTACCTGCGGCTGCAGGTGGCCAACACCGGCGTCTGCCCGGCGTGGCACCGTGGCGCGGGGAATCCCTGCTGGGTGTTTGTGGATGAAGTGATCGTGGAGTGATCGCGGGGAGCGTCGCGGACATCGCTCCCCGCGTGAGGCCGTCTGGTTGAGAATGATTCGACGTGCCGCCGGACTCAGTTCGCCAGCAAGACCCCGCTCATGCCCGGCACGGTGATCGTCACCCTGTCTGCCAGCGCTACTTCCTCCCCCGTGGCGACACTGCCGCCGCTGGCCTGCGGGAAGACTTCCGGTCCGACGATGACGGCCAGCGTGGCATCGGCGCCGTCCGGCAGCAGACCGAGTACCTCGGTCGCATCCAGAGTCACGGTGGTCGCGTCGGGGCCGGCGTTGAACAGCACCACGACAACCTGATCCTCGAGAGTACGGGCGAATCCGTAGATCCGACCGTCGATCACCAGCGTGTTGAAATCGCCGCGGCTCAGCACAGGGCGATCACGCCGGAAGCGGGTGATGGTGCCGTAGTAGTCGCGCAGGGCCTGCTTGCGCGGGTCGCCCTCGTAACGCCAGTCGAAGGGGCGGCGGCAGTCGGGGTCCTTGCCGCCGACCATGCCCACCTCGTCGCCGTACCAGATGGTGGGCATGCCCACGTAGGTCATGCCGAACAGCGCTGCGAGCATGAGCCGCCGTACGTCGCCGGCCGAGGTCAGGAAGCGAATGGTATCGTGGCTGTCGATGAGGTTCATCATCACCGCCACCGACTGGGGCGGGTACTGGAAGCGTCCCGGCGCCAGACGCATGTCGAAGCCGGCGGCGTCGATAACGCCCTTGCCGAAGAAGTCCATGACCGGATCGCGGAAGAACTTGTAGTTCATGGTGGCGTCGAAACAGGTCGGCCCGATCCAGCGGCCGGCGTTGCCCCACAACTCGCCCACGAGGTAACAATCGGGCTTGATGCTGTGGCAACGATCGCTGAACAGCTTCCAGAACCAGAAGGGCACCTCGTTGGGTACATCGAGCCGGAAGCCGTCGATGTCGTACTCGCCGAGCCACTTGTCGGCCACCGACAGCACGTAATCCACCACCGGCTGGTTCACGGCGGCAGCGGCGGTATCTTCGAGGTTGTTCTCGTCGGCATTGGCGCGCTGCAGATCGAAGTTCAGGTTCGGGTGCAGACCGAAGCCCCACCAGCAATCGTAATAATCGGCGGCCTTGAAATCGCGACTCTTGGGCAGAGGCCAGCGGTGGAACTCGTACCAGTTGTAATATTCCGAGCTGGGGCCGTTGTCGACCGCATCGCGGAAGGCGAAGTGCCAGTTGCCGGTGTGGTTGAAGGCCATGTCCACCACGATGCGAATGCCGTGGTCGTGGGCGTCGGCCACGAAATCGGTGAATTCCTGCTCGCCGGCGAAGTGGGGATCGATCGTCAGGTAGTCGACCGGATCGTACTTGTGGTTCGACATGCCCTGGTTCAGCGGATTGAAGTAGATGACCGTGACGCCCAGGTCGTTCAGGTAGTCGAGCTTCTCGCGGATGCCGGCGATGTCGCCGCCGTAGAAGGAGTAATAATCCGGACGGCCGTCGGTGCGGTACGGGCTCTGCTTCAGCCCGTCGATGTCGTACCAGTCCTCCATCAGGTGGAAGTACTCGCCGTTGGTCTTGCCGCTCGCCGGCAGTTTCGTCGCGCCCACGTACCAGGGTTCGCTGAAATCGGGATCGTTGCTCGCGTCGCCGTTACGGAACCGTTCGGGGAAGATCT
The DNA here is from genome assembly GCA_964384055.1 of uncultured Fibrobacteraceae bacterium. Lineage (GTDB taxonomy): Bacteria > Krumholzibacteriota > Krumholzibacteriia > LZORAL124-64-63 > LZORAL124-64-63 > CAYLIV01. Next base: position 100,701 of record CAYLIV010000005.1, read on the forward strand.
GGTAGATGACGCCGTCTTTCGCCCATTCCGGGGTCAGGAACGGCGGGTGGCTCTGGGCGGTGTAGCGGAAGAACTGGTCGTCCGTCTCGAGCAGCGCGGCGGCTGGGCCGGTCGCGCCGAGCAGCAGTTCGCCGTCGCCATCGCGATAGCGGATCACGTAGTCGAACACGTTGCTCGCGTCGAGCAGTTGCACCGTCGCGCGATAGTACTGGAAGGCGGGATCCTGCTCCACCGGTGACATGGTCTTTTCGAACAGCTCACCGCCGTCTATGCGGTAGAGCAGCGCCACGTCTTCCACATCGTCCAGATGGGCGCGAGCGGTCACGACGATCTCGGTCGCGGTCAGGGGATTGCAGGTGGAATAGTCGAAGATCGGTTCGATGTCGTCGGCGTAGATCTTGCCGTCGCCCTGCTCGATGTCGATGGTCGCAAACGACGTATCGACGTTCAGCACCGAATTCTGGCCGCCGAAGCCGTCTTCGGCGCCCTCGGGATTGTTCGGGTCCTGATGCCAGTTGCCGTCGACCACGAACTTGTACTGGTAGGTGCCCGGCTGTAGCAGGATGGTCACGGTGTAGGTGCCGTCGCTGTCGGCGTCGGACATGCGGGTCTTGGAGTCGTTCCAGTCGTTGAAGGTGCCGGCCAGAAAAACGTTCTGGACGCCGGAGATGACCGGCGTGTAGCGGAACTCCACCGAGCGCATGCCCGTATCGCCGGGCGTAGCCGCGGCGCCGGTACCGGCGCCCGTCGTATCCGCACCAGGACCACCGGACGCGCGCATCTCGCCGGCACCGGCCACCACGCGTACCACCGAATTCTGGCCGCCGAAACCGTCATCGGTGCCGTCCGGATTGGCGGGGTCTTGTTGCCACTGGCCGTCGACCACGAACTTGTACTGGTACTCGCCGGGCTTCAGAGAAAGTCGCGCCTCGTACACGCCGTCGCTGTCGTCGTCGGTCATGAGCTGACCCTGGGCGTTCCAGCCATTGAACTCGCCGGCCAGGTACACGGCGCCGGGCGAGCCGGTGGCCGCGTAGGTGAAGAGCACCATGACCTCACCGGGCGCCACCTCGACGGCCGGGATGGTGGTTGCCGGTTCCGAAGCTGCCTGCGCGGGCGCAATCGGCGTGCCGGGCGCGGCGCCGTCCGCCAGGCCGACCACGACGTCGGCATCCGCATCGCCGATCTCGAGCACCGAATTCTTACCGCCGTACCCGTCGTCGGTCACGGCGGGATTGGTCTCGTCGTGCCGCCACTGGCCGTCGACCACGAACTTGTACTGGTAGGTGCCCGCCGCCAGTTCCACGGTGATCTGCCAGTTGCCGTCCGCATCCGGACCGGTCATCGGGTTCGTGCTGTCGCTCCAGTTATTGAAAGTGCCTGCGAGATTGACGCTGCCTGCGCCGGGCGCCGCATGGTGGAAGGTGACCTGAGCGGCCTGGCCACTTGCCGACGCCAGTGCGGTCAGCAGAAGGACCAGAATCGCGAAACTGCTTCGCTTCATCGACGGCTTCATGGGCGGCACTCCTCTACTTTGACGATGAGTTAGCATCCAAATCGTCCCTGAAACCTACCAGGCACAGGTAATACGTCAAGTTGCGTGGCATGCACGGGCCTGCGGGCGGCGTCGCGCACTTCCCCCAGGCCGCCTCGAAGTACCGGTGTCTCGGCGAGGCGCAGCGCCCCTCGTCGCCGCGACGCCACCAACCAAGAACCATCACCGGAATATGATTTCGTGCGCCGATTTGTTATAATATTCAGTAGAATAACGATTCGATCGCGCGAGGAGACCCGAAGATGCGGAGCTATATATCCCGGAATGAGACTCGGAATGTGCCCCGGATCGTGACCATCACCGTCCTGTACCTGATCGGCCTTTCCGCGTGCCTCATCCTGGGCGCCTGCGAGCAGCGCGATCCGGTCGATCCCGTCGGCACCGAGGGCGCCGCGATCCAGAAGGACTACACCGACACCTTCCTGCTGCGCGCCTACGATACGGATTCGGTCTTCGTGACCAGCGTGTACAACGGCTGGCAGACGGCCGATCCTGACTGGCGCCTGACCTCGCTCGGAGACGACTACACCTGGCGGCTGATCACCGAGATGCCCGGCGGCCTGTTCTTCTACAAGTACGTCCTGCATCGCGACGGCGTGGAGACCTGGCTCACGGATCCGGCCGCGGTGGAGATCAACGGCACCGGCGCGCCGCCCGATCCCGCCTACTGGAACGGTGTGCGCGGACGCACCTTCACCACGCCGCAGCCGCTGGCCGAACCGCCCGATCGCACGAAACTGGTCATCTACGAGATCGCGCCCAACGATTTCTCGGCCATCCAGACCTTCACCGGCATCTATGCGGGCCTGACATCGGGGCCGAACCTGGTCGACCTGGGCGTGAACGCCATCGAGCTGATGCCCGTCACGGCGCCCTCGTACAACGGCTGGGGTTACGACCCCATTCTCTACTTCGCGCCCAATCCGTCGTACGGCTGGCCCTCGACCTTCGCCCTGATGGTCGACGCCGCCCACAGCCACGGCATCGCCGTGATCCTGGACATGGTGCTGAACCACTCGGCGGGCAGCAATCCCTTACGCCAGCTCGACGATCTGGTGGGCGAGTACAACTTCACCACAGACGAGCCGAATCCCTGGGGCATGGTCGAGCTCAACTGGAACAATCCCGCCCTGCGCGAGCATATACTCGACGCGCTCTGCCTGTGGGTCGATCGCTACAAGGTCGACGGTTTCCGCTTCGACTACATCGGCGGCGAGCCGTACTCCACCTGGATCTGGCTCCGCCAGCAGCTCGAGGCCCGCTACCCCGACCTGCTGCTCATCGCCGAGGACTTCAATTACCCCAACGGCGGCAACGCGGTGACCAACGGCTACGACGCCCAGTGGGGCGGCAATCACACCGACGGCTGGGGCGGTGGCGGCAACAACTTCAACCAGGTGATGATCACTGCGCTCACGGAGCGCGGCTTCTGCACCCGCGGCCAGACCGTGCCGAGTGTCGGCGCCTTCGGTTTCGCGTACCGCAACATGTGGGCGGTGGCCAACGTGGTCGGCGGCAACGATCAGTACGCCGGCGGCGTGCCGGGCGACGGTTTCAGCGACGTGAAGTACCTCGAATCCCACGACGAGAACCGCCTGGTGTGGGCGGTCGACACCTACGGCTCGGCGGGCGCCCAGGCCGTTGGTGGCTTGACCAAGGCTCATCTCGGCGCCGTGATCCAGATGACCACCGTGGGCATCCCCATGCTCTACAACGGCCAGGAGATCGGCAGCGGCGAGTACCGTCCCGCCTCGCCGACGACCTACCTGATCGACTGGCTGAACGGCGACGCCGACCTGCGCGCCGCCTACAAGATCCTGATCGACCTGCGCCTGACCGCGCCCGCCCTCGCGTCGGAAAACATCTTCTTCCACTGGCGTGACGGCCTCCAGGATCACCTCGACATGACCCTGTGCTACTGGCGCGGCGAAACCGGTGTGGCCGCCGACGCCGAGATCGTCGTCGCGGCGAATTTCGATCATGAGGATCACGCGTGGGATGTGCAGTTCCCCAGCGACGGCCTGTGGGAGTTGCTCGATCCAGTGGCGGGAACGTGGACCGAGGTGACCGTCAGTGAGGGGCAACTGTACCAGACCATCCCGGCCTCGACGGCGCGCCTGTGGCGAGTGTTCGATGATGTGACAGCCGTACCGCTGGGGAACTTGCCGGAATGAGTTGTCGGGCGCGGTGACCTGGCTTCCTGCTATCCCTCGCCGCGCGGCATTGCAGATGATGCCCCTTTTTCCGTCGCTCGACACCAAAAAGATGACTTCACGTTTTTCTATGGCGAGACACATGTAGGTACGTCATCGATAACGGAGCATTTTACACCGATTAACCGCCGTAAATTACCCTTGCCTATCCGCTGAACATTGCCAAATTTGCCCTGTCGGCCACCGCTTGTGAGTCCCCCCACGTCGCAAGTCGTGGCCGCTTTCATGGAGCGGCCCGGACTGCGGAAACGCGGCTGCGGCCCACCGGAGGGATCCGCAGATCTGATCGGGATAGCGTGCAGGAACGACGAACTCGTTCGACGAATGAGTCACCTCCGACCGCCACGCCGACATCGTCGGACGGCGTCAGAAGGCAGGAAAGATCGATGAAAGACACTCTGGCGAACCCCGCGCCCCTCGGCCTGATGGGCTTCGGCATGACCACCGTGCTGCTGAACATCCACAACGCCGGTTTCTTCCCGATGGACACGATGATCCTGGCGATGGGCATCTTCTACGGCGGCCTGGCCCAGATCATCGCCGGCTTCATGGAATTCAAGAAGGGCAACACCTTCGGCGTGACCGCCTTCACCAGCTACGGCCTGTTCTGGCTGACGCTCGTGTTCATGATCATGATGGGCGACGCGGACCGCGTGTTCATGGGCTGGTACCTGTTCATGTGGGGCCTGTTCACGTTTTACATGTGGTTCGGCACTTTCGGCAAGAACAGGACGCTGCAGTTCGTCTTCGGCAGCCTGACGGTGCTCTTCATGCTGCTGGCGGTCGATCACTGGTTCGTGATGCCGGCCTGGTTCGGCGTGATGACGGGCTTCGAGGGTATCGTCTGCGGCTTCTCGGCCTTCTACCTGGCCGCCGGCGAGGTGCTGAACGAGACGCGCGGCAGGACTATGTTGCCGATCTGATCGGATCGCGGTGGACTGGCAATGGAACCGACCACGAGGGCGTTGCCGCCGGACGGCAGCGCCCTCACCTGTCAGCGCACCAAGGTCATTCGTATCGTCTGGGTATACGGTCCCGCTTCCAGCCGGCAGAAGTAGGTGCCGGAGGACATGGCGCGGCCTTGAGCGTCGCAACCCGTCCACACGATCGAGTGTGTTCCGGCAGGTTGTGTCACACCTCCTACCAGCACGTCTACCAGGCGACCGGTGAGGTCGTACAGCCGCAAACGCACGTGCGTCGGCACCGTCAGTTCGTAGCGGATCGTTGTCCGGGGATTGAAGGGATTGGGGAACGCGTCCCGCAGCACGACCTGCTCCGGAATCCGGTCGGTCGTGTCTTCCACACTCGTTATCGACTCGGTTACCATTATTCGTTGATCGGCGGGCACGTCGTAGAGATAGGTGACGTGCGGCGTGTTCCGGTTCAAGGAAATCGGCCAGAACACCTGCACTGTGTCGGCAACAACAGCCGCGCCGAGTCCAAATTCCACCGTCAGTGAATTCTGGTTCCGGCTGCCGTTGCCGGCCGAGATCTCGCGTATTTGCGGGACGCCGTCGGCGACGATGCGGACCCGCGCACCGATCGCCGATCGGTTGGCCAGACTGCCTTCCAGATCGAGATGCAGCCAGTGCGTCCCCAGCTGGTTCTCGTTCCTGAACAACCGGTTTTCTCCAGGGCTGACGGCGACGTAGAGATCGAGATCGCCGTCGTTGTCGTAGTCGGCCCACGACAGGCTCGTGATGTGCTCCGACATGGTCATGACCGGACTCGTCACGTCGGTGAAGGCGCCCGAGCCGTCGTGGTTCAGCAGCCGGAGGTAGCCGCTACCCGCCACGGCGAGATCGAGATCGCCGTCGTTGTCGTAGTCGGCCCAGGCGGCCGCCGTGTTGGCGGTATCCTCGGAATCCAGGGCGCCGCTCGTTGCGGTCACGTTCACGAAAACATCCTGGCCATCGTTGCGCAGCAGCTTGCTCGTCGATCCGTTGTTGCAGGCGACGACGTCGAGATCGCCGTCGTTGTCGTAGTCGCCCCAGGCGTAGCCGATGGTGTTCGCCTCGTCGTAGAGTTCGGGAATCACCATGTGCGAGAAATCGCCGTCGCCGTCGTTGCGGATGAACTTGTTGGGGCCGCTGACTATGCCGATGCACAGGTCCTGGTCGAAGTCGTTGTCGTAGTCGATCCACACGTGGTTCTTGACGAAACCCATGTTCATTAGTTCCGGCACCGTCGC
>CAYLIV010000005.1:106759-161235 GCA_964384055.1 uncultured Fibrobacteraceae bacterium
CACCGTCGCCCTCGTTGTGCAGCAATCGCTCGTGATCCACGTTGTTCCCGATATAGATATCCACGAGACTGTCGAGGTCGTAATCGGCCCAGGTCGCGGTCGAACCATCAAAGGTGTTGCCCAGGGGACCTGTGGTCACGTCCGTGAAACTGCCGGCGCCTTCGTTGCGAAGCAGCACGTTGGCGGCATCGTGATTGGTCAGGTAGAGGTCGAGTCGGCCGTCGTTGTCGTAGTCGCCCCAGACGGCGCCATGGGTCTGATCCGGATTCCCGAGCAGGGCGTCGGTGACGTCGGTAAAACCGCTGCCCGCGTTGTTGCGCAGGAGCCGGTTCTCGCCGTCCGGCGTACCGGCCCACGTGGTCGCCAGGTACAGGTCGTGATAGCCGTCACCGTCGTAGTCGCCCCACGCCGCTCCCACGGTGTAACGGGGATCGTTGAGTGGCTGGCCGCTCGTGACATCGGTCCAGGAGAGCCCTCCAGTCCCCGAGTAGCCGAACTGGATGTGATCGATCTCCATCCCGCCACCGGCATTCGAGATGTGTACTCTCGAGATGCCGTCGGTGCAAATGACTCCGAAGAATCGATCTTCGGCTGTCGTGCCGTTGAAGCTACCATCGGCGATGGCGACCGGACCGATTGTGCCGAGCAACGAGCTGTCATTGCCGTATGCGTTGAAGCTGACCAGCCCTTCTCCGTCGGTCCAAACGACGCCGGCATGGGTGGGCAATCTGCCCTGATCGTCTTCCTGGAATAGGACGTGCACTCCGTACGGCCCCAACGCCCACCAGGCATCGCAGTCGCTGCAGCCGCCGTCATTGGGATCGCCGTCGTCACCGTCTACGGAATCGATGGATGACGGACCAGCGGGATGATCGCTCGAAACCATGCCGTTCTGATCGTCGAGCGTGATATTCGTCAAGCTCATCACGTGGTCTTCGAAGTCCTCGAAATAGAAGGCCCCGAAGTCGAGCCCGGCGAACGGGCTGTCCTCGAACCACAGGTACGGCGTCGGGCCCAGCAATTCGGGACAACCGTTACCGGCCACTGTCCCCTCGAGGCAGGTCCAACCGGCCCACGATCCGTACGGTGGGCCTTCGCAGCAACCGACGCCTGCCTCGCAGGAGTCGAATTCGAGGGTCACCACGGCGCCGGATGCGCCGCCGAGCAGGTAGGTGACATCAAACGCTTGCGAATATTCTCCCGCGGGCAGATACGCGGTCGTGGCGACGAACACGTCGTCGACATAGATATGGACCTTGACCGAGGTGCAGTGCCCGGTTCCCGCGCGGTAGCGCACCGTTGCCGTTTCAATGACGCCTTCCGCCGGGACTGAGAACTCGACCACGGCGTCTTCATCGCCGTTGCCTTGATAGCTGTAGTAGCAACTCGGAAAATCGGCCGTCTGCGCCGAGCAGAGAACAGGGGTCAACATCACGAATACCGGAATCCACCAGCGAAACCGGCGAAGCGACGCGGCATTCATGCGCTGACGATGGGTACCCGTTCTCTTAACCATGTTGGTGATCCTTTCTCGATCCTGACGATGCGGCACGTCGCGACGCTGGATAACGGTTCTGAAGATACGGAAACGCAGTATATCACAAACATCATCGAAACTGGACACAGTGATTCAAATGCGGATCTGCTCGAGCGGGCGTTATCTGGATCCGGCCGGCGTAATGCGGTCCGGGCCGATTATTCGCCCGCATTCAAGGAGCGCCGACGCCCCAAAAACTGAAGTTGCCCCTGGGCAACAGTCGCTCCGGCGCAAAAATAACGGGCTCCCCTCGCGAAGAGCCCGTCGACGGCATCGTGAAACAGTAGCGGGGCGCCCCTCCCCAGTCTGCTATTCACATGCCGCGTATATCGCCGATGCGAAACGCATGTGTCAATTTATATGGTGAGACGGCCAGAAACGCTGGATTACAGAAACTTCATGCACAAGCGCCGCAACGGTGCCTATCAACGTGCCTGGGATGACGGTACGAAACGTAAGAAACGTGAGCGTCCTGCGGAGCGGCGGCTCGACATAAAGAGCCCCCTCTCTCACCAGAAAGAGGGGGCTCGGTTTTCCGTATCGAATCAGACTGCTGCCGAATCCGGATCGCTTAGCGATACATGGACTTGACACCACTCCAGGTCTCGACGTCGTTCGCGACCGGTGCGTTGATGGTCACCAGCGCGTCGCCACAACCGCTGTAGCCGTCGACGATCAGGTAGTAGGTACCGTCGGCTTCGGCGACGTAGCTGAACTCTTCAGGATCGTCGCCACCAGCGACGCAGGAGTTCGGATCGGCGCAGTCGGTCCACATGTGGATCGCGGCATCGTAGGTCTCATCGGTCAGGGTGACCGAGAATTCCTCGCCGGCCAGCAGATCGATCTTGTAGACGATGTCTTCGCCGTTGGCGCTGCTGTAACCGGTGCAGCTGTTGGTCGGGCTGTAGTTGTTCTCACCCAGGCAGGTGTTGGTGGCGAACACGGTCTCGCCCTGCTCCTGCAGATCGATGGCCGTCTCGCAGGTCGGGTTGACCGGCGGCTCGGGCGGCACGTACACCGCGGCGGTCAGGATGTAGGTACCGGTGCCGCTGCTGCTGTAGTGGGTGATCATGATGAAGTAGGTGCCATCGGCCGTGAACTCGAAGTTGATGAGCGAATAGTATCCCACACCACCATCGTCGTCGAACGCGAGCTGGCTCACGCCGTCGGTATCATAAAGGTACATCTTCGTGTCGCCAGCATCGCCGGCATGGGTCTCGAAGGTGACATTGTCGCCAGCCAGGGCGTCGAACGCGAAGAAGTCGACGTCACCGGCGGGATCGATGGCGGCGTTCATGTCGTCACCGGCCACCAGCGGGTTGGCGGTGGTGTGGTCATCGTTGGGCTCGGCCTCGGTGGCGCGGCTGTTGGACTCGAAGGGAACCACGGGCTTTTCCAGCTCGTCCTTGGCGATGGCGACGCCGGTCACGAGCATCAGGGCGGCGATCAGTAGCAATGCCTTTCTCATCGGTTTCTCCTTGCTGCATGGGCACAAAACAGATGCGGGACACGAATGTGTTTCGTGTCCATCCCAGATCAGGAGCAACGTGGCGGATCGATGTGTGTCGACAAAAGGGTTGATCGTGTCGGGTTCTTCCCCCCCGAGTCGGTACAACTCCCGGCCAAAACTCCGGAAACGATGATAGCATGAAATCGAACAATAACGCAATACGATATTGTAAATAAATCGATATCGTGAAAATGATTATTGCGTTTAGTCAAATAACATGGCGTTCCAGTAGGCATTTGGATAAGAATGTCGGCAATCAATCGCCGGGATCGAGTCCTGCTATTCCGAAACACCATGAAATGCGGTATAATCCTGGACGGAAACGAGTATTTCCGACGAAGAGGATGACATGCGCCGTTCCCACCTCCGCGCTTTTTTTGTTGCGATAGTGCAAATCTTGCTGGTGTCCGCCATGAGTACCGTACCGAGGGCGGCGCCGGCGGCGCTGGCGGCTGGCGCGGCGGCGCCCTCGGCGCGGGTGATCGCAGCATCCGGTGACGGCCTGACACTCGAGGTCGTCGTGCCGGATATCGACGTTTCGCCGATCGAGCACGCCGGTATCGAGCGGCAGGTCGTCGGGATCCCGGGTGGTGGCTTTCGACGTGGAGCCGACGGCCGGCTGCTGCCGGTCTGGACCCGGCTGGTCGCGCTGCCGGCGCCGCGCAACGTGGCCGTCGGTGTCGTCGCGGCGGATAGACGACCGCTGGACGGTCGCTTCGATCTGCTCGACTACGCAGCGTACCAGCAGCGGAACGGCAACGTTGCCGCGGCAGCGCGCGCCGGCGATTTCGCCGCCGACGCGCCGGTTCTCGCCGGACCGGTCGGTACCATGCGCGGTATCGCCGTCGTGCCGATCACCGTCAGTCCGGTCGATTACGATCCGCAGAGCGGCACGATCACCTTGGCCTCGCGCCTGGTCGTGCAGCTCGAGTACGGTGCCGCGAACGGCGCGGTCGATCCGCAGGCGGACAGGCCGCTGCCGGCATCCTTCGACCGGCTGTATCGGCAGACGCTCCTGAATTACGACACGGTCCTGGCGCAGAGCGGTCGCGCGATCATTCCCCAGGGCTCGTACGCGCTCATCCATGGCGGCGACCCCGTGGCGCTCGAGACGCTGCAACCGCTGCTCGACTGGCGACGGCGCCAGGGCTACCAGGTGGTCACGGCCGGCACCGACGTGATCGGCAGCGGCGCCGGGCAGATCAAAGCCTACCTCGAGGACGCCTATGCCCAGTGGGATTCTCCCCTCGAGTTCGTGGTGCTGGCCGGCGACGCCGACGGCGCCTACGCGGTCGCCACCTGGCACGAGACCCTGTCCGGTTACAACGGCGAGGGCGACCACTACTACACGCAGCTCGCCGCGGGTGGCAACCCCGATATCCTGCCGGATGTGCACATCGGGCGCCTGAGTTTCCAGTCCCTCGATCAGCTCGGTCGGATCGTCGACAAGCTCGTCACCTACGAGAGCGCGCCCGCCGCGGCAGGCGATCCCGGCTGGTTCACGCGGGGCTGCCTGGTGGGCGATCCGTCCGAGTCCGGACCCTCGACCATCTTTCTGAATCAGTGGGTCAAGAGCCAGCTCCTGAACCTGGGCTACAGCGAGGTCGACACCATCTGGAGCGGCAATTTCGCCAGCCAGATGCTCACGAAGTTCGGCCGGGGCGACACGGTGATCGGGTACCGCGGTTTCTGGGGCGTGAGCGGGTTCGCACCGGGCCACACCGACTACATCGGCAACGGCTACAAGCTGCCTTTCGCCGTGATCATCACCTGCGGCACCGGCAGTTTCCACAGCGACACCAATGCTCTGTCCGAAGCCTTCGTACGCGCCGACGGCGGCGGCGCGATCGCCTGCATCGGCACGGCGACGCCCGGCACGCACACACGCTACAACAACTGCATGTACCAGGGCATCTTCGACGGCGTGCTCAACTCGGGCGACTTCCGGGTCGGCCCCGCCCTGTCGCGCGGCAAGCTCGAAATGTACAACAACTACCAGCTGAGCGAGCCGCACCACGTGGAGATCTGGTCGGTGTGGCACAATCTGATGGGCGATCCGGCCACGGAGATATTCACCGCCGAGCCCACGCCCCTGACCGTGACCCATCCCACTTCGCTGGCGGTCGACGCCAACGCGGTGCAGATCGAGGTCCGTGATGCGATCGGCGAGGCGCTGTCCGGCGCGCGTGTGGCGGTCTATCAGAATTACCAGCAGACCATGCCGCGCGGGCTGCCGGCCGGCCGGGTGGTCGTCGGCGCACAGCCTGTCCGGCCAACCCGGCGCGTGCGCAAGAACGGGCTGCCGGTGGCGCTGGCGGCGGTGCTGCCGGCTCCGACGTTCGTCTCGACACCGGCTGCCACGTTCGCCGGCACCGGCGCCGGCGCCGTCGCCGCCGACCGCAACCGCGACTCATACTGGCACATCGACAACTTCAATTGCCAGAACCTCGACCTGCTCACGCCCAACAACCACGCCTGGTGGTGCGGTACCTACTACGATCCCTGCGACGCGGAGGACCCCGCCGGCGGCTACGGCAACAACTGGAGCGAGCGACTCGACTGGCGCGCCGCGGTGGCCGATCCCGGCAACAGCGTTACGGTCCGCGTGGACGCCTTCATCAACTACGATCTCGAGATCGCCTACGATTTCCTCTACCTCGAACACGCCAGCAGTACCGGCATGCAGGTGGTCGCCACCTTCAACGATATCGGCGAAGGCGTGCATGTTAACGAGACCTTCACCGTGGCTCCCGGCGATTTTAGCGGCGTCGAAAACGACGAGGTCCACCTGCGCTGGTATTTCTACTCCGACATCGGCTGGTCCGATGAGGACTGCAGCTACGCCAGCGCCGGCGCCGCCCAGATCGACCGCATCCAGGTCTTCTTCGACCAGGGCAGCGGCGAGGTGCAGATCGGCGAGACCGAAACCTGCGAGGCCGGCTCGACGATCCAGTGGGGCGTCGACGAATATCAAGACCTCGGTGGGTACAACGCCATGGGCGTGACCGACGACGACGGTCTGGTCACGCTGCCCCTGAGCGAGGTCTCGTCCGGGCCGCTGCAGGTCACCGTTACCGGGCACAACCGCCGGCCCTATCTCGGCAACATCACCCTCGAGGCGCAGCCGGTGTTCGTGGGCCTCGTCGACGCGGCGAGCGACGACGGCCCCCCGGGGGGCAACGACAACGACGTGCTGAATCCCGGCGAGACCTTTTTGCTCACGGCGCAGCTGATGAATCACGGCACGGAGGTGGCGACCGGCGTGACGGCCACGCTCCAGTCCTCCGATCCGCACGCGACGGTGCTCGTCGGCGCGTCCTCGTACGGCAACCTGGCACCCGGCGCGAGCAACTGGGGCGCCACGCCGTTCACCGTGGCGATCAGCGAAAGCGCTCCCGACGGTCACGTCATTCGCTTCGATCTGGTCGCGTCGGCCGGCGGCGAGAGCTGGGCATCGCTGGTCGAAGCGGCGGTCGGCAGCGCGACGCTGGCGGCGACCGCGACGGATTTCGGGGGCCCGGGCGGCGATTTCGATCCCGGTGAATCCGGCTTGCTGACCGTGCGACTGGAGAACAGCGGCAGCCAGACCGCAGACGCACTGAGCGCCACCCTGATCAGTCCGAGTTCCTGGCTCACCGTCACCGACGCCGCGGGCAGCTACGGCTCCATCGCGCCCGGCGGCCAGGCGGAGAACCTGATCGATCCCTTCGCCATCAGCATCGCGGCCGAATGTTTCCCGGGCCATGTAGTAGACCTGCAACTGGTACTCGAATTCTCGAGCGGCGCCCGCGTCACCACGGTCGTACCGGTGACCGTCGGGGTACGGCAGGACGACGATCCCTGCGGTCCGGACGAGTACGGCTACTACGCTTTCGACGATCACGACGTGGACTACGCTCAGGCTCCCGCGGCGACCTGGTGGGAAATCGATCCCGACCACGGCGGCTTCGGACAGTCCACCTCCCTGGACCTGCCGGATTTCGGCTCGGGCCAGGACGCGACCGTGGCGGTCGACCTGCCCTTCACCTTCCGTTACTACGGTCGCGATCACGATCGTGTCTCCGTCTGCTCCAACGGCTGGCTCGCCATGGGCGTGACCTCGCTCACTCCGTATCGCAACTGGAACCTGCCGTCGGCCGGCACGCCCAACGACCTGATCGCCGTGTTCTGGGACAACCTCTACCTCGAGGCCGGATTGAGCGACGTGCTGATGCAGTACGACGAAAGTCAGCACCGGGTGATCTTCGAATGGAGCCGCCTGCGCAATCACTACGGCGACGGCGAGGAGACGTTCGAGGTGATCCTGTACGACCCGGCGTACCATCCTACCGACACGGGCGACGGCATCATCGAGATGCAATACCTGGTCCTGCACAACGTCGATGCGGTCAACGGCTACGCGACGGTCGGCATCCAGAATCACGACCACACCGACGGCCTGACCTACAGCTACTGGGCCCAGTTCCCCCCGGGGGGCAGTCTGCTCAGCGCGGACCGGGCCCTGCGTTTCCTGCCGGTGGACAGCAGCGTGCCGACGGGTGTACCGCCGGCTGAAAATCCGGATAATCCGCATGAGCAGGATGATCCGGACACGCCCAATGCCCCGGCGCTGCTGCGGCTGGCGCAGAACCATCCCAATCCGTTCAATCCGCGCACCGAGATCGCGTTTTCCCTGCCCGCGGCGCAAGCAGTCCGACTGAGGGTGTACGATGTGGAGGGTCGACTCGTGCGCACCCTCGTCGCCGACCGGCGCGGCGCCGGCGAACACCGGGTGGTCTGGGACGGTCTGAGCGAAACGGGCGACCGGGCCGCGTCGGGAGTATATTTCTACCGGCTGGTCAGCGAGGCGGGAACCGTGACCCGCAAGATGCTGCTGTTGAAATGAGCCCGACGACGAGTCCGGAAAGGAAGAACCGATGACCAATCTCACCCGCCCTCTGCTCGCCGGTTTCGGTAACGCGCACTTCATCATGGGACTGCACCTCGGCGATCTGAAAAACGCCGACGCCGTCCGTCGCGCCCGCAACGGCGACGGCGCCTCGATCTCCTGGATCGTCGGCCACCTCCTGAACTACCGGTGTGCGGTATTGCGGGCTATCGGCGTGGAACACCCCAATCCCTACCAGGAGAAGTTCTCCTTCCAGAGTCCCGCCACGGACGGCGGCGACTACCCCGACATCGCCGAATTGCTCGCCGATTGGAACGCCCTGCATGGCAAGCTCAACAACGCGCTCGGCGATCTCACTGAAGACCGGTTGCTCGGCGAAACCGATTTGCACGGCGGTGACGGATCGCTCCTGGGCGCACTCACGTTTCACATGTGGCACGAGGCGTACCACATCGGTATCATGGGGCTGCTGCGCGTCGAATGGGGATACCGGCACACGCACGAGATGGTGATGGATACGAAGTAATTGGTTCCGCAGCAGCGGTTGCTCGCTAGAGGCATACAGTCAATGACCGATACGGCCAAGATCAAGGCCATCAGAATAATCACTACCTGCATCAGCCTGGTCGGCGTGGTGCTGCTGGGCAAGGTGGTCGTCGACGCGCTGAGCGGTTCGCTCGCTCGCGGTCTGTTTCCCGGTGAGCCGGTCACCTGGACCCGGACGGCGATCGCCCTTGCGCTGCGCGTGCCGGTGCCGTTTCATGTATTTTCGGTGGGGCTCATCCTGCAGAAACGGTGGTTGCCGCCCGCCCGGGCCAGGATCGCCTGGCTCTGTACGGTCACGTCGGGTCTCTGGCTGGGCGCGGCGTTGCTCGTCAAGACCTTCCTTCTGCACTGAGACCCGCTCACCGACATCTCGCACGTCGAAACGGTTCACGGCGAGAACGCGAGAGGAGCCAACCGTGGCCGCCATTCGACACCAGTTCACCATCGACGCTCCCGCCGCCACCGTGTACGCCGCGCTCACCGAGCAACGAGGCCTCGCCGGCTGGTGGACGCTGGAGACCATCGCCGAGCCGGTCGTCGGCTCGGTCGCCGAGTTCATCTTCGGCGACACGTACCACGACAAGATGCGCGTCACACGGCTCGAATCCGACCTGCGTGTGGAGTGGGAGTGTTTCGCCGGACACGAGCAATGGCTGGGCACGACCTTCGTCTTCGACCTCGAGGCCCGGGGCGAGCAGACGATCGTGCGCTTCACGCACGGCGACTGGCGAGACGCCACCGAATACCTCGCGATCTGCAACTACCACTGGGGCTTTTACCTGCGGAGCCTGAAAGCCTACTGCGAGACGGGCAAGGGCGAGCCGTACGACAAGGACGAAGGCTGACCGCCGGCGCGCGGTCTTGAGGGGGAAGCCGGATGAAAGCCTGGATCGGCAAGAGTCTGATCGCTATCGGGATGATCCACACTGTTTTCGGATTCGTCTTCATGCGAACCACGCTGGGCGTGCTGGTTTCCGAGGGCCTGGTCAACACCGTGAACGGCGAACCACCTCGCGAAGCGGTTTTCTGGTTCCTCTACACGGGATTTCTGCTCTTGATCCTGGGCGGAGTGATCGACTGGCTCGAGAGAAGGCAGCAGGCGCTGCCCGGATTCCTGCCGTGGGCGTTTCTGGTGCTCACCGTGGTGGGTGCGGTGATCATGCCGGTTTCGGGGATCTGGCTGTTCGTGGTGCCGCTTGTCGGTCTGTTTCTTCGCCGTTGATGGCCATTGGCACGATGGGTGAACACGATGACTGATTCGATCTCGACGCCGAACCCGCGCATCACCCTGCGCTTCGCCACCGCAGCGGACGTCGCGCTGATCCTGGACTTCATCCGGGCGCTCGCGGTGTACGAGAAACTCAGCCACGAGGTCGCCAACGACGAACAGCTGGTACGTCGGTGGCTCTTCGGCGACCGCCCGGCCGCCGAGGTCGTTTTCGCGCACTACGACGACGAACCGGCTGCCTTCGCCGTGTTCTTCCCCAGCTACTCGACTTTTCTGGGCAGACCGGGCATCTATCTCGAGGATCTGTTCGTCACACCGGACTTTCGCGGCCGTGGAATCGGCAAGGCTTTGCTGGTCTTTCTCGCCCGATTGACGACTGAACGCAACGCCGGTCGGCTCGAGTGGTCGGTGCTGGACTGGAATGAGCCGGCGATCGGTTTCTACGCCTCTCTCGGCGCCGAGGCCATGGACGGCTGGACCACGTACCGGCTGTCGGGCACGGCGCTGGCGGATCTCGCCCGGCAGCACGAGGGCTGATCGCGTCGGGTGGTGCGCCGCCAGATTCCGACCCTGCGCTGCCGATCACTCGTGCAGCACCGTCTCCTCTTCCACGAACTTCACGCCGTGGTCCGCCAGCTCGGCGAGCACCGGTTCGTAGATCGCCGCCCGGGTGGGAATCTGCACGCCCGTGAGGGGCATCTCGCCGGTGAGCAGCAGCTTGGTGGCGATGGCTGCGGGCACGCCGACGGTGATGGCCATGGCCGTGTGCACGGTGTCGCGTCCCTTGACGACCAGCGACGAGGTGATCTGTTTCTCGGTATCGTCGAACTCGTACTGGAAGATGTGCTGCATGACGATCATGTCCTTGTCCGCCGGTTCGAGTTGCCACTTGGGCTCCAGCAGACTCTGCATGATGCAGGCCGGTGTGGCGTCCTTCAGCCCGATCCTCTCTGACTCGAAGATGCCCGACCACTTCAGCTTCTGCATCTCTTCCGAGTTCTCGTCCAGGTCCAGATGTTTGCACAGCTTCGTTTCCAGCGGCACATTCTTCTCGTACGGCAGGTAGCTGTTGACGAAGTCGCGATAGGTCATGTTCTCGGAATCCTTGATGGTATACGACGCCTCGGTCATGCCCAGCTGCACGAAGATGTCCCAGGCCTTCGAGTAACCCGGACGCCGGATGGTACCGCGAAACAGCGTTCCGATATCGTCCAGGCCATACAATTTCTGGTACTTCAAGGAGTCGCGATTGGGGTAGACCTCGAACTGCCCCACATCGAGCACCTCGATGATATCCAGCCGCTTGAAGATCTTGTGATAGGGAATGTACTTGATCCGCCCATTGTGCAGAAAACGCGACACGCCCTGCCCCGCGGTCACCACGTTGCGGGGATTCCAGGTGAACTTGTACTGCCACGGGTTGTTGTCGTACTCGGGCGCGATGAGTCCACCGGTCGCCGACTCGAAACTCCGCAGCTTGCCGCCCAGATTCTTGATGCGGTCGATCACCTGCATGGCCGACATGTGGTCGATGCCCGGATCGACGCCGATCTCGTTCAGCAGCAGCACGCCGTTTTTCCGGGCCTCCTCGTCGAGCTGCTTGACCTCGTCGGAAACGTAGGAAGCGGTGATCATGTGCTTGTGGAGCTTCACACAGCGGCGCGCCACCACCGGATGCATGTGGGCCGGCAGCATGGAGACGACCACATCGGCCTGCGCCACTTCGGTCTCCAGTTGCTGTGCATCGTTCACGTCGAATTCGATGGCCCGGCCGTTGGCGTGCCCGTCTATCTTCTGCAAAGCCAGTTCGCGCGAGATGTCGCCCAGCGCAACCTGCCAGCCGTATTCGGCAGAATGATCCAGCAGGTACTTGATCAGGCTCGACGACGACATGCCGGCGCCCAGCACCAGGATGTTCTTCATGGCTGTCTCCTTTTCGGTCCCGTGAATATCGACGTTTTTCGGGTTTTATCAACCTGGATCTGGAAATCGGAAACACCGCGGCGAAGTGGGTGCTGAGCGGTCGCACGGTCTGGTCCGGCGTCTACTTCGCGCGACTGAGGGCGGGGGATTTCACCGAGACGGTGAAGTTGATGCTCGTGCGTTGAGCCGGCAAGATGATCAACATACGTCGCGACCAGGCTCGATCTGAATATTCTCGGCTGGGCCTACCCCCCCTGCTTCGGCCGCAACTCCTCCACCTTCGCGTAGTCTTCCTGCGCGCCGACGGGGTCGTTCATCGCTTCCCGCAACTGGGCCCGCCGGTAGTAGGCGAGGGCGTAGCGTGGGTTCAGGGCGATGGCCTTGTCGTAGTCGGCCCGGGCGCCGCTCACGTTGCCTTTCTGCACGCGCGTCGCGCCGCGATTGCAGTAGGCGTTGGCGAACTCCGGATCCAGCAGGACGGCGATGTCGAAGTTCTTCAATGCCTCGTCAAAGTTGCCGCGCCGGTGCTCGAGGGTGCCACGGTTGACGTAGGCCGGCACGTAGTTGGGGTCGATCTTGATCGCTTCGCCGAAATCCGCCAGGGCTTCGGCGTATCTTTCCAGCGCCAGATTCGCATTGCCCCGATCGTAGTACGCCACGGCTTCCGTCGCGCCGAGATCGATGGCCTTGTCATAGTAGTGCACGGCCATGTGCGGCTTTTTCAGCTTCATCATGATTTCCGCCATGCACAGATTGGCGCCGTAGAGGCCTTTGTACCTGGCGATCACGTCCTGGCACGCCACCCGCGCCGCTTCGAGTTCGTTCCGGAAGATCTGGCGGTACACTTCTTCGATGGCCGAGTGCGCGACGATCAGGTCCTTGGGATCATACTTTTCCGGATCCATCTCGGTCTGCTCGCTGACCGACCCACCGGTATAACCCAGCGACGCGAGCTGCTCGCGGGTCCTGGCATCGAGGGAGGTGTGTGCGTCGTCCAGTTTCCGCGCGGTGGATTCCTGCAGTATCGCTTCCAGGTGGCCGTCCATTTCGAAGACCGTGCGCTCCTCGTCGGCCGACAGATCGTTCGTTTCGCCGGGATCGGCCTGCAGGTCGTAAAGCTCGGGCCGCGTGGTGCGGATGTATTTCCAGCGTTCGCCGACCAGGGCGAACAGCGGATTGGCCTGGTAACGCGTCGGCCGCAGGCTCTCGCAATAGACGTGACGATCGCTCACCGGCGACGACTTGCCCCGCAAGAGTGGCGACTGGTCCACGCCGCGGATATCCGCCGGCGACTCGATCCCGAGCATGCCGCACACGGTCGGCACGATGTCGACGATCCCCACCAGCTCGTCCACCTTGCGCGCCTCGGTCTGGCCGGGCGCTCGGCAGATCAGCGGCACCCGGACGGCGCTCTGGTACACGAAGTAGGTATGGTCCAGCTCCCCGTGCTCCCCGAGCATTTCCCCGTGATCCGAGGTGACGATCACCAGCGTCGAATCGTACAGGTCCATCGCCTTCAGCCGGGACACGATGTAACCCACGCCTTCGTCGACAAAGGCGACTTCGCCGGCGTAGCCGCTGTTCTTGAACCGGCTCGCGTACGGCTCGGGCGGGACGTACGGATAGTGCGGATCGTAGTAATGGACGAAGAGGAAGAATCGATCGTCGAACTGGTGTTGCTCGAGCCAGCTCAGCGCCTCGAACGTCGTCTCGTCACCTCGACGCTCGAGACCGTCCTGGACACGTAGCGGCGTCTTGAACCGATCGTCATACGTAGTGAAACCCTGTTCCAGTCCGCGCGTGGAGTCCAGCACCATGCTGCTGACGATCGCCCCGGTCGTGAAGCCCTCGGCCGCGAGTACCTCCGGCAACGTCAACGCCGAAGCGCCGAGCTGGTAGTTGCTGTTGTCGCGCACCCCGTGTGCGGGCGGCAGCAGGCCGGTGAGCATGGTGGCGTGGGACGGGAGGGTCATGGGCACGGGAGCGATCGCGTTGGTGAACAGGGTCGCCTCGCGAGAGAACTTGTCGATGTACGGCGTGGTCAGATTGGGATATCCGTAGCAGCTCAGGTAGTCGGCCCGGCAGGTATCGATGCTGATCAGCACGACGTGCTTGATCTTGCCGCCACCGGCTTCGCGCAACCAGAGCGACCAGGCCGCGAAAGCACACACCAGCACCAGGACAACGAGCGACACAAGCACTAACCATTTCTTCCCGCCACGCATCTGACTTCCCTTCCGATCGTGCCGCCGAGCAGCTTTCTGTGCGGCTTTACGCTCGTGCCGCTGCTGTTTCCGTGCTTCCTTCCGCCGCTCACGTCCGGACATGTGGTCCGGTTCACCTGGTTGCGGGGATGTCCGGACGTCCCCGTCCGATTCTGTACCGTCGTTCGGGTTTTTCGTGGACATGGAAACCTGCCGGGTTCTTGTGGGCAAATGTCTTGCAGTGATTGCCATACATGGTAACCGATGGCTCCCGTAGGGCAAGCGCGTATCCGGCCGTTGCCGACACCGACGTTATTCGTGTGCGACGGGGCATTCGGTGCCTGATAACGAGCCAATAGTTGTTATATAACAATTAACATAGCATTGTGCCAATTAACTGTTGATCTCGAAACGAAAATATGTCAGCATGTAAAACTCGCCTACCTCCCGTGCGGGGGGCAGTCCCTGGCGACTGGCCGTCTACCGGTGTCGGCCACGGCGATGCGCGAGAGAAACGGAGTGCAGTCGGAATACACAATCAGTTCAACGAATTCCATACCGTCACCATTAACGAGGAGGGAACGAAGTGCTACAGGCGAAACGAAGAATCCTTATCGTAGTCTTGACACTCGCCACCATCAGCCTGTGTCTCGCGGGCAGTGCTCTGGCGGACAAATCGGCCAGCCCACCACAATCTGCCAGTGTACCTACCGCTGGCGCGGGCCAGTGGATACCGGTCTTCGTCACGGACGATCCACTCAACATCACGATCGTGGAAAGCCAGAGCGAAATGGCCGGGCACGACATGGACCTGCACTGGGAAGCGCTCGCCAACGCCATCGGACACAACGCGACCATCGTCGAGCAGACGGCCCTCGATGATATCGCCAACCTGGCCGGTACGGACCTCTTGATCGTCGCATCGGGAGTGATCGGCTTGCCGGCTAACCGGATCGACACGATCATGCTGTTCGTTCAGGGAGGCGGCCCCACGTACATGCAGGGCGAGTATATTTGCACCTACTCGTCGAACATGGCCTACGAGCAGATCGTCGACACGCTCGGCGGCTCCTACACGAGAACGGGAACCGTCGCCGGTACGCTCGCACCCATGAACGTGCTCGGGCAGCTGAGTTTCCATCCCAATTCCGTACCGACCCTGGAGTATTTCTGGTACGGCTGTGCCGGTGAGGGCGACGCCACCGTCGAGCACTTCCTCGAGTTCGAAGGACAGTACTTCGGACACATCTTCCATCCGCCAAATATGATTCATGGCAAGGTTCTCTTCACGTCGGACCAGGACTGGGTGCGGCAATCGGACATCAATCCCGAAGCCGTTGCGCTCATGGAGAACATTTTGACCTTCATGGCCGAAACCGTGGTCACCCCGGTGGAGAACTCCACCTGGAGCGGGGTGAAGGCAGATTATCGGTGATCGTTCGCTTCTGACGCCCCCCGGGTTCGCGCCTGCCCCCCGGGGGCAGTATTATGTTAACCTGCGGTATCTGTGCTATACTCGACGTTCCCCAGCGTTCAGCAACGAGAGTCACCCTCGCAGGATCCGGAGGCTCGTGATACCTGGACCCGAGGCAGCAAGAAAACGCATCGCCGGAATGGTAATCCGAATCCCGGGCACGGATTGGTCGGCAACGAGCCGGCGCCTGCAGATGGTCGTCGCAGCCCTGTTGTTATTGCTGTTGATGACGCTGATGCTGACTGCCGGGACCGTCCACGCCTGCATCTACTACCACAACTTCTTGCACCCCGAGTGCCATCTGGCCATGAGTGATGATGTGGGCGATCTGGCCATGGACGGCGCGCTGGTCTTCTACGCCGGCGCCTACGGCGATTTCGAGGTCGTCGACCTGAGCGATTCCGACACCCCGGTGGTGATCGGCTCGACGAGTATTCCGGCCAACGCTTTCTACATGGCGTACACGGGCGAGCTGGCCGTGCTCGGTTGCGGCCTGGGCGGTGGTCGGATCCTGGACGTCAAGGATCCCACCGACCCGACGACCGTTGCCAGCTTCTCCCTGCCCGACAATGTGCGGGGCGTGGCGGTGCGCGACGGTCTGGCCTTCGTCGCAGCGTCGAGCGCGGGGCTCTACGTCATGGACATCAGCGATCCGGCGAATCCCCAGGTGGTGGGTTCGCTGCCGGTGCCGGGCTACAGCCTGGGTGTCTGGCTCCACGACGACCTGCTCTTCCTGGCCGCACTGGGTGGGCAACTCGCGTTGATCGACATCAGCACGCCGACCTCGCCCAAGCTGCTGGGAACGATCGGTTTCAACGACACCGTGGCAGCGATGGTCTTCGACGGCGGGCTGACCTATCTCGCCTGCAGCAGCGCCGGCCTGAAGGTCCTCGATCTCACCGACCCGCTCAATCCGCAAATAGTCGCCGACGTGCCCACCGCGCCCGAGTATGCCGAGGATCTGGTCGTCGACGGCGCGGTACTCTACCTGGCCGCCTGGGAACAGCAGCTGATCTGGCGCTTCGGCGGCGTGCGCGTGTTCGACGTGAGCGATCCGGCGTCGCCACAGCGCATCGGCTCGATCGAGACGGCGATGGGCGCCATGGCGCTGGGACTTGGTGATTTTGGATTGGGTGATTTCGGTCACCGCGCCAACCTGCTGGCCGTGGGCGACGCATCGTTCGGCCTCACCGTGCTGCAGGTGACCAATCCCGCCTCCCCGGTCGAGACTGCGTCGTTGCCGGTGCCCGGCTGTCAGTCCGTCGCCTACGCCAACAACCGGGTCTGCGCGGCGAGCAGCTACTTCGGCCTGTCGGTGGTGGATCTGGGTTTCATGAACGAGCCGGAGATCGTCGCCACCTATTCGCCGGCCCTGGGACAGATCAAGGACGTGGCCTGCGCCGGCGACCTGGCGTATCTGGCCTGCGGCTCCGGCGGCCTGCAGATCGTCGATGCCTCGCAGACCGGCGTGCTGACCATGGTCGGCGACGCACCGGTGAGCGCTTCGGCCGATTACGTGGCCGCGACGGGCAACCTGGCGCTGGTTACCGGCAGTTACTTCACCCTCGACATCTACGACATGAGCGACCCGGGCGCCCCGTTGCTGCTCGATTCCCTCGACACCGCCGGTTCGAACTGGGGACTGGCCACCAACGGGCAGCTCGCTGTCGTATCGGGCAGCATGATGGTGGTGATCGACATCAGCGATCCGGAGTTTCCGGAGATCCTGTCCGCCATCGAACCGCCCGTCACCGGCCTGGGCGCCGCCATGTTCCACCATGCCGATCTGGGCGATCTTGTCTGCCTGTCCGGCGAACGCGAGGTGCTGCTGTACTCGCTCGCCGATCCGTACAATCCGACCCTGGTGGGCAGCGTGCCCACGCCCGGCGAATCGCTGAACATCGCCGCCGACGATCGTTTCGCCTACGTGACCGACGGCTTCGGCGGTGTCCAGGTCCTCGATCTGGCGATTGCGGGCGCGCCATACTGGTACGGCAGCTTCGACACCGACGGTTACGTGGTGGACGTGAGCCTGGGTGGCGGTGGGGCGTATGTCGCCGATTCATCGGGAGCGATGCGGATCTTGCCGGCCCAGTGTCCGGTGGGGGGAACCGCGGTGCCGGATGCCGGCGTGGATCCGGTGGCGGATCATGCCCTGGAGCTGTCGCTGCCGGCGGCGGCCGCATTCGATCTGCGCGTGCAGCCCAATCCGTTCAACCCGCGCACGACCATCAGTTTTACGTTGCCGGCCGACGGTACCGGGTGTTGTGCCCTCGGCCTGTACGATCTGGCCGGACGGCTGGTGGCGGACCTGGCGGACGGCGTGTCGAGTGCCGTACACAGCGAAGGTCGCTGCACCGTGAATTGGGACGGGCGCGACCGGCACGGCAGGCCGGCGCCGACGGGTGTCTACTTCGTGCGGCTGGATGTCGGCGGGATTTCGGCGATCGAAAAGGCCGTGCTGTTACGTTGACAGGTACGGCTGCGCGACCGATCTGACGCGACGTGGTCCGGGCGTGCCGATCAGTTCTTCGAGGTCTGTTGCGACAATCGATTTGGCCACGCTGCCCTCGGCGCCGGCAACTGCGATCAGGACACTCTTCTTCTCGTGTATGACGCCCTTCCGGGACCTACGGAGTGGTCGAACCGGACAAATGAACCGGGTTCGTTCTCCATCGGCTCCGCGTGGTTTTCCTACCCGGCATGACTTTCGAATCCGGGATCTCGCGGAAAAGACAACAATATCCGCGCCGGATCAAACCGCTATTCCCCTTCCGCGCCGCGTCGCCTAGAATGGGACGGTTCGCCATCGCACCACCACACCGAAAGGCCGGCCGATCCATGACGTCCAGCAAGCCCCGCAAGCCAATCCTGCCCCGGATCCTCAGCTCCATCGAGCGCGTGGGCAACGCCCTGCCCCACCCGGCCACCTTGTTCGCCATCCTCGCCGGGTCGGTCATCTTCTTTTCCTGGCTGCTGAGCGAGCTGGGACTGACGGCGATCCATCCGAAGGACGGGTCGGTCATCGCCCCGATCAACCTGATGTCGCGCGCGGGACTGCACTGGCTGCTGGACAACACGGTCGAGAACTACACGGGGTTCGCGCCCCTGGGTACGGTGCTGGTGGCCTTGCTCGGCATCGGCGTCGCCGAGAAAAGCGGGCTGATGGCCACCGCGCTACGACTGCTGGTGCACACGGCGCCGCGGCGCCTGCTGACCTTCGTGATCGTGCTGACCGGGGTGTTGTCCAACATGGCCAGCGACGTGGGTTACGTCCTGCTGGTGCCCCTGGGCGCGATCATCTTCCTGTCCATCGGCCGGCATCCCATCGCGGGGCTCGCGGCGGCCTTCGCCGGCGTTTCGGGCGGCTTCAGCGCCAACCTGTTGCTGGGCACCATCGATCCGCTGCTGGCCGGCATCACCCAGGAGGCGGCGCGCATCATCGAGCCCGAGTACATCGTCACGCCCGCCTGCAACTACTACTTCATGGCGACCTCGACCTTCATCGTCGCCGCCATCGGCACCTGGGTCACCGAGAAGATCGTGGTGCCGCGGCTCGGCGAGTACAAGGGTGCGGCGGCGGACCAGGTAACGAACGAGACCGGAGACCTGCAGCCACTGACCGCGGCGGAGAAGAAGGGGTTGTGGTGGGCCCTGGCCGTCAACCTGCTGCTGGTGGCGGTGGTGGTCTGGGGCCTGGCGCCGGCCGACGGTTTCCTGCGGCACATCGAGACCGGCAGCGTGTTGCACTCGCCCTTCGTGCACGGCATCGTGACCTTCATCTTCCTCGGCGGCCTGCTGGCCGGGCTGGCCTACGGGCTGGGCGCGGGCACCTTCAAGAGCGACAGCGACGTTATCGGGGGCATGAAGGAGTCGATGCAGACGCTGGGGCTGTTCCTGGTCCTGGTGTTCTTCGCCGCCCAGTTCGTGGCCTATTTCAAGTACACCAATCTGGGCATGATCGTGGCCATCAAGGGCGCCGGGGCATTGCAGGCCTCGGGGCTGGGCCCCATCCCGCTGATGCTGTCGTTCATCCTGCTGTCGGCGGCGATCAATCTGTCCATGGGCAGCGCCTCGGCCAAGTGGGCCTTCATGGCCCCGGTGTTCGTGCCCATGTTCATGCTGCTGGGCTACACTCCCGAGCTGGTGCAGGGCGTCTACCGGATCGGCGACAGCACGACCAACATGATCTCGCCCATGATGTCATTCTTCGCGTTGATCGTGGCCTTCGTTCAGAAGTACGACGCCAAGGCCGGCATCGGCACCGTCATCGCCACCATGCTCCCCTACACGGTGGCCTTCATGCTGGGCTGGATGGTGCTGCTCGTGATCTGGCTGCTGTTGGGCTTGCCGCTGGGCCCGGGGGCGGGATTGTACCTGCCGGGTTGATCCTGCTTACCTGATCAGCGACATGCGCCGGATTTCACGGAAGTCGCCCACGTCGAGGCGGTAGTAGTAGATGCCCGACGCGACCGCCCGTCCCGTGTCGTCACTACCGCGCCACACGATCTCGTGGCCGCCGCCTGGCAGATACCGCTCGACGAGGGACGCTATCCGGCGCCCCGTGGCGGAGAAGATCCGCAGCGAAACCTCGCCAGGCGCAGCCAGCTCGAAGCGAAGGGTCGTCGCGGGATTGAACGGATTCGGATAGTTCTGTCGCAACACAGCTGGGACGGCAACAGCAGTCGGCAGATTCTCGTCCGCAATCCCGGTCGAGGCATCACCGGCCAGCACCAGCGAGCCGTTGGTCTTGCCGTAGCAGTAGGTCCGGCCGTCCGGCGCGAAGGCGAAATCGTGGGCCAGGCCGTTGTAATCCTGGAGCAGCTCGCCATCGGCGACACGCCAGAAGCGCATGCTCGCGCTGTAGGGCGTCTGGCTGTCTCTGCCGCTGGAGACCAGCGTCTGGCCGTCGGGATGGAAAGCCAGCGTGTAAACCCACAGCCCGTGACCGGTAAAGGTCTGGATCAACTCACCATCCGATAGGCGCCACATCTTGATGGTCGAGTCGCTGGGCAGATCCCAGCCGCCGGCTCCGGCCGCCAGGTACCGGCCGTCGGGTGAGAAGGCGGCGCAGGAAACATCGTCGGTATGGCCGGAGAAGGTGCGGACGGTGGTATGCGTGCTGGTATCCCACAGCCTGACGGTGTTGTTCGTATTGGCGATGGCCAGGAGCTGTCCATCCGGCGAATAGGCCAGATCGGTGATATACCCGGGTCCGTTATAGTAGCTGCCGATCTCGACACCGTCGGCGATGCGATGGATGTAGGCATACCGATTGGCGCCGCCACCGCCGGAGGCAATGAACTCGTTCCCGGGCGAGAAGGCCACGTAGCAGCCACCATGGGTATCAAGCACGGTTTCGGACGCCATGTCCCAGAGGTCCATCACTCCCCCCGGGGGGTAGCCGCTGACGATGTAGCCCACCGCGAGATACTGGCCGTCTGGCGAAATGTCGGCGGATATCACGCCATCGGCGTGGTCGGGGAAAGTTTGCAGCGGTGAACCGTCTGCAGACTGCCAGGTGCGGGCTTCGTCACCGCCGGCGGAGACGATCGTCTGGCCGTCGTTCGAAAACGACACACTGACGACGCTGTGGTCGTGGGCCTGGACGGTCCAGATGACCGGCGGCATTTGCTGGGCGACCGCGTTGCCGGTCAACAGGATCAAGAGCAGAAACCCCAGACGGATGGCATGTTTTCGCGGAGACATGTCGATAACCTTTCACAGAAATATCGTGACGTGATGAATCCGAGCTGCCGGCGCGAGCCGAGTGCGACTCGAGCGGCTCGTCCGAAACAGGTAACGCCATCAAAGCGAAAACGGCTACTCAGTCGGACGATCCGGGTTATCGACGTCGTGCGTGTTGCGTCCGGATCACGTCCCGGGGATAATTGTTCGGGGTGCCATACACCGGGGCGCCGGCAGGAGCCAAACGTAACGGCGGCGAAGGTCTGTCGACCATCGCCGCTGCTCCGTTCCAGTGTTCAGGACGGATCAGAAGAGGTATTTCAAGGTCATCGTGGCCCGTCGCGTGATGGCCGTGTACATGGGATACTCGTAGCGCTCGTCGTCGAGCAGGTTCATGACGCTCAGCTTGGCGAAGATCCCGTTGGCCAATGCCTTGGAAACGGCCAGATCGGTGGTCCAGTAGTCGGCGACCGGGATCGAGGAAATCTCCTGGTATGCCAGATCGCTCACGTACCGGAACCGGAGATCCACGGCCACCGGGCCGTGATACCGTATGCCGCCGCTGAGCTTGTTGTTGGGCGCGTTTTCCCAGTCGATGGTCGGGCCGCCCGTCAAGCTGATATCAGCGTTCTGGTAGGTGTAGTTGAGGAAGGACGACACCTGCCGCGTCAGGAAACGTTTTGCCTCCACCTCGACGCCGTACACCTCCACCACATCGACGGTATTGGAGAAACCGAGATTCAGCACATCGTTAGCTGACTCGTAGACCACGTAGCCGATGTTATCCTTGACGCTCTCGTGGAAGAACTCGAGGCCGAGAAAGGTCGCGCCATCGGGCGTCGCGCGCACACCGAACTCGTATGAGGTCATCCGTTCCGGCTTGAGACTCTCACCCGCCACCTCGGTTCCACCTTCGGTGGACTCGCCGATCGCGGCTCCCTTGAACCAGCCGCCTGGCCAGGTGACGAAGTAGTAGTTCTCGTCGAAACTCGGCCGCCGGAACGACCTGCCCGCACTCACGCGCAGGTTGACCTTCGCATCGAACAGCGCGTAGTTCACCGCTGCACGCGGCGAGATCACGCCGTCTAGGGTCTCCCACTTGTCGTAGCGGCCACCCACGGTCAGGGCGAGCCGGCGGTCGAGCAACCGCAGCTCCTCCTGAGCGTACGCCGAGAACAGCCGATCGCTTTCGTCGTACACGTACGGCGTCGCATTGGCGATGTCACGACTGGCCTCGAAGTAGGAAAGACTGGCACCGCCGATCAGCGTGCTGTTCTCGTGGCGTTTCAGTATGTATTGCCCGTCGAAATCGATACCGTCACCCTTGCGCACCTTGTACTTGTACACGTAATCGCCGTCGTCCCACCGCTGGTTTTCCTGCCGGAGGGTCCGGTATCCCAGCCGCATGACGACACTGTCGTCGCCGAGTTGTTTCTGCAGCTGATTGGTGACGAAGACCGTCTGTTTCTCGGAGCGGTCGATACTGTTGTCGCCGGGACTGGGATTGTAGCCTTCGGTGTCGGTGGTGAACCCACCCAGGCTGCTGAACGACAGGTCGTCGGCCTCGTAGTCGACCCGGTAGGTGCCGGTGTATATGTTGGCCCAGTCCTTCAGGTCGTAATTGGGCGCAACCAGCTTCGCGGCCGGTGTTTCGAAGTCACCCTGCTTCTCGGTCTGGGTAAAGCCGCCGTTGACGGAAAAACTCCAGCTGTCATCGAGCGCCTGGGCGATGCCGGCCTGGTACTGTCCGGTGCCGCGTTCGCCGTAGAGCGCGGACACCTTGTTGCCGCGTTCACGCGCGTTGCGGGTGATGATGTTCACCGTTCCGACGAGCGCGTCGGCGCCGTGGATCGACGACGCGGAACCGCGAACGATCTCGATACGCTCGATCTCGTCCAGGGTCAACGGCAGTGTCGGCCACTGCATGCCCCCGTAAGCCACGACATTGGCTGCCTGGCCGTCGATCTGCACGAGCATTTTCGACGTCTCGTCATAGGCGAAGCCGCGCGCGGCGACGTCCATGTCCGTGTGCGTCTTGGTATAACCGTCCATACCGACAACGTACTGGAGCAGTTCGGGTATCGTCTGCGCCGCCGAGTACAAGATGTCCTCGCGCGTGACGATCGAGATGGCTGACGGCGATTCCAGCAGACTCTGGGAATACTTGGAAGCGCTGACGACTTCCATATTCACCAGGTCGTCGAAGGACATCTCCAGCAGCGTATCGAGTTCCTGCGCGACGGCGAGGCCGGTCGCCAGCACGAGCGTTCCGATCAACAATACGATCGTCTTCATGGTAAAAACCTTCCACCGTGTACATTCAGTACCTGGTATGGGCGATGTTTCAGACGCGATTAGTGGGGTCATCGGCAGCAGCGGCGAAAGTTTTAGCGAAAATTTTCGGCGACCGGATATTTGCAGCGGCGGCGAAGCGAAAGAACTAAAGTCAGGCACCCGACACGCCGATTTCACAACCGTTCGCAACCATCGCGCTGACGTTCGGGTTCGCCGGTAAACCGGTCCGGCGGATAGTTTGGTGTGTACCACTCATGTTGTCGAGACAGGACCAAACACATCCGTGCACGTGGGGCATCGCCATCCTCGTCGTGTGTTGTCTGGTTGTGCCTTCGCAGGCCGAATCGATCGACCCGGTGCGTCTGGCGAAGATCCAGTTCAGCTATCTCTACAACTTCGCGAAATTCATAACCTGGCCCGACGAGTCGTTCGTGAACAACGATGGGGACTTCGTGATCACCATCGTGGGCGAACCCCGGTTCCAGCAAGCGGTCGCCGGTCTCGAGAACAAGTCGATCGCCAGTCGAAGCCTGTCCATCAACACGCTGACTTCCGAAGACATGCTTTCTTTCCTGCAGTCCCCGTCGGCGCAGAGCGCACGACACCGGGAAATCGTGACCTCGCTGCGCAACAGCCAGATCGTGTTCGTCGACCGGATCTTCGCCGAGCACTGGGCCGCGGTCGTCGAACAGCTCGACGGTTCGCCGGTGCTGACAGTCGGCGACATCGCGGGGTTCGCCCGCGACGGCGGGATGATCGAGTTGTTTCTCGATGAGCGGAAAGTAGCCTTCGATATCAACATCGATGTGGCGAGCACCTGCGGTCTCACCATCAGCAGCAAGCTGCTGCGACTTGCCGACGACGTGGTTTCCGAACAATGAAGGAATGACGGGACCTGACCGATGCGACAGCGCGTAGCAAACGACCTGAAAACACCGGCGCAGTGGCTGGCGGGTCTGTCTTTTCGCGCCAAAACGGTGTTCATCACCACGTCGGTCTCGTGTCTGGCCCTGCTGGCTGCCTGCGTGACTATCTATTATTTCGAGGTCGAGTCCTACAGCGAGGACCTGGTCGCCCGACTGGTGACCCAGGCCGAGATCATCGGTTCCAACAGCACGGCGGCGGTGAGCTTCAGCGATCAGGAAGCGTGTAACGAGATCCTGACCGCCGTCGGGCACGATGCGGACCTGCTGGCCGCCGGCATCTACGATCTCGATGGCGAACTGATGGCGCGTCTTGAACGGGATGCCGAGCATCCGCTGCTCCCGGCGGCGCCGGGCCTGGCGCGCATCGAGCTCGAACCTCACCGGCTGCTGCTCGTCCAGGATATCCAACTCGAAAGTGAAAAGATCGGTTCGCTCGTCATGCTGCACGGGCTGGGCCAGATCGACGAGCACAGCCGGGGATTCGTGTTCATCGTCGTCATCGTGCTGGCAGGCGCCATCCTGCTGGCGCTCCTGCTCAGCGCTCCGCTCCAGCGTATCATCGTGCGTCCCGTGGAGGACCTGGCAGCCACGGCCACGCAGGTATCGCTGAGCAAAGACTTCTCGTTGCGGGTAGAGCGCCGGACCAGTGATGAGCTGGGCACGCTGACCGATGCGTTCAACGACATGCTCGCCATGATCCAGGCCAACGAGGAGTCGCTGCGCCGGGCTCACGACGAGATGGAGGGCCGGGATAGCGACCGCACTCGCGATCTCGCCCGGGCCCGCGACGAACTCGTGTCGCTGAACGAGGGACTCGTGCTCGCCAGGGATGTCGCCGAAGCCGCCAGCCGATCGAAGTCCGAGTTTCTGGCCAACATGAGCCACGAGATCCGAACGCCGATGAACGGCATCATCGGAACCGCCAGCATCCTGATGGAGATGGAACAGGACACCGAACAGCGGGAACTCACCGAGATCATCTACAACTCGGCCGAAGGACTGCTCGGTATCCTGAATCAGATACTCGATCTGTCGAAGATCGAGGCCGAGAAGCTCGAACTGGAGCACATACCCTACGATCTCGTCGGCCTGCTGCAGGACGCGGAAAAACTGCTCACCATCCGCGCCGCCACCAACGACGTAGAATTCCGGATGGTGCTGGCCCCGGGTACGCCACGACTCGTGCTCGGCGATCCAACGCGTATACGCCAGATGGTTACCAACCTCGTCGACAACGCCATCAAGTTCGCCAAGGACAGCAAAGTGTTGCTGGCGATCTCTCCTCTCGACATCGGTCCCGAAACCGCGCGGCTACGGTTCGCGGTCGTCGATGCCGGCGTGGGTATCCCACAGCACAAGCTCGACACCATCTTCGAGAAGTTCTCGCAGGCCGACAATTCCAATACGCGCGAATACGGCGGCACCGGCCTGGGCCTGGCAATCGTCGCCGGTCTGGTCGAGGTCATGAACGGCGAGCTGCAGGTCGAGAGCACTGTCGACGTGGGCTCACTGTTCCACATCACCCTCGATGTGGAAATGGATCCGGCGGCGCCGGTACCGGAGATCGGTCAGGTTGTTCCGGCGGACTACCGGCTGCTGTCGCTGGTCGAGCCTGGACAGAAGCCGACCGCGTGCTCGTCATGGCTGGCTGCCGAGTATCAGATCGAAGAAACAACATCGGAGGCGCTGGCGACGCCGGATGGTCAGCGGCTACTCGACACGAGCGACACGGTCTACGATGCGGTGGTGATTCCGGAACCGACCACGATGAATACCGATTTCGCCCTGCCGACGCCGCACACCGGAGCCGCCACGCTCCCGGTCTTTATGATCGCAGGCAGGGATCTGAATTCGGCCTACCAGTTGATGATAGAATCGCCCGGCAGCACGATCGAGGTAGTGGCCAGCGCACAACACCTGCAACAGGCCCTTGCGCGTCACCGCTTCATACCCCAGTTCGAGATCGATCGCACGGTGAAGGAACTGACCGAAGATTCGGCAGATGCCTCGCAGCAGCCGATCGAGCCGCCCTCGCTCCCGGCCGGATCCCGAATCCTGCTCGTCGAGGACAATCCGACGAATCAGCTGATCGCCAACAAGGCGCTGCAGCGGCTCGGTTTCGAGGTGCAGGTGGCCGAAGACGGCGCCCAGGCCCTCAAATACTTCGAGGCCGGACATTTTGACCTGATTCTCATGGACTGCCAGATGCCGATCATGGACGGTTTTGCCAGCACCCGAGAGATCAGGAAGCGCGAACCGGCAGGCGAACGGATTCCGATCGTCGCCATGACGGCGATGGCCATGCGCGGCGACAAGCAACTCTGCCTCGACGCCGGCATGGACGACTACGTCACCAAGCCGTTCAACCTCAAATCCATCCGCGCCTGCCTCGAAAAGTGGCTGATTGCCGCTCCCCAGACGGTCTGAACGCGACGCTCCCGGCGACCACCAGCCACCGGGAGCGCTTTGTTGCCAGCGATGCATCTCGACCGGCGAGCGTCGATCAGCGCACCAGAATGAGCTTCGTGACTGAAAAATCTGTTGAGGCGGCCGCCGCGCAAGCGGGCTGCGCGGCGGCCCGGTTCGTTCCTTCTAGTCGTCGTCGCAGTGGCCAGGACCTGTGAAGCCGTTGTTGTATGCGTCGAGCGCGTCTTTCCAGTCAAGCACCATGTCCTGGTCGTCGTCGCTCAAACCACCCCAGTCGGTCCAGTCGTTTTCAGTGAGCCAGGCGTCGGCGTCGGCGACGGTTTCGGCAACGTCCGCATCGTCCGCTCCGTTGGCGAAATTCAGTTTCGCGGCCAGAAGCTGGGCATAGAGCTTCGTGACGCCGTTGCGATTACGGCCGTAGGTCTTTTTCTCCAGGACGTCGTGCGCCATCTGGGCATCGATAACCTCGAGGCTCTTCGTACCTCCGGCGTCGCCCAGCCAGATCGGCAGCAATGGCGTGACTTCATCGGCCTGATTGCCATTGCCGATCCCGCAATGGTTCTTCCAGTGGCCGATGGTCCGTGTACATCCTTCCGGAGGAGGCGGAATTTCTTCCCGAGGCACTGACAGGGCGGCGGCAACCCAGGAGAGCGAGGCGCCAAGCGGATCATCGCTGACCGTCGAGATCACCTGGACGGTCAGGGACGATGCACCGGCGGGTACGAGAACCGGAAGCAAGAGCGTATCCCAGTGTTCGCCGTCGACGCTACCGAGCTGATTCTCGAAATGCTGCTGGCCACCGTCTATCTCGACCAGCACCTGATTGGGCCTGTTCGCACCAACGCTACCGCACAGGATGGCCAGGTCGGCCGTACGCGCGGTGCTCGCTGCCGTGAAGGTGAAGCCTTGCGGAACCGTGGTCTGTCTCGGTTCGGAAAACCCGAAGAAAGCGAGGTCCAGACCGTCCCGCACCAGGATGTCGGCCTCGGAACCGTCACTGTAGATCACGACGATCGCCATTCCGCTGTTCTCGTTGCCGCTGGAGTAGGGAAAGTCCATGCCCGATGCGGTCAGGGAATTATCGCCGGAATCGACGAGGCTAAGGTCCGTGATGTCGGCTCGATAGGCGGCAAACCAGTACGCGTTGTAGAAATAGGACGGACCGCCGATAAGCGTGCCGGTGACGGTGGTTCCATCGAACTCGATGGTGTCGTCGCCGAGGTACGGACTTTCGTCGGTACCGCCTGACCAGTAAACCAGCACCTGCTCGATCGCGCCGGGCACGTAGAACTCGACGGTCGCCGGCTGCGCCACCATACCGACTCCGGCTTCGACGAAACCGGAACCGGCGGCGATCGGAATACTCGGCTCACCGAGGGTTTCACTACCTTCCCGATCCGGCATGATGATGTTGGGGGATCGGCTCGGCTCGGGGTACTGGATGTGGTCGACCTGGACGGTGGTCGCGGAGTCGGGTCCGACGGTTTCATCGAGTCCGCTGCAGCCGGCCAGCACCATACATACGACCAGCAACGAATACATGAAGTGTCGCGTTTTCATCGAATACTCCTTCCGGCAATCCGATACGCGGCGCGGTTCGCGGCGATCTGGTGGAAAGGCCGGTCATCGAGACCTGTTCTGCGCTGGCGGGAACTCATCAGCGTTACGCCAGCGCCCGGCGGAGTACTTCACGGAGCGTTTCGAGCTGGTAAGGCTTCTGGATGAATCCGGCCAGCCCCTTGCCGGCGAAGCGCTGGGTTACGTCTTGCTCGTTGTAACCGCTGGAGAGCACCACGCACACATCCGGATCGGTCCGGCGCAGTTCCCTGAACGTCTCCTCGCCGTCCGCGTGCGGCATGGTCAGATCGAGCAGGATACACGTGATCTCGTCGGCGGATTCACGATACACGCGCAGCGCTTCGCGTCCGTCGCTCGCCGTTTTAACTTCGAAACCCAGGTGGGTGAGCATCTTGCCGCCGATCGCGCGCACGGTTTCCTCGTCGTCCACGAGAAGCACGGTTCCGGAACCGGTCCAGGCCTTGTTGACAGACGCTGCGGAATCAGCCGCGACGGCCGGTTCGTAAGCAGCCGGCAACAGCACCTTGATCGTCGTTCCCTTGCCGGGTTCGCTGTATATCTTGATCGCGCCGCCATGACCGCGCACGATGCCGAGCACCGCGGCCATGCCCAGGCCCCGCCCGGTGAACTTGGTTGTATAGAACGGATCGAAGATTCGATTGATCACTTCCTTCTCCATACCGTCGCCGGTATCGGCCACCTCCAGATAGGTATACAAGCCCTCGGGAAGATCGTCGTCGAGGTACATCTCGGACAGGTAGGAACGTTCGCAGTCCTGGGCGCCTGTCGAGATCGAGATCACGCCGCTGCGATCGCCGATGGCCTCGGACGCATTGGTGATCAGGTTCATCAGTACCTGGCGGATCTGGGTGGCGTCGGCGCGCACGGCGGGCAGGTTGTCGGCGAAGTGCAGGTTCAGCACGGCCTTCTTGGAAACCGATACCTCCAGAATGTGCGCCATTTCCTCGACCAGTTCGCGCAGGTCGAGCGCCTCCACCACGAAGCGCCCCTTGCCCGAGTAGGCCAGCATCTGCCGGCAGAGATCCGCGGCCCGGATAGCCGCCGACTCGATGTCCGCGATGTACTCGCGGACCGGCGACACCGGCGAGAGCTCGTTGAGCGCGAGGTCAGCGTTGCCCAGCACGGACATGAGCAGGTTGTTGAAGTCGTGGGCGATGCCCCCGGCCAGGATACCGAGGCTCTCCAGCTTCTGGGTATGCTGGATCTGGGCCTCGAGTTTACGGCGCTCCTCCTCGGCTTGCTTGCGCTCGGTCACCTCGTTGAAGAACACGGCCATGCGCATGGGCGACACCTGGAACGCGTACACCTCGAACGCGCCGGCGATACGGTCGTCTGCGTAGACGATCTGCTCGGTCTGCCAGGTACCGCCCTCCCGCGCCACGCGGCGGTACTGGTCCGGCAACTCGGTCTCGGCCAGGGGCGGGAACGCCTCCTCGATGGTCTTGCCGATGTACTCCGTGTTGTCCACGCCGACGATCCGGTCCGCGGCCGGATTGGCGCCGGCGAACACCAGGCGACCGTCCTGCTCGAGGGTGTACTGGTAAATACCCATGGGCGAGGACTGGATGATGCTCCGGAACTTGTCCTCCGCCTCGCGGCGCTCCGTCAAGTCACGCATCAGGACCAGCAGGCGGGGTCCGTCTTCGAGGTCGAGGCGGCTGACGCTGATCTCGGTGAAGAAGAGCGATCCGTCCCGATGTTTGTGTGTGAAGTCGAAGAGCGCGGTCTCACCCGCCATGGCGGTACGCACCACCTCCTGGATCCGCTCGATCGATCGGGTACCGTCAGGCTGCGCCTGCGGCGAGATCTCGACCGGCGACCTACCCACGAGCTGCTGCGGTTCGTAGCCGAACAACTCGCCCGCACGGCCGTTGCAGTCGGTGATCAGTGGTCCGTCCGGCCCGACCCGGACCATGAAGATCGCCTCGCTCGCCCCGTTGTAGAGGGCCTCGTACGTTCGGGCCGCGTTGCGTAGCTCCGTGATGGAATGCGCCGCCCCGGCGGGATTCTCGGTCGCCATGGCTTAGCCCCTCGTCGCGGGGTCGAATGGCCAATTCGAAATAATGGAAGCCGGCGCGGGCTACTGGTCGCGCCCGGCAATTCGTATCAGAACATTGTACTGCCTATACCGGTATCCCGCGATCCTCTTTTTCACACGGAACAGGTTTCGATATCCATATGTGACGATATTCATGTTCGTGCATGCGCATCGCCATCGGTTTGTAGACGATACGGATCAACACCGGCGCGGAGCAGCAGGTTGCCGCGGACCGCGCCGGACTATCGCTCGTGGTGCCGTCGCCAACGCCTGCCCCTCGCCCAGCGCAACACCGCGCTGGCGGTCGTCGCCATCACCGCGGCCAGGACGTTGAACAGCACGTCGCGGGGGTCGAACACGCGACCGGGCACAAACAGCTGGATACATTCATCGAGCAAGCCGAGCAGCGCAGTCACGAGAACCGCGAGGCGGGCCGGTCCGCGAACGCGGCGGCCCTGCTTCGCTCGCTCCAGCAGCGCTTCGTAGATGAAGACGGCGACCACCCCGTATTCGATGAGGTGGCTGCGCTCCGTCGGCACAGCCATCCTGACGAACACCAGCAGGTACGCGGTAGTAACACCCAGCGCGACGACGATCTCAGCTCGGCTTGGCCGCTTTTTCAGGCCTTGCGTTATGACGGTCGTCAGGACCATGACGCAGGCGAGTATATAGAGGCCGGCACCCAGGCCGGTTTCGCCCAGGGCCGCGGCCAGAGTCCGCGCCAGGCCGATGGTCGAGTAGATCGCCGCCACGACGCCCAGCGTCCACAACCACAGACACCGTTCGCGACGCGACGTGAAAGCAAACCGGGAGGAAACCGTCACCGTAAACCTTTCCTGCGAGCGAAAACACTCCTGGTGATTCGTCGACATGACGGGCGTCATTATACACATTAATGTTGACACTGTCAACATTGTGTGCGATACTGAAGCCATGGTTAACAAAGGACACACCTATCATCACGGGGATCTGCGGTCGGCGCTGCTCGGCGAGGCCGCCGCCATGATAACCGAGGCTGGAGTGGCGAGCGTGACGATGCGCGCCATCAGCCGGCGACTCGGCGTGTCGCGTACCGCGCTCTACCGCCACTTCCCGGACAAATCCGGGCTGCTGGTTGCGGTCGCCAGGGCTGGATTCGAGCGCCTCGATCGGCGACTGCGATCCGTGGCTGCGGACGCGCCGAGAGCGGGCCTCGAGAGCTTCCGGCGCCTGGGCGAGCAGTACGTGCGTTTCGCGCTCGAGAACCCCGCTCACTACCGCTTGATGTACGGCAAGGAATCGCTCAGTCGCGGTGATATTCCCGAATTACGGGAGGCCGCTGACGAGCTGTTCGCCCAGCTTGTAAGCGTGATCGAGTCGCAGCAGCGCAACGGTCGGATCAAGCGGCAGAATCCCGAAATGCAAGCCTACATGGCCTGGGCAACGGTGCACGGATTATCGATGCTGCTGGTGGAAAACCAGATCCAGGCGGAAATCGACGTCGACAAACTCATTCGTCAGACCACGCGCACGCTCGTGGACGGGATGCGCGCTCGCGAACGGGGTCGAGCGTGAACGCGCGGAGGAAACGTATGCAACTGAAGCTGAGCGCCTGGATCAAACGCGCCGTGATAGCCGCGGTACTGGTGTCGCTTCTACAGGCCGGCATGGTACACGCGCAGCATTTCAAGACACCGCTCAACCTCAGCCAGTTCGTACACCGCCCCGGCGAGGATCTGGCGCGGGTCGAGCACCTCCAGGGGTGGACGTTCGGTCTGGGGACGATCATCGGCCTGGAAGATCGGGACACCTTCGGGCTCCTTGCCCATGTCACCTTTGGCGGCCCATACTGGTACGTGGCCGGCGGCGTGGGAACGTGGCAGACGGGAGATCATGGAGCAGGCGAGCTCGCCTACGGCCTCAGCTATCACTACAACGCGTTGCAGAGCGGAGACTACCGGACCCGCCTCGGCCCGCAATTCGGGTGGAGCTCGACCCTAATCGGTGACGATCGTGCGCACTCGTTCAACTATGGCGTCGTCGTGAGCCATTCGCCCAGCCCGACACTGAGCCTGTACGGGGGGCTGGGAGCGGAAACATATCGGCTCTCGGCAAACGGCGACGCGAGCAGTCGCACGTACCTCAGCATGCTGGCCGGCTTGCGCGTCGGCCTGGGCAAGCGATTCGCCCTGTCCTCCGGGCTCGGCGCGGTGCGGGCCGAACCTCGGCAATTGAGCTTCGCGAGTAGCGTGCAGTACGAGGCGGGGTATGGTGAAAAGAGAGCCAGAATACGCTAAGCGGTATGAACCGATTACAACGGCATGATCGCGTTTGGTGCACATCGGCTCCAACCGCTCTACCGTGAGGAGTGGAGTGGCCGATCAGAATCTTGACCGGACACGCACCCCCCGGGGGACACCCCACACCGTCACGAACAACGATCCCCATCCACAGTCACGCCCTCCAGCTCGAGCAAGAGTCGCTTGGCCGGCAGTCCGCCTCCGTAGCCGGTCAAGCGTCCGTCGGCGCCGATCACGCGGTGGCAGGGGACGATGATCGAGATGGGATTGGCGCCGTTGGCCGTGCCGACGGCGCGGGCAGCGCCGGGTCTATCCACGCGCCGGGCCAGCTCGCCGTAATTGATCGTCTGGCCGTAGGGAATCGTTTCCAGACCACGCCAGACCGCGCGCTGGAAGTCCGTACCGGTCGGTGCGAGGCGTACCGTGAATTCACGGCGCTGGCCGGCGAAATACTGGTCGAGTTGCTGCGCTGTCGTGGTGAGGATGCGGGCGGCGGCGGCGGTATTATCGCCCGCCATGTTCACACTCGTGTTCCCGGCACCCGCAGTCTCGTCACCAAACAGCAAACAGGTCAAACCGTCCCGGCGTGCCGCCAGAAAAAGCGGACCAACCGGGCTGTCGATGATAGTCGTCCCTGGTGCGTTGACCATGGAATCTCCTTTCACGGTCGAGTCACGTATCCGCTGACCTGCTGCGTTGTATCGATCTGTCGATTCGTAAACACACTACCGGCCAGATCTTCACCTCGCCGTCACCTCGCCGTCACTTCGTGTTCACTTCAAGTGACCGCCAGAGCAACACCGTGGCGTACGCCCGCCAGGGGCGCCACGCTTCGGCGAGCCGGCGCACCGTGGCGAGTGACGGCAGCGTTTCGTCGTCCGCTCCCGCGAGCGCCTTGCGCACGCCGAGATCGCCGGCCGGGAACGCGTCGGGCTCCTTCAACGCCCGCATGGCGATGTAATGGGCGGTCCAGTCGCCGATGCCCGGTAGAGCGGTGAGCCGCTGTACCGATTCATCCAGTCCCGACGCCAGCTCGAGCACCGGCTGCCCGTCGCGGACGGCCCGGGCCAGATCGCGAATGGTCGCGGCGCGCCGGCCCGGCAGGCCGATACCGGCGATGTCGTCGATGGTTGCTTGCGCGAGGTCGGCCGGGCGCGGAAAGAGCACCGACGGCAGTGATGGCGGAGCGGTGGCGCTGTGCGTCACGGCATTCCCGACAGCCAGTTGCCGCCCGAAACGCCGCGCCAGGCGACCGGCCAGGCGGGTCGCGGCGGCCACCGATACCTGCTGTCCGAGCACCGCGCGCATTGCCAGCTCGAAACGATTCCAGCAGCCGGGTACCCGCGTTCCCGGGTACCGCCGTGCGGCGGCGGCCAGGCGGTCGCTCGCCGATTGCTCACTGTCGAGCTGATCGAAAATCGCCGCCGGATCCGCATCCAGATCGAAGAGCGTACGGATTCGATCGACCAGCAAGGCCAGGTGCGGCGCGGCGGCGTTCGGTGTGCGCAGCAACAGTGCCGACTCGCCGAGCGGATCGCGCGTCACCGCGATCGTGCCGGCGAAGTCTCCCACCGCGACGGTGCGGTAATAGCAGCCGCCATCGACGAGCTCGACACCGGGAATGGCGCGCGGCCCGAGGTAGGCGAGCATGGCCTGCCAGTCGAAAGGAGGCCGGTAGGCGAGCCGCAAGGTGATCACGCCGTCGTTGCGCGGCGGATCGTCGTGCTGTCGCCCCCTGCGCGACCGATCATCACGCGTCCGCCTGTCGCCCGTTTGGCGTACAGGCCGCGTATCACGACGAATCGCCGTCGGCGTACGATCGAAAGAGCGACGCACCGCGGCATTGAAGCGGCGCACCGTGCGAAATCCGGCGGTAAAAGCGATCTGGGCCATGGGCAGCCGTGTTTCTTCGATCAGGCGCTTGGCGAAGTGCGCGCGACGCGTGTGCGCCACCGCCAGGGGCGACGCTCCGATCTGCCGGGCGAAGAGCCGGCGCAGGTGACGATCGCCGACGCCCAGACGCCCAGCCAGGTCCGCCACGCCGCCGTGATCGAGCGCACCGTCCTTGATCAGGCGCAACGCGCGGGAGACGGTGGCGGAGGTGCCGCGCCAGGCAGGCGTGCCGGGCGCCGTTTCCGGTCGACAGCGCTGGCAAGCCCGGAATCCCGCCTCCTCGGCGGCCGCGGCGCAGCTGAAGAACACGCAGTTCCGTGCCCGCGGTGTCCTGGCCGGGCAGATGGGCCGGCAGTAGATACCGGTGCTCGTCACGCCGGTGAAAAAGCGGCCGTCGAAGCGTTGATCGCGAGTGCGCAGGGCGCGGTAGCAGATGTCGTGATCGAGTTCCATGCCGATCAAGATAACAGATATGGCGGGGAGCGTTGGACGTTTTCGGACCTGTAGGTGTGATCCGCTAACCGGCAGTTGGATCAACGCCGTCGCCGACGCCGCCCAGCATCTCGCGCAGCACGGAGCCGAGCGCAGCGATGGAATAGGGTTTCTGGATGAACTCGACTTGATTCAGGCCGGCGAAGCGCTGGGTCACGTCTTGCGCATTGTAGCCGCTGGACACGATCACCGGAATATCCGCTCTGATGTTTCGGAGCTCCCGGCAGGTTTCCTCGCCGTCCAGATGGGGCATGGTCAGATCCAGCAGAACGCAGACGATCTCGTCGCGCGCGGCCGTCAACGCGGACAGTGCCTCGATGCCGTCGGAAGCGGTGACGACTACATAGCCCAACGTTTCGAGCATCCGCGCTCCCACCCGACGCACGGCTGCTTCATCGTCGACCAGCAATACGGTGCCGGTCGTACCGCCATCGCAGACGTCGTCGGATATCGATGTTGCTTCTAGCGAACGATCCGGGCGGGCGGCGGCCGGAAAGAGCGCCTGGATCGTCGTCCCTATCCCCGGCTCGCTCCGCACCTTGATCGCGCCCTCGTGCCCGCGGATGATGCCGATTACCGCCGCCATGCCCAGGCCGCGACCGGCGAACTTCGTGCTGAAGAACGGATCGAAGAGCCGTTGTCGGGTTTCGCGATCCATGCCCTGACCGGTATCCTTCACTTCCAGGCAAACGTATGTCCCCGCGGACAGACTCTCGTTGAGGTACGAACCCGCCAGATCTTCATGGTCGCACTCCACGACGCGGGTCTTGATCGCGATGACGCCGTCGCGCTCGCCGATGGCTTCCGAGGCATTGGTGATCAGGTTCAGAACCACCTGGCGGACCTGGGTTGCGTCGACTGCGATCGCCGGCAGCCCGCGGCCGAATTCGTAGCGCAGCGCAGCCTTCTTGGAAATGCTGATCTCGAGCATGTGCGCCATTTCCTCGACGAGTTCGGAAAGATCCGTCAACTCGATCCGGAACGCTCCTTTGCCTGAATAGGCAAGCATCTGGCCACAGAGATCGGCCGCCCGGCGCGATGCTTTTTCGATCTCGGTGATGGGCTCGCGGTGCGGCGCATTCGCCGGCAACCCGTCGAGCGCCAGTGCGGCGTTGCCGAGAATGACCATCAGCAGATTGTTGAAGTCGTGGGCGATACCGCCGGCCAGCACGCCGAGGCTCTCCAGCTTCTGGGCATGGCGCACCTGCTCCTCGAGGTGGCGTCGCTGTTGCTCGGCCTGCTTGCGCTGCTCGATCTCCGCCGCCAGCGAGCGCGCGTTCTCCTGGAGCCTCAGTTTCGCCAGTCCCTGCTGTGCGATCAGCAACGCGATGCTGCGCAGAAACGCCGCGGCCTGATCGAGCTGCGGCTTGCTGATCACCGGCACCTCGTCGAGTGTCGCCAGCACCACGTCCCGATCATAGCCGTACCGGTCGGCCAGCGCCTCGTACCACTGTCGATCCGGCGGCTGCAGCAGTACCTGGCCGGCAAAGAGGTTGGCGATATGCGTATTCTTGATGATCACCGGCGTGGCTGCCGACACCAGGCCGACTGCGCAAGGCGGGTATTTCGATGGTTGCGGACTCGCCGGCTGTGAGACCCGGAGCAACCTGCTCGCCCTGCAGGACGCCGCCGCGTTCTCGCTCGATTGATGAAACAGGTCGCACAGCGCGCGTCCACCCGAGCTGGCCAGGGTTTCCTGATCCGGGTGTGAGACGAGGCTGCTGTTCAACTCCGTCAGCGCGGAGAATTCGTCGAGGATCGTGTGCAGGCTCTCGAGGTCGATCAGATCCGGTGCATTGTAAAGACCATCGACGAGATACGGGGTATTTCGTTCCATCGTCGCTTCGGACGCCAGGTCACTCCACGTATCGGTATCCGGGTGTATATCGGTCATCACCCTTTCCTCGCGAGGTCGCGTCTACGTATCGAGCCGCCGGGGTTGGACCGTGCCGGGAGTAATGAGCATTGATGGCATATCGAGTCGATACGGCAACCAGGTCGGCCTCCAATAAATCCTACTGATGTGGTATGAATATTAGCGCGATCCGGAATAATTTACAAGTGTCTTCTGGCGCCGAGATCCGGTGCCGTAGCGGTCTGTGGGCGGTGGCAAGCGGCATCGCTGGTCGGGACCGGAACTCTTCGGCGGTTTGCGATGCGGTCGAGTCTTTGGTGGCATCCATGGCGACGCGCCGGGGTTTCTGTCAGCTGTCAGGTGGAATCGGCAATCCCGAAGCGCCGCATGCCCTCGACCACCCCCGCGGCGCAATCCGCGTCGGCGAAGTGCACACCATCCAGCCTGCCGCGCGCCTTCGCTTCGGCGCGCACCGCCTCTTTCACCGCGGCCGGGGCGTTGCCCACGACGACGGCCAGACATCCGCTCAGCAGCGCCGCCACGTCGTTGCCGGAATCGCCGGCGAAGATCGTCCGCTCCGGCGCGGCGCCGAGCCGGCGGCGGACGTGGTCGAGGCAGCTTGCCTTGTCCACCTGTGCCGGCAGGCAATCGAGCAGACCGAGACCGGTGAGTGGATCCACGCTGCCTACCAGGCTCAGCATCAGACCGGCCGCTTCGCAGCGCACGCGCAGTTCGTCGAGCGACGCGGACGATACCGCTTCGGGCGCCATGTAATAGCTGCGCTTGAACTCCGCCTGCCGCTCCGCTTCCTGCAGACGAATACCCGGCACATCCGCGAGCAGGGGATCGATATCGGC
This sequence comes from uncultured Fibrobacteraceae bacterium, assembly GCA_964384055.1. Lineage (GTDB taxonomy): Bacteria > Krumholzibacteriota > Krumholzibacteriia > LZORAL124-64-63 > LZORAL124-64-63 > CAYLIV01. Next base: position 144,419 of record CAYLIV010000005.1, read on the forward strand.
CGCAGAAACGGCGGTCTTGCCCACGCGGGCGCGGTAGTCTTCGTCCAGCCGCCAGCGTTCGCCGTCGCGCCAGTAGAGCGAGGTGCCCACATCGCAGCCGAGGGCATGGGGCCGGGGCAGCCCGCACTCGGCGATACCCGCCAGCGCGAGCTCGTGGTGGCGTCCGGTGACGTAGATCAGGACGAGATCGGGATCGCTGGCGACGGCGCGGCGTAGCGCGTCGATGGCAAACGTCTGCGCGGGCGTTTCCTCGAGGGGAACGATGGTTCCGTCCATGTCGGTGACCAGCAGCCAGCTGATGCTCATGGTCGCGCCTCACGCCCGTTGCGAATGCCGTGCGCTCGCCGCCGGATCCGGCGGTAGGATATGATCGGTGAGCATACGCGAACCGCCGGAGCAATCAAGTACCGTATCCAAACCTATCCCTATCTGTACCCAGCGCTTTACGCTCATGCCGTTTACGGTTAGCTTGGATACTTGCGTGGGCACGTCCGTCGGCTGCTGATTATCGCCAACTCCGAGCCCCTGGTCAGAAACGTACGTATGAATACAGACGCACGGAACGACCCCGATTCACTCCTCGTCTACGGCGAGGTGCTTTTCGACCTGTTCGACGACGGTCAGGAAGTGCTGGGCGGCGCACCCTTCAACGTGGCCTGGCACCTGCAGGGTCTGGGGCTGCGGCCGCTGATGATCAGCCGCGTCGGCCGGGATCGGCGGGGCGAGACCGTGCTGGCGACGATGGAGCGCTGGGGCATGGCGACCGGCGGCATCCAGATCGACGCGCAGCGGCCAACCGGCGTGGTCAGGGCCGTGGTCGAGAACGGGCAGCCGACCTTTCACATCGAGCCCGAACAGGCTTACGACTTCATCGAGTACGAGCCGTCGGTATTGCTTGAAGCCGGCGCTGCGCATGGACGTCAAACCCTCTGCCACGGCACGTTGGCCCTGCGCCACGAGGTTTCGCAAGGGACCCTGTCGCGATTGCTCGCCCAGCGGGATCCGGTCGTGCTGATCGACGTGAACCTGCGGGCGCCGTGGTGGACGCCCCGCGGCGTGGCCGCCTGCCTCGACCGCGCGCGCTGGGTCAAGCTGAACGACGCGGAGGTCGACGCTATCGGCGCGGTCGATGGACGCGACGGATCCCCCGACGTTGATGCGGCCCCCGACCTCGATTCGCTCACCGCCGCGACCCGCAGCCTGCTCGAGACCCACGATCTGGCCGGCGCCATCGTCACCCGGGGCGCAGACGGCGCCCTGTGGGTGGATCGCGCGGATACCACGGCATCGGCCGACGCCGAACCGGTCACCGATCTGATCGACACCGTGGGCGCCGGCGATGCCTTCACCGCCGTCGCGCTGGTCGGCCTGCTCGCGAACTGGCCGCCGACGGTTCTGTTGCGCCGGGCGGTAGCCTTCGCGGCGGCCATCTGCCGGCAGCAGGGGGCAACGGCCGACGCACCGGAGCTGTACGAAGAAACCCTGGCGAAATGGGAGCATGATGGCTACGTCGCCTAGATCCCGTGCAACCGCAACCAGCCCTTCGCGCAACGACACACGCACCGACACGCACGACGGTCTTTACATCGTCATGCTCAGCATCCACGGTCTGGTGCGTGGCACGAACATCGAACTGGGGCGCGACGCGGACACCGGCGGCCAGGTGACCTACGTCGTGGAGCAGGCTCGCGCCCTGGCCGCACATCCGGAAGTCGCCCGCGTCGACCTGCTGACCCGGCAAATCCAGGACCATCGCGTCGATCCGGAGTACGCCAACGCAATCGAGAAGCTCGCCGACCGCTCCTACCTCGTGCGCGTTCCCTGCGGGCCGAAGCGATACCTGCACAAGGAACGGCTGTGGCCCTATCTGGACGGCTTCGTGGATGCGGCGATCCGTTACATCAAACACGTCGGGCACATCCCCCAGATCGTGCACGGGCACTATGCGGACGCCGGCTACGTGACGGCGCAGCTGGCGACCCTGCTGGGAGTGCCCATGGTGTTCACCGGGCACTCGCTGGGGCGCATCAAGAAGCAGCGCCTGCTCGAGAAACAGATGCGGGAATCGGTCCTGGAAAAGAAGTACAACTTCACCAGCCGGATCGAGGCCGAGGAACGCGCGCTGGAAACGGCCGCTCTGGTGATCACCAGCACCAACCAGGAGGTCGTGGAGCAGTACCAGCCGTACGACCACTACCAACCGGAACGCATGGTCGTCATTCCGCCCGGTGTGGATCTGACGCGGTTCTCGCCGTTTCTCGAGGATGAGCCGCTGCCGCCGGTGGCCGAGCGTGTGTTCAAGTTTCTCGACCAGCCGGACAAGCCGCTGATCTTCGCCATGGCCCGCCCGGATGAGCGCAAGAACTTTCCCACCTTGCTCGAGGCCTACGCCGGCAATGCCGCGTTGCGCGAGCGCGCGAATCTGCTCTTGATCGCCGGCAACCGCGAGGACCTCAGGCAACTCGATCCCATGCCACGCCGCATTCTGGGCGAAATTATATATCTGGTTGACAAATATGACCTTTACGGCTCGGTGGCCTATCCCAAACACCATGCGCCCGAGGAAGTGCCCGACCTGTACAGGCTGGCCGCGGTCAGCGGCGGGGTGTTCGTCAATCCGGCGCTGACCGAACCCTTCGGCCTGACGCTGATCGAGGCGGCCGCCAGCGGCCTGCCCATCGTGGCCACCCACGACGGCGGGCCACAAGACATCATCAAGACCTGCAGCAACGGCGTGCTCGTCGATCCGCTGGATCCGCAGGCCATGGGCGATTCGATGCTCGCGCTCATCGACGACAAGCGGCGCTGGCACCAATGTTCCCGCGGCGGCGCCGAGGGCGTTCACGGGAACTACACCTGGTCGAGCCACGCCGAGCGCTACGTGGAAAACGTGAAGAAAGTGCTTCCCCTGTCGGCCCCCGAGGAACTACCGTCCCCGACGAATCGGTCCCAGCTATTGACGGCCGATCGCATGATCATCTCGGATGTCGACAACACGCTGACCGGCAGCGACGACGATTCGCTGCGGAAACTCTTCGCGCTCATCGAGGCGACCAGCGACGGGATGGCTTTCGCCATCGCCACCGGTCGCGAGATCGGCAGCGCGGTGGAAGTGCTCGCGGAGATCGGCTGCCCGACGCCGGACATCTTGATCACGAGCGTGGGCACCGAGATCTACTACCGGGGCGACGCCATACGCGATCGTTCGTGGCAGAAGCAGATCGACTACGCCTGGTATCCGGAGGCTGTCCAGGAAGCCCTCGAAGAAGTGCCGGGCCTCTACCTGCAGAAGCCACGGCACCAGCGCCGCTTCAAGCTGAGCTACGACTACGATCCCGAGAAGGCGCCCAGCTTCCGGGATATCAGGCGCCATCTGCGCCAGCGGGGTCTGCGGGTCAGGCCCATCCTGTCGTTCGAGGCGTACCTCGACCTGATCCCCATCCGGGCCTCGTCGGGGTTGGCCATCCGTTTTCTCGCCCTCAAATGGGGATTCTCCCCCAACCGCCTGCTCGTGGTCGGTGACTCGGGCAACGACGAGGACATGCTCCGGGGCGAAACCCTGGGCGTGGTCGTCGGTAATTACAGCCCCGAGCTGGAGCCGTTGCGCGGGCGGCCGCGCATCTACTTCGCGCGCGGCTGCAATGCGGCGGGCGTGCTGGAGGGGATCGAGCAGTATAACTTTACGGACCGGATCAAGGTCCCGGACGAGGAACTGGTCGCGGAGCAGGAGTCGGCTGCACCGGAGTCGGCGGAACACGAACCGGCGGCCGGCGTATCGACGGAACATGATCCACCGGAACAGGATCCGGCGGACCCGGAATCAGGGTTTCCAGAACCCACGGAACGAGAAAACCTGTCGGAGGAAAAACTGGTATGATCGCGGAAATCGAAGTCGCACTGCAGCAACATCGCCAAACAGTCTATCTGCTCCTGAACCGCTACTTGAAGCGCCAGAAGCCGCTGCTCCTGCGGTCGGACCTGGTGGACGAGTTCGAACGCTTCTGCGCCACCGACGAGGGTCGCGTCCTGCAGGACACGATCCTGGATACGGTGATCCACAAGGCACAGGAGGCGGTGGTTCAGCAGACGGCGAGCTACATCGCCCTGCGCGACGGTGTGGCGAGCTGGCTTTACCTGCATCTCGATGTGGAGAACCTGCACTGCCGCGAAGCCGATGTCTCGGAGTTCCTGGCCGCCAAGGAGAAGCTCGTCGACGGCTGGCAGCAGAACGGCGACTGGGCCCTCGAGGTGGATCTCGGCCCCTTCGAACGCGATTTCCCACGGCTGCGCGAAACGCGCTCGGTCGGACGTGGTGTGGAGTTCCTGAACCGCCATCTTTCCGGCCGGCTCTTCGAGCAGCTGGGCAAAGGTGATCAGCGTCTGTTCGAGTACCTGCGCCTCCACCAGGTGCAGGGGCAGCAGCTGATGCTCAACGATCTGGTGCGCGACCTGGAAGAACTGCGCACGGCGCTGCGCAAGGCACTGCTGCTGCTCGCCAAGCAGCCGAAAGGCACGGACTGGCACGAGGTGGAGCACGAGCTGCGCACCCTGGGCTTCGAGCCCGGCTGGGGTAACACGACCGATCGTATCAAGGAGAGCATGGACATGCTCTCGGACATCCTCGAGGCGCCCTCGCCCGATCAGCTCGCCGCGTTCCTGGCCCGTGTCCCCATGATCTTCTCGGTGGTCATACTCTCGCCCCACGGGTATTTCGGGCAGGCCAACGTGCTGGGCAAACCGGATACCGGCGGCCAGGTGGTCTACATCCTCGACCAGGTGCGGGCGCTCGAGCGCGAGATGTACCTCTCGATCCGCGGCCAGGGCCTGGACATCGAACCGCAGATCCTCGTCGTCACGCGGCAGATTCCCGAAGCCGCCGACATCGGCTGCGATCGCCGCGAGGAACCGATCACCGGTACACGTAACGCGCGCATCCTGCGCATCCCGTTCCGTGATGTCGGCGGCGAAGTCGTCCCCCAATGGATCTCGCGCTTCAAGATCTGGCCCTACCTGGAGCGTTTCGCCGGCGAGGTGGAAAAGGAAATCCAGGCCGAGCTGGGCGGACGCCCGGCACTGGTCGTGGGCAATTACTCCGACGGAAACCTCGTCGCCTCGCTGCTCTCCCGCAGTCTCGGCGTGACCCAGTGCAACATCGCCCACGCCCTGGAGAAGACCAAGTACATCTACTCGGATCTGTACTGGCGCGAGCACGAGCAGGAACACTCGTTCGCCTGCCAGTTCACCGCCGATTTCATCGCCATGAACACGGCCGACTTCATCATCACGAGCACCTACCAGGAAATCGCAGGCACCGACGACAGCGTCGGCCAGTACGAGAGCTACTGCTCGTACTCGCTGCCGGGGCTGTACCGGGTGGTCGACGGCATCGACATCTTCGATCCGAAATTCAACATTGTTTCGCCGGGCGCCGATCCGGTGACCTTCTTCCCGTACGTGGAAACCGAACGGCGGCCGCAGCCGTTGCGCGAGCGCGTGGAAGCGCTGATCTACGGACCGCAGAACGAGACGGCGCGAGGCGAGTTGCCGGGCGCCGAGTCAGACGGGTCGTCAGGAAAACGCAAACCCTTGCTGTTCGCCATGTCGCGCCTGGATCGCATCAAGAACGCGGCTGGGCTCGTGGAGTGGTTCGCCCGCTGCCCCGAGTTGCAGGAGGAAGCCCACCTCTTCCTGATCGGCGGCTACATAGACCCGAGCCTCTCCCAGGACATGGAGGAGCAGGAGCAGATCCAGCGCATCCACGATCTGTTCGACGAATACGACTTGCAGCACAAGGCGCGCTGGATCCCCATGCAGACCGAGAAAGTGGTCGTGGGCGAGTTCTACCGCTACGTGGCCGACACCGGCGGCGTGTTCGTCCAGCCGGCCCTGTTCGAGGCGTTTGGGTTGACCGTGATCGAGGCCATGAGCTCGGGCCTGCCCACCTTCGCGACCCGGTACGGCGGACCACTCGAGAGCATCGAGCACGGCCTGTCGGGCTTCCACCTCGATCCGAACCACGGTGACGAGGCGGCGCGGCAGATGGCCGACTTCCTGAAGGCCTCGCGCGAGGATCCCACCGTGTGGCGCAACATCTCAGAGTGCGCCATGCAGCGGGTCGAGAAACACTACACCTGGAAGCTGTACGCCAGCCGCCTGCTGGCCCTGTCGCGCATCTACGGTTTCTGGCGCTACATCAGCAACATCGAGCGCGAGGAAACGCAGCGCTATCTGGACATGTTCTACGGGCTGATGTACCGGCCGCTGGCGGAACGGGTGGTCGCTGGGGCGCCGACAGGAGTGCACGACGATCTTGCCGGCCTGGTTTCGCGGTGATTTGTTAACTTCACGACCGACGCCAGCAGCGTGCTTGTGCACCCGGCCCTGTTCGAGGCATTCGGCCTGCCCTCGATCGGGGCCACGAGTTCGGGTCTGCCAACCTTCACCCCGGCATGGATGTAGACGCTAGCCGCTACCAATCTTCCAGCCTCGAGCGGAAGATCCGCGTGGCAATCTCCTTCTCCGACAGTAGATAGGTCCGACACCAGAGAATGCGTGCATTATCAGTTCTACAACCTATGCAAATGCGCTCTTACCACGGACTCCGGAGCAAGGCCAGTCAGGATATTCACTCCCCTCCGTTCTCTATTTCGCGAGCGTTATCTTCTGCGAGATTACCTTGCCGCGAACACTGAGGCGAACAATGTAGATCCCACCGGCAACTTCCGAGCCACTCACATTTCTCCCGGTCCAGCGCACTGATTGTGTGCCGGCTGGCATGCAGCCGGTATACAACTCCCGAACCATCCGACCAGCGATATCGAAGACCGAAAGTTCAATGGGTACCGAAATTCCCGCTTCGCCAGGAACCCGAAAACGAATGATCGTCGCTGGATTGAACGGATTCGGCGCAATGATCAGGCGGCCAATAGTCGCAGGCAAGATATCCTCGGCGACGGCTGTCTGAGTGTATGGAGGTCCGACGGTCATGGAAGACATGACGGTACCATCGAAGTCCTCCGGCTCGTGCGAAGAGCCCAGCAGAGTACCTTGACCGGTCAACCAATCGATGGTGATCAGGAGGCGTGCATGCGGATCGTAACCATAGAGGGTCCGCGTCTCAGGATCGAATGCCATGTCGTTGACATTGTTGAAGCGGGGATCGTTCAGTATGCCCACGAGTTCAGCCTGGCCGACATTGTCTTGATGATCCACCCGGTAGAAGTAACTCGGTCCCAGATGTGGATCGTCGATCATGTACAAGACACCATCGACGAAAACCATCGCGTCACCGTCATTCGCGTAGGTCCCGACGATTTGGCCAAGAACCGTGACCTCCTGTGTGCTTGGATCAATGGTGGCCAGAGCCTCCGATTGCGTGTTGTAATCATTGACACTGACGGAACAGTAGAGCAGACCATCTTCTGTGTTGTATGCCAGCGCTTCAGCCCGGCCAATAAAGTCAGGTGCAGGCAATGAGAAGCCACCAAGAACCGTACCCATGCCGGTAAGCGGATCTACCACCGCCAGATCTGGATCGTTTTGATTGTGGACCGCATAGATGATTTCGTTGGCGAAATCGTAGGTCATGGCACGCGGCGCAAAATCTCCGATGTCGCCAATGGCGATCAATGCGGGCGTTTCGGTATCGACCCAGACAAAGCTCTCGTCATACATCGCCGCGTAGAGACCATATTCCTCCGCGTGAGTCCAGGTTGCCCCGCAAAGAAACGTTCCTGCGAGGAGCATAATCAGTAATACGTGAACTGGAGCAGTTTTTTGCATGGCAGTTCTCCTTGCTTCCCAACGGTAATTCGAGTCGGCCTTCGCTTCTGATTAGAACGAGCTGAAAAAACCTAAAAGACAGCCGTTACGCAGAAATTACGCGAGAAGGTCGGAGCGTGTCGCGACGCAGCACTCCGACTCGCCGGGACAGTCACTGCAGACCTCCAAATGTGGCTGTAATTACGGTTCCCTCCGCCCAAATCAGATCAAACAACCGCGTATCACCCGGACAACAAATTTCCCCACCATGTACGGGATTACCGTATACTTAGACAGCAAAACTAACCCCGGCGTAATCCAGCGTTTCGACAGTCGGTCTCGATTGTCGATGCTTTTCGTGGAGGACACGATGACTCGACACCCACACACCTCGACCACTTCCCCAGACCAGCCTCGAACCATCCGGACGCGGGTCGCCCTTGGTCCGGTTTTTCTGGGCCTGACTCTTCTGGCCCTGGCCTTGACCATCCCGCTGCTGGCTGCACCTCCGTCTATGGGGGCTGAGGCCGGCGAAAGCACTCTGGACAGAAGAGTAGAAAAGATACTCCTGGTCCCCGGCAGTACCGACGAAACACCCCAGGTCGTGGTCAAGCAGCGGTCGAGCACGGGAATGACCCTCGAGCTGGAGCTGTCCGCGCTGGAGAGAATCGATCTCGAGCTGGCGGGAGAGAACTACCAGCTGCTGTCCATTACCGACGGCAGCCACGCCGGCCAGGACGGGCAGGCGGCGCTGCCCACCTTCACCAAGCTCGTCGCCATCCCCGACCGGGCCGCGGTGCGGTCGCTGGGCACCAGCAGCGAGATCACGCGCCTGTCCGGTTATCGCGTGCTGCCGCTGCAGTCGAGCGAGATCAGGGACGGCGTTGCCAAGCAAGACGACACGCCCTTCCTCCTCGACGCCGACTGGTACGCCCAGCCGGGCAAGACCCCCATCGAGGTCGTGGTCGGCACACCCGCGCTGCTGCGCAACATCCGCGTGGTGCCCGTGACCTTCCACCCCGTGGCCTACGATCCGACCACGGGCGAGCTCGAGGTGGCCCACCGCCTGTCGGTGGAGCTGGACTTCACCGGCGAGGACCTGCGCAACGTGCCCCAGGATACCAACAAGCCGATCCCCCAGTCCTTTGCCCGCCTGGTGGAAGAGCAGGTCGTGGGCCTGGACCGCGACGTGGAGGTCTACAACGGCCCGGGCGTGTATGCCATGGTCTGCCAGGATGACGCCGCTGTGATCGATGCCGTGCAGCCGCTCCTGGAATGGCGGCGGCGACAGGGCTATCTCGTCCACCTGGTCACCACCACCGAGGCCGGCAGCGATCCAGAGAGCATCCGCACCTACCTGGACCAGCTCGAAGCTTCGTCGCCCGCCCCGCTGGAATTCATCTGTCTGGTCGGCGATGCCAACGGCCCGGTGCGGATCGCCACCTGGCACGAAACGAGATCCGGCTTCTATGGCGAGGGCGATCACTACTACGCCATGCTCTACGGCACCGACGTCGTACCCGACACCCACGTCGGCCGTCTCTCGGTCCGCAGTGTCGCGTCCCTGGAAACCGTCGTGCAGAAGATCGTGGACTACGAAACCGACCCCGACGTGAGCAACCCCGAGTGGTTCACAAGCGCCGGGCTGACCGGCGATCCGTCGGATTCGGGCGCCAGCACCGTCTGGGTGCAGCAGATCGTCAAGGAGCGGCTGCTCGAGCTGGGCTACACCCGGATCGACACCATCTTCAGCGGCAACTTCGTGACCCAGATGATGGCTTCCATCAACCAGGGTGTGAGCATCTTCACGTACCGGGGCTTCTGGGCCATGAGCGGCATGAACTCCGGGCATATCGAAGCTCTGTACAACTACCAGCAACTTCCCTTCGCCATCGTCATGACCTGCGACGTGGGATCCTTCGAGCAGGACGTCACCTGCCGGTCCGAGGCCTTCCTGCGCAACAGCCACGGCGGCGCGGTGGGCGCTATCGCCACCGCAACCATCGGCACCCACACGCGCTACAACAACTGCATCTTCCTCGGCGTGGCCGACGGCGTGACCGCGACCGGCGAATACCGCGCCGGACCGGCCCTGACCTGCGGTAAGCTCCATCTATACAACAACTACCAGAACAATCTGCCGCACGTGGTGGAGATCTGGTCGGTGTGGAACAACCTGATGGGCGATCCGGCCACGGAGATCTACACGGGCTTCCCGGAAGTGCTGATGGTCAGCCATCCGGCCAGCGTCGCCGAAGGCGCCAGCGCGCTGCCAGTGACCGTGGAATTCGGCGGTCAGCCCCTGGCGGATGCGCAGGTTTCGGTCTACAAGGAAGGCGAAACCCTCGCCACCGGTTACACCAACGAGTTCGGCCAAGTGGCCGTGGCGCTCGGCGAACCCACCTCCGGTGAGGTCCTGGTCACGGTGAGCAAACACAACTTCCGGCCCTACCTGGGCAGCTTGATCGTGGGCGACGAGGCGGTGTACGTCAACCTGGGCGCCGTCGGATTCGACGACGGTTCGGGCGGCCAGGGCGTGGGCAACGGCGACGGCCTGCTCAATGCCGGCGAGACCATCGCCCTGAACATCACCCTGAACAACCTCGGATCCGACCTGGCCGGCGGCGTGACCGCGGTGCTGAGCAGCACCACGCCGGGAATCGAGGTCACCAGCGCCAGCCAGTCGTACGGCGATATCCCCGGCGGCGGGTCGGCGGCGGGCGGCGGCGCCTTCGTCTTCACGGCGGCGTCGGATCTGGTCGGCGAGTACATCGTCGATCTACAGCTCGATGTGACCGCCGGCGGCGACACCTGGCCGTCGTTGTTCAACTATCAGGTCTACGCGCCCCGCAACCGGGTCTTCGACACGGTCTGGGGCGGCCCGGGCGGCAGCATGGATCCGGGCGAGTCCGGTACCCTGGAAGTATGGATCGTCAATGAGGGCAACGCTGACATGCCCGGCGCGACGGCCACCCTTTCTTCCGCGAGCCAGTGGGTCACCGTGACCGATCCGATCGGCACCTACGGCCCCATCCCGGCGAGCCTGAACGGCGGCAACAGCGCCGACCCGTTCGGTATCGCCATCGACGCGGGGTGTTACCCGGGACACCTGGCTCCGTTCACGATGGAGCTGGATTACGGCGACGGCACGAGCACCGTGGTGTCGTTCAGCGAGCAGGTGGGCTCGGCCGTGTCTACCGATCCGGTAGGCCCGGACGGTTACGGCTACTACGCCATGGACGACACGGACACCGACTACCTGTTCTGCCCAACCTTCGAATGGATCGAGATCGCCGATGACCTCGGCGGCCCCGGCACCGAGGTGGAGCTGGTGGACAACTACCGCTGGAACGACGACACGATACAGATGGACCTGCCCTTCTGGTTCACCTTCTACGGCGAGGTGTACGACCGGATTTCCATCTGCTCCAACGGCTGGATCTCCATGGGCGACACCAACGTGCGGACCTACCGCAACTGGGCCATCCCCTGCCGGGGCGGCCCGAAGAACCTGATCGCGGCGTACTGGGACGACATCTACCTGCCGTACAACAACGGCGGCGTGTTCCAGTGGTACGACGAGGCGAACCACCGGCTGATCATCGAATGGAGCCGGGCGCGCAACCACTACAACAACGACAATATCACCTTCCAGCTGATCTTGTGGGATCCCGCCCATCACTACACCGACACCGGCGACGGCATGATCACCTTCCAGTACCTGAACTTCATCAGCCCCGACCACATCGACGGGTACTGCAGCGTCGGCATCCAGAACGAAACCCGCGACGACGGTCTGCTCTACACCTACTTCAACGACTACGCCGGCGGCGCGGCGCCGCTGCAGGCCCACCGGGCCATCAACATCGTTCCCGTGTCGTCGAGCACCGGTGAACGCGCCACCGTCTCGGGTCACGTCTACAACGCCTACGACAACAGTCCCCTGTCCGGTGTGCTCGTGTCCGTCGTCGGTTGCGGCCGTTTGATGTTCACCGACGAGGACGGCTTCTTCGCCGGCGATCTGCCGGCGGGTAATTTCCCGGTCGCCGCCGCCCATCCGAGCTGCGCGACCGACACGACGGGCGCGCTGACCTTCGTGACCGGCGAGGAAACCGTGGTGGATTTCCACCTGAACGACAATCTGGGCCCGGCCTTCAGCAACACGACGGTGCTCGAAAGCACCGAGGACGCCGTCGGCCCCTACGTCGTGGACACCGCCGTCAATGATCTGACCGGTGTGACCGGCGTCACCCTGTATTTCACGTCCTCCGCCTCGGGCGGCCCTCACGCACTGCCCATGGACGTGGTCGACCCGGACTTCGGTCTGTATCACGTCGAGATCCCCGGCCAGGCCCTCGGCTCCCTCGTGCAGTACTGGCTGGTCGCCGGCGATCCGGTCGGCAATGTCGCGGCCGATCCGCAGCTCGCGCCGCTGGAGCAGATCTACTCCTTCGTCGTGGACGAGCCCACGGTGCTGCTGGACGAGGACCTGGAAGGAGTGCCGGGCTGGGCGACCGAAGGCACAGCCACGGCCGGCCACTGGGAACACTGCGATCCCATCGGCGTGGAACACCTGGGCGTGCCCGTCCAGCCGGAGGACGACCACACGCCGAACGGCGTGATGGCCTACATCACCGGCAACAACGAGGGCGGCACCCAGGGCGACGACGACGTGGACGGCGGCTACCACTACCTGTACTCGCCCATGGTCGATCTTACCAACTACAGCTCGGCCCGGCTCGAGTACTGGCGCTGGTTCAGCAACGACACCGGCCCCGCGCCGGGATCCGACCCGTGGCTCGTGCAGGTCAGAAGCTCCGATTACGGCTGGTATCCGATCGAGTACACCACCCACTCCGACCACGAGTGGGTGCAGAAGTCGGTCCTGCTCGAGAACTACATCGACTTCTACCACCTGTTCCGGATCATGTTCATCATCGAGGACCAGGGAGCCGACTCCATCGTCGAGGCCGGCGTTGACGACATACGCCTGACTGCCATGGCGATCCTGGGCGATCAGGAACCACCCACCGTGACCGTGACCGAACCCAACGGCGGCGAAGCCGTCATGGGCTCGAGTGTAGCGAGCTGGAACAGCACCGACGACGTCGGCGTGGTGCACGTGGAAGTGTTGCTGTCCACCGACAGCGGCGCCAGCTTCCCCGACGTGGTCGCCAGCGGCCCGTACAACGGCTCGGTCGAGTGGACCGCACCGCAGATCCACAGCACGACCTGCCGGCTCAAGGTCCGCGTCTACGACTCGGCCCAGAACATGGTCGAGGACGTCTCCGATGCCGACTTCACCATCGATGTCGACACGGGTGTTCCCGACGTGCTGCCGACACGCCTGTCGCTCGCGCACAGCACGCCCAACCCGTTCAACCCGGCCACGCAGATCGGCTACGCGTTGCCGCGCGAAACGGCGGTGCAGTTGCGCGTCTACAACCTGGAAGGCAAGCTCGTGCGCACGCTGGTCAACGAGGTGCAGCCGGCCGGCCGACACACCGCGGTCTGGAACGGGCGCAACGATCAAGGTGAACAGATGGCGTCGGGCCTGTACTTCTCGCGCCTGAGCGCGGACGGGCAGACCTTCGTGCGGAAGATGATGTTGTTGAAGTAGAGTAATGTTGAAGTATCAGGGAACGACGTGTCGGACCGATACGTCGGATCTTTCGTGTTGCCCCGGTAGCTGTTGCGCCGGGGCAACTTTTTTGGCACCGCTCCGGCTCCATCTGCCGACGTGCATGACCTGCCGCGACGCGCCTCGTTTGCTGTTGAGCACCAGGAGTCGATAAACAGGATTAATTTACCCATGTATTGACAGGGGTTGCGCAAACATGCTAGTATCGCGCCCCCCTGCTGATTCGTGGGGTGTCGGTTTACGTGCCATCAACGTGTTCGACGTGATCGAACACCTTTCGACTGTCGAGCGCATGCGCGTCGCGGTCATCACGGCAAACGCGAACCTGATCGGTCTGGAATCGCCCAATCTCTCCCTGTGCTTGCTCATCCAGCGATACCCTGGAGCGGAGGTGCCTTTGCAGACTCCGGACGGGAGCGTGCTGCCCAACGCCGAAGGAGAGAGAACAATGCGACAGACAAGGGTAACGAATCGTCCATTCCCCTTACTGGTGGGAATCCTGACCGTGGTGTTGTGTGCAGGATGGACTGTTCTGGCCGGGGCGCAGGTCGTACTCGATTCGCCGGAACTACCACCCGAGCCGGATCCGCCGGATTGCGACCGTGTCACCAGCATCTATGCCGGAATCGGCGTGCACGCGGTGTTCCCCGGCCCCATCGACATGAGCGATCCGATTCACTACTGCTTCCAGAACGTGGTGCGCGAGGATGACGGCAACGGCAACGAGATCGAAACCTTCGATTCCAAGCTGGAAGCGCAGGTCGATATCGGTGGCGGCCCCATGCCCATCACCTTGACCGGTCCCGTACAGACCGTCGTCTACGGCAAGATCGGCAACGAGACCGGGACCTTCGACACGGAGATCATCGCGATGTCGCTGACCGGCGACGCGGGCGGCATACCGGTGGAGATCCGCGAGAGTCCTTCCCTGCCGTCCCAGGGAATGACGATTATCGAAATGCTCCCAGCCGGTGATTTTCTGATCGATAGTTTCTTCGATGTGTTCACCGAGCTGTCGGTCAACGGCGGACCCTTCCAGCCGCAGATCAATGAAGCGGGACACATGATACTCATCCCCAACGACGAGATTGCCGTGGAGAAGGCTACCTGGGGTGATCTGAAGACCGACTTCCGGTAATCGGACTACCTGCTCAGATGGTGGTGAGCAGTTACGACGACCTGTTCCCACCACCCGACGACCGGTGGATCCGGACGGATCCGCCGGTCTTCTCTTCCCTCGGTGACCAAACGGTCCGGCTAATCCCCCAACCTCGCCAATCGCTCCCGAGCCCACGCCGCCGCCAGCTGATTCGCGGGTTCATTCGGTGCGGAGGCGCTCAGCTCCAGACAGTGCAGATAATAACCACGAGCTCCGTCGAGATCACCGAGTTCTTCGAGGGCGTAACCCAGCAAGCCGGCAAAGGTCGCATCGTCGGGTTGCAATTCCAGGAGCCGCCGGTAGAGATCGCGCGCCGCGGCGATCTGACCGGTTTGCAGCTTGGCCTGGGCGAGGTGGGGCAACACGTCGCGATGCAGTTCCGCGGGCTGAGTTTCCAGGACGGCCGAAAAATAGAGATCGACCAGATCCCAGCGGCCCTGATACTCCGCATGGAGCGCCACCTGGGAGATGAAACGGAAGAAGTGGGGATTGTGCAGGTGGCCGAGGAACTCCCGGTAGAAGCCGGTGCCCAGCGGACCCCGTGCCGCGACGAGTCGCCGGCGGGCCTCATCGTCCAGACGGTAGATATGGATGTCCGGTCCTCGCATGGTGGGGCCGGCAAAGGCGGCGACCTGCCTGGTGTAGCGATCCAGGTCGCGATAGAAACGGCGCTGGCGCGGGAAGCGCTCGGGTTCGTCCTCGTAGCGCCGGCGCACCGCTCCCGACGTGACAACATAATCGTAGGCGAGCAGGTGGCGCAGATCGTAGTAGAACGCTGCCAGCTCCACATGAGAGATGTAGAACGGCATGTAGAGGAGGTGGAAGAACTGCTGGTCTAGCAGGCGCTCCCGTTGCGCGGTCGAGAGCAGCGGCAGGACGGGATCCGGCTGTAGTCGATCGCGCGGATCGTCGGGTAGCTCGGGGCAGTAGGGTTCGAGTGCGATGCACAGACGTTGGTCGCGATTCCGGCTTTCGCCGGTCTGGTTGTCACCGGCGCCGCCAACCGGACCAGCGGCCAGTTCCTCGAGGATGAATAGCCGGGCGAGTTGCAGCGTGCTCGGCCTGGCCAGAAGACGGTGGTGATCGAGTGTGGTCAGTGCCGGCGGCAACACGCAGGCCAGGATCAGGAGCGTCGGCACGAGAAAGCGTTGTACAGGCGATCCTCGTCCGACGGAACGTCGGCTGCGAGAACCCGGTTCGACCAGGCCCGGCTTCGGCAATCGTTTTGCTGCCGCCTCGCGGCCGCATACCCACAGGCCAACCGGCCCGAGGGCCAGCGGCAGCAGCACCGGCAGGAGGTAACGATCGAATCGCGTGCTCAGCAGCCCCAGCATCACGGTGAAGACCAGCACGCAGAGCAACAGCAGGAGCCACACGCCACGCTTGCGCCAGCTCGCCCAGACCAGTCCCGCCATCGCGAGTACCAACCCCGGCCAGCCCAGCGCGCGCGGCAGCACGTCGCGCACGTAAAACAGCCAGGCCGAACCGTTCTGCTGACCGATGTGGCCTTGCCCGAGATGAAGCGCCTGGTAGCTGAAATCGCGCTGGAACACGTTCCAGTTGGCGACCACGTAGGGACTGGTCAATCCGAAGGCCAGCGCGCAGGCGAGCCCAGCCAGCCACAGGCGCCGGTCGTCGAGACCGGCACGGCGGAGCGGATGTACCCCCGGGGGGCGATCGAGGGAGCCGACCGGCGCTTCACGGGAAACGCCCCCCGGGGGATCATCTACTTCCACCTTCGGCGCATCGGCCGGTAGCCCCGGCAACCGCCCTTCACCCCACCGCCGCTGCCAATGTGCCAGAACCAGAATCGGGATCAGAAGCACCGGCGTATACTTGCACGACGCGCTCAAGCCGATCCACACACCGGCCAGCACATAGTCGCCGATGCGGCCCCGTTGCCGGATGTCGACGATTCGGGACAAGGCCAGGGCGGCGAAGAATACCAGCAGGATATCCGGCGTGATGAGCTGCGCCTGATTGACCAGCAGAGGACTCAGGGCGAGCATCCCGCCGGCCAGCACGGTGCCCACGGCGCCGCCGAGCCTGCCGCCCAGCCGCGACCCCACCCAGGTAACGCCGGCGGCGGCCGCCACGCCGAGCGAGCGGCCGATCAACACGATCGGCGTCAGGTCCAGCTGCAGCAGGTAGTAGTCGTAGCGATCGCCGAACGATCCGAGAAGGCGACCGAGCCAGAAATGTGGCTCTCCTGGTATGATTGTGGGCACATCCACCCCCACCAACGCTACCTAACCC
>CAYLIV010000006.1:0-7758 GCA_964384055.1 uncultured Fibrobacteraceae bacterium
GCGACGCGGCCGCTGCTCGAAGATAATGGGCGCCGTTGAACAGTCAGGACGCGGCGCAATCACGAAACCAACCAACACAAGGAGCAAACGGGCATGAACAAGGGTCTACGATGGAATTTCGGTACGCTGACGACGGTCTTCGGATTGTGTCTGCTGGTCGCCATGCTGGGGCTGTTCGCCGGTTGCGGCAAGAAACAGCCGGTCGAAACCGAGGTCGATGTGCCGGCCACCGAACTGCCGACGGAAACGGTGCCCGAACCGGTGCAGACCGAGGAGCCGGCGGTGCAGCAGCCGGAGCGGGACTACTCGGTGATCGTTCCCCAGGAATATGGCATCGAGGATGTCTTCTTCGAGTTCGACCAGTACGATCTGACGGACGAGGCGATGAACATTCTGGCCGACAACGCACGTATCCTGCGCGACAAGCCGAGCGCGATTCTCATGATCGCCGGTCACTGCGATGAGCGCGGGACGGTCGAGTACAACATGGCGCTGGGCGAGAAGCGGGCTCTGGCCGCGAGGGACTATCTGGTCAGTCTCGGCGTGCCGGCCAGCCGCCTGCGTGTCACGTCCTACGGCGAGTCGAAGCCCTTCGAGATGGGCAGCAACGAGTATGCCTGGGCGCAGAACCGCCGCGCCCACTTCCAGTTGCCCTAGGGAGGATGCGACGTGCTGCCTAAGCTCTGGCGCTTGATTGGTTGCTGTGTGCTGTGGGGCGGACTGCTGGCGATGGCCGGGTGCGCCCCCCAGCTCGATCGTATCGAACTGGCGGTGCAGCAGAACGGTGACGAGATCGCCCGCCTGCGCGCCGAGAACCTGCGTCTGCAGCAGGACGTTGCCGCGGTGACGGCTCTGCTGCGCCTCGAATCGGAAACCGGCGACGAGACCAGCGCCCAGCGACTGGCGAAGCTCTCGCAGCTCAGCCAGCGTATCGAGCAGCTGATGCGCAAGCTCGACGACAACACCGAGTACATGCGCGAGCTGTCGGCACGCGTCGATCTGATCGCGACCCGTGCCGGGGTGCCGACGGTAGGCGAATACAAACCGCCCGGCGGCGGTGCGCCGCCTGACCTGGAGGCCTTGCCCGAAGCCGGGCGTACGATTTTCGAGACGGCGGAACTCGATCGCAGCCGCGGTAACATCGCCCTGGCGCGCGATGGCTTTCAGGAGTTTCTCGAGACGTACCCGACGAGCGAGCTGGCCGACGACGCGACGTACTGGCTGGGTGACCTTGCCTACGGCGAGAACAACTACAGCGAGGCGCTGGAATACTTTCGGAAGTTGCTCGACGATTTTCCCGAGGCCGAACGTGCGCCGGCAGCCCTGCTCAAGGGTGTGTACTGCCTGGAAGCACTCGAACGACTCGAGGATGCCGACGCGATGATCGATACCCTGGTGGCGCGGTTTCCGGATTCGAACGAGGCGGCCCTGGCGCGTGAGCGAAGAGACTGACGGCAGGCGGCAGCCGCCGAAAAACCCCACGACAATCCGCACCGCGGAAGGAGGAGAAGGTGCCCAAGTTCTCGGTTCAAAAACAGGCACGGAGCATGGAGCAGGTCTTTCGTCCGGTCGAGATCACCGACATCGATGATGATTACCACGCCTTCATCGTGCGCTATAGCGGCGATTATATCGCACATTCCCATACCGCCGACGAATTCGTCTACATCGTCGAGGGTGTGCTGAATTTCGAGATCGACGGCCGCGAGGTGGAGGTCCGTCAGGGCGAAGCGATGCTGATCCCCGCGGGCAGCCAGCATCGTCCCCGCTGCAAGAATTTCGCGCTGGGCCTGGTGATGGAGAAGAAGGGCTTGCAGAAGCAGGTGGACGACGACTAGAGGTGTCGCAGAAGTCTGATGCGCGTCATTGCGGTTCGAGCGTGACGCGTTTATATCCCGTTGCTGTCTCCAGACAGCACTTTCTCGATCCACAGCACGGTATCGCGACTGCCGATATAGAGCGGCACACGCATGTGCAGCTTGTCCGGCACGACGTCGAGGATCGACACCTCGCCGTTGCTGGCATAGCCGCCCGAGTTCTCCACCACCATGGCCAGGGGAGCGGCCTCGCACAGCAGGCGCAGCTTGCCGGCGGGTTTGTCCACGGTAGGTGGATAGAGAAACACGCCGCCATAGAGCAGGTTACGGTGGAAATCGGCTACCAGTGAACCGATGTAGCGCGACGAGATACCCGTACCCTTGCCGGAATCTACCGAATTGTCGCCGGCGCGGCCGAACTTGAGCTGGTGAATGATCGATCGTACCTGTGGCGTCCAGCGCGGCTCGTACGCTTCGTTCACCGAGTAGATACCGGCCGTGAACGGCGTCTTGATGCTCTCGTGGCTGAGCAGGAATTCGCCGATGCTGGGATCGAGCGTGAAACCGTGCGTGCCATGGCCCGTGGTGTACACGAACATGGTGCTTGAGCCGTAGATGACGTAACCCGCCGCCACCAGATCCCGACCCGGCTGCAGCAGATCGGCCAGATTCACGTTCTGCAGCGCCGATTTACGTCGGTAGATGCCGAAGATCGTTCCCACCGAGACGTTGGCGTCGATGTTGCTGCTGCCGTCCAGCGGGTCGAAAATCACGATGTAGTTGCCCGAGCCTTCGCCCGTGTCGGGGAAGATCGGGTCGCCGACTTCCTCGGAACCGAGAGCACACACCTGGCCGCGCCGGCCGAGACACTTCACGAACACGTCGTTGGCGTATTCGTCCAGCTTCTGCACCTGCTCGCCCTGTACGTTCTCTTCGCCGGTCAGCCCCAGGATGTCCACGAGCCCGGCCTTGTTCACCTCGCGAGCGACCACCTTGGCCGCAAAGGCGATATCGTTCAGCAAGCCGGTAAAATCGCCGCTGGCACTCGGATGCAGCCGCTGCATGTTCAGGATGTGGCTTTCCACGGTCTCGAGGTTCTTCGGCGCTTGGGTCATGGTCTTCTCCCTCACGGATTGACGTCATTTCGGACGATGCCGGTATTGTACAAACTCACCGCGACTTTTCCAGAAATATGTTGGATCGATGTGGCGATTGACGGTCGGCAGGCCCCATTTTGTGTCCTTGCGCAACACCACTTCATCTGCCAATTTCCGACATATGTAGAGACTGGTTCAAACTGGATCACCGACCTGCTGTTCTGGATGCGGACCTGCCGCCGCGCGGACTCGAGCCGCAGGCGAATGGAGCACGGCGGCAGGTCCGCATCCAGAACACCAAAAAGTGACGAAACTGCTCGAGGCAGCTGTACAAAGGAGGACCCATGTCGGACGCGATCTACCAAGTACCGGTTCCCGAGAACGAACCCATCAAGGGATACACCGACGGTTCGCCGGAAAAGAAAGAGCTGAAAGCGACGCTGAAAGAACTCGCCGGACAGCAGATCGAGATCCCGATGGTCATCGGCGGCAAGGAAATCCGCACTGGCGACCTCGCCGATTGCGTGATGCCCCACAAGCACGCGCACGTGCTGGGGCAGTACCACAAGGGCGGCGCCAGGGAAGTGAAGGCCGCCGTCGCCGCGGCGCGCAAGGCGCGCAAGAACTGGGCGGCGACACCGTGGCAGCACCGAGCCGCGATCCTGCTCAAGGCAGCCGAATTGCTGGCCGGACCGTACCGCAGCGTGCTGAATGCGGCGACCATGCTCGGCCAGAGCAAGAATCCGTACCAGGCCGAGATCGACAGCGCTTGCGAGCTGATCGACTTCTGGCGCTTCAATCCCGCCTACGCCGAGCAGATCTACGCCGAGCAGCCCGAGAGCGCGCCCGGCATGTGGAACATGCTCGAGCAGCGACCGCTGGACGGCTTCGTGTTCGCCGTCACGCCCTTCAACTTCACCAGCATCGCCGGCAACCTTCCCACAGCGCCGGCGCTGATGGGAAACACGGTGGTCTGGAAACCGGCTTCGAGCTCGGTCTACAGCGCCCACTACATCATGCAGATCCTCAAGGAAGCCGGCATGCCAGACGGCGTGATCAACCTGGTGCCCGGCAGCGGCGGCCAGATCGGCAATCCGGTCATGGAGAGCAACGAACTGGCCGGCGTGCACTTCACCGGCAGCACCGAGGTGTTCCAGGGCATGTGGAAGCAGATCGGCGGCAACATCCACAATTACGGCTGTTACCCGCGGATCGTGGGCGAGACCGGCGGCAAGGACTTCGTGTTCGCCCATCCGAGTGCTGACGTGGACGCCCTGGTCGTGGCCCTCGTGCGGGGCGCCTTCGAGTACCAGGGACAGAAGTGCTCGGCCGCGAGCCGCGCCTACATCCCCGAGACCCTGTGGAAGCGGTCCGTGCGCAAGAAGCTGCTGGCCATGGTCGAGACCATCGCCATGGGCGACATCAGCGACTTCCGTAATCTCATGGGCGCCGTGATCGACCGGCATGCGTACGAGACGATCAAGGGCTACATCGACCGGGCCCGCAAGGCGCGGGGCAAGGCGCGGATCATCGCCGGCGGCACCTGCGACGACAGCAAGGGCTACTTCATCGAGCCGACGGTCGTCCTGGCCTCGGATCCGGACTACGAGACGATGGTCGAGGAGATCTTCGGCCCGGTGCTGACGATCAAGCTTTACAAGGAGAAGGACCTGCTCAAGACCCTCCGTCTGTGCGACAAGAGCAGTGCCTATGCACTGACCGGCGCGGTGTTTGCACAGGACCGTGCGGCGATCATCAAGATGAAGGACGAGCTGGTGGGCACCGCCGGCAACTTCTACATCAACGACAAGCCGACCGGCGCCGTGGTGGGCCAGCAGCCCTTCGGTGGTAGCCGGGCTTCCGGTACCAATGACAAGGCAGGATCGTATCTGAACCTGATCCGCTGGACCTCGCCGCGCACGGTCAAGGAGACATTTGACCCGCCGCGGGATTATACGTACCCTCATATGCGTACCAAGTAAATCGGTGCAATTCCACCGATATGCTTTGGTTACGAGTGAGCAGGGAGAGGGGTGGTCACGCAGAGGCCACCCCTCGGTTCTTCGTCTCACGAGACGAGCGCTCAAAGGCCCGGGTAGGTGGCGATTCCGCCGAGGTTTTTGACGCCTTCTACGAACTGTGGTACCATTGTTGCACGCGTCGGCGAACACCGCCATTGCTCCACACCTCGCACCCAGCCCGGCGGATGCCGCCGATCGCCGGCCGACAGGTCGGTCAACGACCTGACAGCCATACCAGTACCGACTTGCCGAGTCTTTTCAGGAGGGAAAAAGATGAGGAAGTTCTCCGTATACCGCCTGCTTGCCGGTGCAGTGCTGACCGCCGTCCTGTTCATGCCGCCGCTCGCCAGCGCCCAGTTCAATCTCGAAGACCTGTTCGAACTCGAGGTCGACGGTTCCACGCTCACCATCCATCACGATCAAGCTCGCTACAACTGTTGCTGGACCTCGATGGAGTATGAGATCAGCCATGTCGATTTCGTGCTGACCGTCGTGGAGAACGAGATCATCGACGGTCCGGCGTGCGCGTGCCTGTGCTACTACGATCTGACCGTCGAGGTCACCGACCTGCCGGCCGGCGAATGGCTCCTGGAATTCTGGTGGCTGGATTCCGGCGGCTGGATTTCGGTGGAGCTGCCATTCGCCATCGAGGTGCCGGGGCAGGATCCGCAGCTCGGTGCCTTCGTGAGTTCCGCCTGCTACGACGGCTGGACCGCGGTGCCCGAAGCGGAAGAGGAACCGGTTGGAACGGCCTGGACCGCCGTGAAGATGTTGTACCGGTGATACAGCATCGTGGAAGGACACATTCGAAAGGGATATCGCCGAGAAAGGAGCCAACATGCGACGTTGGAATCCGAATATCATGGCCGGTCGTCTGGCTGTCTGCGGTCCGGTCATCGGCTGTCTGATGGTCGGCTGTCTGATCGCTTGTGGACTGGCGCTGACGCCGGCGACGGCGAACGGACAGGACCCCATCGACGACTGGTTCGAGCTCGAAATCGACGGCAGTACGGTCACCGTTCATCACAACGCCGCCTTCTACAACTGCTGCTACGAGACGATGCACTACGACCTGAGCGTCGAAGGTGACGTGCTCACGCTGGTCGAGACCGAGGACCTGGGCAATCTCGGCTGCTACTGCCTGTGCTATTACGATTTGACCGTGGTCATCGAGGATGTACCACCCGGGGCGTGGACCCTGGTTTTCGTCTGGCTCGACTTCGACGGCTGGCGACAGGTGGAACTGCCCTTCACCATCGAGGACGGCGATCCGGGAACGCTTCCCGAGATAGCTGCCGCAGTGGGCTCGGAGTGTTACGACGATGCGACCGCCGTACCGGACGAGCCGGTGGATCCGTTGCCGGAACGGTGGAGCTGGAGTTCCGTCAAGGCGTGCTACGAGTAGTTGGCGGGTTCGGCAACAGTAGGGCGTCAGGGAAAATCAGTCGGGAAATGGCGGGCCGAGTTCGTGGTGCCGGAGGTCGGACTCGAACCGACACGTTCCAAAGGAACACTGGATTTTGAGTCCAGCGCGTCTACCAATTTCACCACTCCGGCACCGTCCGGAATGACCCGGTAGAGCAGGCATGGTAGCCAGCAGGTCCCATCCTGTCAAGTCAGAGAACATTTGACATAACTGCGTTGAATGCTATATTTGCGCCTCGGAAAATACGGGTGGGGCCATAGCTCAGCTGGGAGAGCATTTGACTGGCAGTCAAAAGGTCAGGGGTTCGATCCCCCTTGGCTCCACCAGATAAATATAATCGGATCAAAGACTTGCGCGAATCGCGAGTCTTTTGTTTTTCAGTGCGAATAACCCACTTCCTCATGGAGTCCGCATTGGGGCCGACCACTGCGGTCTTTTATGGTCATGAGTGGGTGAACACTGACGCTGATCGTGCCGCCCTCGTTCCGCGAGTCAAAACGAAAATGCTCGATAACGATCCGGACATCGCGGTCGACCTGTATACCGTTGTCACAAACAGCGCCGCCCGCGGTATCCACGAGGACGTCTGTCTCCACGCCGGCGCACAGGTGTAGCTGGAGAGGCCGCGCAACATCGATGATCTGACGCGCCAGCAACTCCGACGGTAGGACCGTACTGTCACAATTCGCTTCACCACCGGTACCGTTTCGCGCTACACTGCGCTTTCATATTTCCCAGAATCCTCGTCCCGATCGTTCACGGGATCACCTGCCATTCCGGGAGGCCTCAAAAGCATGTCCGATGGCTTGGGTAGGCTACTCGGTTTTCTTGCGGTGTGTTCTCTGGGCGCGTTCGTGATCAAAACCTGGTTGGCGGGGCGTGATCGAAAGTCCCAGCTGGAACATGAACAGGAACGGACCGCAGCCGCGGCGGCGGATCCGGCGGACGCTGGCGTCGACTCCTCGGCTCCCAACTACCCGATCCCCGAAATCTACCGGGCACTGCAGCCGCTGGCCGAAATCTACAATGTCGCCTCCCTACCGACCGAACTGAGTGCGCATCCGGCGTTCATGCATTGTGCCCAGCTGCTGAACGCGGACGAGTACAGCGATGCACAGTTGCTACAGTACGTGTACGGGGAGCATGTCCCGTTGCGCTGTATCGCGTACCAGGCCATCGCGCTGCGCGGCACGGCGTTCACGGAGCTCGACCGGCTGCTCGCGCATCTGCCGCGTCAACCCGGCTGGGTTCTGTATTTCGGTTTACGGGCGGCGGCGGCGTGCGCACCGTCGGAGCGTAGAACCGTCGCCGATCTGCTCGTGTCGATCTGTATCGAGACGAATGCCTACGAGTGGTTGGCGACGCCGCCCTCGGTCGAGTACCTGCGCGAGTACATT
>CAYLIV010000006.1:7858-134925 GCA_964384055.1 uncultured Fibrobacteraceae bacterium
GAGCTGGCGACGCTGGGCAGGGTCTGGACCAAGGTGCCGACGGCGGCGGGACGTCACGTCCACAAGCACACCTCGCTCGACGAGCACGTGAAACAAGTGCTGCAGTGCATCACGTCACGTGGTCGGCGTTCCTGTGTGCTGGTCGGCGAACCCGGTGTCGGTAAGCGCACCGTGCTCGAGGCGCTGGCCGGCAGGTTGCTCGAGCGCGACTGGCTGGTACTCGAGGCCGGACACACCGACATCATCGCCGACCAGAAATACATAGGCATGTTCGAGGGGCGCCTCAAGGAGTACATCTCGCAGATGCGCCGGCGTAAGCGGCTGTGGTTCATCCCCGATATCAGTGCCCTGCTGGCGACCGGGCGACACGACGCCAGCGCCACCGGCGCCTTGCAGCTCCTGTTGCCGCATATCGAGAACGGTGGACTGTGTGTCGTGGGAACCGTGACACCGTCGGCGTACGAGGCGCTGGTGCAGAACCTGCCTGGGGTGCGCCATGTGTTCGATATAATCCGGGTGTCGCCGCTCGCTGGTGAACAGACCGTTGAGGTAACTCGCGCTTGGCTGGATGCGGAACGTGAACGGTCCACGTCAGCGCCCGTGCCGGAGAACGATCAGGTGCTCCGGGAAGCCTGGCTGCTGGCCGAACAATTTCTGGGCGATCGGGCGGCCCCGGGCAATCTGATGCAGTTGATCGGCCGTACGTGCCGCCGGGGTGGTCGTCTGCGGAAAAGCACCACCTTCGACCGCGATGATCTGATCACCACGCTGGGCGAGCTGACCGGATTGCCGACCTTCATGCTCGACGATCAACAGAGTTTCGAGCTGCAGTCCATGCGCGAGTTCTTCGCACAGCGCATCCTCGGCCAGGCCGAGGCGGTCGAGTGCCTGATCCAGCGGGTGGCCATGATGAAGGCGGGATTGACGGACCCGACCCGGCCCCAGGGCGTGTTTCTTTTTGCCGGTCCGACCGGTACCGGGAAAACCGAAATCGCCAAGGTGCTGGCCGAGTACCTGTTCGGTTCGCAACAGCGCATGATCCGCGTGGACATGAGCGAGTACAAGGACCACGGCGCGGCACACCGGCTGCTGCAGGCGATGGACCACTTCGCCGGTACCGGCAGTGGCACGCTGGTCAGCCAGGTGCGACAGCAACCGTTCTCGGTCCTGTTGCTCGACGAGTTCGAAAAGGCCGCCACCGACGTCTGGGATCTTTTCCTGCAGGTGTTCGACGACGGTCGGCTGACGGACGACCAGGGCAACACCGTCGACTTCCGGCACACGATCATCATCGTGACCTCCAACCTGGGTGCGGTCGTTCCCGTGGGCACGGGTCTCGGCTTCTCGCGCGAAGGCGATGTCTTCCGTCCTGCCGACGTACGCAAGGCCATCGACAGCACCTTCCGCAAGGAGTTCATCAATCGTTTTGATCGTCAGGTGATATTCAAGCCGTTCACCCGGGAGACCATGCGCGAGCTGTTGCGCCTCGAATTGCGCAAGGCCGACCGGCGCCGGGGGCTTCGCCACCGTGACTGGGCGATGATCTGGGACGATTCGGCCATTGATTTCCTGCTCGAGAAGGGATTCACCGCCGATCTGGGGGCGCGGCCGCTCAGGCGCGCCGTGGAGCGGTATCTGCTCGCGCCGCTGTCGGAAGTGATCGCGACCGGCCGTCTGCCGGCCGGCGACCAGTTCCTGTTCATACACGCCGGCGACGATGGGCTGGTCACCGAGTTTGTCGATCCGGATGCCACCGAGCCGACCGCCGAGGACCGCCTCGAGCCGACGCCGGCGCAGCGCGAGGCCGGCGGCCACGAGACGCCCGTGCGCATCATGTTGAGCCCGCGCGGGGGCCGGCGGGAACTCGATAGCCTGCTCGTCGGCTTTGCCGAGTTGAACGAACGCCTGGCGGCGACCGGATGGCGGGAGCGGAAGCAGGAGGCCTTTCGTGTCATGTCGCAGCCAGGCTTCTGGGAAACGGAAGACCGCTTCCGCGTCCTGGGCCAGGCGGAATACATGGATCGGATCGACAGTGGCCTCGAGAGTGCCGGCGCGTTGCTCGAGAAGCTGAATACGTGGTCACAGGCCGACAGCGGCGGCAAAGGATACAGGCGTTGTCCCACCGATCTGGTCGGCAAGCTCGCACAGCGACTTTACCTGCTCGATGCCGCCATCGGTGCCCTGGAGCATGGCGTGCCCTGGGAAGCCTATGTGCTGATCGACGCGGATGACACCTCCGGCCAACGCGAGTCCGAGACCGATGGCTGGGGACAGCGGCTTGCCGAGATGTACCGGCAGTGGGCGCGCGCGCGGCGCATGAAGCTGGATGTGCTCGCCGAAACGGGAGGCGACGGAAGTCGACCGTGGTCGCGGGTGATCGCGGTATCCGGGTACGCCGCCTACACCTTACTTCAAGCAGAGAACGGATTGCATGTCTGGGAGGAGCCGACGAATCGCGGCGGCGGTAATTACCACCGCCGACAGGTCCGGGTGCGGGTCGTTCCGCAGCCCGTGGTGCCGACGGTGAATCGTCGCGAGCAGCAGATCGAGGCGGATCGCTTGCTGGCAGAGCCGTCAGCGGACAACCTGCGCATCGTGCGTCTGTACCGGGAACAGCCGTCGCCGTTGGTTCGCGACCGGATTCGCGGCTGGCGAACGGGCAGGCTCGAGCAGGTGCTTGGCGGCGCGTTCGATCTGCTTGCGGACTGATCGTACGGACGTGGACCATCGCAGCCGGCTCCGATTCGGCGTTACCCGCGAGAGGAGTACGGATGGCCATCCGGAGTTTCCTACGCGACCCGATCGCTCCAACCTGGCGATGCCTGGCCGTTGCGGCTGGTATTCTCCTTTGCAGTTGCCTGCTCGCCGACTGTTCACGCGGTCCCGCCGTCCCGGTCACCGATCCGGCGCTGGCGGTGCCGGACGGTGCCAGCACACGCAACGAGTGGGCGACGTGGGACTGGCGAATCGACCGCCCGCAACTGGTCGTCACCTACCTCACCAAGGTGCTCGAGCCGGCGAACCCTTTCGACACCTATCGGGAAACGTTTCGGTACGACGCCGAATTCGATTCGCTGGGCCCTGCCGAGTTTCTGGCGCTGCCGGCGTCGGAGTGTGTTTTGCGCCGCCGGTCCGCCGACGCGTCGTGGCGCGAGGCCATGCGCCTGCGCACCATCATCATGGACGTACACCGGGCGAACTGGGAGGGCGAATCGGTCAACACCTGCGGCGACTGCCCGCCGCCAAACGGCGCCGGCGACGGTGTGACGCGGGCTCTGCGGCATCTCAACAACGCCGTCGGACTCGATCCCACCAACCCGTACATCTGGTACGATCTCGCCTATTTCGCCGGGGTGGTCGGTGACTGGAAACGCCAACACCGGGCGCTGGACGCCGCGCAGGCGGCCGTCCAGCACCTTGACCAGGTCGGCGTGGCGCCGGCGACGCGAAGCGACGCGCACACAGCGGCCGACGCTGGTACGGCGCGATCCGGGATCACCGAACTGCAACTCCGTATTGCGCTCGACTATGCCTGGCTCGCCTGGGAGCGCGGCGACGACGAAAGCTGCGGCCCGTGGCTCGAACGCGCCGATTCGCTCCTGGTGAGTCTGTCGCCGCGACCGGTCGGTCAGCGGTGGGAAATCCTGCTCGTCCAGGGTCTCGTGCACGCGCAGAGCGGCGATTTCATCCGGGCGCGGCAGGTGGCGGCTTTGTTGCGCGAGATTCCTGTCTACGTACGCGACCGGCATCGACACACCGACATCCGCTACCAGAGCAATCCCCTGATCAAGACCGCCTGGTGGAGCCGTCCCAACGCGTTCGCGGGTCAGTGGATCCGGGCGGTGGTACAGATGGAGCAGGGCAAACCGGAACTCGCCCTCGAAATACTCGACGACATCGACGTCTACAACGAGTTGCCGGCACAGCTCAACTACCGCTTCTGGAACGGCATGGGCTTGCTGTACGAGCAATGCGGTCAGATGGACAAGGCGCGTACATACTACAGCCTGGCCGCGATCAACAGGCCGTACTTCACGTACTTTCCCCTGATCGGAGCCCAGGGAGCGCCGCGTATACACGGGCAGAGCGGCTGCGGTATGCCTTACTTCGTCGGCTACCGCCACTTCTATCTGGCCGGCAGTCTGTTTGCCTACGCCGCCAATACCGAGATCAGTTTCGAGGTGGAGCGGGAGCCGCGCCGCCGTGCCGCCCTGGCCGAGGCGGCCCGCGAGGCGTTGACCACGTGCCGCAAGCGGAACATCCGGCCGACGGCGGCGCTGGCCCTGCGTGGTCGCGTCCACTTCTTCAGCGGTGACTACGACGCGGCGGCCGCCGACCTGCGTACCGCCCACGAGGAGTTCCTCGCCGCCGACCGCGAGGATCCGGACGTGATCCTGCTGACCGGTTTGATCGCCTTCGACCGCCAGGACTTCACGACCTGCGTCTCGTGGCTCAAGCGCTACGTGGAGTTACGGCCGCAGCAGGCGGCGGGCTGGCTCGCACTGGGCCTCGCCCGGTTCTACTGCGGTGAGCCCGGGGCGGCGCTATCCGCCCTCGACCGGGCGGTGGCCATCGATCCCGGCTACGCGGCCGCGTGGTTCAATCGCGGCTTGCTGCGCTACCACGAGCAGGATGTGCCGGGCGCGCGTGACGACCTCGAACAGGCGTCGCAGCTCGCCCCCGACGATCCGGCCATCGCCCGGATGCTCACCATCGCGCGCCACGACCGCTATCGTCCCATCAACGTTGTTCCCTCGCCCTTCGAACTCGGAGTCAGCCGTGAAGACTCGCTGGCGATCGCGCAGCTGCGGTTGCAGCGGGGCGTCAATGTCGCTGCCGACATGCAGGCGATCGATCCCGAGCTCGGCGCCGGTTGGCTGGATCTCGAGGGTGCCAGCGGCGAGGCCCTGCTCGACGATCTGCGCGCCGCCTATACCGCTGAGCCGACGCCCGCCACGCGCCGCTATCTGGCCTGGTGTTACCTGCAACGCAATCAGGCCGAGCGGGCGAGAGCATTGCTGCTGCCGTTGTGGGGCAAGGACATGTCCGCTGTCGAACTCCGGTTGCTGCTGGAAGCGGACCGGGCGCTGGGCGACCCGCAGCGAGCCGTGGCGCTGGCGCGCTCGCTCGAGCGGCACGCGAGTCCCGTGAATGATCCCGAGGTCTGGACGCTCGTGCTGGCTACCTGCCTGGATCACGGTCAGCGGGAGCTGGCTCTGCGGGCCCTCGAGACGGCGCTGCAACTCGATCCGGACAACGTGCGTTTGCAGGCCTTCCGCTCGCAACTGACCGACTGAAGCGTAAAAACGCGACCACGGCGGATGGCCGGCGGATGTAGAACCACTGGGAGTTTGACCGGATACCGATCCTGACGTAACGTGATGTACATGGATAGTATCCCGACTGGCTACTACCGCCTGGAGTGATATCGGGGGGGTTGAATCATGTGCAAAGGAATCACCCTGCAAAGCATCTTCGTTTTCATCTTCGTCATGGCGGCCGCAGGCGCGGCCGGCGCGCTCAGCAGCAACGATGACAACGTCATCGGCATCTATTTCGACGAGCAGGCATCGGTCAATGCAGTCGACCTCACGCCTGGACAATCGACTGTCGCCTACTTGGCCGTGACCAACGCTGAGACGGCGACCATTGCCGGCTGGGAATGCGCGTTGCATTTCGAAGACGAGTCTCTTTTCTCAGTATCTGTCGATTTAAACGGCGAACAACTCAACGTCTTACAGTGGCCCGAGTTCGCCGTCGGGGCGCGTGAACCGATCAGCGTGCAGACGGTGACCGTACTGGCATCGATGTCGATTATGATGGCGGTACAGGGCGAAACGTTCATTACCATTGAAGGTCTGCATGATTACCCTTCTGCGGAATCCGGTTTGCCGGTATACGTGGACGGTGACGATATGACCAACCTGGTCGAGTTCTTCAACGTGACTGGCTACGACGCGCAGGGGACGCCGCATCCCTGCGCCGGTATAAACAAGGAATTCGGCTCGGAAATCCAGACCTGGGGCAGCGTCAAAAGTCTCTTCCGGTAGGTCCCATATCCTCATTGCGGGCCGGGTGGACGAACCTGCGGTGGCGGTCCATCCGGTGCTGTTTGCCGCTTCATCGTGCGGCGGCGGCTGACTGAGAACCGTCCGAAATCTATCGACCGCACCCTGCCGGTGCCGTAGAATACCGCCTGCCAAAGCTATACTCACCCATCCGACACTCGCGCAGCAGATAAAAAGGGGATTACCATGGCGCTCTTGCTCTCACGAAACGACGTGGCTTCGGTTCTGACCATGGCGGACTGTCTGGAGGCCGTCGAATCGGCCTTTGCCGCCCACACCCTCGGCCAGGCCGCGATGCCGCAACGATCGGTCATCAGCGTGGAAGCGCACCACGGGGTTTTCCTGGGCATGCCGGCCTACATCGGCGGCGATCTCGACGCGCTGGGCCTGAAACTCGTCACCGTGTATCCGGACAATCCAACCAAGTACCAGGCGCCGACCATTTTCGGCACCATGCTCCTGTGCGATCCGCGCACCGGCCAGGCCATCGCGATCATGGACGCCGGCTACTTGACGGCCGTGCGCACCGGCGCGGCGAGCGGTGTGGCGACGAAGTACCTCGCGCGCGAGGATGCGTCCGTCTGTACGGTGTTCGGCGCCGGTATCCAGGCGCGCAAGCAGCTCGAGGCGCTGCACCTCGTCCGGCCGCTGAGCAAGGTCTTCGCGCTGGACGTCAATGACGAGATCCTGGCGACCTTCACTGCGGAGATGAGCGAGCAGCTCGGTGTCGAGGTGGCCGCGACCGACGACGCCCGGGCCGCCGTCACCGCTGCGGATATCATCGTGACCGCGTCCAGTTCGCCGCAACCGGTCTTCGACGGCGACTGGCTCACGCCGGGTACGCACATCAACAACATCGGCTCCCACTCACCGGCGGCGCGCGAACTCGACACCACCACCGTCGTGAAATCCCGTTTCGTTGCCGACTTGAAGGAGGCCAACCTCGCCGAAGCAGGCGATATCCTGATTCCCATCGCTGAGGGTGCGGTTACGGAGGAGCACATCGTGGCCAGCCTGGGAGAGATCGTCGCCGGCCAGAAACCGGGCCGGGAGAACGCCGAGCAGATCACCGTGTTCAAGTCCTGCGGTCTGGCCATCCAGGACGTGTCGTCGGCGCTGGCGGTTTTCAAGGCCGCGCGCGAAAAGGGTGTCGGTACCGAGGTCGAACTCTGATCGTGGACCCCGTCGAGAAAAAAAAGCCCCGGTCCGAAGACCGGGGCAGATGCGGTGCGCGTTAGCTAGTACCGTGCTACCACCTCGAACGCGGCTCGCGCGGGCGAGCCTCGTTGACGCGCAGGTCACGACCGTCTAAATCGTGGCCGTTCAACGCCTCGATGGCGGCGCGCGCCTCGTCGTCGTTCTCCATCTCGATGAAACCGAAACCGCGGGAGCGACCGGTCTCGCGATCGGTCAGGATGGTGGCGCTGGCAACGGCGCCGTGCTGTCCGAACAGTTCCGACAAACCTTCATCGGTGGAGCGATAATTGAGATTTCCTACGTAGATCCGCAAGCTGAACCTGTCCCTTTTCTGCGGGAGTCGAGAACCTCCCATCCAACAGGGACGAACCGAACAACCCTCCCAAAACCACCGGCATGGCGACCGGACCGCTTTGAATAGTAAACCATTGGCACACGCGGAACAAGCTCCATGAAAAACTTTTTCGATACCGGACGGTCGAGGTTTGGTTTTGATGTTCGATGCAGTGGGCCGGGGGCGGACACTCGTGTCGCGACCGGCGTGCAGCGCGGAACACGGGACGCAACGATCGCGAAACGCCATGTTCACAGACTGCGGTCGGCGCGCAGCGGTGTGATGTCCAGCGATGGCTTTCCGTCGAGAATCAACTCGGCGATCAGCCGGCCGGTGCCCGGGCCGTGGGTCAAGCCCATCTTGGCGTGTCCGGTGGCGATGAACAGGCCGGAAACAGCCGGTGTTTCCCCGATGACCGGCAGGCCGTCGGCGGTGCAGGGGCGCAGGCCGCACCAGGTGTGCGCCACGTCCGGTGTGTCCAGGCCGCGCAGGTAGCGGCGAGCCCCCGTCAACAACTGGCGCAGTCGTCGTTCGTGCAACCGGAGGTTGAGGCCGGAAAACTCGACCGTACCCGCCAATCGCAGCCGGTCGCCCAGGGGTGTGACGGCAATCATGGCTTCGTTCAGGACGCAGGCCGTCGCCGGGCAGGGGACGGGTGCCACGAGGTCGAGATGGTAGCCCTTGCCCGCTTGCAGGGGGAGCCGCAGGCTGATATCGCGGGCCAGGTGCGTCGACCAGGCGCCGGCCGCCAGCACCACGTCGGCACTCGCGATCTGCCGGCCGTCAGCCAGGGTCACGCCGCGACAGACGCCGTCGGCAACGGTCAGCGTTGCGACCGATGTGTTCTCGTGCACCGCGACACCCAGCGCCGACAGGCGTTCGGCCAGCGTGCAAAGAAAGCGCCCTGGATCGAGACTGCGGCTTTCCGGATAGTAGACCGCACCGAGCACGTCGTCGCCGAACGCCGCATCCCGCCGCCGAATACCGTCGCCAGCCAGCTCCTCTACTTCAAAACCGTGGTCGCGAACGAGTTGGGCATCCGCCAGCACATGCGCTCCGGCCTCGGCGGTGCGGTACACGTCGAGCCAGCCGCTGCGCCACCAAGCGGAATCGGTGGCCGTGAGGTCACCCGTCGTCCCGGCACCCGAGCCTCCCCCGAGCGAGTTCGGATCGAGGGACTCGGCGGCGAGCATCTCCTCCCAGCAGCGTCGGGAAAGTCGTCCGAGCGCCGCCAGCACGGTCAGGCAGTGGTCGACGTGCCCGGTATTGCACGCGCGGCGGAAACGCCACAGCCAGCCGAAGAACTCCGGGTCGAAGCGCGGCTGGATGTAGAACGGCGCCGCAGGATCGAGGAGCCAGCGCAGTGCTCTGGCGGGCAGACCGGGTCGGGGCAGCGGCGGATGACCGAAGGCGACGATCCCCGCATTGCCGGCCGAGGCGCTGTCGGCGATGCTGCCGCTATCGAACACGGATACCCGTCGGCCGCGCCGCGCCAGGTACCAGGCGCTACACAGGCCGACGATACCGCCGCCGATGATGACCGTATGGTCCGCTGCGTGTTTCGTCAGGGCCGCCACGAGAAACACCTTTCGTCGCGCTGATCACGCGACCGCGAGCCGACACCGCGTTCCGAGATTCGGAAACGCCGGATCATTGTCGCGGAAATCGCCGCATCTGCAAATCGCTTTTCCGTGGCACGCGAAGTGACGTGGGTGTCGCGGGGTTCGTTCACGGCGACCGATCACCATGCCGGTGCCGGGCAGGCGCGTGATTTCTTGTGGTGTCTGGGTCGCTGTTGATTACCTTGGAAGCGGTTTTGGCCGCGTGAGACGACCCGGAAAACAGCAGCGGAGAGGCCCATGAGCTCGTCTTCGTCGACACCGTTCGACAACATCATCCCCTTTCCCGGCAATCCGTTCCACGGCCGGGTGTTGCAGTTGCGTGTCGAGCTGCTGGTGGTGCCGCGACCGGTCTGGCGGGTGATCCAGGTGCTCGAGACCGCGACCTTCTGGGATCTGCATATCGCGATCCAGGACGCCCTGGGCTGGGAGAACCGCCACGCCCACCAGTTCACCGTCGATCATCCGGGCAGCGGTCATCGCTATCGCTACGGTTTGCCGGAGGATACGCCGTTTGCCGCTCTCGGCTCGCTGCTGCCGGGCTGGGAGCGCAGCATCGCCGAGTTCTTCGTGCCCGACCACCTGCCCGCGCTCTACACCTACGACCTCGGCGACGACTGGCAGCACGAAGTCGCGCTCGACAAGGTCCTCGACCGTGACCCGGATCAACGTTACCCCCGGTGCGTAGCCGGTCGCGGCGCCTGCCCCATCGAGGATTGCGGGGGGCCGCCGGGGTACGAACATCTCATCACGGTGCTGGCCGATCGACGACATGAAGAGTATGCAGATATGGCCGCCTGGATCGAACAGTTCCAGCCCGTCGAGTCCTTCGATCCCGATCGCTTCCGGTTCTCGGACGTCGTGTTCAGTGATCCCATTCAGCGCTGGCAGGAGATCTTCGGCGAGGATGACTGACGCGGGACGCTAGCGGGACCGGCGCCGACGCCGCAACCGACCGCGCGCTTGCCGTCGCTGGCGACCGCTACGCTGCCGATGACTCTGCTGACGATCGTGCCGCGAGCGATCGTCGCTGCCGGTTGTATTACCGGGCGCTGCCGCACCGGCCGCTTCCGCCGCCGTATCGCTGCTTGCCGACCCTTTTCGGACCACCGGATTGTGATCGAGCGCGCGCAGCATCTCATCGAGATTGGCCAGCAACGGCCGCAGCGTGTCGAGCTGATCGACCAGAACCGTATTGACGAAACCGAGCGCGCTCAGCTGCCGACGATACCGTGCCGGATCGATCTCGA
This sequence comes from uncultured Fibrobacteraceae bacterium, assembly GCA_964384055.1. Taxonomy (GTDB): domain Bacteria; phylum Krumholzibacteriota; class Krumholzibacteriia; order LZORAL124-64-63; family LZORAL124-64-63; genus CAYLIV01. The sequence goes on from CAYLIV010000006.1 coordinate 18,327, forward strand.
GGTCCAGCTTCGGATAGGTCCAGATGCCGACGCCCCAGTCCGTACAGATCGCGTCGGCCAGCTGAACCAGGGCCCCGCCGGGTTGCAGCGCCGCTTCGGCGGACGCGTGATGCCGGCGCACGGCCTCGCCGATGCCGGCAGGTAAACCCCACTGGTCGATGATCCGCGCCGACAGCACCGCATGGTCGACGCCGCAGGCAGCCAGTTCTTGGGCGCGGTCGATGGGGCGCTGGCCGCCGCGTCGCGGAAGCAGACCATCGAGTACCCGCTTGCCCACGTCGTGCAACAGACCGGCAACGAAGGCTTCCTCGGCGTTCAGGGGACAGCGGTCTCCGGCGCCGGCCAGGCTCCGGCAGCAAGCAGCCACCGCGAGCGAATGCAGCCAGAAACCGTTTCCGGGCAGATGGTAGCAGCGCATCCGGTAGCGGAGCAGATCGCGAGAGCAGACCGCGTGCACCATGCGCTGCAACGCGTCGAGGCCGATGATCACCGACGCGTCGGCGATCGTGAGGATGGGGCGGGCCGGGTTGAAAAACCCGCTGTTGGCCTGCCGGATGAGCCAGGCGTGCAGATCGCGATCGCGGCTGATGACCTCCTCGAATTCACGCGCGGTCAGGTATTGCTTGCGCGACAGGGTGAGGAAGTCGTTTACCACGTGCGAGAGCTCGGGTAGCCTCTTGATCTGCGGCAGCAGACGATCGGCGGCCGCGAGCAGGTCAGCGGGTTCGCCGGAGCCGGAAGCGAGGGTTGTGGGCGGTTGCGCGTTCATGGTGCACCTCGGACCGCCGGCTGTCGAGCCGGCGGGTGACGACGGGCGATGTCCGGTCAGGGACATCCGTGCTGCTGGTGTGGTTTTCGGCACGAGGGCCCTGTCGGTTGAATGCGGAATCGCGCTCACGGAATTGCGCGGCATCCCGGACCTCCCCTCACGATAGGACAGCGGACCGATGGGCGAACTTTACGCCGTGCTGGCGGCGATGGTCTGGGCATTCGCGGTGATCCTGTTCAAACGAGCGGGTGAGACCGTTTCGCCGTTTGCCCTGAATCTGTTTCGGGTCGTCGTCTCCTGCGGCCTGCTCTTGATCGTGATGGCGGTCGGCAGGGTGGAACTGTGGCGTCAGGCGCCCCTGCAGGACTACCTGATCCTGCTGGCCAGCGGCATCATCGCCATCGCCATCTCGGACACCCTGTTCCACATGTGCCTGAACCGCGTGGGTGCGGGCATCAACGCCATCGTCGATTGCCTCTATTCGCCTTTTGTCGTGCTGTTCGCCTGGCTGCTGGTGGGAGAGCGATTGAACAGCTGGCAGATCGGTGGCATGGGTTGTGTCATCGTCGGCGTACTGATCGCCACCCGTGTCCAGCCGCCACGGAACACGAGTCGCCGCACCTTGCTGGTGGGTATCGGTTGCGGTGTGCTGGCCATGGCCACCATCGCCTTCGGCATCGTGATCGCGAAACCCGTGCTGGACCGCTCGTCGGTACTGTGGGCGACGACGGTACGGCAGATCGGCTGCGTGGCGGTGATGGTGCCCGTGGCGCTGATTTCACCCTCACGACGCCGGATCTTTTCGGTGTTTGCACCGCGGCCGGAACTGAAGTTCACCTTGACCGGCACGGTGCTGGGTTCGTTTCTGGCCTTGCTGTTGTGGATCGCCGGGATGAAGTACACCACCGCGAGTGCGGCCGGCATCCTGAACCAGACAAGCACGATCTACATCCTCGTGTTTGCCTCGCTGTTTCTGAAGGAGCCCTTTTCGCGACGCAAGGGTCTGGCCGCGGGCGTGGCACTGCTCGGTATCCTGCTGGTTGTTATGAATTGAAGTCGGCGACTTGGTCTTGCACCTTGAAACCACGAAGGTTATATACCAGCAATGACCTGTTATCCGTCCCGAACCGACGATGAAACCAGGAGCCGTGGCCTGCGTATACCGTCGGGTTGTTCGGCGCCGCTGGCCGCCGGCGGCATGACGCACATCGTGACCATCCGTGTACAGACGATCGGATTAGGGGAATGAAACTGCAGACTCTCTGTGACTGGTCGCCAGCCGTGAGCGGCGCGCTCGCCGTGGTCGCGCTGCTGTCGATGGGATCGGGCGTCGCGGCCGTGCAGGCGGCTGATCAGCCCGCCGGCACCGGCGACCCGGCGTCGGACGTGATCGTGGTTCGACCGGGCGCCGACCAGGTCCGCGACCTGCACGACTGTGTCGATACCGCGCTCGAGCGCAACGAAACCCTGCTGGCGGAACGCCTGCGCCGACAGGAGCTGGACGGACAGATGTACCAGGCGCTGTCGACGGGACTGCCGACCATCGATGCGGTGGGCCAGTGGTCGCGCGGCCGCGATCCAACCTTCGCGCTCGACGAGTCGTTCAGCGGTGGTGGTGCCTTCGGCGTCCCGCCCGGTGCCGATCCGTGGTTCCTGGACTGGCTCCAGGGTTTCGAATCGCTCCTGCCGGGCATCGACGATATTCCCGCCCAGTCGTTCCTGACGGCGAACCTGAATCTGAACTGGACCATCAACCCACTGCAGATCAGCGGCGCCGTCGGCGCAGCCAATCTGGGCATCGAACGCCAGGACGAACTCATCCTGGGCGCGCAGCAACAGACCATCGACCAGGTACTTTACGCTTATTACAGCGTCATCCGCTCGGCCGCGAGCATCGAGGCGTTCGAAGCCCAGCACGCCAATCTGAGCGAGCTGCGCGACGTGATGCAGTTGCGCTTCGAGCTGGGTTTCGCCACCACGCTCGATACGCTGCAGGCGTCGGTGACCCTGGCCAACGTCGGGCCGCAACTGCGCTATGCCCGGCGCAATCTCCGCAACGACGGCGCCCGGCTGAATCTGGTGATGGGCCTGCAGCCGGATCAGCCGCTGGCCATCCGTCGGGAGATGGTTGTCGAGGGCGATCCCATCAACCGGGAACGGGCGCTCGAACTGGCCCTGCAGCGCCCCGATGCCGCGGCGCTGGAGCTTTTCGAGTCCATCCTGCACCGGAACCGGCGGGCGCAGAAATCGGATCTCTGGCCCTACCTGACCGTGTTCGGTTCCTACGGCTATGTCGGCAAGGACGTCGATACGATGTTCGACAAGGGGCACGATAGCTGGCGGGCTTCGGTGGCACTGAACATCCCGGTTTTCGACGGCCTGTTGACCAAGGGGCTGGTGAAGGAAACCGAGGCGCAGATCAGGCGCACCGGCACCGAACTGTCCCACCTGCGGCGCAGGATTCGCGTGGAGATACTCGAGTTGCTGGCCAACCTGGATACGGCACGGGCCAACCTCGCGGCGAGCCGACTCAACCTGCAGCGCAGTGTCGAGGCCTTCGAACAGAGTCTGATGATGCTGGAACTGGGGAAGACCGATTACCTGAACGTGCTCGAAGCCGAGGCCAACCGGGTCCTGGCCCAGAGCAACCTGATCGACGCCAACTTCGAGGTGCTCACGGTCACCTCGGCCATCAAACGCGCCCTTGGCCGCTCGCCGCTGTCGCCGCTGGCGGCAATCGACGGGCTCGTGGCGCCGGTCAGCGAGTGACCCGAGAAGCGATTGTGCGATGACCGAGTTTGCGGGATACCCACGAGGGAGAACGAATCGATGAGAAACCCATCGCCGAAGCAGTTTTCACCGCGACGACGTCCCGGCGCGGTTCCTGGCGGCGCACTACTGATGTGCGCGCTCGCGCTGGCTGGATGCCGCCAGCAACCGCCGCCGCCGGAGGTGGTCGAAACACCGCGCAACGTGCGGATCCTGGAGCTCACGAGTACGAATTTGCAGGAGTATTTCGAGATTGCCGGACCCATCGCGCCGGTGCGGGGCACCGATGTCCATGCCCAGGAAACCGGCACGGTGGCCCGTATCGTGCGCGACAAGGGCCAGCCGGTCGCCGCGGGGGAGATCCTGATCGAGCTGGACCGGAGTCTGCTGGCCGCCGAACTTGAGTCGGCGCGCGCCAACCTGGAGTTGCAGCGCTACAACGCCGAGAAGATGCAGCAGCTTTTCGACGCGGGAAAGATCAGCCGTATCGAATTGCTCGGTGCCGCTGCGGAACATGCGCGGGCGCAGTCTCTGTTCGACATCGCGGCGCTGCGCCACGATCGGGCCGCGGTCAAGGCGCCCTACGCCGGACTCGTGGTCGACCGCTTCGTGGAACTCGGTGAACTGGTGGCACCGGGACAGCGCGTCGCCCGGGTCATCGATCCCTACACGCTCAAGCTGGTCGGGTACCTGACTGAGCGGGAGGTCGCCTGGGTCAGCATCGGCAGCGAGGCCGAGGTCCGTCTCGAGGGCAGCGAGCGGATCGCCGCCGGACGCCTCGAGTGGGTCGCCTTCGAGGCCGAACAGCTGTCGGGCAAGTTCCGGGTCGAGATCCACGTGGACAATGCGGATCTGCTCTACCACAGCGGCATGATCGGCCGGGCGCGGTTGCAGAAACACGAGTTCAGCGACGCCATCACCATACCCCGTGACGCCGTGGTGACCACGGGCGCGGGTCCGGCGGTCTTCGTCGTGGACGAGGAAAACCGCGCGCACGCTCAGCCGGTCAGGCTCGGATCGGATCAGGGCCTGATGGTAACCGTCCGCGAGGGGCTCGTGGTGGGCGATCGCATCGTCGTCCGCGGCCAGCGCGATCTCGTCGACGGCAATCTGGTCAAGGTCACCGAGGTGGCGGACACCACCGATGGCAGTTTGGCTGCCGATCCGGAGGTGGTGAAGGCGGCCAGCGCCGGATCGCGGGTCGGCGCGCCCGATCGGGAGGCGGAACGATGAGGATCACCGATGGGGCAATCCGCCGCTACCCGATGATCTTCGCCTTCATGGTGATCATCACCATCATCGGCGTCCACTCGTACCGCATTCTGCCGCGTGAGGACAGCCCCGACGTCAAGATTCCCTTCGTGATGGTCATGGCGCCCTATGCCGGCACCAGTCCCGCGGATATGGAAAACCTGGTCACGCGGAAGATCGAGCGTGAACTCAAGGGTTTGAAGGATCTCAAGGAGATCACCAGCAGTTCGTATTACGGCATCGCGAACATCCTGATCGAGTTCACCTCGGACGTGAACATGAGCGATGCGTTGCAGGCGGTGCGCGATCGCGTCGAGCTGGCGAAACCGGAATTGCCCCAGGATCCCGCCAACGACCTGCTCGTGATGGAGGTCAGCTCCGACGACTGGCCCATCATGCAGATCAATCTCGCCGGCGATTACGATCCGGTGCGGCTGAAGCAGGTTGGCGAAGACCTGCAGGAAGCGATCGAACAGATCAAGGGCGTGTTGAGCGCCGACCTGACCGGAGGCGTCGAGAACGAGGTCCAGGTCGACGTGGACCCGGAGCGGCTCGAGTTCTATGGCCTGGCGCTGCTGGATGTGCAGGATGCGATCGTCCTGCAGAACATGACGATCCCCGGGGGCAAGCTCGCCCTGGGCCAGTACGACTACCAGGTACGGGTTCCCGGCGAAGTGGAGTCGGTGGCCGAGATCCTCGACTTCGTGGTCAACGTGGGTATCGATCCGCCGGTGTACGTGCGTGACGTGGCGACGGTGAGCTTTGCCGTGAAGGACCGGGATACCATCTCGCGTATCAACGGCAAGGAGGCGGTCACCCTTTCGATCAAGAAGCGTAGCGGCGAGAACATCATCGAGATCGCCGAGCGGGTGCGCGAGGCCATCGAGCAGCTCGAGCCGAACTTCCCGACGGGAACCGAGATCCACGTTCTCGCCGATCAGTCCAAGACCATCCGCATGATGGTGAGCGAGCTGGAGAACAACATCCTGAGCGGCCTCCTGCTGGTGGTCGCCGTGCTGTTCGCGTTTTTCGGCCTGACCAATTCCCTGTTCGTCGGCGCCGCCATTCCGTTCTCCATGCTGATCTCGTTCATCGTGCTGCGCCTGACCGGTATGACCCTGAACATGGTGGTGCTCTTCTCGCTGATCCTGGCTCTGGGCATGCTCGTCGACAATGCGATCGTGATCGTCGAGAACATTTACCGGCACCGGGGACAGGGCAAGGGCAAGGAAGAGGCTGCGAGCTTCGGCACCGGCCAGGTGGCGGGCGCCGTGATGGCATCGACCTTGACGACCCTCTGCGCCTTCGGCCCGCTGGTGCTGTGGCCGGGTATCATGGGCGAGTTCATGAAGTACCTGCCCTTTACCCTGATCATCACCCTGACCGCGTCGTTGCTGGTGGCGATGGTCTTCAACCCGGTGCTGTGCGCTCGTTTCATGGGCGTGCCCCGGACGTCCGAGGGCCGGGAGCGGCTCGGTGACCGCCTGATCGCCTTCGGTCTGAAGACCTACCGGCCGGTGTTGCGCTGGGCGCTGGGTCACCGGGTGATCGTGCTCGGCGGCATGACCGCCATACTCATCGGGGTGTTTTTGCTGTTCGGCATGTTCAACTCGGGAACCGAACTCTTTCCGGACACCGATCCGACCTTCGCCACGGTGAACATCGAGGCGCCCAGCGGCACGCGCATCGAGGTGACCGACGCCTACGCCAAGCACGTCGAAGGCGCGGTGAGCGGGGTGGGTGATCTGATCGCCTACAACGGTCAGGCGGGCGCCGGCCAGGGCAACGGGCTGGCCGTCGGCGGCGAGGCGCCGTCGCACCAGGGCCTGGTCACCATGGAATTCGTGGACATGGAAGACCGTTCCCGCTCCTCGCGGGACGCGCTGGCCGACCTCCGGGAGCAGCTGCAGGATTTCACCGGCGCCCGGATCACCGTGGAGAAGATGGAACAGGGGCCGCCCGTCGGCAAACCGGTCAACATCGAGATCTCGGGTGACGACTTCGCGGTGCTGGGACAGCTGGCGGCCCAGATCAAGGAACGGATCCGCAATATCGAGGGCCTCGTGGACATCATCGACAACTACGATCGGCAACTGCCCGAGATCGTTGTCGAGCCCGATCTGGAAAAGGCCGGTCGCTTCGGTCTGCGTACCTGGGATGTGGCGGGGACGATCCGCACGGCGCTCCACGGTACCGAGACCGCCAAGTACAGGGTGGGCGAGGACGAGTACGAAATCGTCGTGCGTTTCGCCGATCCCTTCCGACGCAAGGTCGAAGACCTCGAGAAGGCCACGGTTTTCTACGAGGGCCAGAACATCCCGCTGTCGGCGTTCGCGGATATCGAATTCAACACGGGTCTCGCGGCCATCCACCGGATCGACGTCAAGCGCGTGGTTACCGTGACCGCAGACGTGACCGCGGGCGCCAATGCCAACGCGCTGCTGCAACAGGTGCAGGACGATCTGGCGGACTTACCGATGCCCGCGGGCTACCAGATCGACTACACGGGCGAGAACGAGATGCAGGAGGAGTCGCAGGCGTTCCTGAGCGAGGCCTTCGGCGTGGCGGTGATGCTGATCCTGGTCGTACTGATCAGCCAGTTCAGCTCGGTGACCGTGCCGCTGATCATCATCTCGAGCGTGGTGCTCTCGCTGATCGGCGTACTGGGCGGATTGATGATCACGCGCACGCCCTTCGGCATCATCATGACGGGTGTCGGCGTGATCTCGCTGGCGGGCATCGTGGTCAACAACGCCATCGTGCTGCTGACCTACATCGTTCAGCTACGTGAGCGGGGCGAGGAACTGGGCGACGCGATCTTCACTGCCGGCGTGACGCGTTTCCGGCCGGTTATCCTGACCGCGATCACGACGATTCTCGGGTTGATACCGCTGACGACCGGTTTCTCCATCGACTTCGCAGCGCTGTTTTCGGGCGAAATCGCCGAAGTCATCCAGCTCGGCGGCGAGATGAGCCAGTGGTGGAGTCCCATGGGAGTGGCGGTGATCTGGGGGCTGGCCGTGGCGACCTTCCTGACCCTGGTCGTGGTACCGGTGATGTACTCGTCCATCGAGTCGATCAAACAGTCGCTGTCCAGGAAGTAGGCGGGCCCGCATACGCCTGACGGCCGGACGGCTTCGGAACTGCAGAAAAATGCCCCGGCGATGGCCACGCCGGGGCAACTCCTGAATCACAACCACAGATCACTTGATCAAGGTGGCCGGCTTGCTGTACTGCAGACCGGCGGTGCGCAGTCGGTAATGGTACACGCCCGAGGGCAGGCTGCGCCCCTGCTCATCGGTACCGTCCCACTCGATGGCGGTGGTGCCGGTCGGGCAGCGGCCGTCGACCAGCGTCTTGACCAGGCGACCGCGGGCGTCGACGACCACCAGCTGCACCTGGTCGGCGTGCCTCAGCTCGAAGCTGAAGGTGGTGCGCGGATTGAACGGATTCGGGTAGTTGGGATGCAATACGGCGCGTGCGCCCGGCAGATCGCCGACCGCCGACGGGTCGGCCAGGTGGTCGAAGCTGTAATGGCGCGCCGGCTCCACGCGGGGCATGCCCTCGGCGCGACCGCTGGCGTCCTCGGCGTGGATGTAGTAGTTGCAGATCGCGTCGGCCGCCGGTTGCGGGATCGTCGCCTCGTACTGGTAGCTACCCAGGTCCGTCATGGCGACGGTCTGCCAGGGGCCTCCGTCGTGGCGGTAGTGCACGTCGGCCACGTTGATCGCCGTCCCGCTGTACGCGCGGATGTACGCACTCACGACTGCCGGTCCCGATTGATCGTCGACGATGGGGATATGGGCCACGCGCAGCATGTCGCGGTCCATCACGCCCTTGGCCCGGCAGTGCAGGGCGTCGTCGCTGATGAAGCCACCGTAGTAGTAGCCGTTGACCTGATAGCCGGGGGCGGCCGCTTCGTAGGCGGCGAGGGCCTGGTTGTCGTAGGTGCTGTTGCCGAAGGTCGGCACGTAGATGTGATCGTTCAGGATCAGGCTGTTGGTGTAGCTCGCCGGGCTGCTGCCGCCGATGTTGTAGCAGTAGACCCGATGTACCCGGTAATTGCGGCCGGTCGAGGCCTCGAGGGACGCGAGCAGCACCGCACGCTGCTCCAGATCATCGTAGGTCCAGTGGCTGGACCAGACTTCCTTGAGCAGCACCGTCTCCTCGTCGAGGAACTTGGCCCAGGTATCGATGTGGTGGATGCCACCGCTCTCGATGTACTCGAGCACCATGTAGTTCTCCACGCCGTAGTAGTCGAACATGAGCTGGTCGACCTGCGCCTCGTTCATGCTGTTTTCCGACGCCGCCTCGTTGTAGACCAGTTCGGTCGAGCTGCTGATGTGGGCGCCGTCGGTCATGTAGTTGCCACCGGTGTGGTACATGTCGTGGCTGTGCACGTCGATGCCCTGCTGCTGGCCGAAGTAGATGGGGATCAGGTTGTCGTTGGGTCGCCAGGGCCGGTTGTAGGTGTGGTCGATGATGGCGATCTCGCCCATGCCGTTGAAAACGAACCAGGGGCCGTAGTCGCGGGTCCAGATCGAATCGTTGTTGCGGACCAGGAACTCCACCTGACTCATGTCGACGCCGTTGTTGCTCAGGTTGGTCTGCGCCGAACTCTGATAGCTGCTCGATACCACCACGTGCAGGATGACGTCATCGTCGAAGTCACGTAAAAGGTTGTACGGCAAGCCGAGCGGATAACGGATCATCACGCCGGTGCAGGGTTCCCATTCGGCGCAATTGCGTACCGGCGCCACCGGCGGTGGATCCTGTAGCGCCTCACGGCGTGGCATCTCGTCTTCGCGACCGCTCCAGAATTCGCGTTCGGCGGCAGTTTCGTGGCGTGGCAGCAGGGTTTCCAGGCCATCGACATCTTCTTCGGCGAAAGCGGGTAGAGCGGACGCCACGAGAAAGCCGAGGATGAACAGGCCAGCTATGGACGCTAGGAACCGGAAATCGCTTCGACGAAACATGCGTGCTCCTTTGACAACCGCGCTCGTGAGATGCGATGAACCGCAAGCAGGAATTTTCAGTTATCATTATACCACGTTCGAGGATCGGGACGCGACACAATCTTCCCGCCGCCGATTCGTATAATACGCATTAAGAATTCGCCGTAATGTGATTTCATCACTCAAGTTCCACTCATTTCGGCCGATACTAATAACCTCACATCAGCTCCAGGAGCGGCACATGTTCATTCCCGCCATCAACAGCGCGCTCGGCGGTCTCGCCGGCAACCAGCAGCGTCTCGCCAACGCCGCGGAGCGCATCGCCCGCTTCGGTACCGGCACCGCCGGCGACGAGGTCGACCTCACGCGCGAGCTGGTGAACGTGAGGTTCGCGAAACACGGATACGCGGCCAATCTCGTGGCGCTGAAAACGGCGGACGAGATGCTCGGTTCGTTGCTGGACGTGTTTGCCTGACCTGCCGCGCGACCGATCCACCAGGCGAATCCGCCCGACAGGTTTGCCCGCTGCGTCTCCCCGTTTCCCACCTCGCGATAATCCGGCGGACCGCGCCCGCAACATTGCTTCTGCCGGTCTACGTAGTATGGTACTGTTTATCATATTGAAGGAGAATCGGTCGCGAAGGAGGTCGACGTGAAGTCGTTTCTACGTTCCTTGAGTGCGTCGTTGCTGGCGATCGTGCTGGTGCTGGCGGCGGTGGTTCTGGCGCTGACCATGAAGTTCGGCGGGCAGTCGTCCATCGAGGACGATTCGTATCTGGTGCTCGATATCCACGGGGATATGCTCGAGTACGACCCGCCTGCCGATATGCTCGGACAGCTCACCGGCGGCGACACCGAAACGCTGCAACGGATACTGACCAACCTGGAGATGGTAAAGGTCGACGATCGCATCGCCGGTGTGATCGTCAAGGTATCCGCCAACTCCGGCGCGGGTCTGGGCAAGCTGCAGGAGATCCGCCACGCGCTGGCCGGCGTGCAGGAGACGGGCAAACCGGTGTACGGATACGCCGATTCGTTCCGGGGCGGCACGTACTACCTCGCCGCCGTCTGCGATTCGCTCTACTGCCCGCGGTCGGCCTATCTGACCTTTCACGGCCTCGCCTCAACCACGTTGCACATCCGTGGTCTGCTGGACAAGCTCGGCATCGAACCCGAGCTCGACGCGATCCGCGAGTACAAAGCCGCGGCCCAGCTGATCATGCGCGACAGTCTGACGCCGGAAGCGAAGGCGAATCGGCAGTGGATTCTCGACGAGATCTGGGACCTGATCGGCCAGGCGCTGCAGCAGGATCGGGGTCTGGACGAGGCGCAGATCGTCGCGCTGATGGAACTGGCTACGCTGAGTCCCGACGAGGCGCTGGCCGGCGGCATGATCGACGACATCCTGTACTGGGACGAACTCGAGGACCGGCTCAAGGGCGAAGACGACGAAGAGCTCCGGGTCGTCTCGCAGCAACGGTATGCCGAGGAAGATCCGGCCGACCTCGGCCTGAAGGGCAAGCAGAAGATCGCGGTGGTCCACGCTCAGGGTTCCATCGGCGGACGGTGCAGCGGCGTGAACCCGCTGCTCGGTATCATGATGGGACACGAAACCGTGGTCGGCGACTTGAACCGGGCGCTGGACGACGACGACGTGGTGGCCATCGTCCTGCGGGTGGACAGCGGCGGCGGCGACTCCTTGACCAGCGATCTGATCGGCCACGCGGTGGAAGTGGCGTCGCGCACCAAGCCGGTGATCGTCTCCATGGTCGATGTCGCGGCGTCGGGCGGCTACAGCATCTCCTACCGCGCGACCCAGATCGTCGCCGATCCCTTGACCATCACCGGCTCTATCGGTTCGATCAGCGGCAAGATATCGCTGGCCGGACTGTACGAGAAACTCGGTATCACGACCGATGCCGTGACCAAGGGCCCCATGGCGCTGATGGATGCGAGCGATCGGCCCTGGACGCCAGACCAACGGGCGCGGCACGAGGCCAGTCACCAGGCGGGTTTCGACGACTGGATTCGGGATATCGCGCGCGCCCGCGGCAAGAGCGTGGACGAGGTGGAGCGCCTGGCCATGGGCCGGGTCTTTAGCGGTCGTCAGGCGGTGGAAAACGGTCTTGTCGACCGGCTCGGCGGCCTCGATACGGCGATCGCCCTGGCCAAGGACCTGGCCGAGGTGCCCGCCGATCAGCAGGTCGGCATCATACATCTGCCCGAGAGCAAGGATCTGCTGACGTCGCTGTTGAGTGGCGACGACGAATCGGCAGCGGCAGCCGCGCGCTGGCTTGTCTATCGGGCGCTGCGCGAGGATATCACGAGCGCCTGGCGGCTGCTGGCCTCCGGTAGCCTGGCACCCACGGCAGGCTACCGCTTCGAGTGATCCGTGCGCGGTGATTCGAGCGTGCGCAGGGCACGTCACCGACCGCACCGCCGACCGCGAGGCGGCGGGCAACACCAGCAAAGGACGTCCCATGTTCAAGCGTTTGATCGCGCTGGCCGTCGTGCCGATCGTGCTGGCAACCGGCGCGCTGCCGCTGCACGCCTGCACCAACCTCATCGTGACCCGCGGCGCCTCGACCGACGGTTCGGTGTTCTCGACCTATACCTGCGACGGCGCTTTCCATCCTCATCTGCGCTACATCGCGCCGGAGACCCACGAGCCGGGAGCGATGCTCGACATCACCCACTGGACGGGGGAGATGATGGGCCAGATCGAGCACGTGGAGCAGACCTACGGCGTGGCCTACCTCATGAACGAGTTTCAGGTGGCCATCGGCGAGACGACCTTCGATGGTCGTCCCGAGCTGCGCAATCCCGACGGCGTGCTGCACTACTGGGTACTGATGCGCCTGGCCTTGCAGCGGGCGCGCACCGCCCGGGAGGCGATCGAGGTGATCACGGACCTCGTGCGCCGCTACGGCTACGCCAGCACGGGCGAGTCCATGTCCATCACCGATCCGCGGGAAGCCTGGTTGCTGGAGATCATCGGGCCCGGGCCGGGCGGCGAGGGCGCGCTCTGGGTGGCGCGACGTGTTCCGGACGGGTACATCTGCGCGCACAGCAATCTCGCGCGCATCCGCGAGTTTCCCCTGGACGATCCGGAGAACTGTCTGTATGCGGAGAACGTGATCGACTTCGCCATCGAGCAGGGATACTGGGACCCCGCCGCGGGCGAAGCCTTCAGTTTCAGCGCGGCATACTGTCCGGCGACGCCGCAGAAGTTGCGCTACACGGCCACGCGGACCTGGAGCCTGTTCCGCCGCGCGGCGCCGAGCCTGGATTTGCCGTCGGATTTCCATCGCGGCGTGGCGGGAGCGGAGCCGTACCCGCTCTGGATCAAACCCGACACGAAGATATCGCTGGAGATGGTGTTTGACCTCATGCGCGACCACTATGAAGGAACCGACTATGACATGACGCAGGGAGTGGACGCCGGTCCCTTCGGCAATCCCAATCGCTGGCGCCCCATGAATTTTGCTGTCGACGGCGTCGATTACACCTGGGAACGACCCATCAGCACGCAGCAGACCGGTTTTTCCTTCGTGTCCCAGGCGCGCTCGCACCTGCCGGATCCCGTGGGCGGAGTGTTGTGGTACGGCGTCGATGACACCTACACGACGTGCTATTTTCCTCTCTACTGCGGTGTCGATGCCGTGCCCGACTCCTTCGCGCACGGCAACTACGGCGAGTTCTCCTGGGATTCGGCCTTCTGGGTATTCAATCTGGTCGCCAACTACGCCACCACCAAGTACAGCTACATGATCGAGGACATACGCAGCGTGCAGCAGGAACTCGAGAGCGAATTCGTGCTCATGCAAGATGCCGTGGATAGAACCGCCACGGCACTCCATGGGCAGGATCCGGCGCTGATGAAGCGCTATCTCACCGCTTACTCGATCAGCGCCGGCGAACAGGTTACCGACTCGTGGCGCCGACTGGCCGAGAGGCTGCTCGTGAAATACAACGACGGCTACGTGCGCAACGAACACGGTCGCGTCCGGGAGGTCGGATACGCGGAGGATTGGTTGCGTACGGTGATCGAGGTACGACCGCAGCAATTCCGTCTGCCGGCAACCGAGGCCGACAGCCTGGAAACACGTTTGTCCTACTGAGCGATCGGCGTCGGACGCACGTGCAATATGCGCGACCGGGCGTGGCAAGCGGGTGCGTCGCGCAATGTCGCACGGTGGTCTGCGCTGGTTTCTCGCGTTGTTCATCGCTGCTCCATTACCGGATTGAATTCTCGTAACGCAAATATTCACAGCCAATTATGTGCTGTTCTTCATGATGCACTTTCTACACTCGGCCAGCTGAAGCCGTCGCCGGCATGCGCATTGATAGTGCACGGGCAATGTTTCCTGTGCTGTTTGCGAGTTGTCCTCATCAGTACTTACGCTCTCCGTGTTGTAAGTTTCTCTTGTGGGTCACGCGGCTGATACGGGAAACATTAAATTTTTTATCTACCGCTGTTAAAAATGCCTTGTCGTCAACGCTGCCACGACCTTCCTGCCCCATACCGGATTTTATTGGCATGATTCGAGTTATGCTCGTCACGGGGTAAAAAAACGCTTGGCAGCGCGACCGCGGTGTGGTATTGATTTCGGTATGCTGCCGTTCACGAGCTCGAATGCTGCGTTCGCGGTTTTGTGCGTTGGGGCCGATCCGAGCATTCCGAGACGCGCACCTGACGAGCAAAGTGTGGTACTGGGAAATCAGGGCAGGGGGTTACAATGACCAAGGCCGAACTCGTCGAGACCATCGCGCTGGAAACCGGGGTCAGTAAAAAGGATACCGGTATCATCGTCAACATGATCCTGGAAAACATCGGCAAGGCACTGGTCGCCAGCGACAAGGTCGAGCTACGAGGCTTCGGAAGCTTCAAGGTGAAAAGCCGGCGTGCACGTCAGGCCCGAAATCCTCGCACCGGGGATTCCGTCATGGTTCCAGCCAAGCTCGTGCCGTACTTCAAGGCCTCCAATGACTTGAAGGCCAGGCTCAACAAGAAGGACGTGACTTTTTAATCTCAGGTTGTCCAGCCGGGATTATTTATATATCTTGGGCCACCTATATTCTCGAGCGGCTCGAGGAGCGGGATCGTCTTGCCGGCGTTCGTCTCGAACTCCAATGACGGGCGCTGGTCGATCACACACGCAGAAAGGTAGGAGCGGATGCCCAACGGCAGAAAGCGCAAGCGCAAGAAGATTGCGACGCACAAGCGCAAGAAGCGCTTACGCAAGAACCGTCACAAGAAGAAGTAGCTACCCGGGATCCGGCACCATGGGTGACCGGGTTCCCGGGCGGCCTACAGCGTTCAGTGGTTGCCTCGGTAATTCGAACTCGGTAATTCGAACTCGGTATTCGCCCGTCACGATCGCGCGACATCGAAGCAGGTCGAGCGCCGTACGCGGCCACGGTGACAGGTCCAGTTGAAGGAGCGCAGCAATATGGCCGGTATGCAGGAGAGACGTCGCTCGCATCGCGTGCACGCGAAACTCAGTGCCAAGGTATCGTTGCCGCGCGAGGACGGTTCGGGACTGGCCGCGGCGATCGAGACGATCAACATCAGCGCGTCCGGCCTGTATTTCAAGTCCGACCACTTCATCGCGCCGATGACCAAGCTGGCACTGGATCTCGATCTGCCGGTCGGTGTTGCCGACGACGGCGAAGTCGCCGACACTGCCACCGTCAGTTGCGAAGGGCTCGTTGTCCGGGTCGTACCCGAAAGCGAGACAGCCGACGCCGACGAATATGAGATTGCCGTATTCTTCACCCACATCGAGCCGCCCGGCGTGCAAGCCCTCGAGGATCACATCTCGCTGGTCATGGCCATCGAATAACCTTCCCTTCTGGTCTCGGTTCCTGATCCGCCGCGCTTCGGTCGCGGCGATTTTTCCGTCGTCGCTGAGGTTTTCGCTCAGGCGCGCCGGCATCACGTCGATAGGTGAACGTACAGAAAACCAGGCCAGATCTGCGCCGGAGCCGCGCCGGTCTAGGCGCCTGCTGGACTCGCGAGATCGCTGTGCCGCAGCCGGCCGGTGACCCGTGGCAGTCGTGTATTCGCAACATCGTACGGGATATCGAGGTGCCTGCCAGATGACGGACCAGATGTCGGATCAATTACCGGATCAGATACCCGACCGGTGGTCGAACCGCCGGAACGACGCGACGGCACGACCGACGACGGAACCGGCGGCGGCCCCGACCGGGGACGGCGCCCGGAACCAGACCGCCGATGCGACGCAACGTACCATCCTGGTCATCGACGACTCGCTACCGACCCGCACCTTCTACGAACGCCTGCTCAGTTCGGAAGGCTACGCGGTCATCCTGGCGCAAGACGGCGAGATGGGCGCCAGGCTGGCCATGGAACAGCTGCCAGATCTGATATTGCTGGACAAGGAACTGCCGGGCATCAGCGGTTTCGCAGTCAGCCGGCTCTTGCGCCGCTATGCGCCGACAAGCTACATCCCCATCCTGATGATCAGCGCCGTGAGCGATTCCCGTGAACGTATCCGGGGCCTGGAAATGGGTGCGGACGACTTCTTGGCCAAGGATATCCCGCCGGCCGAACTCTATTCGAAGATCCGCGCGTTTCTGCGTATCAAGGATCTGCAGGACGAGATCAAGCAGGAACGCGACAAGCTCAGCCAGATCTTCCGCTTCCTGCACGAACCGGTGGTCATCTGTAACGAGGGCGGCAATATCGTGCTGGCCAGCCAGGTCTTCCTGCAGCTGTTTCAGCTCCCGTGGGAAATTGCGCGTCAGCGACCCTTTGCGGCGATACTCGAAACGCTGGCCGTACCCGCGGCGACGATCCGCACCCTCGGTGCGGGCACGGGGGAGGAATGTCAGTTCTCCATCTGCCTCGATGACCCGCCGATCATCCTGTCCGGGCGTTCGGCGCCCATCCGGTTCGACAGCGAGGGGCCGGGGCTGGCATACATCTTCCGCGATATTACCCAGAAGATCGCCGACCAGAAGATCAAGGCCGACTTCCATTCGATGATCGCCCACGATCTGCGTTCGCCGCTGTCGGTGATCCAGGGATACGTGTCGCTGATGGCCACCGGCAAGACCGGACCGGTGACCGATATCCAGTCGGAGTTTCTGACCAGCATCGACAACAACACCACCGAGATAACCGCGTTGCTGAACGACTTCCTCGACATCAGCAAGATCGACGCGGGTTTCGTCAACCTGAAGCGCTCGCGGGTGCCCCTGCACGACATCGTCGAGGACAGCGTCGTGGACCTGGGCCTGCTCGCCGACAATCGCGGTATCGAGATCAGCACCGAGATGCACGCCGAGCCTGTCGTGGTGGACGGCGATCCTTTGCGCATCAAGCAGATTTTGCGCAATCTGCTGGACAACGCCATCAAGTACAACCGTGATCAGGGCTGGATCAAGATCACCACCACGGTCGACGACCGCCACGCGCGCGTCGACGTGTCCGACAGCGGTGTGGGCATGAGCCAGGACGAGATCGACCAGCTCTTCAAGCCCTACCAACGCGTCGGTGTCGAACGCAAGATCAAGGGTGTCGGTCTGGGGCTCGTGATCGTCAAGAAACTGGTCGAAGCGCACGGCGGCCGGATCGAGGTCAGCAGCCAGGTCGACCAGGGAACCACCTTCAGCTTCACCGTGCCGCTGGCGGTCGCGGAACCGACCGCGGACAGCGCCGGCGACCGTCCGGTGGAATCCGCCAGATAATCGGCCACGGCCGGTTTCTTCCCGGCCAGAGCACGGAAACGACCACGCCGGCACCGCCAGAAATCCCTCGCCACGGACGACAACGACGACGGGCAGGATCTGCCCACTGAGGTCCGCACCGAGACCGTTGCCGCGATTCCCACCCACCGGCGGCAGGCAAAAACTTCCCGATTCCCCGCGGCCTTTCTCCCGATCGCCGATAGCCAGCTGGCATGTGGATTGCGGCCAGCTCGGCAGCGAAATGGGCGCCAGCGCGCCGTGTGTTCGGTGGCTGGATGCAGCAACCGGCGGCGTCGCGGCAATGCAGAGGAGTACGTGTGCTCAGGAGCTTACGAATCGCCGAGAAGGCGATGCAGTTCGAACAGGTGCGTATCGACGCGCTGGCCAACAACCTGGCCAATGTCGACGCTGTCGGATTCCGGCAGGTGCTGACCCGCGTCGCCGAAAGCAACACCGCTGCTGTCGGTAGTCCGGGCCCCGACGGATTGCCGTCTACAGCGCAGCGCGGGCCGAGAACCGTCGCTCCCGATCGGGGCTGGCTGGCCAACCGGAACATCGAGATGTACCACGCCACCGACGTGCGCGGCGGGCCCATCCGGAATACCGGTCGTCAGACCGATCTCGCGATACTCGGCGAAGGTTTCTTCGTCGTGCAATCCGGTGACGAGGAACTGTACACCCGCGCCGGGGCCTTCCGCCTCGACGAGACACGCCGGCTGGTGACGCCCGACGGCAATCCGGTACAGGGTACCGGCGGTCCGATCGTGGCCGAGGGCAGTTCGTTCGCCGTGGCCGCCGACGGTACGGTCACCGTCGACGGCGCGGTGGCCGGTCGCGTCAAACTCGTCACTTTCGACGATCCGACCCGGTTGATGCATCGCGCGGGCAGCCTGCTGGCGGCGCCCGACGATGTCCAGGCCCAGCCGCTGCCGGCGGAGCGCGTCGAGCTCGCGCAGGGCCACGTGGAGGGCAGCAATGTCAACGCCATCGATACGCTGGTCGACATGATCGCCGCCCAGCGCGCCTTCGAGATCGAAGCCAAGATACTGAGCGCCAACGACGAGATGCTCGAAAAGAGCGTCAACAAGTTGTCGCGGATTACCTAGGGAAGGTGAAGCATGTTGAGAGCAATGGGTACGGCGGCGTCGGGAATGAAGGCGCAGCAGCTGAACATCGATACCATCGCCAACAACCTCGCCAACGTGAACACCGCCGGTTACAAGAAGAGCCACGCCGAATTCCAGGATCTGCTCTACGAGACGGTGGTGCCCGGCGGACAGGTTCGCGCCTCGGGGGACGTTTCGCCCATCAGGGTGGAGATCGGCCACGGCGTCAAGCTCGTGGCCACGAACAAGGATTACACCCAGGGCGGCGTTATGGCCACGGGGAATCCACTGGATGTCATGGTCGAGGGCGACGGTTTCTTTCAGTTGCGCTTGCCGGACGGGACGATCGGGTACACACGGGACGGCAGCTTCAAGCTCGACGCCGAACGCAACGTGGTGACGGCCTCCGGCTACCGGCTCGAACCGCCGGTACAGATTCCCATCGACGCCGTGGAAATGAACGTCGCACGCGACGGTACGATCAGCGTCATGCTGCAGGGCGACAACTCGACGGTGCAGGACGTGGCGACCCTCGAGCTGGCCCGCTTCCCCAATGCCGCCGGCCTGTCCAATCGCGGCGGCAACATCTTCACCGAATCACCCGGTAGCGGCACGCCGATTCTGGCGCGTCCCGGCGAACAGGGCATGGGCGAATCCGCGTCCGGTTATCTGGAGATGAGCAACGTCGCGACCGTCGACGAACTGGTCAACATGATCACGGCGCAGCGCGCCTACGAGCTGAACTCGAAGACCATCACCATGGCCGACGAGATGCTCCAGACCGTCAATCGATTGAAGAGGTAATAAGGGTGCGGAGCGGCGAAACGAGACGAGAACCCAACACCGCGGGCGGTTGCCGCCAGGCGGGCCGGCGCCGCGTGGGTGTCGGTATTCTGGGTCTCGCCGTCGCCTGCGGCATCGCCACCGGCGGAGCCGCCACCGCGGCGGCCGCAGCCGACTGGACCTTGACCCTGGCCGACTCGGTGGTGGTCGCCGCCCCGCGCCTGGCGTTGCGCGATGTGGCGATCGGTCCACTACCCGCGGCGGCCGCGCAGATCGTGATCCGCGCCGACGGCCGCCCGGGGCAGCTGTTGCGCATCGACCGGCGCGGCGTCTTGCGCACGCTGGTGCAGCACGGTCTCGCCCGCGGCCTGCGGCTGGCCGGAGCCGACATCTGCCGGGTGCGTTTCGCCGGTACGACGCTCGACGAAGCCGCCGTCATCGAACAGCTCCGCCGGCAACTGTTGCATTTATTGCCGCCGACGCCTGCGACGGCGCCGGCGTCGTGGTTGGAGATCGAGATCCCCGCGATCTCCTACCAGGTCGCCGGCCCCTGGCAGGTCGAACTGGCGCAGCCGGTGCAGCCGGTATCGCGACGGTTGGCGCCGGGCCGCAACCTGATCGCCGCCCGCATCGTCAGCGGTACCGCCACCTGGCGTTTCTCGGCGACGGTTCACACGCACATCTTCGGCGAAGTCGCCCGGGTGAGTTCAGCTCGGGCGCGCGATACGCAGTTGAGCCGGGACGCTTTCGGCTGGGAATGGATCGATCTGTGCCGCCAGCCGATGGGCCTCGTCGTTGGCCGGGACAGCGTCGACGGCACCTGCGCCGCCCGCGACCTGCGGGCGGGCGAGTTGCTGCGCGAGGCGGATATCAAACCCGAGCCACTGGTGCGACAGGGCGATCCGGTGGAGCTGCTGGTGACACGCGGGCAGGTCGCGGTGACGGTGCGCGCTCACGCCCGGCAGGACGGACGGCTGGGACAGGTCATCTCGGTCCGTAATTCGATCAACGGCAAACTGGTCACCGCCCGGGTCAGCGGACCGGGGCAGGTTGAATGGAGAAGGTGAAAACGATGCAAAGTATCAGGCACTGCGACCAACATCGTGCCCGACCCGGTGTCGCGTTATTCGCGGCCGGCGTGCTCCTGCTACCGGCGTTCTGCGTGGCGACGGCCACTGCCGGAACCCCCATGATCGACTGGGAGACCGGCAGCTCGCTGGTCACCAACATGAAGGCCTACAAGCTCGGCGACGTGGTCACGATCATCATCGTGGAGAACTCGTCGGCCAACGCCATCTCCAAGACCGACGCCAATACCAAGACCGAGATCAAGGGCGGTCCCGGTCTCGGCGTACTGGATGTTTTCAGCCAGTGGGGGCTGGACACCGAGAACAAGTTCAAGGGCGACGGCAAGACCACCCGGACCGGTAACCTGCGTGCCGAGATCACTGCGCGCATCATCGAGGCCATGCCCAACGGCGACTTCGTACTCAGCGGCACGCGAATGGTCGACATCAACGGCGAGCGTCAGCTCATCGAGATTTCGGGCATCTGCCGGGCGCGGGATATCGCTGCCGACAACACCATCCTGTCCACGTATATCGCCGATGCGCAGATCGCCTACAACGGCACCGGCCACGTCAACAACGCGAGCGAGCCCGGTATCATTTCCAAACTCGTCAACTGGCTGTTCTGATGGGCGACTGGAGGCCTTGCATGAGAAAGACGATCACCCTGTTGCCGGCAGTGGTACTGGCCACGTGCCTCCTGCTGCCGACGGCGACCACGGCCGACGTCACCTCGCGGATCAAGGATCTGGCCATGCTCGAAGGCACGACACCAGAGCCGCTGACCGGCTACGGCCTGGTGGTCGGCCTGAGCGGTACGGGCGACGGCCAGAGCGCCGAGTTCACCATCAATTCGGTGGCGTCCATGCTCGAGCGCTTCGGCATGACGGTCGATCCGAGCCAGCTCAAGCTGAAGAATGTCGCGGCGGTGCTGGTCAGCGCCCAGCTCGATCCCAACGCCAGTGCCGGTGCGCGCATCGACGTGACCGTGGAGTCCTTTGGTGACGCCTCGAGTCTCGAGGGCGGACGTCTGGTCATGACGCCGCTGCTGGCCAGCGACGGCACGCCGTGTGTCATCGCCCAGGGGAGCGTTTCCATCGGCGGTTTCAATATCCGGAGCGGCGCCAACAACAGCTTCCGCAAGAATCACGCGACGGTGGGCATGATCCCCAACGGCGGCACGGTCAAACGGCGCCTGGCCTCGACCGGGCTGGTCAACGACGGTACGGTGGCCTGGCTGCTGCACAATCCGGATTTCAACACCGCGCACGACGTGGCATCCGCCATCAACGTGAAATTCGCCAAGAAACTGGCCCACGCGGCCGACGCGGGGCGGATCGAGGTCAAGGTGCCCACGGCCTACGACAACGAGCCGGTGGCGTTCATCGCGGCGGTCGGCGATCTGCTCGCACACAGCGACGCGCCGGCGCGGGTCGTGATCAACGAGCGCACCGGTACGATCATCGTCGGCGCCAACGTGGTGCTCAAGGAAGCGGCGGTGGCCCACGGCAACCTGAAGGTCGTCGTGAAGACCTTCTACGACGTCTCGCAGCCGAGTTCCTTCAGCTCCGCCGGACGCACGGTGGTCGTGCCTGACGTCAATACCGAGGTTCAGGACCGCGAGGCCCGCATCCTGCGCGTGCCCGAGTCCAGCACGGTTGCCGACGTGGTCACCGTTCTGAACGATATCGGCGCCAGTCCGCGCGATATCATCGCGATCCTGCAGGCATTGAAACAGGCCGGCGCCTTGCAGGCCGAGCTGAAGATATTGTAGGTGATCATGGAAGGGCGAGCACTCGATCCGCCGAGCACGGCGGTGAACCCGTACGACACGGCGACCGGACAGATGCAGCAGCTTGCGTCCGCGCGCCAGCGTGCGGTAACCGCCGCGGAGCAAGCGGCGCCCGACCGGGAAGAGCTGCGCCGGGCCGCCCGCGAGTTCGAGGCCCTGTTCCTGAACTTCGTTCTGCGCTCCATGCGCAGCACCGTGCCGGAGAACGAGCTGTTCAACAGCAACGGCCCGACGAAATTCTACCGCCAGCTTCACGATCAGGAACTGGCCAAGGCCATGGTCTCCGGGCCGCAAGGGCTGGGCATCGGCGACCTCATCGTCCGGCAATTCGCCGACCATGTACCGGCGACCGGAAATGCCGACGATCCTGGCGACGGTAGCGACGGCACGGACGCTCGGGCGCTGCCGCTGCCGGTAGTGCCGCACGCGGAAGCCGAGCGACGCTACCAGGTTCAGGGAGCGACCGGTCAACGTCTCGGCCGCTTGGCGGCCATGCGCCGTCGGGTCGGCGCGCTGGGCGCCAGCGCGGCCGACACCCTGCGCAGCTACCAGCAGGATCTGCTGGCCGCCTCCGAGAAGACCGGTGTCGATCCGGCGCTCTTGTTCGCGGTGCTGCTCGCCGAATCGGGCGGCGACCCGCAGGCACAATCGGCCAGCGGCGCCCTCGGTCTGATGCAGCTGATGCCCGACACGGCGCGCGAACTGGGCGTTGAATACCCCCTCGAACCGGGCGCCAATATCGAAGGCGGCGCCACCTATCTGTCCCGGATGCTCGACCGCTTCGATTCGCAGCTCGACCTGGCGCTGGCCGCGTACAACGCCGGACCGGGAGCGGTGGCCGCGGCCGGCGACCGGATTCCCGAATTCACCGAGACCCAACACTACGTGGCCAAGGTGCGCGATCTGTATCTGCGTTTGACCGGCGCCGATGGCACGGAATTCGCGAGATGACCGGCATCAACGTAAAACGAAACTCGCCCTGAAGGGTGGTCAGGACATGACGCACGGCAAGTCGATGCAGATGCTGCATCCCGACGACTCGCAGAAACTGCACAGCCTGTTGCAGAACGAAGATCAGCAATATCGGCGTCTGCTGCGGCTGGCGTGGCGCCAGAACGCGTATCTGCGGCGCCAGGATGTCGAGCGCTTGGAAAAAAATGCCGCAGAATGGCGGAAATATCTACCCGAAGCCAACGCCGTTCGTGACCAGCGTGTCGAGCTCGTCCGTACGCTCGGCGACCAGATGGGCGTCGGCCCGACGACCACCTCGCCCGGCAAACTGCTCGAATACGCCGCGCCGCCGGCGCAGCGGACAATCAAGGACGCAGTCGCCACGCTCCTGAAGACGACCACCGAACTGGCACGTCAGAACGAGTTGAACCGCAGCCTCGCCGAGTTCTGTCTCGATCTTGCGCGCGAGGAAGCAACGATCTTCAAGGAGTACATCACGGCGGATCCGTCCGGCTGCTACGGCGACGACGCGCAGAAGGCCACCGCCGGGCCCGGTGGCGTTCTGGTCAAGCAAGCGTAGGGAAGGGGAAATCCATGTCGAGCCTCGTTTCAATAATGGATACGAGCCTGTCCGCGATGTTCGCCGCTCGCGTCGGTCTATCGTCGGCGAGTCACAACATCGCCAACGCCAACACGCCGGGCTACAACCGTCAGGAAGCGCTCTTCGCGGCGCGACGTCCCCAGATGATGCGTTACGGCGCTCTCGGCCGCGGTGTGGAGATCGAAGGCATACGCCGCATCCAGGACGAATTCCTGGTGACCAATCTGCGCAGTCAGCATTCGCGTCTGGAGAGTTACACACAGGTCGACTCGACCCTGTACGAGATCGAAGCCATCCTCGGTTCGGTGGACAACGATCACCTGGGTAATTCGCTCAACGCCTTTTTCAACGCCTGGGGCGATCTGTCCACGGCGCCCTTCGACGATAGCCTGAAGCAGGCCGTGGTCAGCGCCGCCGCCAGCGTCGTGGCCGATTTCCGTTCCATCGACGATTCGCTCACCGATCTCGAACAGAGCATCGAGAATTCCGTCCAGCTCGAGATCGGCAATCTGAACGAGCTGCTGGGCCAGATCGCCGAGATGAACAAGCAGATCGCGGCCGTCGAGGTGGGTGGCGTGACCGCCAACGATCTGCGGGACCAGCGTGATCTGCTGATCACCGAGGTATCGAAGATCGCCAAGGTCTCGGTGCTCGAACGTGACGACGGGACGAAGGACATCATCCTGGCCGGCCGGACAATGGTCACCCGCGACCATGCCGAACAGTTCCAGTACGCCTGGCAGCGCAACGGTGACATCTACGAGATGACCGTCGTGACCCACGGCAATATGCGCCAGGTGGAACTCTCGACCGGTCGACTCGAAGGCCTCATGAGCAGCCGGGATACCTACGTCACCAATGTCCGCGAGCAGCTGGACGAGGTGGCGGCCATGCTGATCGAGCAGGTCAACAGCCTGCACGTGGAAGGCAACAGCGGCACGACCACCGGTTTGCCGTTCTTCACCGGCACCAGCGCGCACACCATCGACGTCATCGAGGCCATCAAACAGAACTCGGCGCTGGTGGCCACCTCGCGCAGCGGACTCGCCGGCGACAACGATATCGCTCTGGCGATCGCCGCACTGTCCGGAACCGGCGTGACGGAATCCGGCGACCCGAGCGTGGGCGACACCTACCGCAACCTGCTGGTCAACGTGGCGACCCAGCGCAGTCAATTCGAATTCATGGTGGAGAACCAGCAGAACGTGGTCAACGCCATCGAGACCAAGATCGCCAGCGTCAGCGGCGTGAGCCTCGACGAGGAAGGCGCCAACATGATCAAGTACCAGAACGCGTTCAGTGCATCGGCCCGCGTGGTGACCGCGTGCCAGGACATGTACGAAGCCCTGCTGAACATGACGGCCTAACGCCGCGAGGAGTGAAGTGATGACGATCCGCGTCTCCGACAGCTACCTGGCCAACATCCTGGTGTCCGACCTGAATCGGAGCCTGGGCAACCTGCTCAAGTACCAGCGCATGGCCGGCAGCATGCGACGCGTGAACAGCTTCGCCGACGATCCCCGCTCGGTCGCGGCCATCAGCCGCTATAACTCGCTGCTGAGCGACACGCAGCAGTACCTGCGGAATACGAATCGCTCGCGGGTGATCGTCGATGCCACCGATACGGCGCTCTTGACCATCAGCGACCTACTGATCGACGCCCGGGAACTGGCGCTGCGCGAGTCTTCCGCCATGGGTACCGCCGATTCCAACGCTCAGGCCACGGTGGTGGTCGACAACATGGTCAACCAGCTGCTCGATGTGCTCAACAGCAACGTCGAGGGCAATTACATCTTCAGCGGCCACAAGACCAGCACGACACCTTTCATCAGGAACAACAACACCGTGATCTACCAGGGCGACGATGGTGAGATCCTGACCCAGACCGGCCCGCACGCGAGCACCGTGATCAACACGGCCGGTAGCGTGTTCATGGGCAGCCAGAGCGCCACGTTGCAGGGTGTGACCGACCTGGCGCCGCGTCTGTCGGGGACCACGCCGTTGAACGAGATCAACCTGGGCGACGGCTGGGATCCGGGCGCCATCCTGATCCGCGACGGCGGTGGTGCGTCCTACACGGTCGATCTTTCCTCCTGCATCGATATCGACGACTTGATCGCCACGGTCGCCGCCGACACGGCAGGCGCCGTCGCGGTAGCCATCAGCGCCGACGGCAATTCACTCGAGTTCAGCGGTATCGGGCCGTTGTCCATTACCGAGGTCGACGAGGGCACAACGGCCACGTCGCTGGGCGTCAACGCCCAGTCGCAGGCCGGCGTGCTTATCGGTCGTGATATTCGGCCGCCGGTGACGGCAGCCACCGACCTGGCCGATATCACCGAGCTGGCCGCCTCGCTTCCGCTGGGTACCATCGCGGTAGACTTCAATGGCACCGTCTACAATGTGGATTTCTCAGCGGCGACGACCATCGGTGACCTGCAGACCACCTTCAACGCCACCGTTCCGGGTATGGAATTGCAAATATTCCCCTCCTACATCTCGCTGGTTGCGGGTATGCCGGAAGCCTTCACGGTACAGAACGCCGATGCCACCAACACCGCGACGCTGCTGGGCGTCGAGGGCATCGGGTCGCCGGTCCGGCTGTTCGGCGTGCTCGAGGATCTGCGGTCGGCGCTGGCGGCGAACGACAAGGCGGCCATTCACGGCTCGATGACGGAGCTGGCGGCCCTGGAGGAGATGATCAAGGCCGAAATTATCCGCGTCGGTGGCCGGCAGAACAAGATGGCCTGGATCGAATCGATTCTCATGCAGACCGAGGAACGGCTGAAATCGGACCTTAGCCTCGAGATAGACGTGGACGTGGCACAGGTGGCCTCGGACTTGAGCCGGGCCGAATCGGTATATCAGGCGGGCCTGCTGGTGACGAGCCAGCTCTTCGATCAGAACCTGATGATGTATCTGCGGTAACAGCCCATGAGCTGACCGGAACCAGGCAAGGAGTAGATGATGGAGACCTTCAAGACAGTTCGTTTCGGGACACTGGAATACAACCGAGAAGATGTCATCGAGTTGCCCGACGGCCTGGTTGGCATGCCCAAGCTCCGCAAGTGGCTGTTGCTCGACATGGACGAAGATGTTCCCATCAAGTGGTTCCAGTCGCTCGATCGCGGTGATTTCGGCTTTCCGGTCATGCAACCGCATTTCTTCCACGATAATTACGAGGTCGACGTCCCGCGCGTGGCCAAGATGAGAATGCGTACCCAGGATGACGAAAACCTGATGTCATTGATCATTACCACGGTTCACCCGGGCGGCACCATGATGACCGGGAATCTCGTTGCGCCGCTTGTTCTTGACAGCGAATCGCGTTGTGGCGTGCAACTGACCCTCGACGACGCCGAATTCGAAATTCGACAGGAGATCGATTATTTCAAATTTGGCCTTGCCGTAAAATCCGACTCGTCGGACAATGTAACGTCAACGGTCGACGATCGGGATGCGTCCGTCGCGAGCGACGAGTTGGAGCGTGTGGGAATCTGAACTGGACGGTCGCGGTCGGCGCACAGGTCTGGACAGGGAGGTCCCGTGCTAATCCTCAGCAGGAAGCGTAACGAGAAGATCATGATCGGAGATGATATCTCGATCATGATCGTCGATATCCGCGGTGACCAGGTTCAGGTCGGGATCGATGCCCCGCGATCGATACCCGTACACCGCTACGAAATCTACGAGGAGATCAAGAGTACGACGCTGGGCGCTTCCCGCTCCGCCGATGTCGATCTGGATGCTATCAAAAAGAAAATGAAAAAAGGACGTGACGAGAAATAGCGACTCGAGGCAACAATCCCCGCGGCGAAATCAATTCATCTGACTATTGATCCGGAAGAGCTACGCTTTGCGATCGACGTAGGAAGCGCTCGTCGTCGCGACGGTTCGGCGAGGGACGCCGAGTTGGCCGAGATCCTGGCCGGCGGTGTCGAGGGCGGACTGGAATCGGTCTCTGAGCGCCTGGTCCTGCGCGCCCAACTCGCGTAGCGCCGCGCCGTATCGCTGGCGCTGTCGCTCATCGGCGGCCGCGCACGCACGGGCGAAACGCTGCAGCGCCCGCTGGCGCTGCTCGATGAGCTCGGCGCAGCGGTCCAGATCGTTCTGGTCCAGGGCGGCGACCAGCGCGTCGTTCAGGACACGCAATGCGTCTATGGTATTTTCCAGTGTCATATCAGGCCGAAACCAACAGCATGCCCTCTGCCGATTGCACCGGTGAATCCGGGTGGCCGACGGGGACGGTAGCATCGATCAGCTTCCGCGGCTCCGCAGCGTGTCGGTCGTGGTTCGAGCCGTCTGGACCGGTGTCCGGTCCACTGTGTTCACTTGCAGGATCCGCGCCAATCTCCTCCGGCTGCCCCGAGGATTGGACCGCGGTGCCGTTGGCGGTCTGTTCGCGTACGGAATTTTCGGCGGTGCCGGGCGGAATCCGGCGCCAGGCGTCCAGCAAGGGTATCAGTACCGTGCGGTTGTTTTCGAGGTGGGAAGGGTCCTTGTCCACCAGGACCGCCAGATTCTCGTGGAAGAGATAGTCGTAGAGGGCTTCCAGATTACGGGCGATTTCCCCGCCGACGGCGTGGTCCAGGGCGCCGCGCAACTCGGTGATGATACGTTGCGCCTGGTTGATATGCTTGACCATGGTGAGCTGATCGGCTTCGGCCAGCGCCCGTTTGGCGCTATCCATGTTGAGCACCAGGGTTTCGTAGAGCATGACGATCATTTTCTCTTTGCCCATCGTACCGAGATTGGTCTCCTGGTACCGTCGAATGCCCACATTTTCGTACATTGCTGTCCTCGGCCTTTCGAGCTAGTAGTATCCACCCATCACACTCATGAGATAGCTGCCCTGCGCGTTCAAGTTGGCAACCATGCTTTCCATGGCGAGGAACTTGCGCTCGAGGGTGACCTGGTAGGCTTCGATGCTGCGTTCGTAACGGTCGATCGAACTGTCGGCGTTCTTGATCCGGGCGTTGAGTGAATCGGTGCCGATCTTGAAGAGGCCGTCGATGGAGTCGGTCATCTCTTCGATGGCCTCGTCCAGCAGGTAGGCCTTGCCGTAGTTGGTGCCACGTTCGACGAAGAAATCGCGCACGCTGCCGTAGTCGTCGTTCAAGGCCTCGGCGAAGGTGGCGCTGTCGAATTCCATCTGCTGACCGTCACCACGGGTGATGCCGACCTGAAACAGATTCGTGATGTCGCCCAGACCATCCTCGAGTCCGGCGCTGAAGATGGACCCGATCCGGCTGGAGACCGAACGCAGCGTGGGATTGTCCTTCAGAAAGCCCACGTCGCCGGTCTGGTAGTCGATGAAGCCGTAGAGGTCGTTGTACGCGTCCACCAGCGTCTGAACCTTCTCGGTGATGCCCTCGACGTCGGTATCGACGGTCACCGTGATGGTCTCGGTTCCCGCTTCGTGCAGATTCAGCGTGAGCCCCGAGATGGCGTCGGTGACAGTGTTGCTCGTGGCCGTGACCGTCAGTTCGTCGATGGTCAACGTGGCGTCGGCGCCGGGAGTCATGTTGGTGAACACCGGCGTTGTGTCGCCGCTCAGGCCGCTCGTGTCGATGGTGAAGGCGTTGGCCGTGCCGGCCTCGGTGCTGGTCAGGACAAGATGGTAACCGCCGGTCTCCGAGCCATCGTAGATGATGGCCGCATTGACGCCGGCGACATCCTCGTTGATCCGGTTCTTCAGGTCCTGCAGGGTGGTGACACCGGTCAGTTCCAGCTCCGTGGTCTCGCCGGCGACGGTGAATCCGAGGGTCCCTTCGCCGACACTGTCGAGCAGGCTGTCGTAACCTTGGGAACGGTCCTTCTGATTGGTGGCCAGCGTATCGACGGTGATCTCGTAGGTGCCCGCCGCGGCCGCGCTGCTCGCCGTCACGGTGAGCAGGTCCTCGTGCGAACTGGACGCCTGCAAGGCCGCGAACTCGGTCGAGGTATCCAGGTCCTGCGCCGCGTTCTGCAACGCCAGCAACTTGGACTTCAATTCACCGAGTGCGGCGATCTGGGATTCGAAAAGACTCTTGCGTTCCTGCAGACGAACGATGGGTTGGCGTTTGATCGCGACCAACTGGGCAACGATCGACGCCGTGTCCAGACCCGAAGCCAGGCCGGAAAAGCTTACCGCGCTCATTGTCGTACTCCCCGGGCAGATCAGGAATCGCCGATCGGACACGGAAGTGTGTATCGATCAGGACATCCTGTCGATGAACATGCCGATCAATTCGTCCATCCGTTCGCGCATCGAGATCAGCTCTTCCGGAGGGAACTGCATGATCAGCTCACCGGTCTCTGGTTCCTTTACCTCGATAACGAAGACATTGGCGTCGACCTCGTACCGAAGGTTCACATCACGCGGTTCAAACCCAGCGACGGCGATAGCCTCGGCCATCTCGTCCGCCAGCTGCTGAACCTCCTGATGATCCAGAGTCTCCTTGGTTATCGTCGGCTGCGAGGAGGTACTTGAGCTTTTTACCGTTTCCTTCGTCACGTGTTCATGTTTGCCGTCACCCGGTACTTGCCGTGGTGATTTCCGGGCAATCGAGGATTCTGTGGTCTGGTCAGAAATCCCTTTCACCGGGACAGCATGGACTCCAGGAATATTGCTCATGACAGCACTTCTTTGTAACTGGTGGGCCCCGTGAGCGGGACCCACCATTTGGTTAGCTCACTACGAGAGCAACGCCATGGCCAGGCCGGACGTCATGTTTGCCTGGGCCAGGATGGAAACACCGGCCTGCTGCAGGATCTGCAGCGAGGTCAGGTTCGAAGTCTCCATCGCGATGTCCACATCCCGGATCCGGGAGTTGGCAGCGCTCAGGTTCTCCGAGGTCATGCTGATGTTCCGGATACTCGACTCCAGACGGTTCTGGATCGCACCGAAGTCGCCGCGGGCGCCGACTACCGTGGCCTGGGCGGCGTCGATCTGCCCCATTGCCGTCGTGGCATTGGCGACAGTATCGATACCGGCGGTCAACGTCAGCGTGGCGGCGTTCATGTTGGTCGCCAGCGCAACGTTGACCGAATCGGTCGCCGCGGTACCGATACCGACCTGGATGTCCACGGTCAAGGTACCGTCGAGCAAGTTGACGCCGTTGAACTCGGTGCCCGCCGCGATACGGTCGATCTCGTCCGAGAGCGCGGTATACTCGGCGTCGAGATATGCCCGTTCGGTGTCGGTCACCGTGCCGGTCATGGATTGCTCGGCGAGTTCCTTCATCCGCAGCAGGATGTTGTTGACTTCGTCCAGGGCACCTTCGGCGGTCTGGACCAGCGAGACGCCATCGGCGGCATTCCGGGCAGCCTGATTGAGCGCGCGGATATCCGATTTCAGGCCTTCAGAGATAGCCAGACCGGCGGCGTCGTCACCGGCACGGTTGATACGCAATCCTGAGCTCAGCTTTTCCATCGACTTCGCGAAGCGCTGCGAAGTGTTGTACAGATGACGTTGCGTGTTGATCGAGCTTACATTCGTGTTGATGCGGAGTCCCATATTCATTCCTCCTTGAAATAGTCGGACTTCCTTGCCCTGCTCGTCGGG
The DNA here is from genome assembly GCA_964384055.1 of uncultured Fibrobacteraceae bacterium. Lineage (GTDB taxonomy): Bacteria > Krumholzibacteriota > Krumholzibacteriia > LZORAL124-64-63 > LZORAL124-64-63 > CAYLIV01. The sequence goes on from CAYLIV010000006.1 coordinate 49,636, forward strand.
TATTGAACCCGAATATAAACGGTACGAAATCCTCCTCCCGTAGTATTTGATATTATATTCGAGAATGTGTATAGTAGTCGTCATATTTGCACAAAAACTTTAGCATTATGTGTATATATTTACAACCATATGTTAATTATATGATTTACCAAGGTACGGCGGTCGGTAAAACAGGCGGGATGCGGGTCAGGGTCTGGAGCGGTAAAGAAAAGCGGGCCCCGGTCGGGACCCGCTTTTTGGTTGTGGCGAGGCGCTACTGGAGCAGTGCCATGGCCAGCCCGGTGGTCAGATTGGCCTGGGACAGGATCGAAACACCGGCTTGCTGCAGGATCTGGTATGACGTCAACTTGGAAGTCTCGTGGGCCACATCGACGTCACGAATCCGGCTGTTGGCGGCGGACAGGTTCTCGGCTGTCATGTTGATGTTGCGAATCGACGCCTCCAGTCGGTTCTGGAGGGCACCGAGGTCACCGCGCGCGCCAACCACCGTGGCCTGGGCGGCGTCGATCTGCCCCATGGCCGTCGTGGCATTGGCGACCGTATCGATACCGGCGGTCAAGGTCAGCGTGGCGGCGTCCATGTCGGTCGCCAGAGCCACGTTGACCGAATCGGTCGCGGCGGTCCCGATACCGACCTGGATGTCCACGGTCAAGGTACCGTCGAGCAGGCTGACACCGTTGAATTCGGTGCCGGTCGCGATCCGGTCGATCTCCGCGAGCAGGGCGCTGTACTCGGCGTCCAGATAGCCGCGATCGGTATCGGTCAGCGTACCGTTCAGCGACTGCTCGGTCAGTTCCTTCAGACGCAGCAGGATGTTGTTGACCTCGTCCAGCGCGCCTTCGGCGGTCTGCACGAGGCTGATACCGTCGGCCCCGTTGCGCGAGGCCTGGTTGAGCGCTCGGATGTCCGACTTCAAACCCTCGGAGATAGCCAATCCGGCCGCGTCGTCGCCGGCACGGTTGATCCGCAGACCGGAGGCGAGTTTCTCCATGGACTTTCCAAACATGACGGTAGTGTTGTACAGGTGACGTTGCGTGTTGATGGAGCTGACATTGGTGTTGATACGGATTCCCATAGTTTTCCTCCTTGAAAATCTCGGGACGGGCATCCTTGCCCACAGAATCCGAGGCGGTCGCCTCTATTGAGTTGTGATGTTGCCGGATGTAGAGCTGGACGAACCGCTACCGGTTCGTGGTACGTGATAGAAATGCATTCGGCTCGAGGGTTATCGGAAGGTCTAAGGGCTTCTTTAGAATAAATGAGAAAATTCACTGCCGCGCTGACAGATCAGATATGGAAAAGACAAACCACGCTCTACCGAGGTGGAGCGTGGTTCGCCATGCTACGTTGTATCGATCGAAAACGGCGTCGCGTAACGACCGCCGGCAACGCGAACACGGACTAACGCTGCAGCAATTGCAGCGCCAGCGAGCTGGTCATGTTCGCCTGCGCCAGGATCGACACGCCGGCCTGCTGCAGAATTTGCAGCGCGGTCATGTTCGACGTCTCGAGGGCCACGTCCACGTCCCGGATCCGGCTGTTGGCGGCGCTGAGGTTCTCGCCCGTCATCCCGATGTTCCGGATCGAGGTCTCGAGTCGGTTGGTGGCGGCTCCGAAGCCCGCCCGCACCGAACTGACCGTCGACGTGGCTGCGATGAGCAGACCGATCGCCGTCCGGGCGTTGGTGCCGTCTGCGCCCTGTACGTTGACCACGCCCTGGGTAAGGTCGAGTTCTGCCGCGTCCATGGTCTGGCTCAGATCGACGGGTACGGCGCTGGTGGCCGGATTGGTCCCGATACCGACCTGCACGTTGAGGGTCCCCTGGCTGCCGTCGAGCAGCGCGATGCCGTTGAACTCGGTGGTGATGCTGATCCGATCGATCTCGTCCAGCAACGCCTGAAACTCCTGGTCGATGTACACCCGCTCGTCAACGCCGAGCGTCTCGGTCGCGGCCTGCTGCGCCAGCTCACGTAGACGCAGGAGAATGCCGTTGACCTCGTCGAGTGCGCCTTCGGCCACCTGCACGAGACTGATACCGTCAGCCGCGTTGCGTGAAGCTTGCTGTAGCGCACGGATGTCGGATTTCAAGCTTTCGGAGATGGCCAGTCCGGCGGCATCGTCACCCGACCGATTGATTCGCAATCCGGAGCTCAGACGCTCCATCGACTTGTTGAACCTCGTGGTCGTATTGTACAGGTGGCGTTGCGCATTGAGTGAGCCGATATTCGTGTTTACTCGCAGTCCCATTCCTGTTTCCTCCGTGACTACGGCTATGGATTCGAGTTCCGGTCGTGAGCACCGCCCTCAGCTGACAACCGATCTCTGCTCCGCCCTTCGGTCGAAATTGCAGCTTGCCCGTGTCTAACCCCTGCTCGTACAGTGAGTCGTTCATGCCGCCGATCACGGCTGGTTTTCGTGCTGAACGAAAGCCTTGACGCAACGGATCGGGCAATCTGCACCGCTCAGAAAGTACGGTCATGCAAATCGAGACCCTGGCTGCGGACGAGCATTCTGATTTCCTTGATCTCGTCGATGCAGCAATCAGGCCAGACGGTGCTACGACCGCGGCAGACAACGATTTTCCCCTGGCCCTGGGGCTCGAGAATCGCGAAGGAATCTACGTTGCAAAACGCAATCGGGAACTGTTAGGCGGTCTGGCCTGCCTCGTTCGCCCGTTTACGACTTCCCTGGGAACATTGACGGTTGCCGGTATCGGCAGCGTCGTGACACGCCCCGACGTGCGGGGACGGGGCGTCAGCAGCCGGCTCCAGCAGTTCGTTCTGGACGAGTTGCGACAGCGCGAGGTGCCGCTGGCCGTGCTCTGGACGGATAATCCGGAAATATATGCCGGTCGCGGGTTCGAGTCTGCAGGGTACGAATTCCACGTGGACATCAGCCAGGCCGACCTCGCCGACCTGCTGCCGGCGTGGGCGACGATACGACCCTTCTGCCCGGCGGATACGAACGTCGTGGCTCGCATCTACGCCGATCATCGGCTACGGACCGTTCGACAGCCGGGAGATGATCGGAAACTGTACACCATGCCGGGGACCGCAGGCTTTGTTGTCGAGGACCGCGACCGCATCCTGCTCGCCTATTGCTTTTGCGGCAAGGGTGCCGATTTCGGCGGTTACGTCACTGAATGGGGTGGTCAGCGGTCGCTCGTGGCGCCGTTGCTCGGTGCGGTTCGTGACCGTGGCCTCGCCCGGCGGGTTCTGGTGCCGGCTGGAGAACGATCCTTGCTGGATGCGCTGGTCGAACGGGGCGCCGGCTGGTTCGCGCTGGCCAGCGGGCAATGGGCCGTGCTGACCGCCGGACCGCTGGTCGCACTGGCGCGGGATCGTGGCGCCGGCGTGCCGTCCGAAGCCGCCTGGAACCGCGCGTCGGCGTGGCTGGGCGACGTCGACGATAGCGGACTGCCCCGCGAGGGCCCGTTTTCACTGGCGGTCTGGGGATTCGATTCGGTCTGAACGAGGAAGCATGAACGCAGGTACTGGACAGCGCCCGCTGATCTCGCTGGTGATGATCGTGCGGGATGAAGCCGTGCTGGTCGAACGCTCATTACGTCATCACGCACCGCTCTACGACGAGATCGTCCTGGTCGACACCGGCTCGACCGACGCGACCGTTGCCGTGGCGGCGGCGGCCGGAGCGCGGATCTGCCATTTCGAATGGTGCGACGACTTCGCGGCCGCGCGTAATTACGGCATCGACGCAGCACTGGGCGCGTGGATACTGACCCTCGATGCCGATGAACAGATCGCCGCCCGCGATTTTCCGGCACTGCGCGCCGCCGCCCGTGACGGTGACGGCCGCTGCTTCCTGCTGACCCAGCGGAACTATACCGATCGCACCGGACACGCCGAGTGGCGTTTCGTCGGTGGCCAGTATCCCCTCGAGGAACACGGAGTGGCCGGATACGTGGAAGCGTTTCAGGTGCGGCTCTTTCCCCGACGGCCAGAAATACGGTATCGCGGCTGCATACACGAGACGGTCGCCGGGATCGAAACGACCGGCTTGCGCAGAAACCATCTCGACCTCCCGATCCATCACTACGGCCACCTGCGCGGCGCCGGCACGTCCCGTCGACGCGACGATCTGTACGCCCGCTTGACCCGACAGAAATACGCTCGTGATCCGGACGATGGCGATGCCTGTCTGCAACTCGCCACGCGTTATCTGGAGGAGGGCCGTCCCGAGCAGGCCCGAGCACTGCTGGCGCGCCTCGTCGCGACCGGGGAACCGACCGATCCGGCCGTTGCGCGCGGGCAGTTGCTGCTCGGTCGCATCTTGCGCCAGGCGGGCCGCCGCCGCGCCGCCGCCGCCGCGTTCGCGGGTGCGCTGCAGGCGCGACCGGAATGGTTGTACTGCTGGACCGAGGTCCTCGATATGCAGGCGGCCGACGGACGCTGGAGCGACCTGTCGCGTTACCTCGCGCGCGCTCAGGAGCTGTTTCCCGACGAGCCCCGACTCGATCAGCTCAAGTGCAAGCTGCTCGTTGCGACCGGCGACTACGCAGGCGCGTCGGAGCAGGCGGCAAATCTTGCCCGACGCTACCCCGGCTGGACTGGAGCCCACCGCCTCGCCGAACGCTGTCGGGCGCTGGTCAACCGTTCCGACGGGCGAATGTGCGCAGCGCAGCAATGATCCGATTATTTCAATGAGGGCTAAAGTTTTTGCCGGGTATGCCGATATTCCTGGGTGCAGTGGCAGAAACTCGACCGCCTTCGAGGGTAGCATCGATTGACACGCATTCGCGTCAGGGCGGTAGCGCCGCGTGGCCGGGCACGGTTGGCCAGCGTCGCCACAACGCTGACTCGGGTACGACTTTTGCTTTGGTACAGGTAACTATCCGTGTTTGCCCGTACCGCCATCCGCCGGTGCCGCCTCGTGCACCGGCTGCGACCTGGCCGATGCTGCAAACGAGCGGGGAATCTCGGGCCGGAATTCGTTGCCGGCAGCGTGCGAGATTGCTACAGTTGAAGTTTGCTAGACTTGAACGGAGTGGAAACCGCATCGCGTGGAAGCGCACGGTGTGGTCACGAGGAAGCCACTGACGAACTGCGAGATGCAGAAGGGTAAGACCAATAATGAGTACCATCGACGGATCCTCGCCGCTTCATCCGAATATTCTGGATACCTTCGGACGACGGTATACCCACGGCGACGTGAAAAAAGATCCGCGGCTGGCTTCGTCCGCCGGCGAGCAGGAACCGAAGAAGAGCGACCGCGCCGAGATCTCCGACAGCGCCCACCAGCTGGCAGACCTGCGCCGCGCCGTGGACGTGGGTCGGGCTGCCTATGCGGCGACGCCCGATGTGCGGCAGGAGAAGGTCGATCTGGTCAAGGAACGCCTCGCTTCCAGTTATTACGACTCGCCGGAGGTGCAGGACGCTGCGGCGGGTCGCATCGCCAAGGTGCTCGACGATAGCTGAGCGCCGCGGCGGCCCCGGCGCCTGATTAACGCCGGGTTACCGCGCGCGGGAAGAATCGATACGTAAAAATTGTCACGATTGTGAATAAAGACGGTTTCCGGAAAACGGAAACCGTTTTTTTTGCGTTGCGTCACGTGGCAAGAATCCTTACAGTGGGCACGATTACGCCGGAGCGTTCACGGATGCCCGCCACACGTTCCGCCGTCAACACCCAGCGTGTTCCGGACCAGGTGTTCTGTTTCATGGATGAACGGAAATGGTCTTCTACGATGGTCTTCGAATCTGACGCGTGCCGTTTGCCGGCCACACCGCCGGTCAGCGCGATCGTGGGTCCCGCCGCCTGGGCGCGGGCTTTCGGCGCCGCTGACACGGTACCGGTCTACCCCGGGGCACACGAGTGTCTCGCGGGATTGTCTGCCGACAGGGCCGTCGATACACCCCTGTCGTTGTTGCTGCTGGACGGCGATTCCCTGCTGCGTGACGCGGGACCGGCCGAGCGTGTCGAGCTGCTCATCTCGCTGCACCGGGCGCGACCGTCCTGTCTGCCGATCCTGTTCTATACCGAATTGACGACAAACGATTGTGTCGACCTGTTCCAGGCCGGACTCTTTGCTGCGGTACCGGTGCCGGTCACGGCGGACCGCTGGCAGACGGTGCTGACGCGCGTGGGCCAGCGCGAGGAACTTTCCCGTCAACGCCGGTTCGTACGGGAACAGTCCCGGGAAACGACGCAGCAACTGCGGTCCCATCGCCACGATCTGCAGCAACGTGTCGACCACCTGACCGACGAACTGCTGCAGACCCAGCAGAACCTCGAGCGGAAGCACCGGGACCTCTCGGAACACATGGCGCAGCTCTCGTTGCTGTATACCTTCGGGCGCGAATTGAGCAGCGCGGCCAACTGGGACGAGTCGTTGCGCGGCATTCTGGAAAACCTGTCGAGTTTCGTCGGCGCGGCGGGCTCTGCGCTGATCCTGCGCTCGGCGATCGGCGGCAAGTACTCGCCTCGCCAGACCTTCCGGTGGGAAGAATCGGCGTGGGACAAGGTCCTGTTGAATCTGCAGGGGCAGATCGAGAACGCGGTGGCGGAACGGATCGTGGCGCCCGGCGTGTTCTGTCTGGATTCCCGATCCGACAACGAAACGGAGGCGGGACGGGGCACGGCTGCCGGTGCGGACGATCCTGGCGATCCTGACGATCGGACCGACCGCCGGATCCTCGCTCTGCCACTGGAACATCAGGGACTTCGCCTGGGCTACCTGTTGCTCCTGGGCGACGCGCCCGCGGACCAAGGCGCGAAAGCAAGCGGGGACCGCAGGGTTGTCGCCGAGCGCTTCCTGCCGTTTTTGCAGGCGGTGCAGCTCGTGCTCGCCGAAGAGGTCGCCAGCGCGCAGATGCTCGACCGGGTCCGCGAGATCGGCACCTTCAACGCCCGCGTACTCGAAAAGGTACGCAGCGGCATCTGGGTGTTCGACGAACTGGGCCGGACGATCTACTGCAACAAGACCGGGCAAGCCCTGCTGACCGGTACGGCGACCGACGCCGCGGCCGAGATCGATTTCACCTTCGCGGTCGGCCGCGGGCGCGATCGTGACGACAGCGCGTCCGCCGCCGGCGCGCCGCAAGCCTTCGCCGTGCCCGAGCTGTTCCTCGACGGACGCCTGCAACTCGATAACGTATCGGGAAACTGCTACCGACGCCTGCTCGACCACGGAGATACGCCCTTTCGCGGCGAGGGGCGGATCATTTGCGGCGAAAACGAAACCGTTCCCGTGCTGGTCCAGACCTCGATCATGACCGGTCGCGGGCGTGACCAGCGGTGGCTGGTGATGGTGGTCGAGGACCTGCGCGAGACGCGCAAGCTGGAGGCGGAGCGCATCCGCGCCGACCGGCTCGAAGGCCTCGTCGAGATGTCGGCCACCCTGGCGCACGAGATTCGCAATCCGCTGATGGGACTGAGTGCGCAGGCTGAACTGCTCGCCGACCAGCTCCCGGGGGACGATCAGCGCAAGCGTTATATCGACGTGATCACCGGCGAAGTGCAGCGTATCAACGCGACCATCAACCGGTTGTTGAACTTCGTCCGGCCCTACGAGCCCGAGCGCTCGACGGTGGTGCTGTTCGAGCTGGCCAGGGATTGTCTCGATCTGGCGCGCGAGCAGGCCGCAACCAGGTCGGTGGCCTTGGAACTGCGTACCACGCCACCCGGCGAGGACCTGACCCGCTGGCGCCAGCGAGTCGACGGCGGGCAGATCAAGCAGGTGCTCCTGAATCTGTTGCGCAACGCCGTCGATGCTTCGCCCAGCGGCGGTACCGTGCGTGTCGAACTGGCGCGAACGGCGCGCATGGAACTGAGCCACGCCGCCCGGGGCACCAGCCAGCTCGTGGCCGGCGCGGTGCTGGACGTGAGCGACGCCGGTCCCGGTTTCGATGCCGGCGACCGGGAAAAGATATTCCGTCCCTTCTACACGACCAAGAGTTCCGGAACCGGGCTCGGGCTGTCCATCTGCCGCAAGATCGTCGCGGCGCATGGTGGCGAGATCCGGGCCGAACGGCAAGATCAGCGGACCCACTTCCGGGTTCTGATTCCGCAGGAGCAGCTTGTCGCGGAGAACAAGCAGAGACAGGAGGTCTCATGAACAAGAAGATTCTGGTTATCGACGACGAGGCGACGATTCGCCTCTCCCTGGTCGAAGCGCTGGCGGCCGAGGGGTATGACGTGGCCGCGGCCGAAACCGGTGAGGAAGCCCTCGCCAGCTGCCACGGCACGCAATACGATTTGCTGGTGACCGATCTCAAGCTGCCCGGCGTTTCCGGCATCGAGTTGCTGCAGGCTTTGCGCAACCAGGGCAATCAGATCCCCGTGATCATGATGACGGCCTACAGCGACGTGAAAACCGCGGTGCAGGCCATGCAACTGGGCGCCTACAATTACATCCAGAAACCGTTCTCGCTCAGTGAGATCAAGAAACAGGTCAGATCGGCGCTGCGCGCGACTGAGGATCTCGGCGCCACCGTAGTGGAAAGCAGCCCGGCACCCGAAGTGGACGAGACGCCCGGCGCCCGGGCGGAGGAAGACGGCCGGTACATGCGCATGATCCGCGCCTGCCCCGGTCTCGAGTCTGTCGGACGGATCCTCGGGAAGATCGGCGCCAGCCGTAGCGGCAACGATACGTCGATCCTGATCCAGGGCGAATCGGGTTCGGGCAAGGAAATCGTCGCCCGCGCCGTACACGAGGTTACCGGCACCAGCGGCAAACCCTTCATGGAGATCAACTGCGCGGCGGTGCCGGAAACCCTGCTCGAGAGCGAGCTGTTCGGCTACGAGAAGGGTGCCTTCACCGACGCCAAGGCCCGCAAGGAGGGACTGTTCGAGCTGGCGGGCGACGGCACGATCTTCCTCGACGAGATCGGGGAGATGGGCATCTTGCTGCAGAGCCGTCTCTTGCGGGTCATCGAGAACCGGAAATTCCGTCGGGTGGGCGGCAAGGAGGAGCTGTCGGTCGACGCCCGGATCGTGGCCGCCACCAACCGCAAGCTCTCGGAAGCCATCGACGCGGGCACCTTCCGCAACGATCTGTACTACCGATTGCAGGTAGTCGAGATCGAGGTGCCGTCGCTGCGGGAACGGCCCCAGGACATCGAGGTCCTGATGAATCACTTCATCCGCCAGCTGAACGGCCAGCTCGGCCTGCGCTGCGAGCCCATCTCTGCCAAGCTGCTCGAGGTGCTCCAGAGCTATCCCTGGCCGGGTAACGTGCGGGAGATGAAGAATGTGCTCAAACGCATCCTGATTCTCGAAGAGCCGAGCAAACTGACGGCGGACGATTTCCCGGCGTTCATCCGGGAAGGACGGAACCCGCGGTCGTCGAGCAAACAGGCCGCTCTGGGCGCCGCCACGGGCTTGATGCCCCTGTCGGAAGTCGAACGCCTGCAGATTCTCTACACCCTGGAGATGACCAGCAACAACAAGTCGAAGGCCTCGCGTATACTCGGCATCAGCCGGCAGACGCTGCGTGAGAAATTGCGGCTGTACGAAGCGCGTCGGAACGAGGCCGAGGCCGAGCTGGTTGCCGACAGCGCCGAGGCGTGAGCCGCCTTCATCGCGACCAACGACGGGGCGCCGGGCAGGCGTCCCGTCGGCATGAATTTCCCCCTCGATCGTCGCCTCGCGCATTGAACAGCTTCTAACCACCTGTGATTGACAAGTGGTCTATGACGTACCGGTTTCCGCAACCGGTCGCGCGGCCTTCACCGCAACCGGTCGTCGGTCTTCGATGATGGTTGCAGTCTAACTGACAAGAATACAACCCGTTTCAGAACCGCGGCGATTGGACCGGCAACGAATGCGCGTCGGCCGCCGCGCCGTCCGCCGTCCGTGAACGAGGCATACCATTTGCGATTGGGGGGAGGTGACCAAGGAGCATTTTCCGGCCAGGGGAAGAACGTGCCATGTTGATTTTGCGCCTCGAACTCAACCGTCTGACCGCGCGTGTCGCCGCGCTCGTGCTCGTCGTGACCGTGCTGTCCGCGTCGGCGCAGGCGGCCGGGCTGACCCAGCGCGAGGCGGACGGCTATCTCCAGTGGTTGCACTCCCTCGAACAGCTCATCGCGAGCCAGGAAGCGAGCGAGCTGCCGGAAGACCGGCTCCTGTTTCCGTTCGACACGCAGCGAGTCGTCAGCGACGAGCCGGCTCCCTACAAGCACCTGGCGCTCGCCAGGGCCATGAACGACCTGGAACGCAAATACCGCTCGGGAGCAATGCCGCCGATCACCTCCGCCTTCCATGGGCTGAGCATGGCGCGCAACTACTTCAGCCTCAGCGAATACGACAGCGCGCTGGTCTGGTACGAGCGGGTAGCCCGGCTCGACAGCACGGCCCAGTACACCGGCGAGATTCGACAACAGCTGCTGGCGACCGCGGTCGCTCTCGGCGATTCGCTGGCGGTCGTACGCCATTTACAGCAGCTGATCGCCGACGACGCGCTCGCCGTCCGCGAGTCCGAACTCGTGGTCGCGTTCCGTTTCCTCATCGTCCGCAACGACCGCCACAACCTGGATCTGCTGCTCCGCGCGGTCGAACCGCAAACCAGTCGGCTGTCTCCGCGTGTGCGTTACTGGCTCGCCTATGCCTCGTTTTCCCGGCAACGCCATCAGCCCGCGCTAACCGAGCTGCGACAGCTGATCACGGCCGGGGGTCTGTCGCTCGAACTCGATCGACATCAGCGATGCTGGGTCTTGCAGGCGATTCCAGATCTGTTGTGCCTGACCGGTGAGGCGCGCGCCGGCCGGCAACTCTATGACCTGCTCGCCGCATCGGCGGTCGCTGAGCTGCGCGACTGGGCCGACTACCAGCGAGCGACGCTCGATTTTCTGGCCCACAACTACCTGCGTGCCGGCACCATTTTCAAGCGCCTGTGCGAGAGCGGCGAAACCGACGTCTGGCGGGACGGTGCCTGCGAGATGGCGGCGCTGGCCAAAGAACTGACACGTACCGAAACGGAAGGCGAGCCCTATGGCACCGCTGGGTTCTTCCAGCGCTGAGCCGGCCGCCAACGAGCGGCACGTGCTGACCAGACTGCTGACGCTCTACGAACAGGAGCATCAGCTGTACAACCAGGTGCTCGAGCTGTCGCGCCGACAGGGCGAGATCGTTCGCCACCGGGCGCCGTTCGACCAGGTTCGCGCGGTATTGCAGGAGAAGAAGAACTGTCTGTTGACCATCGATCGACTCGAAGACAGCGAACACGAATGCCGCCGGCTGTGGCAAGAAGGTCGACGCCACTGGAGCGCCGAGGCCCGAGCCCGGATGCGGTCGCTGCTCCAGGAGATCGGCAACACCATCGAAACGATCCTCCAGTACGAGGAGCAGAACGACCAGCTCTTGCTGGATCAGATGAGGTCATGAACACCGACGCAGCGCTCGAACGCGATCACTGTGGCCTGGGCGAGAATCCGGGCGTGGATACACGTTTACCCGGTAGCGATCCCCGTCGCCGGCTGCTTCATGGATATCTTCACAAAACAAGCAATAGTCTTTGTGGAATAAAAGGATACGCAAGCTTGATCGCGTCGGGACAAAAACCGCAGCCGCTGGTCAACAGCTTCGCGCAGAAAATCTTGGCCGAGGTCGAGAAGATGGAAGAGATCTACCACTCGGTGCAGGACATGGCTTTTCCGGCCCTCGGCGAAGCCGCCGGCAGCGATTTGCAGACAACCATCGACGGAGCCGTCGCCGCCAGCCGGCAGCGCTTTCCCAACCTGCGTATCACCTGCGGCGTCATCCCGGCGAGCGCCATGCTGCTGCCGGCCCGTGATCTGCAGATGGCAATCGTGGAACTGCTTGCCAACAGTGCGGAAAGCCGCCACGAAGCCGCTGGACCGCAGCCGGTGACCGTGGCGCTGAACACCGTGACGAACGGTGACGGCCGCCTCGAGTTGACGATACGCGACGATGGACCGGGACTGGAAGCGGAGATGCAGGCCCAGGCCGGGATACCCTTCATCACGACCAAGAACGGGCACCTCGGTATCGGCCTGGCTCGCATCGACACCATCATGGACATGTACGATTTGGCCTGGCGGCTCGACAGCCGCCCGGGGCAGGGGACGAGCGTGGTTCTGGAAGTGGCGCAGTTGATGGCCACCGACGGCGGGACGCGAGAAATTCGGAGAGAGGGTTAAACATGGCGAAAAAGCACAGCATCCTCGTTGTGGACGATGAACAGACCATGCGCGACTTCCTGGAGGCGTCGTTGAACGGTCGCTACCGGATCAAGACTGCCAGCGACGGCGCCGAGGCGTTACGGCTGCTCAAGAAAGACGCCTTCGACATCGTGCTGTCCGACGTCCGGATGCCGGGCGGTGACGGCCTGACCTTGCTGCGGGATATTCAGCAGAACCTCCAGAATCCACCGCAGGTGATCATGATGACCGCCTTCGGGACCATCAAGGAAGCCGTCGAGGCGACCAAGCGCGGCGCGGTCGACTATCTGACCAAACCCTTCGGCATGGATCAACTGGACCATGTGCTGGACCGTGCCTTCGAGTTCAAACAGCTGCGCAGGGAAAATACCAGTCTGCGTCACAATCTGCGCAGCCGGCGTGAACACAACGGCTTCCTCGGCAACAGCGAGCTGATCGTCCAGATGCGCGAGAAGATCGCCATGATCGCCGACTCCCGGGGCACGGTGCTGCTCCAGGGCGAGAGCGGGACGGGCAAGGAAGTCGTCGCGCGCGCCATTCACGAGCTCGGCTCGCGCAAGAACGGCCCGTTCATCCGTATCAACTGCGCGGCCATACCCGAAACCTTGCTCGAGTCCGAACTGTTCGGCTACGAACGGGGTGCGTTCACGGGGGCGGTCCAGGCGCGGCAGGGCAAGTTCGAGCTGGCCAACGGTGGCACGCTGCTGCTCGACGAGATCAGCGAGATGCCCATCGCCATGCAGGCCAAGCTGCTGCGCGTGCTGCAGGAACGCGAGTTCATGCGCCTGGGCGCCAAGTTCGCCACGCGCTCGGACGTGCGCATCATTGCCACCAGCAATCGCAATCTCGCCGAGGAGATCCAGGCGCGGCGCTTTCGCGAGGATCTCTTTTTCCGGCTCAACGTGATTCCGCTGACCATACCGCCGCTGCGGCAGCGCAAGGAAGACATCTCCTTGTTGGCCAATCATTTCTGCCAGAATTTCTGCGCCGAAAACGGTAAGCCGGTCATGACCATCAACGAGACGGCCCTGACCAACCTGATGCGTTTGAGCTGGCCGGGCAACGTACGCCAGTTGCAGAACGTCATCGAACGCGCCGTGATCATGAGCACCGGGACCGAGCTCGACGACGCCATTCTCGGTCTGGCGGACGAGATCGATTCGGCGGCGGGTGAGAGCGAGCTGACCGAGGAAATGACGTTGAAGGACATGGAACGCGAACTGATCCTGCGCAAGCTGAAGAAGACCAGCGGCAACCGGACCCGCGCCGCCACCGAACTGGGAATCAGTGTCCGGACCCTGCGCAACAAGCTGAACCTGTACCGCGAGTTCGGCGTGGAGATACCGGGGTAACGTGATGATCAGCACCGGCATATTCCAGAAGGCGCACCTGTCGGATCTGAAGACCGCGTTGTCGGTGTACGCCAACCGGCACCAGATCATCGCCGACAACATCGCCAACGTGGAAACGGCGGGCTACCGGGCGCAGGAATATCGCTTCGAGCAGTATCTGGCCGGAGCCACGCGCCGCGTGCGTGGCGTGCAAACGCACCAGAACCACCTGTCCATCGGGCAGCAGCAGATCGACGAGACTACCGGCGAGATCCGGGAAACACGCAGTGTCTACGACAACGGCACCAACAACGTCGACATCGATCAGGAAATGACGAGCCTGGCGACCAATGATCTTTCCTACCGCCTGGCCACGCGCCTGTTGAGCATGAAGTACACCCTGTTGCGCGGTGCCATCAAGGGTCAGGTCAGGTAGCAAGGAATAGGAGCGGGATATGAGCAGCGGACTCTTCGGATCGATCAGGATCAGCGCCTCCGGATTGCGGGGGCAGCGGGTGAAGATGGATGTCGTGGCCCAGAACCTGGCCAATGCCGAGACCACGCGGACCGAGGACGGCATACCCTATCGTCGACAGCGCGCGGTGTTCCGCGAGGTGCTGGAGCAGAAGGCGCGCCGCGTGCGGTCCCGGCTCCAGGACGATGCCGGTCGCGCCGCGGGCTCGAAGATGGCGATCACCGATGCCAACCATCTGTCCGGCCTGTCCCGGCGCGCCGTGGAGTCGATTCGCGGCATATCCTCCGAGGTGGACGTGGCGCCCGACGCGTCCGATTTCCGCGTCGTATTCGATCCCGGCCATCCCGACGCCGACGAGGAAGGTTACGTGCTCCTGCCCAATGTGAACGCGATCACGGAAATGGTCGACATGATCGCCGCCAATCGGGCCTACGAAGCAAACGTCAGTGCGGTGCAGGCCGCCAAGGACATGTTCACCCAGGCGCTGAAGATCTAGATCGGTGCCGTGTTTGGCGGGGCGTCCGCGGGGGATGCCACGACAGCGGTACGGACCCAGGCTGAGGAGAGCAGACCATGGAGATCAGATCGTTACGAGGACTGGGGTCCATCGACCCGCAGACCCTGTACGGCCAGAACTCGAATCAGCAGACGACGAACTTCGCGCAGCAGTTGAAAAACGCAGTGGCCGAGGTGGACCGCCTGCAGCAGAGCCGCGACGAGACCGTCGAGCGGATGGTCGCCGGCGAGGTGACCGAGGTCCACGAGGTGATGAGCGCCGCCGAGGAAGCACAGCTGGCCTTCGAGCTGCTGCTCGAAGTGCGGAACAAGTTGCTCGAATCGTACCAGGAAATCATGCGCATGCAGATCTGACAGCTGTAGTCGAGCGGCGGAAACAGGAACGAGACCCGAGGTGCCCCATTGGATAGACTGAAGCTACTACTCGATAACTTCAAGGCCAGGACGGCCGCCTTGACCTTCAATCAGCGGGTCGTGCTGGGCGCTGTCGCCATGGCCGCGGTCATCAGCCTCGTCGTCTTCTCGGTCTGGCTCAAGCAGGAAGAGAAGGCGGTCCTGTTCACCAACCTGTCGGCCGAGGATGCGTCGGCCGCGTTGCAGGAACTCAGCAAGCAAGACGTCGTGGCCGAACTGACCAACGGCGGCACGACGATCCTCGTGCCGGAGCAGCTGGTCCATCGCCTGCGGGTCGATCTGGCCGCCAAGGGCGTGCCTTCGTCGGGAACCGTCGGCTTCGAGATCTTCGACGGCAAGCAGTACGGGCTGACCGAGTTCCTCCAGAACGTGAACTTCAAGCGCGCCCTCGAGGGTGAGCTGACCAAGACCATCGAGTCGCTCCAGGGCGTACAGTCGGCGCGGGTTCACCTGGTTCTGCCCAAACCTTCCATCTTCAAGAAACTGGCGGCGCTGCCCACCGCATCGGTGGTCGTGCGCCTCGGGCGCAATGCACACCTGAGCGCGGACCAGATCGCCGGTATCCAGAGCTTGATCGCCGGCAGTGTGGAGGGCCTCGACGGCGAGAACGTCACCGTGCTCGATCAGGTCGGCAAGGTCCTGTCGGTTGCCTACCAGGACGACGCCGTGGGACGCACCGAAGGACAGCTGGGGCTGAAGAAGGAAGTCGAGCAGTACCTGACCACCAAGGCCGAGAGCATGCTAGACGAGGTGCTGGGCGCCGGTCGCGCCATCGTGCGGGTGGACGCAACCTTGAACTTCGAGAAGCTCGACAGCGAAAGCGAGACCTTCGATCCCAACGCCACGGTCATTCGCAGCGAAGAGCGTGACGAAAGCAACGATCCCGAGACCGGCGGAACCCAGGAAACCAGCGTCACCAACTACGAGATCAACCGCACCGTGCAGCGAATCGTCGGCGAGATCGGCGGCATCAAGACCCTGTCGGTGGCGGTCTTCGTCGACGGCACCTACGAGACCGACGGCGAGGACGAGGAGAATCCATACACGCCGCTGAGCGAGGAAGACCTCGGCCAGATCCGGCGCATCGTCCAGACTGCGGTGGGACTGAACACCGTACGCGGTGACCAGATCGAAGTGGTCAACATGCAATTCCAGCAGCGTGATCCGCAGGCGGTCGGCGGTGCCGGTCCCGGCTGGATGGAGATGGGCACGCAATACGGCGGTAGGGTCGTGTTGCTGCTGATCCTGGGCGTGCTGTTGCTCAGCTTCCGCAAGAACCTGAACCAGGTCGTGGGCGATGTCATCGGCAGCCTCGGCCAGACGCCGACCGGCGGGGACGCCGAACAGGAAACGGCAGCCGATGGCGAAACCACGTCCAAGTCACCCCAGCCTCGTTTCAGTGGGATGGCCGAGATGGACGACACCGTGATCGATGATATCCGCGAGTACGCCGACGAACATCCTGACCGCGTGGCCGAAGCGATTCAACTGTGGGTAAGCGATACGGACTTCAGCAAGGTCAGTCATTGAGGGATCTGGAGAGTCTAACGTGAAGGACAAAGTCAGAAAAGCAGCGGTGTTCCTGATGGCCCTCGGCAGCGAGACCGGTGGCAAGGTGATGCAGCACCTGCCCGAATCGGTGGTCGAGCAGATCACGGCGGCAATCGCCCATATGGGCACGGTTCCCCGTAAGGAGACGGATAGCGTTCTGGAGGAATTCGTCAAGATCAGCAGCCAGCTTTCCGGTATCGCCGTCGGCGGCGAGGAAACGGCCAAGCAGATCCTGGAGGCGGGTTTCGGCACCCACATGGCGACCTCCGTGCTCACCCGCATCACCAACTACTCGGATATCCAGACCTTCGAGCATCTCCAGACCGTCGATCCGTTGACCGTGGCGAACTACCTGAAGAACGAGCACCCGCAGACGGTGGCGGTGGTGCTCGCCCACATGGACCCGCGGGACAGCGGTCCCATCCTGGCGCTGTTGCCGGTCGAATTGCAGGGCGACGTCGCCCACCGCATGGCCGTTCTCGACGCTCCCAACAGCGAGTCGCTCAAAATCGTCGAGGACGTGATCGTCAACCAGGTGCGCGGCGAGCTGAACGAATCGCGCGGCCGGGTCGGCGGCAAGAAACAGGTCGCCGAGGTGCTCAACGAGATCGAAAAGGAAGTCTGGCAGGAGATCCTCGACGAAATGCGCGAGATCGACGACGAGGTGGCCAACGACGTCAACAATCTGATGTTCGTGTTCGAGGATATCTTCCTGCTGAACGACAAGTACATCCAGGAAATCCTCAAGGAGATCGACAGCAAGGAGCTGACGCTGGCCCTCAAGGGCGCCACCGAGGAAATCCAGGAAAAGATCTTCGACAACATGTCCAAACGCGCTGCGCTGGGCATCAAGGAGGACATGGAGTACATGGGACCCATTCGCCTCTCCGAGGTGGAGGAAGCGCAGAAACGGATCGTCGAGGTTGTGCGCAACCTCGAGGAGGCAGGCACCATCGTGATCGGCAAAGGCGGCAAAGATGCAGAAATGGTGTCCTGAGCCCCTGGTTGTCGAACCCGTCGGCGAAGCTGGTTTCGTGCCGCTGGACGGTATTGCGCCGGACGTCACCCGCGACCACCAGGGACGCGAGGTGAAGTTCCGGGCCGAGACCGGTTTCAAGGACAAGCGCACACTGATGGGCCAGCTCAGTCAGCAGGAACGGAGCGAGGTCTACGAACTGGTCGAGATGGACCTCGTCGAGGGCTTCAACGAACAGCTCGAGCAGGCCGAGGAGGCGAACCGGCAAGCCCGGGCCGACGCCAAGGCCGCGCGGGAAGCCGAATTCCGGGACTGGTGGAAGCGTTTCAGCGCCGAATTCGTCGAGACGCTGGGCGACGTGCGCGAAAAGCACCTGACGCTCCTGGCCGAGAACGCGGTCAACCTCGCTCTGGCCATTGCGGAGAAGGTCGTCCGGACGCAGGTGGAGCTGGATCGCGGGGTGCTGACCCGCAATCTGCAGACGATCGTCACCAAGCTCGACGCCGGTCTGGCCTGCACGGTTGCCGTGCATCCGGACGACGTGATCTTCCTGGAGGAACAACCCGAGCTGCTCAAAGAACTCAACGTCGCCGCGGTCAAGGGAGACAAGCGTATCGAACGCGGGGGCTGCCGGGTCACCAGTGGAGACCTGGAATGGGACGCGACCCTGACGACCCAGATCGACACCCTGGCCGACGTGGTCAGCACCATCATGTTGACCAACCGCCACGAGAAGGAATCAGCGGGTGAAGACGAAACTGAGCTGGAATAAATGCTTCGCCGGTGTCCGTGAAACCGACCCGATCCGTTGCGTGGGCCGGGTGAGCAACCTGGTCGGCATGGTCGTGGAGATCGACGGCATGACGGCTCCGGTGGGCTCGGTATGCCAGATCGAAACCGGCCGCTGCGCGCCGCCGGTCCAGTGCGAGGTGGTCGGCTTTCGGGATCACACGTTACTGGTGATGCCCTACGGCGATGCGGAAGGCGTCGCGCCCGGCCAACGCGCCACTCTGGTGGCGCGCGAACTGACGGTACCTGGCGGCCAGCAGCTGCTGGGCAGAATACTTGATGGTCTGGGCCGGCCCATCGACGGCGGTCCCTCGCTGGCCACGGCGCCCCGACATCGCCTGGGCAGCGCGCCGCCCCGCGCATTGACGCGCCAGAGCGCCATGACCGCCCTGCCCACGGGAGTACGCGCCATGGACAGCCTGGTCACGGTCGCTCGCGGTCAGCGCCTGGGCATCTTCGCCGGCAGCGGCATCGGCAAGTCGGTACTGCTCGGCCAGCTCGCGCGCCGGGCGCAGGCCGACGTCAACGTGCTGGCGTTGATCGGTGAGCGCGGGCGCGAAGTGCGAGAGTTCATCGAACGAGACCTGGGACCGGAGGGGCTGGCGCGCAGCGTGGTGGTGGTCGTCACGTCGGACGAAAGCGCCGTCATGCGCAGCAAGGGCGCCGACACCGCCATGACCATCGCCGAGGCCTTCCGCGAGGGCAACCAGAACACGCTATTCTTGATGGATTCAGCCACCCGTTACGCCATGGCCTTGCGCGAGATCGGGCTGGCCACCGGCGAACCGCCGACGACAAAAGGTTATCCGCCCTCGGTTTTCGCCGCGCTGCCGCGACTGAGCGAGCGCGCCGGCTGGTCGGCGGTCAACGCCATGACGGCGTTTTTCACGGTGCTGATCGAAGGCGACGACATCCACGATCCGATCGGTGACGCCATGCGGTCGATCCTGGATGGTCACGTCATGTTGAGCCGCGACCTGGCCCGCCAGAATCACTATCCGGCCATCGATGTGCTCGGCAGCATCAGTCGCCTGCGCAAGGAAGTGATCGGTGAAGCGGAGCTGGCGGACGGTGTTCGGGTCGTCAAATGGCTGAAGGCGCTCGAAGACAATCGCGACCTGATCAATATCGGCGCCTACGTGGCGGGATCCGATCCGCTGGTGGACGAGGCGCTTGCCAAGGAAGAGCAGCTCATGGGCTTTCTGCGTCAGCGTCCCGACGAGACGGCTGAAATGGCCGAGACCTGGTCCGGCCTGCGCGAACTGGTGTCGGCACAGGAGAGTTGATGTTCCGCTTCCGGCTCGAAAAGGTGTTGCGCTACCGCTGCCGGCTCGTCGACCAGCAAGCGAAGGTCGTGCAGGAGGCGGTGCAGCGGGTGGCCCGACGGGCACGGCGCGTGGCCGAGATCCGACAGCGGATCGACCACGCGAGCGATCGCGGGCTGCAGGCGCGACGCGCGGGAAGGCGGCCCGAGCTCTGGCAGTACCTGACGCGCTACCTGTCTCGGCTCGCACAGCTCGAACAGCAGGCGATCGCGGAACGGGTGCAGGCGGAGCGGGAGCTGACGGCGCAGCGCGAACACCTGCTGGAGTTGCAGCGCGATCGGGAGGTGCTCGATCGGCTTCGCGACCATCAGCAGCAGACATGGGCCATGGAACAACGCCGGCGCGAAATAAAAGAAATGGACGAAATAGCGTCGATTCGAGCCGCGAGCGGCGCCGTGACATAGCTGCCGCCGCGGTGGCAAGAGTTGCCGATCACACGGTTCCATGCCGCGGCTGCAGAGGATAACGGACGATCTAAGTGTCTGTGATACCAGGGGATAATCGGCATACGCCGGATTCTTGCGCGTGACCGGCGGTGGCACTCCGGTTGCGGAGACCAGTGACCGGCTAACGGTTTTCGGCACCGCCGACAACGGCTTGAGGAGAATTTCATGAAGAGCGTGATGATCATCTCCCTCGGTACTTTCGTGCTGATCTTCGGCGGGGTCCTGCTGGTGAGTGATCACCTCGGCGACGCCGTGCGCGGCGGCGCGAAACCCGAGCTGACGCCCGAGGACTATGCGGCGGCGGAACGTGTCTTTCAGGACATGGCCCTCGAGCGCGACCGCATTCAACAGGAGAACGAGGCCCTGCGCGCCCGCCAGCAACAGTTCGCCGTCCAGGTGCAAACCCTGACCGACGCGCGCAGCAACCTGCAGGCGGTCATTGCCAAGCTGGACGCGAGGCAACAGGCATTCATCGCGGAGAAGGAACGTTCGGCGGCAAAGCTTGCCAAGATGTACGAGGCCATGAAACCGGCGCAGGCCGCACCCATCCTGGCGGCGCTGGACCTGGATATCATCCTGGAAATCATGACCCGCATGAAGGAGCGCCAGGCTGCGCGGATCCTCGCGCAGATGGACGCAGGACTGGCCGCGCGGATCAGTACGCGCATGAGTATCAAGGGGGCAAGCTAGTGACCGTTCTGGCGCAGTTGACGAGTAACCATCCGGCCGTGGCGACCGCCGAGAAGGGCAGCCAGTCCCTGGCCGGCGGCGGCAAGCCGGCACCGGCGGATACGGACACCGGCAACGCGGAGCAGTCGTTCGCGGCGTTGCTGACGGCTGGCCAGGCCATAGGTCTGGAAAAGGGCGTGGAGCTTGCCGATGGCGCGAGCGTGGCTTCCGCCGATGGGGCGGCACCCGGTAGCGGCGAGGCGGCGATGGTGGCCGAGGGCGCCGAACTGGCGGGACTGCTCGGGCTACGATCGCTGGGTATAGCGACGGGCCCGGCAGGCCAGGGCGACGGCGGTAAAACGGTGCTGACGGCGGCGGCCTTGCCGGCCCCGGTGGTCGAGTCTTCCGACCCGCAACAGACCATTCCCGTCGTGGGAAAAGCGGTCGCCGACCCCGCATCGGCCGTCGTGGCGGCCATGGCCGAGAGTGGATCTCCGAAAACAAGCGCGGTCGGCGCAACGAGTGTTCTCCCACATCAGGCCCCTCCGTTGACGCCGCTGACGACGGGCACCGGCGACGCCGGCGCGGGACAGGACATATCCGGACTCGAGGTCCATGCGGCGAAGACCGACGGCGTCCGCACCGGTGGGCCCGACCTGGCGGTGCTGGGCAAATCGATAGCGGTTGCGAGCGATGAGCCGAAAAGCGCTCCGGTCGGCGAGCGGGCCGCTGGAACAGGTGAGGGCCAGACGATTGCTTCGCTGGCGAACACCGGCGACCAGCGGGGTCCGCACGCCGAGAACGGGCAGTCACAAACGGCGACCTACCAGCCCCAGCAAACGGGACACCAGCCACTGCCGGCGACGGCCGTCGCACTCGACGTGGCTGCGGTCGAAAATGGCGACGATCCGTCCGTCATGCCGCCGACCGGCGGCGTGGCGGGCGACGGCGCCGAATTCCAGGCGGCTGCCGACCCGCGCGTAAAACTGGCCACAGCCGCGACGGTACAGGCCGATGCCGGACTGCCGCGTGCCTCGGCCCCGCCGGCCTCGGTTCGCGCCCAGGTCATCGGCCGACTGCTGCAGCACGATCTGAAGCCAACCGGCAACACGCGGCTTTCGCTGCAGCTCGAACCGGCGCACCTGGGCAAGCTGGAGATCCGGCTCGAGACCAGTGGCAAAGATCTGACCGTGATCTTCAATGTCGCCTCGGCCGAAGCGGAGAAAGCCCTGCAAGAGGGCCGGCAGGAGTTGATCGACGCGATCGTCGGTCGCACCGGCCGCTGGGAAAGCGTCGAGGTGAAGCTCGAACGCCAGGAAAACAACGCACGCGAGCAACAGTCACGGGACCGGCAGGCGTCGTCGGATCGCAACAAGGATCGCGACGACCAGCGCCAACAGGAAAGTCAGCCCGAGGATCCGGAACGCCCGGATCAACCCGGCGCCGACGAACAAGGAGGATAACCGATGCCAGTAGTCTCGGGATTCACCGACGGCCATGGTCCGGTACTGGGTGCGCCCGCCAACGACATCGGCGACGTCGACAAGCTCGATTTCATGAACCTGCTCGTGGCGCAGATCCAGAACCAGGATCCCATGAGCCCCATGGACAACGCTGCCTTCACCGAGCAGCTGACCCAGTTCTCCATGCTCGACGAGATGCAGGCCATCGGCAGCAAGCTCGACGACAGCATGCTGATGAGCCAGTCTCTGAACAATACCGCCATGCTCGGGCTCGTGGGTAAGAAGGTTACCGTCGCGGGCGATCACATCTGGATCGAGAACGGCGAGGTCTCACCCGCCGCCATCGACACCTCCGGCACGGGGACCGCAACCGTGGAGGTCAAGGATGAGACCGGCCTGGTCGTCGCCAGCTACTCCCGGCAGATCACACCGGGATTGACCGATATCTCGTGGGACGGCAAGGACGCCGACGGCGAGCTGCTCGACGACGGTGAGTACACCTTCGACGTCACGCTCGTCAATCCCGAGGGTGTCAACCTCGACGCGACGTCGCTGATGACCGGTCCGGTCAACAGCCTGCGCTACGAGAACAACATTGCGGTGGTCTCGGTCGCCGACGCGGAGTACTACGTCGCCGAGATCTATCAGGTGAGTCTCTAAACAGGTCCGGCCGGCCGGACCGTTCGCTTTGGTTTCAGTCCAGGAGGATCCCGATGTTAAGGACCTTGTATTCCGGTGTCTCCGGTCTCTCTGCCAATCTCGCCGATCTCGATGTGATCGGTAACAACATCGCCAACAGCAATACGATTGGTTTCAAGGCGGGGCGGGTTACCTTCAACGAGATGCTGACCCAGACCATCCGTGGCGCCAGCCGTCCGGTTTCCGGCGGCCTCGGCGGCACCAATCCCCAGCAGGTGGGACTGGGCACCACGGTCGGCAGCATCGACACCAACTTCAACCAGGGCAACTTCCGAACGACGGGTAACAAGACGGACCTGGCCATCCAGGGACCTGGTTTCTTCATTCTCAGCGACGGGACGTCGAGCTACTACACGCGCGCTGGCATCTTCGGCCTCGACAGCGAGAACGTACTGGTCAATCCGTCGACCGGTATGCGGGTCCAGGGCATTCTGGCCGACGAGAACGGTGAGATCGGCTCCGCCACGCCCGAGGACATCGTGATCGATCCGAGCCAGGTGGTTCCCGCTCGACCCTCCGACGAGCTGCAGCTGATCGGCAACCTCGATTCCAACTCCGACGCCACGGAGACCATCGTGGAGAGTCCTACCTTCCTGGTAGCGGCTACCGGCGGCGACGAACTGGTCCACATGAGCGGCCAGACCCAGGGCAGCTTCGGCCTGCATGTCGGTGACGTCGTCCGGCTCAGCGGGCGCAATGCCGGTGTGGATATCCAGGCCAACAGCTTCACCATCGGCACCGACGGCGACACCTACCAGGACTTGGTCGACTGGCTGAACGCGGAGTTACCGGCGGCCGGCGCCAACATGTCCTTTGCCATCGGCGCCAACGGCGAGCTCCAGGCGACCAACAACGGCGGCACCGCCATCGAGGGTTTCTCTCTCCACATCCCGGGCAAGGCGGTCTTCAACAACAACTTCAATTTCCCGAATCTAGCGGCCGGCGAAACCTGGTCGACGGCCGACACGCCGGGAAATACCACCGGTGAGATGCGTGCCTACGCCGACGAGACCGATCTGCTGGTGACCCTCTACGACAACAGCGGCACGCCGCTGAACATCGATATCATCACCAACGGCTTTGCCCGCATCTGGGTCGGCGGCTCGGTAGGCGGCAACGAGGTGGCCGATCAAGAGCTGATCGTCGACGGCACCACCACCGTGGAGCAGCTGCTCAACCAGATCCAGTACGCGCTGGGCATCAACTCGAATCCCGTGGTCATGAGCGACGAGGGACAGGTCGTCGTGCGGGGCGAGGTGGGCACCATGAGCGCGCTGGGCGACATCAACATCACCGAGGAGATCGTACCGGCGAATTCGGTGCTCGAGACAGCCTTCTCCTTCAACCAGGTTCAGCAGGCGACCGACCAACGGACCTACTCGGTCGCGACGACGGTTTTCGACTCTCTCGGCGGGCAGCACACGATCAACTTCACCTTCGAGAAGGTCGCCGGCGCCAATGAGTGGGTCTGGACGGCCGAGATGGAAGGTGGCGAGCAGATCCTCACCGGCGCCGAGGGGCGGGTCAACTTCAACGACGAGGGTGCCGTGTCCAACTTCACCTTCGCCGACGGTGCCCAGGGCCTGTCTTTCCGTCCCCAGTCCGAGGAGGACGAAGGTGCGGCGGTGGTCACGCTCGATATCAACTACGGCGATATCGGCGGCCTGTCCGGGCTGACCCAGTTCGAGGGCGGTGGTTCCCTGCAATCGCTGGCCAACGGCTACGGCACCGGGCGGCTGGTCGATTACAACATCGACCAGAGCGGTCTGATTACCGGTCGTTTTTCCAACGACACCATGCGAGCTATCGCGCAGATCGCCATTGTCCAGTTCAGCAATCCGGCCGGCCTGACCCGGGAGGCCAACAACTCTTACCGACGCAGCGGCAACTCGGGTCAGCCCGTGGTCACCTTCGCCGGCGAGGGCAACGGTACGACCATCGTGCCCGGCACACTCGAGACTTCAAACGTGGATCTGGCCGATCAATTCACCAGGCTGGTTATCGCGCAGCGGGCCTTCCAGGCCAACGCACGGGTAATCACCACCGGCGACCAGGTCATGCAGGAACTGGTTTCGCTCGTCCGGTAGATCGCGACCTCCGCGGCGAAGGGGCTAAAGTAAATGATTAAAATAACGAAACTGAATGGGAGAGAACTCGTGGTCAACGCCGATCTGATCGAGTTCATCGAAAGTACTCCCGACACCCTGATCAGCCTGACTACCGGGCGAAAGATCATGGTGCTCGAGGATATGGACGATGTGATACAGAGAGCCGTCCATTATCGGAGCAAGGCGCGGATCTATCCCGTGCCCACCGGTGGCACCGGATCGGTTTTCGAAGGCTGACCGCGACGGCAGGGCGACGGTGATGCAGCGGCAACCAAGGGGATAGCGCGTGGATATTACGACCATTGTCGGACTGGTCCTTTGCTTTGGACTTGTCGTCTGGGGCATCATGCTCGGCGGCTCGATCTCCGGCTTCATCGACATGCCGTCCATGGCGATCGTGATGGGCGGCACGGCTGCGGCGATGCTGATCAACTTCCCGCTGCCCAAGGTGCTCGCCTTCGGCGGCGTGTTCAAGAATGTGTTGATGTTCGCCGCCGAGGATCCCGACGTGGTGATCACGAAGATGGTCGGCTACGCCGAGCGCGCCCGCCGCGAGGGCATGCTGGCGCTGGAGGAGGAGTCGGAGCAGGAAACCGACGAATTCCTGCGCAAGGGGCTGCGGCTGGCTGTCGACGGCACCGATCCGCAGCTGCTCGAAAAGATCCTCGAAACCGATCTGGGGCAGATCGAGGAACGACACAAATCGGGCAAGGCGCTGCTCGACTGCGGCGGCACCTTCGCGCCGGCCTTCGGCATGATCGGTACCCTGATCGGTCTGGTGAACATGCTCTCCGCACTCGAGGATCCGTCGAGTATCGGCGCGGGCATGGCGACTGCGCTGATCACCACCCTCTACGGCGCCCTGCTTGCCAACGGCGTCTTCCTGCCGCTGGCCGGCAAGCTCGAAACCCGCTCGGGAGAGGAAATCCTGATCAAGGAGATGATCGTCGACGGGATCATGGCGATCCAGAGCGGCGATTCGCCGCGTATCGTCGAGGAGAAGCTCAAATCGTTCCTCTCGCCGACCCAGCGCAAGCGCGTCGACGAATCGAAGGAGCAGGCTGCCTGATCCGGGCGGCCGACTGATCGGTTTCCGCAATCCGAGTCGAGGCGGAGGGCCGCTGCGGCCCACGCCGGAGAACACGAGGCATCCAGCTGAGAGCGCGAACGGATTCCTGTCATGGCCAAGAAGGGTAAGAACATCACCATCAACGAGGGGCTGCCGGGCTGGGTCATGACCTACGGGGACATGATGAGTCTGCTGCTATGTTTTTTTGTCTTGATTGTAAGTTTTTCCACCATGCAGGAAGTCAAATTCCAGCAGGCCATCCAGTCGATCCGGACCGCTTTCGGTATCATGGTCTCGCCCGATTCGGTCATCGAGATGAACACACCCATAGTCGCCAACAACGAGCCGCGCGAGATCGACGATTTGCTCGTCGAGGTGCGCGAACTGGAACAATCCCTGCAAGTGGAAGGCCTGGAACAACACATCGAGGTCGAGGTGACGCAGGAAGGCGTGCTCTTCCGCATCAATGCGCCCTTCCTGTTCGAGTCGGGAAGCGCGCAGGTGCGAGCCGCGATTCTGCCCGTGCTTGGCAAGCTGGCGAGATTTGTGAACAAATTCTCGTATCCGCTTAGAATAGAAGGGCATACGGATTCGCTGCCAATCGAGACGAATCGGTTCCCTTCCAACTGGGATCTCTCGGCCGCGCGGGCGGTCTCGGTGGCGCGCTACTTCCAGCAGGTCGGTGTGACGCCGGATCGGATGGCGGCGGCAGGCTACGGGGAATTCCGGCCGCTGGCCGACAACAACACCGCCGGCGGGCGCAGTCGCAACCGGCGAGTGGAGATTCTGCTGAAGATGGACCAGAAGTTGCGGCCGGTCAGCAAATCGCTTCCCTTGGCCCCGGTACGGCCGATACGGGACAGCGACATCATCGGGTTGCCAACGCTGGCGAAGCCCGCTGACGGGGACGGAGACCTGGCGCACGAGGATCGTTGAGGAGCGTATGAAACGTTGATCTATTTCGCGAGTGATTACTAAGGAGTCGAGGCAATGGCGGGCGAGAACAAGGGCGAAGCGGCTGCGGCAGAGAACGCAGCATCGAAGAAGAAACTGGCGATCCTGGAGAACAAGGCGGTGTTGCTGGGCGGTATCGTGTTCGTACAAGCCGCCCTGGCGATCGCCTTGACCCAGTTCATGATCGTGCCCAAGCTGGGAATCCAGGGGGCGGACATGGCGGCGCAGCAACAGCCGACGCAGCAGCAGGAAGTGGAAGCGGAACCCGATCTGGGCATCATCGTGGGTCTCGAGGAGATCATCGTCACGCTCCAGAGCGCGGGCAAGCGGCCCAACTACCTGCGGATCAACGTAAACCTCGAGGTCGAGGATCAGATGTGCGCCGACCTGGTCGTGACGCGTCTGGCCCAGCTGCGCGACATCGTCATCATGATCCTGTCGGCGAAACAGTCGACGGAGATCACCTCTCCCGAGGGCAAACAGGGGATCCGGGACGAGATATACCGGCAAATAGCGGCGAAGCTGCCCGAGGGCTCGCTGCGCAACGTGTATTTCTCGGACCTGGTCATCCAGTAGGTACGGACCGCCGGCCGCGACAGGCGGCGGCAACAGCCATCATGTCGGACGACCGCGTCGCGGAAGTCCGGCCAACACGGGAACGGACACGTGGCACCCGAAGATCTGGACAACACAGCGGAGAGTGACGACACTCTGGACGATCTGGACCTCGACGCGGCGCTCGACGGCGCGGATGACGGTCTCGACGGTATGGATCTCGACGATGTCCTGAATGCGGGTCCCGATGATCTGGACGGCGATTCGCCGGCCCAGCCCTTCGATTTCAAGCGCCCCCAGAATATCTCGCGACGTTTCGAGCAGAACCTGCAGAACGTGGCCGAGAACCTGGCCAAGACCAGCACGATAACCTTCACCAGCCTGCTGCGAACCGGTGTGGTCGTCGACTACGAAGGCGTGCGGTTGTCGAGCTTCGACAGCTACAAGGAAGAGATGCCCAATCCGACCTGCGCCGCGATGCTGACCCTGGCGCCGTTGAAGGGGCAGAGCCTGTTCCACCTGGACATCGGTATCGCGTTCGTGTTCCTGCAACGGTTGATGGGCGGTCCCCCGGAGGCCGAAGACGCTATCCGTGAGTTCACCGAGATCGAACGCGGGGTCATGGCCAATCTGTCGACGCGGCTGGCCAACATGTTCCGGGACGCCGCACAGAAGCTACTGCATATCGAGCCCGCATTCGTGAGCATCGAGAACAATCCCGCCTACCTGTCCGGTATCACCGGCGGCGATTCGCTGATCGTGTTGAAATTCATGATCAAGCTCGAGGGCGTCGAGGGACCGATGGAGATCGGGATGCCGATTCCGGCATTCGCCCCGGTACGGGAAATCTTCGATCCGGAGGAACGGTTGGAGCTGCGTTCGTCGGCGGAGGCCCGGGACGATCGCCTGCAGATCATGGAAACGCTACAAGGCACAACGAGCGAGGTCGTCGTACAACTCGGCGAGGTGAGCACCAGCCTGGAAGCGGTGATGAAACTGCAAGCGGGTGACATCGTGCAGTTGAAGCAACCGGTCGACGCGCCCTTGAAGGTCATGGTCGAAGGCAAGGAAGTGTTCACCGGACAGGCGGGCCGGCTCAACCAGGCGCGGGCGGTACGATTACTCGAGAAGGTCAACGAGGAGTAGGAGATGACGGAAAATCCCAACGATGTTCTGGATCAGGGAGGCGCTCCGGTCGCCACTGAAGAGCCGCCGGAGACCGACATCAAGCAGTCGACGGACGACCTCGACGCCGCCGCAGCCGCGGGTGGCGGTCTGGCCGTGCCGGCCGGCAACGACGACGTGGCCGCCTTCGTGTCCGACGCCCAGAACCTGGACATGCTGCTCGACGTGGGGCTGAAGATCACCGTCGAGATGGGGCGGACCCGGATGAAGTTTCGCGATGTGTTGAACCTGTCGTCCGGATCCATTGTCGAACTGTCCAAGCAGATGAGCGAGCCGGTGGACATCATGGTCAACGGTGCGCTACTGGCCACGGGCGAAGTCGTGGTCATCGACGACCATTTTGCCGTGCGGATCACGAAACTGCTCAACCGGGTCGAACGCCTGAAACGGGTGCTCTAGATGATGGCCGTGTGCACGACACACTTCGTGGCCGCCGCGCAGCCGCTGGTCGGCGGCGGGGCCGGTTTTTCCTGGTGGCAGACCCTCGGTGGCATGGCGGTCGTCTTCGCCCTGCTGCTGGTCTGCCTGAAACTGCTCGGCCGGCTGCACGGTTCCGGCGGGCGCGCCGAAGCAGCGGTCGTGACAGTCTGGTCCCTCGGCCCCAAGCGCGAGATCCAGGTCGTGCGCCTGCGCGACGAGGTGCATTATATCTACCGGCACGAGTCGGGCCTGGTGGTGCTCGAACACGAGTCGTATGACGAGTTCCGGGCGGCGTTCCCGGACGCTTCCCGGCCCGCGCAGCAACCGCTTTCGCAACTGACAGACAAGCTGTCCCGTCTGCTCGGCGGCGCACGTTCGCAGGACCGCGCCGCGGCCGTCGCTCCGCGGTCAGCCCACGATTCCCCCCGTTCCTGTTGACCTGATCCTGACCAAGCCGTGGTCGCTTCTCGATCGGACGCGTCTGCCCATGCCAGCGTGGGTTTCCCGCCCTGATCGGATATCACCCCTCCGAAACAGCGCTGATGCCCGTATTTCGGCCGATTTCAGGCCGTTTCGGGCGCCGCGCCGGCAGGTGCCGAGCCTGCCGCTTCTCGTGGACGGTGGCACGGCCATTGCGATTTGTCAGGCACGGATATTCACGTTCGGATTCAGATCGTGCCCGGGAGCATGCCGTGAAGTGTCACCACAGGAAATGGCTCTGGCCGCTGGTTACGGTCGCGCTGCTGGCTGTCGGCGAGATCCTTGCCGTTCCGGGCGCCGCTGCGCAGGAGTCGGGTACGCCACCGCCGACCTCGCCGGGAATCCAGGCGGAGTCGCCGGCCGATCCGAGCGTTGGTTCGGCGGTGACGCGGCCGGCGCTGACCTTCAGCGTCGATGGTGCGCAGGGACCGGCATCCATGGACGCGGCCCTCAAGATCGTCCTGTTGATGACGGTGCTTTCCCTGGCCCCGGCGATCCTGATCCTGCTGACCAGCTTCACGCGAATCGTGATCGTCCTGGGGTTCCTGCGACAGGCCATCGGCACCAATCAGGCGCCGAGCAACCAGATCATCATCGGCCTGGCGCTCTTTCTAACCCTGGTCGTCATGTCGCCCGTCCTGCAGCGCATGAATCAGGACGCGCTGCAACCCTTCCTGGCCGAGGAAATGAGCCAGCAGGAGGCCTTCGCCAAGGTGCAGGCGCCCTTGAAGGAGTTCATGCTCAGCCAGGTCCGCGAAAAGGACGTGGCGCTGTTTCTCGACCTGACCGGAACGGACGCGCCGGATACGCCTGGCCAACTGCCCATGGTGGTCGTGATCCCCAGCTTCGTGATCGGTGAATTGAAGACCGCGTTCCAGATGGGTTTCATTCTTTTCTTGCCGTTCCTGATCATCGACATGGTGGTCGCTTCGGTCCTGATGTCCATGGGTATGATGATGTTGCCGCCGATCCTGATCAGCTTGCCCTTCAAGATCCTGCTCTTCGTGCTGGTCGACGGCTGGTTCCTGGTGGTCAAGTCGTTGGTGCAGGCCTTTCAGTGATCGCGTGTGCGCGGCCGACGACGGCTGCGCCGAAAAACGGATCGTGTGAATTCGACGCGTAGACAAGAAAGACAGACGAGGAAGACAGACAAGGAAGACAGACAAGGAAGACGAGGAAGACAATGAGTCCCGAAAGCGTCATCGAAATCGGCCAGTACGCCATGCGGACGGTGGTCTTCGTGGCCGGTCCCATGCTGATCGCCGGCATGATCGTGGGTCTGGTGATCAGTATCTTCCAGGCGGCCACGCAGATCAACGAGATGACCATGACCTTCGTGCCGAAGATCCTCACTGTCTTCGTGGTGATGGTGCTCAGCCTGCCCTGGATCATCAACCAGCTCAGCGGATTCGCCGAGGCGATGTTCGGACGTATCGCCAACATGTGAAGGAACACCATGTCGTTCACGGTGGACATCACCTACTTCGCGGTCGTCGGCGCGCTCACGCTGCGACTGGGCACCATGGCGGCCACCCTGCCGCTGCTCGACCAACGTGCGGTGCCTTTTCTGTGGCGTCTGGCGTTGGGAGCGGTGCTGGCCCTGGCGCTGGCCCCTGGTGTCATCGCGGGCATGCCGCCGTTGCCGGTGTCCTTTTCCTGGCCGCTGCTGGTGGGCGAGGCCGTCCGCTCGCTCCTGGCCGGGGCGTTGCTGGCCCTGGCGGTCAATCTCGTATTCACGGCGGTTCGCTACGCCGGCAACATCACCGGCATGCAGATCGGTTTCGCCATCGTGAACACCGTCGACCCTCAGAGCGGCACCCAGATCTCGGTGATCGCGCAGCTGTACTACCTGCTGGCCGTGTTGATCTTCTTTGCCCTCAACGCCCACCACGTGCTGCTCGGTGCGATCTATCAATCCTGCACCGTGCTGCCCCTGTTCGCGCCCCTCGATACCGGCGCCGGAGCCTGGTTCATGATCCAGGAATACGGCGCGATATTCGCCCTCGGCCTGCGCATCGCCGCACCGGTGGTGATCGTGCTGCTGCTGGTCAGCGCCACCATGGGCGTGATCGTCAAGACGGTGCCCCAGATCAACGTACTGGTGGTCGGGTTCCCCATCAAGATCGGGGTCGGACTGCTGATGATCGGATTGTCGATGGTGTTCTTCAAGCAGGTGGTCGTCGGGCTGTTGCTGGGCATGGAAGGCAAGCTGGACGCGGTGCTTCTCGCGCTGCGGGTCTGACCGTACACGGAGGCAATCCAAGGGAGGTGAGAAATGGCCGAAGGCCAGACGGGCGAACGCACAGAAAAAGCTACACCGAGGCGCCGACAGGAGGCGCGCAAGAAGGGGCAGGTAGCCCGTAGCAACGAGCTCAACGGCACGATACTGCTGCTGGTCGGCATGTCCGTTCTGTTGCTGAGCGCGGGTCATTTCCGGCGCCTGCTGGCGCAGAACAGCGCCTACCTCTTTTCCCAGGCCCACGTGTTGCGCGCGGACAACCTGTTCGGCATCCAGGAGATACTCGTCGAGAACCTCGAGCTGATGGGCAAGGTGCTGGCGCCGCTGGCCGGCGCGATCCTGATTGCCGGCGTGGCGGCCAACGTGATGCAGGTGGGTTTCCACGTCAGCACCCAGGCCATGGCCTTCAAGCTCGAGAAGATCAATCCGCTGAAAGGGATGAAGCGTTTCTTCCAGAAGAAGACCTTTTTCGAGCTGGGCAAGAACGTGCTCAAGATCGGGCTGATCGGCCTGCTCTCCTACGCCGCGATCACCAGCGTACTGTCGCAGCTCACCGCGGCGCCGCTGCTGTCGCTGCCGGCCATCGTGGCCATGGGCAAGGTGTCGTTCATCAAGCTGATGGCTACCCTGCTGGGTTTCATGGTGCTGCTGGCTGTGATGGACTGGACCTTCCAGAAACACCAGCACGAACAGAGTCTGAAGATGACCAAGACCGAGTTGAAAAAGGAACTCAAGGACATCGACGGCGATCCGCAGCTCAAGGCCCGTATCCGCGGCATCCAGCTCGAGATGGCACGCAAGCGCATGCTCGCCGACGTACCGACCGCCGACGTCGTGGTGACCAACCCCACCCACTACGCGGTGGCTCTGAAATACAAACCGGGCGATCCGGCTCCCAAGGTCGTGGCCAAGGGCAAGGATCAGCTCGCCGAGAAGATCAAGAAGATAGCGCGACGATCCCGCGTACCGGTCATCGAGAACAAGCCGGTGGCGCGGGCACTGTACAAGACGGCCAAGATCGGTCAACTGGTGCCCGAGTCGCTGTACCAGACCGTGGCCGAAATCCTGGCCTACGTCTACCGCCTGCGCTCGGCGTGAGCGGCGTGAGCGGTGACGGGAGTGTGACGTGGACACCGATCGGGTGATAAATCGAGATCTGGTGCTGGCCAACAGCAACGTCATGAGCGCGGTGGCCGTGCTGGTCATCCTTGGCTTGATGGTCATACCGGTCCAGCCGGTGCTGCTGGACCTGTTGCTTACCTTCAGCATCGCCTTCTCGGTGGTGGTCCTGCTGGTAGCGCTTTACCTGAAGGAACCGCTGCAATTCTCTAGTTTTCCGTCACTTCTGTTGATAATGACTTTGTTCAGGTTGTCGCTCAACATCGCCTCGACACGATTGATACTGAGCAAGGCGGCGGCGGGGCAGATTATCCAGAGTTTCGGCGATTTCGTCGTGGGCGGCAATTACGTCATCGGCGTGATCGTGTTCATCATCCTGGTAGTGGTGAACTTTCTGGTGATCACCAAGGGCTCGGGACGGATCGCCGAGGTGGCGGCCCGCTTCACCCTCGACGCCATGCCCGGCAAGCAGATGGCCATCGACGCCGACCTGAACGCCGGCTTGATCAACGAAACGGAGGCGCGCCAGCGCCGGGCCAAGATCACCTCGGAGGCCGAGTTCTTCGGCGCCATGGACGGTGCCAGCAAGTTCGTCCGCGGCGATGCCATCGCCGGCATCATCATCACCGTCATCAACATCGCGGCGGGTTTCATCATCGGCATGTTGCAGATGGGCATGGCCGCCGGCGAAGCCCTGGGCCGTTTCACCATCCTGACCGTCGGTGACGGTCTGGTCAGTCAGATCCCGGCGCTGCTTGTCTCGACCGCGGCCGGCATGGTGGTCACGCGATCATCGGGTGCCTTGAACCTGGGCCAAGCGCTCACGCTGCAGATCTTCCGGCAGGAGAAGGCCGTGTATCTGGCGGCCGGCGCGTTGCTGGTATTCGGCTTGATTCCCGGTCTACCCACGGTGCCGTTTCTGGTGCTGGCGGCGTTTATCGGTACGCTGGGTTTCGTGTTCGGGCGCAAGGTCAAGGCCGTGCAGCAACGGCGGACAGAAATGGACCGGCGGCAGGAGGAAGCGGCCGTCGCGGAAGAGCCCGAGGGTATCAACAACGAAGAACTGTTCGTCATCGACCGGCTGGAACTGGAGATCGGTTACGGCCTGATTCCGCTGGTGGACGAGGCGAGAGGCGGCGATCTGCTCGTTCGTATCAGCAACATCCGGCGCCAGGTGGGGAACGAACTGGGTATCTTCGTCCACCCGGTCCGGGTGCGCGACAATCTGCAACTCGGGGGCAACGATTATGTGCTGAAGCTCAAGGGCGTCGAGGTGTCCCGCGCTACCCTCATGCCCGAACGCCTGCTGGCCATGAATACGCGCCACGAGGTGGGCGAGGTGGCCGGGATCGCAACCACCGAACCCGCCTTCGGCCTGCCGGCCCTGTGGATCGAGAAGGGGCAGAAGACGGCGGCCGAGATGGAGGGCTACACGGTCGTCGAACCTGCCGCCGTGCTGGCAACCCATCTGTCCGAGATCGTTCGCCGCCACGCCGACGAGTTGCTTTCCCGCCAGGACGTGAAGGACATGTGCGAGTCGGTGCGCGAGTTCGCGCCGGCCCTGATCGAGGATCTGATCCCCGATAAAGTCTCCATCAACAACCTGCACAATGTCCTGCGATCGCTGTTGCACGAGCGTGTGCCCATCAAGGACGTCGTGACCATTCTCGAGACGCTGGCCAACTACAGCGGCGCCAACGTACCGGCTGATCTGCTGACCGGCAAGGTGCGCGAGGCGCTGCACCGCACCATCACCGCGCTGCATACCGAAACCGACGGCAAGCTTTGCGTGGTGTCGTTGCACCCGGCCGTCGAACAGGTGTTCCTGCAGGCGGGACGCGAGTCGGAGCAAAGCGGTGCCGTGGCGATCGATCCCCAGTTCACGCAGGATTTCCTGACGAAGCTGGACGGCGTGTTGCGGACGGCGTACAGCGCCGGGCCGCCACCGGTGATGCTGGTGCCCACGCCGATTCGATTCTTCGTCAAGCGACTGATAGAACCCTCATACCCGAATTTGACCGTCATGGGCTACACGGAGGTTTCGCCTACCGCGCAGGTCCAGGCGGCGGGAACGGTGGTAACAGATGAATTCCGATCCGAAGAGCAGGCTGTCGGCTGATCAGGCTGTGGGAATCGTCGCGGCGCCCACGCTGAAGGAAGCGCTACACCGGGTCCGATCCCGTTACGGCGCGGATGCCCGCATCATCCAGAGCCGGACGGCCACGCGTCGTCGGGCCGGCAGCCTGGGCCAGGACAAGGTGGTCGAAATTCTCGTTCAGGAGGCCGATGCCCCGCGGCAGGCGGCCGCCAGCCTGGGCGCCAAGACGGATGACACAGCCTCGCCGACGACTGTCGCGCTACCTCCCGACCTGCGGCATGACGACCTGCTCACCGACGACATCACCCGGGAAGTGGAGCGGATCGAACGCATGGTGCAGCAGATCGCCGCGCAGCACGACCGTCTGACCGGCTCATCACCGTACGTGGAAGACTACCCCTTGAGTGCTGCGCTCCGCGCCGCCGGGGTCTCGGGCAGCGTGCTGGGAACCCTGGCCAACCGCTATCTCATCGAGCAGGGGGGGAGCCCCGACGACGAACAGGCGGCCCGAGCTGCACTCGTCGATGCGTTGCCCGGGTGCGACGGCGACTGGGAGAGTTTTGGCGGCTGCCACGTGCTACTCGGCGCGAGCGGCGCCGGAAAAACCGACATCGCGCTGGCCGCGGCTTCCAAATTGCATGGCCTGGGCAAACAGACGCTGGTCTTGAGCGTGCTGCCCGAACACGACAGCGATATCCAGCGGCTGCAGCACGAAGCATCCGGTCAGGGCTACGACGCCGCGATCATACAGCACGAGGAGCAATTGGGTGCAAGCGTGGAACATCTGGCACGATACGACGCGGTGCTGATCGATACGCCCTCGTTGCGATCGCCGGTGATGTCCGAAGCAGGCGATTTGCACGGTGCAATCGCGCAAGATGCAGGATTCCATCGCCATCTGGTCGTGCCGTTGGATCTGGACTTCCTGGATTGCGGCTGGCTCTGGCAAGCCGGCCGGCAATGGAATTGCGATTGGACCTGCATCGGCCGTCTCGATTGTTGCGACCGACCGGGCAAGATCCTGGATCTGGTCAACGATATGCCGTTGCCGGTCTCGCTCCTCTGGGAGGGGCCCTGGCCAAAGGGCAGCCTGGAAATAGCCGCTTCGGAGCATCTGGCGGCGCGCATCCTGGAGTCCGCACGGACCCGGGAAGCGATGGCGCAAACCCAGGACACGGAACTGGACTAGGCCATGAAGACGGGAATGCAACGATTGATCCACACCCTGGGACTGGCGGCGGCGCTGACCGCTGTTGTGGTCTCGGTCTGGCGCGACTACGGCCTCCTGGTCGCGCTGAAGCGGGTCGCCGTCTCGTATCTGGCGGTCTTCTTCGTCGCCTCGTTGCTCGTGCTGGGCTACAAGCTCGTCGTGCTGCTCGGTGCCGATGCCGAAACGCCGGCCGAGCCGGAACCAGCGGAGCCCGAAGGACAGGTATCCGGTTGATGACCCGGCGTGTCGGCACGGCTGAACGCGCCAGCGAACCCGCTCCGAACGGGGATCGATCGCCAGGTTGCCTGGCGCAGGTAACGCCGTCATCGATGGCATAGAACGTGCAAAAGGCAACGTGTTTGGTACATCAGAAAGGCGAACGCATGACCCAGAAAGTTCCGCTTGCCCACCTCGATCTCTGGCAGAGGTGTTCGGGAGGCGAACAGACAGCACGGCAGGATCTCGTCGAGATCTACATCAAGGTCGTCAAATACGTGGCTGGACGCATGGCGATCGGTCTGCCCCACTACGTCGAGTTCAACGACCTGATCTCGGCCGGTCTGCTCGGTTTGATCCAGGCGATCGATAACTTCGATCACGAGCGTGGCATCAAGTTCGAAACCTATGCCATTCCACGGATTAGAGGTTCGATCCTCGACGAACTGCGGAGCCAGGATTGGTTCCCGCGTTCGTTGCGCCGCAAGGCCAAGCAGCTCGAGGAAGCCTATTCCACGCTCGAGGTGCGACTGGGTCGTCCCGCCACCGACCAGGAAGTGGCCAGGGAACTGGGCATCGATGTCCGGGATCTGGACAACATGCTCGGCGAGGTGGCCATTGCCAGCATCATGTCCCTCGATGCCGACACCTCCTCGGACGAGCAAGAACAGTCTGCCACCCTGGGGGAATATTTGGCCGATCCGCGGTCGGAAGACATCGAACGGAGCCTGGCCGAAGCGGAGATGCGGCGGCTCATATCCCGGCGCATGTCGGAGCTGACCGAGAAAGAACAGCTCGTGCTGGTCCTGTACTACTACGAAGAATTGACGCTGAAGGAAATCGGCGAGATTCTCGACGTGACCGAGTCTCGTGTCTGTCAGATCCACACCAAAGCCATCCTGCGCCTGAAGGGCAAGATCCAGCGACACGAGGGCAAGCGATCCATCGGACGGCTGACCGACGAGATCAGACATCGTTCGGCCAACGAAGAGCAGGAAAGCACTCAGCCTACGGCGCTCAAAACCAAGAAGAACGAGAAGCTGCGCGACACCATCAACGTGATGGCCGGATGGTCGCTTTTTGTGCTGGCCGGCTCGCTGAGTCAGACCGTTTCGGGCAGCGTGGCGTTCTTCCCGGGCTATCTGTAACACCGGCCGCTTACGAATCGAGATGACATGTCGGGGGATGGCGTATCGTTGCCGACAACCCTGGCTCAGCTGGGCCACGTAGCCAAGGCCCAGGCCAAAGGGCAGCAGGGAAACCAGCCGGTTGCGCCGTTCTCGGAACAGCTCGAGAAGGAAAACGAACTCCGCGTCCGCCAGGTCGAGGAGACCAAGCAGGCCGAGCAGGGGCGGATCAACGCGGACGAGAAGCAAGAAAAGGATCGTCGTCGTCGTCGACGGATGCGTCGCAAGAAAAGACAGGCGGCCGCCGATCGGGCAGCCGGCAACCAGGAGCGGCAGAGTGAGAGCGACACGCTGGACGGCGTCGGTGGCCTGATCGATACGCGGGTTTGACAACGCCCGGATCAAACAACTCACGGGGCAACGAGGAGAGCGTACTGTGAACTGGGAAAGCATGACGGCAGCGGTGGCGGATCAAGGAGCGCTGTTCTGGTTCGCGACCATTACCTTGACCGCTGGCGTCTCCCTCATTGTCGCGGCCCTGGTACTGCATGTGAAACGACTGCTGGCCGGCGGCTGGCGCGGGCTCAGGTGGCGGTCGACGTTCCGGCGTCGAGCGGAGGCCGTGCCGTCAGCGGCGGACGCGCCCCTCGCCGCGGAGCCGACAGCCGCGCCGTCGCAGACGATCGAAGCCACGGCTACCGGCTATCAGGTGCACACAGACGCGTTGCCGGGATCGAAGTCGTCGGACGACGAACCGACGTCGCTCCCGACAGCGACGAGCTTGAATCCGACGCTGGCCCAGTTGTCGATCCGTCTGCAACGCACCGCCGACCGGCTCGAACGGATGTCCGCGCGGGTCGCTCAGGGCGTACCCCTCGGCTCGACATCGCCGCTCGAGACGTCGGGTGCGGAAGTAGAGTATGTATTCAAGGCGAGTCGCAGCTAGGCGCACCGCAGTAGACCTGTCGTCACGTGGGAGACGTTGATGCCGGTTGTTAGCGAGGATCAGATCCCGGCGGTGGAGCCGGTCGAAACCGGGGGCAAACCGACAGACAGTCGGTTGGCCACCATGGTCATGAACACCCGCGATCTGCCGGCGATGCCCAATGTCGCCAGCAAGGTCCTCGAGCTGTCTTCCGATCCCGGGACTTCGGCGCAGCAGCTGCAGCAGGTGATCGCCGACGACCAGGCCCTGACCGCGCGCATCCTGAAGATCGCCAATTCGGCCATGTACGCGAGCAGCCGCAAGATCCGCACGCTGACCGAGGCGATCGTGCTGCTGGGCTTCAATTCGATTCGTAGTCTGGTTGTCACCAGCGCAGCACGTAATCTGTACGATACCAAGCGCAGCCGCATGGGATTGAAAGAGCGCCTGCTGTGGGAACACTCGATGGGCTGCGCGTTCGCCTGTCGCCTGCTGGCGAAGAAGAAAGCGCCGGCGCTCGCCGAAGAGGCCTTTCTGGCCGGCCTGCTTCACGACATCGGCAAGCTCGTCCTGAATATCCAGGTACCCGAACATTTCGACGAGATCGTACAGATCGTCTACAACGAGAACCGGAGCTTCCACGACACGGAAGTCGAGATGCTCGGTTTCTCCCATGCCGAGGTCGGCGCCCTGTTGACCGGCAAGTGGAAACTGTCGACGGCCCTCGAAGAGGCGATCCGGAATCATCACACCGTGGACGTGCTGGACAGCGATTCGCCGCTGCTGAACTACCTGTGCCTGGGCAACGAGATGTGCAAGAAATACGGAATCGGTTTCGTGGAGCGGCCCTCCTTCGAACTCGAAGATTGCGCCGTCAATCGCCGACTCGGCTTCACCGCCGAGGAACTGACCCACGTGGCCGGGACCCTGCAACAGACTCTCGAAACCGAGATGGAAATCTTTATCTGAGGAAATGCATCATGTCTGATCCGGTGTCCGTTCGCGAGACCCCAAACCCCGAAGGTCTGAATCAGTGGCTCGCCGAGGTGGAAGAAATTCCGACCATCCCCGAAACCCTGATCCAGATCCTGCAGATACTGGACGATCCCGACGGAAGTGTTCGGCAACTGGCCGATCTGATCCAGCAGGATCCGCCGCTGATGAGCAAGATCCTGCGCCTGGCGAATTCGCCCTATTATGCCGGTACCGGCGATCTGATCTCCATCAAGGATTGCGTCGGTGTACTCGGTTTCCGGACCATCCGCCAGGTGGCGCTCTGCGTGTCCATAGCGACGACGCTGGTGGCTGCCTGCGCGCAGCGGCGGGTCCGACTCGACTACCGCGAGCTCTGGAAACACTCGGTGTTGACGGCTGCCATCGCCAAGGAGCTGGCCCGTATCGACCGTCGGCCTAATCCCGAAGAGATGTTCATCGCCGGGCTCCTGCACGATCTGGGCAAGTTCGTACTCATCCTGTGCGCGGCCGAGACCTACGATCGCGTCATCGATGAGCGGGCACAGGTCCAGTGTCCGCTGGTGGACATCGAGCAGCGGGTGTTCGGTTTCGACCATTGCCACGCCGGCGCCGCCTTCGCCGATGCCTGGCGCTTTCCCAAAACACTGGCGGCCAGCTGCTTGCGCCACCATGACCAGCCACGACCGACCGACGAGTCGGACCGTTCGGACCACTCGGACCAGGCAGCAACCGTGGCGCTGGTCGCGCTGGCCGACTACCTCGCCAACACCATGGCACCGCCGCCAAGCGATCTCGGCGCGTCGATCGATTGCCAGGATGCTAAGCATCTGTACGAGGCTGCCGGAATCTCCCCGGCAACGGTCGAGGAGAACGCCGAACGCCTCCAGGAAATCATCGAAAACTCGACCCATTTCCTGGACCTCGCCTGACAGAAAATCCATACTGCAAAGCTACGCTTGCGCGTTACCGCTGCAAATCTTAGGCTACATCCTGATCGGCCCTCGCCGGGCTGTGCCGACGAATGCATGCCTGTGGACACGGAAACGTGGAAGGAAGATGATGGCCGGGCAACCCGTGGTACTGCTGAGTCGACGTCCAGCTTTGTTCAAGGATGCATCGTCCTGGCGACTCGAGGACAGTGATCTCTATCTGCAGGAATCGCCATCGGAAGCGCTGTCGCTGCTGGCCGCGGGCGACGCCGTCGTTTTCCTGTTCGACACCGAAGGCTACTCGCGATTTCGCCACGTGATCCGGAAGTTCTTCTCGTTGAAGGGCGATGCCGATCTGGTGGTGCTGGGCAATCGTGATGCTCTGAGCGGGCTGGAGGAGAATCACCGTGCGGTGGCCGTGCGCCTGCTGCCCGGTGACATCGCGAGCGAGGAATTGCGCATCGTGATCGATCGCCTGCTGCGCTTGCGCAAGGTGCGAGCCCGCAGCGGTATCGCGGGACGGTCGCGTGCGGTCTCGGAGATGATTTCCCTGATCGCCCAGGCCGCGCCGCTGGACGTGAACATACTGATCCAGGGCGAGAGCGGTACCGGCAAGGAACTGGTGGCCCGGGCGATCCACGAGCACTCGTCACGCGCGGCGGGGGCGTTTCTGAGTCTGAATTGCGGCGCCATCAGCGAAGGTGTGCTGGAGAGTGAGCTCTTCGGCCACGCTCGAGGTGCGTTTACCGGCGCGGTCGCCGCCCACGACGGCGTTTTCAGACGCGCCCACGGCGGCACGCTCTTTCTCGACGAGGTCGCCGAGATGCCCCTCGGCATGCAGACTCGATTCCTGCGCGCGCTGGAAACCGGCGAGTTCACACCCGTCGGCGGCAAGGATCTGCAGCACAGCGATATCCGTCTCGTGGCCGCCACCCACCAGGACCTCGGTCGCGCCGTGGAGAGGGGCACGTTCCGGCAGGACCTGTATTTTCGCCTGCGCGTGGTCGTGATCCCGACCCCGCCGCTGCGCGAGCGGCGCGAGGATGTGCCGGTCCTGGCGGAGACCTTCATCGCCCAGGAGAACGAACGCCACGGCCTGTCGGTACGCGGTATCGCGCGCCCGGCGCTGCAACTGCTGAGCGATCACCATTGGCCGGGCAATATCCGCGAGCTGCGCAACGTGATCAGCGCGCTCGTGGTGTTGAAACAAA
The DNA here is from genome assembly GCA_964384055.1 of uncultured Fibrobacteraceae bacterium. Classification (GTDB taxonomy): domain Bacteria; phylum Krumholzibacteriota; class Krumholzibacteriia; order LZORAL124-64-63; family LZORAL124-64-63; genus CAYLIV01. The sequence goes on from CAYLIV010000006.1 coordinate 91,250, forward strand.
GGGGCATGATCGAGGCCGACGACCTGCCGCCCGAGGTGCGGTTTCCCGGCGCGCCCGTCGGCCGGGCCGACCTGCCGGTTCCGCTGGGACACGGTGTGAGCGAGACCCTGGATCCCGCGCTGATCGCGACCACGCTGCTGGAATTGCGGCAGGATATCAAGGAGATCAAGAGTCTGCTCAAGGAGCGCGGGGCGGGGCCGATTCCGGTGTCTGAACAGATCGTCGAAACTTTTAGCGGAGAAACTGGTTACAGCCCGGTCGACGGTACCGGCGCGGGCGATCTGCAGACTGCCGAGCGGACCCTGATCGAAGCCGCGCTGCAGGCTACCGGCGGCCGCCGTCGCCAGGCCGCCGAGCGACTCGGCATCAGCGAGCGGACGCTGTATCGGAAAATCAAGTTATACGGATTGTAGACGCGCCTTGGCTTGTACGGGAACGCGGGCGGCAACGATCTACTTTCGCCGGTCCGAGTTCTGACGTATACTTCTGGTGGATGACAACACCATCGGGACATATCGGGACGTATCGGGACATCCCCTGGTCAGTGAGGAAATCGATGTTCGGAAACACAACCGGAACCGGGTACATCCGGCTGGCGCTGGTTGGGCTGTTTTGCCTCGCCGGACAGCTGTTGTGGCCCCAGGTCGGCCTGGCCACCAAGTATGCCGGGTCTTTCATGGAAAACGGTGGCGGCGCGCGAGCCCTCGGCATGGGCGGCGCTTTCGTGGCGGTCGCCGACGATCCGTCGGCCGTGTTCTGGAACCCCGCCGGTATCGCCACCACGACCGAACGTAGTCTGCTGCTGATGCACTCGGAACGCTTCGGCGATCTGGTCGACCGTGATTTCGCCGCCTACACCCAACCCGTGGGCTGGTCGTTGTTCGGCGGTTCGCAGGCTGGTTTCGGCGTGTCGCTGATCCGGCTGGGCGTCGACGACATCCCCATCACCGCGCACCTCTTCGACGAACTCGACGTCAACGGCGACGACGTGGTCGACGACGACGAGATTCTCGGGCTGTACCAGCTGCAGCACCTGATCAGGTACGAGAGCAATCAGGAGTTCGGACTGCTCCTTTCCTACGGTGAGCAGATCGGCGAGTGGCGGGTCGGCGGCAATCTGAAGTTCGTCTACCAGAGCGTCGACGAGTATTCGTCGCAAGGCATCGGTGCCGACTTCGCGCTGCTGCGACCGCGGATCTGGAGAGGTTTCGATTTCGGTATCAAATTCCAGGACTTGACCACGACCTATCTCTCGTGGAGCACCGGCACCAACGAGATCATCGCGCCGGCGATCGTGCCCGGGCTTGCATACCACATACCGCTTCCGCGCTGGAATCTCGATCTACTGCTGGCGAGTAGCCTCGAGGGCCGCTTCGAAAACCGTCGCGCGGCGGACCAGTACTGGATCGGATCGTCCAGCGCCAACGCCCATCTGGGCGTGGAGGTCGCCTTCAACCGCAAGGTTTTCCTGCGTGGCGGCTTCGACAGTGGCTTCGGTACGGAAAACCTCACCGGTGGCGCCGGCTTCGTGCTCAGCGTGCTGACCGTGGACTACGCCTACGCGGGCGACAGCCTGGACATCGACGAGGTCACCCACCGCATCAGCATCACCGCCCGGTTCTAAATGCGGCGGTGCGTTGCTGGGCGAGAGGGCTACCTGCCGCCGTGCTCCACATGCCAGTCCGCGCGGCGGCAGGTAGCCCTCTCGCCCAGCGAAGGACCGCCGAATCCCGGATCGGTTTGCCCGCCTGATGTATTTGGCTTCTGCTGCAAGGGCGTTTGGCGCGCGACGAACGGCATCGTCGGCTGGAAGCGCTTGCTGGGTTCCTGTACCCACAGGCCGCACCGATGGTCATGGGACCACTAAACCGTAGCGTCCCGCCCGACGCTGCGAAGCGCCATGATGGCCGCCACGACGGACACCAGATGGAATACGAGTATCGGCAGAAAGCTGATCGAGACGATGTTCCACTCGAGACCCAAATCCGGCTCTCCGTGGAATATGTCAGTCATTGCCAGTCGCTCCAGAACGAAGAATCCGAACGACACAACACCCAGAACCACACTCACGATCAGTAATCGCCTGACGTTATTCACCGAGTTACCTCCGAGAACCTAACTTCGTATTGGGTGAGTGCATCGTCGGTCCCTCGCCTGGATTCGCATGGTCTTGCCACCGCGCGGACTGGCGGGTGGAGCACGGTGGCAAGACCATGCGAATCCAGGCGACGCGCCGGCCATCACTTGCCCGGCCGGTACGCGTAGAGCCGCTGGCCGGGATGTATGAGACTGGATCTGTAGATGCCGTTGACCTTGCGCAGGTGACGCAGCGTGACGCCGAGTTTTCCGGCGATACCACCAAGGGTATCGCCTTTTATTACCTGGTAACTGACGCGCTGGTAGCCGTCGGGGGGGACGTAGTGCCCCTTCTCGGCAGCGCGGCTGCGCGCGCGCTCGGCGAGTTGCGCGGGCATGGGTATCAGGAGGTGATCGCCGGGATGAATCAGATGCACGCTTTCCAGATTGTTCAGCCGGGCAACGTCCCGGATGGAGGTGCCGTAGCGTAGGGCGATCTCGCTCATGGTCTCGCCGCGTTCCACCTTGTGACGACGCCAGGTCAAACGCTCACCAGGGGGGATCTTCTTCCACGCGGTACGCGCACGGTGGCCCGTGCCCTCGGGAACCCGAACGGGGTAGCCGGGACTCGACGGTGGACTCGCGCCCCGCAGCAGCGCCGGGTTGAGCGCTACGATTTCCTGCTCGGAGACGCCGGCACAGCGAGCGATCTGGCCCAGATCGGTGGCGTCATCCACCGGTACGATGTCGTAGGCGAACGATGGCGGTGTCACCGGTGCGAACCCGTATCGCTCCGGAGCGGCGGCGATACGCGTGGCGGCGATGAACTTGGGCACGTAGTCGGTGGTCTGCCGCGGCAGTCGCAAACGCCAGAAATCCGTGTGACCGGTCAGTCTGATCTGGCGAGCGATGCGGTTCTCGCCGGCGTTGTATGCCGCCAGCACGAGTGCCCAGTCGCCGAACTGTTCATACAGGCGCACCAGATACTGCGCCGCCGCGCGCGTGGACAGCTCCAGGTCGCGTCGCTCATCCACCCACCAGTCGTTACGCAGACCGAACATCTTGGCCGTTCCCGGCATGAACTGCCACGGGCCCACGGCACCCACATGTGAGCGGGCGCGCGAACTCAAGCCGCTTTCGATCATGGCCAGACAGATCAGCTGCCGGGACAGGTCGTACTCCGCGAGGATCCCAGCCACCAGCGGTTCGACGGAGGCTTTCCGCTCCAACCAGTACTTGAAGTGACGATGCCCGCGTCCGGTGAAATAGGTGATCCACTTCTCGACCGCGCTGTTGTGGACCTTCAGCAGATCCGCCGTGAGCGGGGGCAAGGTCGTGCCGGTGGCCGGCACCAGGGAATCCGGCATCGCGAACCGCGTCAGTCCTTCGTAGCCCGCGGCCAGCGCCGAATCGGCCAGCGCCGGCTGGTCAACGAAGGCGGTTGCCTCGACGAGCAGGGCACCCAGCAGATACAGTCGGCGTTCCAGGCTCTTGCGATGGGCGAGATACAGGGTGTCGGCGTCGGCCGGCGTCGGTGCGAGAACCTGTTCCTGCAGAACGAACAGCAGATCTTCGGACAACCGGTACGATTCTTCGGCGGCCAGCTGCAGCGCCTCACGATACAGGGACTCCAGGCTCTCGAGTGGGGCCAGGCCGTCCGGACCGACCGGCAGCGTCGGGTTGGCGACGACCGGCAGCGTGTCGACGACGGCGCCGGCGGCCGTCGCGGCCAGGGAATCGGGCGCTGCGAACTCCGCGAGCGGGATGCGGCCGGCGGCGAGTGGATCGTCGTCGATGGCGACGTGTGGTGTACACCCCGCGAACCAGATCGCCGCCAACAGTGATAGCGACACGCGTATCAGCAGCGTGGGAACCGGCAGGCGCCGGCGGGTTAGCAGATCGCGGGAGCGACGTTGGCAGGTGCTTCCGGTGCAGCGCGATCGGTGGGTATTCATCCGTGGACGTCCTTTTGTCATGTATCGAGAAGACCGGGTGAGCGACCACAGCCCCGGCACGCATGTTCTCACGCGGGAACTCGTCGATAAAATAGCAAGTTCCGGGCCTCGACGGCAAGAAAGACTCATTGCGAAAACACTGATAATATGTCATAATTATTGTAGTTTCGTTCGCACAAGAACCACGCGACCTGCGCGGGTGATAGCCTTGACCACCTACCGAGATTCGCTGCTTTCATTGCTCACCGGGGTTCTACCGCTAGAAAGGGTCGGACCGCGATTGCGCCGTCTTGCGCAACAGGCCGCCGCCTCCAGCGATACGCAGCGCCAACGGCAGGTCGCGCAAAAGATCGTCACCGAGCTCATCCGGCGCGGCGTTCTCGTGCAGGTGGCGGTGCAACGCGGATCGGGAACCGGGCGTCCCTTGTGCGTGCTGCGGCACACCAACCGACTGGTCGATCTGTCCTGTCTGGAGCCGGATACGTCGCCGGCGCCGGTGTCGTCCGCGGCGCCGGTATCGGACGACACGCCGCCGCCTTCTGGAGATGCATCGGGAAACGCCCTGATGTCGTATCCGGGCGTCGACGCGTTGCTGCGCGCCATGGAAGAGGCGCAGAATCTGGAAGCCGGTGACCCGCGCAGCCGCTACACGAGTTTCGTGCTCGATGGTATCCTGAAGTTGTTGAACGGTTTCCTGCCCGGTTTTCGCCTCTACCTGATGCTGCCGGAGGGTGAGGAGATCCTGCCGGATCAACGACACCTGTTCACCGCCGGCGAGGCTGCGCGGGAACCGCTCTGGCTGGCGCAGCGGCCGGCGGGCAATTCGGTCTGGATCAGTTCTGCGCTGGGTATGCCCGAGTTCATCGTCGAGGAGACGCGACGTCGTGCGTCCGATGTGACGACCTCAGACGCCGCGGACGGCCAGGAATTCCCACCGGCCGTGGCCGTCCCGCTGGCGCCGCCGGAAGCGGCGGCCGACGATACCGGAGACGGATCCGGCGAAGCCGGTCTGTTGTTCGTGGTGCCGGAGCGACACGTCGAGAAATCGACACTTTTCCGGTTCGCGCACCGGGTGTCGCAATTCGTCGCTCGACGCTGGCGCGAACAGAACGACGTCAACCAGCAGATACATACCGACAGCCTGACCGGTGTCTATAACCGGAAGTACTTCGACCTCCAGTTCAGCCGGGAAGTCGAACGTGCACGGCGCGGTAAATCGGCGCTAACACTGGTTATCTGCGATCTCGATTTTTTCAAGGGATTCAACGACACCTACGGCCACCAGGTCGGCGACAGCGTGCTGCAGGTCGTGGCCCGGCATCTGCTCAGCGCGTTACGCAGAATCGACCACGTCTGCCGTATCGGCGGCGAGGAGTTTGCGCTGATCTTGCCGCAGACCTCGGCGACGGAAGCCCACGAGATCATGTCTCGTCTCATCGCGCGCGCGTTGACGCTGGACGCCGAGACGGCAAGCGGTAGCGAGCGTATTCGCATCACGCTTTCCTATGGTGCCGTATCTTTCCCCGCCGGCGGCGAAGACGCCTTCGAACTGTACCGCAAGGCTGACGCCATGCTCTATGCAGCCAAGGCGCAGGGCCGGAACCAATGTCATTTCTGGAATCCGGACGGCGAAAACCACCTCGTGTTGCGTCCCCGCGACAACGACGCCGACGACTGATACCACCGCCGGTCACCGATTCAGACAGCCTGCTGCGAGAATTCTTTCGCCATTACTGGACACTGGCCTGGGCCGGCCTGCACCTGCTGGGCCTGGTCGCCGGTGGCTGGTTGGGCCGCACCGCGCCGGACCTGGTGCCGGGACAGACCCTGCCGGTGGCCATCTGGGCCTGGCGGCTCGCGGCGTTGTTGCCGCTGTTGCTGGCAGGCGTGGACTCAGGCCGGCAACGGTCCGCGGTCTGGATCGTGATCGCCTACGTCGCGGCGACGCTCGGGTATCAAGAGTCCCGCTACCGGCAGCAGCTGGTGTTTGCGGACGCTGCCAACCGCTGGTCGCCGAGCAGCCGGCAGACCACGGCGCTGGCCGCCGATCTTCGTCTCACCTCCTGGCCCAGGCAGCACCCCGACGGCTGGACCGGCTCGGCGGTGATCACGGCACTGGCTGCCGGCGCCGTTTCGCAAGACGACGACCGGCTGCCCGAGCGGGGTGAGCTGGTTCTGCTGCGCGGCGAAGGCGCCGCACCGACGCTGTGGTCGCGGCACCAGGGTCTGCTCGAAGTGAGCCGACCGCGTCCGCTGGCGACGCCGGGCGGCTTTGCGGAAGACCGCTTCCTGGCCGGGCGCGGCATCACGTGGCGGGGGCGCTTCGCGTCGTCGGCGCCCGAACGGAGGGCCACCACGGTACGTGTCCCACCGGACCGGGATCTGGCCGCTCGGGCCGGAGTCGTGTGCGCGAATCTACGCGCGTGCCTGGTGCGCAGCCTCCGGCGCTTGTTGCCGCCACCGGAAGCAAGCCTGGCGGCGTCGGTGTTGCTGGGGGAGAAGGACGAGCGCAGCCGCGCGATCCGCGAGCCGTTCGCTATTCTGGGACTGGCCCATCTGTTCGCCGTCAGCGGCTTGCACGTGGGTATTCTGCTGGCCATGCTGCTCGGTGCGACCAGGTTGTTGACCTTGCCGGCTGCGTGCCGGCTCGGATTGCTGATGCCGACACTGCTGCTCTACGTCGTGCTCACCGGCATGCCGGGTTCGGTATGCCGGGCGGTGGGCCTGGCGTTACTGGTTTTGCTGGCTCCGGTCGCCGGCCGGCGCAGCGACACGCTTCATCTGCTCGGACTGCTCGCCTGGATGAACTACTGCTGGCTGCCGACGAGTCTGCTGGATACGGGCACCCGGTTGTCGTATCTGGCGGCGGTGGGCATCGTGGCCGTCAGCCGACAAACAGCGTGGCTCCGGGAACGGCTGCCGCGCCCGTCGCGCCCGTTTGCCAGCGGCCTGCTGGTAACCCTTGCGGCGCAGTGGTTCACCATGCCGGAAATCATGGCCTCGTTCGGCTGGATCAGTGTGTTCGGTCCGGTTGCCAACCTGGTCGCGGTACCGGTCTTCGGCCTGGCTGTCTGGTGCTGTGTCCTCGCGTTGGCCGGCGATGCGGTCGTGCCCTGGCTGGCCGAAGCCGCGGCTGCGACCGGCTGGTTATTGTTCCGTCTGCTGGCAGCCGGTGCCGGGATCTTGGCCGACCTGGGACGGAGCTGGTGCTGGGCCGGCCCTCCGTTCGGACCGTTGCGCCTCGGCATCTTCGTGCTCGTCTCGGCCGGGTACCTGCTCCTGCTGGCCCGGGCGGCTCGTGGCGCCGTGCGTGCTCGCCGCCATATGGTGCCCGCCGGCGTGGGAGTTCTGGTCATCACGATAGCGCTCGTGCCGGCCGGTCGTTTCGCCGGCGGCGGCCGGATGAGCGCGGTGCAGTTCGACGTGAGCCAGGGCGATTGCGCGCTGCTCGTCTTTCCCGACCGGCAGGCTGTCGTGATCGACACCGGTCCGCCGGGACGGTCCGCCTCGGCGCTGGCCTTCGCGGTCGTGCCCTGGTTGCGTCGGGAGGGAATCGACGGTGTAGCCGCCGTCGTACTGAGCCATGGCCATGCCGACCACACCGGCGGTGCGTTTGATCTCGCCGCCGCGACGCGGGTGCAGTGCTGGTACGTGGGCGGGCACGCCGATCCGGGCCCGGTCCGGTGCGCGGACGGCGCTGTCGGACGGCGCTTGCACCCCGGCGACCGACTGCACGAGAGCGGTGGCTGGTCGCTGACCTGTCTCGCCGCGTCGGTCGACGTGCCGCCCGGCACCGGCGAGAACAATCTGTCCGTCGTCGTCGGTTTGCACCGTGAGGGGCGGCTCGTCGCGGTCTGGAGCGGTGATCTGGAAGCCGCGGGGGAACACCGGTTGCTGGCACGGGAAGCGGACGGGCCGGACGAGGCGGTGCAACTCTGGAAAGCGGGACACCACGGCAGTCGCACCTCCGGAACCCGGCCGTTTCTCGACTGGCTGCGACCGCGGCTGGTGGCGGTGAGCTGCGGTGTCGAGAATCGCTTCGATCATCCGAGCCACGGTCCGTACACCGTCGGTGAGGACACGATACCGATGCTCCGTACGGACCTCGACGGCAGCCTGCTGTTCCGGTGGGGCGCCGACGGTACGTTGCACTGGCGGACGGCCCGCGGCAGCGCCGGCAGCCTGCCGCAAACCGACCCGAGTGCGCCGTGACGCCTCCTGCCCGACGCCTCCTGACCTTGACACCGCCAGCGACGCTCTTTAGTATCCTGGCTCCAGCTGTTCACGCCGGCGTGTCCGGGCATCAATCCACTTCTCGACTGCACGAGGGAGTCTCATGGGAGCTTTGCGCAGCACTGTCGATCTCGGCTTGCGTCCCGATTACGAAGGCAAGGTCCGGGATATCTTCGACCTCGATGACAAATACCTGATCGTCGCCACCGATCGCATTTCCGCCTTCGACGTGATCATGAACGATGTGGTACCCAGGCGCGGCGTGGTGCTCAACATCATGACCTTGGCCTGGATGGATCGTTTCTCGGATATTCCCAACCACCTCGTCACGGCCGACGCCAGCGAGTTCCCCGATCCCTTCCGCCAGCATGCCGATGCCCTCGGCGGCCGTTCGGTGCTGGTGCGCAAGGCTGAACGCTTCCCCGTGGAATGCGTCGTGCGGGGCTACATCGCCGGCTCCGGCTGGAAGTCGTACCGTAAGGACCGGACCATCTGCGGCCACAGCCTGCCCGAAGGATTGCAGCTGGCTCAGAAACTGCCGGAGATCCTGTTCACGCCGTCGACCAAGGCCGACGAGGGCCACGACGAGAACATTCCCTTCAGCACCGTGGTCGAGATGATCGGTGCGAAGCACGCCGATGCCCTGCGCGATCTCTCACTGCGGATCTACGGTGAGGGTGCCGCCTACGCCGAAAAGCGCGGCGTTATCCTGGCCGATACCAAATTCGAGTTCGGTCTCATCGACGGTACGATCACGCTGATCGACGAGGTGCTGACCCCCGACTCGAGCCGCTTCTGGCCCGGTGACGACCATCAGCCCGGACAGGAACCGGCCAGCTGGGACAAGCAGATATTGCGCAACCATCTCGAGACCCTCGACTGGGACCATTCGTACCCGCCGCCGGAGCTGCCGACCGCGGTGCTCGAGAAGACCTCGCGTAGGTACCATGAAGTTCTCGAAATTCTCTTTCCCGCGGAGGTCGCCCGATGGCAGAAGTACCTGTAACCCGAACCCGGCGCGCCTTGCTGAGCGTTACCGACAAGCGCGGTCTGGCGGACGTCGCCGAAGTGCTGCGCGCGTTCGACTACGAGCTGATCGCTTCGGGCGGTACCGCCGGACACCTGCGCGACAAGGGCTTCACCGTTACCGAGGTCAGCGAGCTGACGGGCTACCCGGAGATTTTCGGCGGCCGGGTCAAGACCTTGCACCCGGCGATCCACGGCGGAATCCTGGGCAAGCAGATCGACGATTTCAGCGAGGTGCAGGAACTGGGAATTGCACCCATCGATCTGGTACTGGTCAATCTCTACCGCTTCGAGGAGGCGGCGGCGCAGCAGCGCGACGACAGCGCCGTCATCGAGGCCATCGACATCGGCGGGCCCGGTCTGCTGCGGGCGGCGGCGAAGAATTTCGATCGCGTGACCGTCGTTCCCGATCCGGACTGGTACGGCGAGTTGATCGGCGAGCTGCAGGCGCACGGGGGAGAGACGAGCCGCGAATTCCGCCAGAAGATGGCGGGGCTGACCTTCAGTCGGGTCGCTAGGTACAACACCGCCATCGCCGATTGGTTCGGGGCGTCCGACGACACCGCGACGATCAGCTTGCGCTACGGCGAGAATCCGCACCTGGCGGCGCGACTCGAATTGCCGCCGGCAGCCGAGGGTGCGGACGAACTGTCGCCGCTCGGCCTGGCGTTACATGGCGGTAAGCCGTTGTCATACAACAATCTGGTTGACCTGGTCGCCGCAGTGAAACTGGTGTGCGATTTTGCGGATCCCTGCTGCGGCGTGATCAAGCACACCAATCCCTGCGGTTTCGGGCTCGGCGCATCGGCGGTGGCCCTGGAACAGGCGCTCGTCTGCGATCCGGTCTCGGCCTTTGGTGGCGTGTTCGCCTTCAACGCCGAGGTCGACCTGGCAGCCGCGGAGGTGCTCAACAAACGCTTCCTGGAGATCATCGCTGCGCCGTCGTTCGGTGACGGCGTGCTGGACAAGCTGAAGAAAAAGAAGAACGTGCGCATCCTGAGCTTCGATCGCGAGCGCTTCCTGGACACCACCTGGGGCAAGACCCGTTCGTTCGGCAAGCTCGTGCTGCGGCAGGACGAGGATCAGGGATTTCCGGAGCTGGCGGAATGGAACGTGGCCGCGGGTTCGGAGCCCGATGCCGCCACGCGCACGGCGCTCGAGATGGCCTGGAAGGTCTGCAAGCACGGCAAGAGCAACGCCATCGTCATCGCCGGGCCGACGGCGACCCTCGGTGTCGGCTTCGGACAGATGAGCCGGGTCGACTCGGTGCGGATCGCGGTGACCAAGGCCGGTGACCAGGGGCTCGATCTGACCGGCAGCGTCGCGGCGTCGGATGGCTTTTTCCCCTTCCCCGATGGTGTCGAGCAACTCGCCGCGGCCGGCGTCAAGGCCGTGATCGCGCCGGGTGGTTCGATTCGCGACGAGGAGGTTGCCGCCGCGGCCCGGGAACTTGGCGTCACGCTGGTGTTTTCGAATCGGCGACACTTCAACCACTGACCTGATCCGGTCGGCTGTGCCGTCGGGGCCGGCCGACCGTATCTTTATCGCAAAGATCACTGGCAGCATGTTTTGCCCGCCAGCGAATCCGTTCGCACCAAACCAGTCGTTGTCGTTTTCCGGGAGCCGGTTGCGTGGCCACGTTCTTTCCAGCGGATACACGTTTATCGCCACGACGAAGCCACCGGCGCCACCGCCACGGGGCACCGTGGCGGCGGCGATGCCTGCTGCTGACGCTGCTCGCGCTGGTTCTTGTCGCGTGCGACGGCCTGCTGCTGCGCCCGGTGCCGGCTCGCGGCTGTGTGCCGACGGGCACCGATCCGCGCCTGACCGAGCAACGCGCCGGGCGTCGGGCAGCCATGCGCGCGGTGATGGCGGCCAAGGACGCCGCTACCGCACCCGCGCCCTTCGGCCTGCTCGTCATTCCCGTCGACTTCGCCGATGAACGTTTTGCGGCGGACTGGGATCCCGGCGTCGAACTGGCGCCGCGCCTGTTTCCGTTGGCGGACGAATCGCTGGCCAACTACTTCCACGTGGCTTCGCGCGGGCTCATGGAACTGCGCGTGCTGCTTGCGCCGACGGTGCACCTGCCTGGCGAGCGGATCGACTATTCGGATATCGATCTGAACGGCTTTCACCGGACACGCGAGATGGCCACCGCGGCGGCGACCTTCGCAGCCGAGCTGGGTATCGATTTCCGCCTGCTCGACCTGGACGGCCCCGACGGACTGCCGGGCAGCGGCGACGACGACGGCGAGGTCGACGGCATGCTCATCCTGCACGCCGGCGCCGGTACGGAGAACGATGCCGACAATGGTCGCGTGCAGGCGTTGCAGTACTTCCTGGACGTGCCGGTCGAGGAAGACGGGACGCGCGTGGTCGCCTACGCCGTGGCGAGCGCGCACAGTGGCGTGGGTATCTGGGCCCACGAGACCGGCCACCTGCTCGGACTCGAGGAACGTTACGATCCGTATCTACCCACACTGCCTGGACAGACCACCTCGCGAGGTGGCCTGGGCCGCTTCAGCGTCATGGCCGCCGGCGCCTGGGGCAGCGGCAGCGGCCACCAGCCGCCGCTGCTCGACGCCTACAGCTGCCTGCAACTCGGCTGGTGTTCGGTGCAGCAGCTGCGTGGCGAGCCGAGCGGCGCGCCGCGTACGGTCACGGTAACCCCGGCCTACCGGGACGGTGAGGTCTATCGCGTCTGGACCCGCGGCGAGGTATCGAACGAGTACTTCCTGCTCGAGACGCGCGGCGGCGCGGCGGTCCATCCCTTCGACGCCGACATTCCGGCGGGACATCTGCTCATCTACCACGTGGACGAAAGTCTGCCCGAGGGAGCCGTCTCTGGTGACGCCGTGCCGCACCTCCGCGTACGCCTCGTCGAGGCGGACGATGACGGCCTGCTGGCGGCTGGTGACGACACGGGCAGCGATGCAGATCTGTTTCCCGGCCGGCTCGGACGCATGGATCTGTCGCCGCGCAGCGTTCCCTCGAGCGCCGGCTACGACGGGCCCACGGAGGTGGCGTTGACGGCGATCACTCCCGGTGACGACGGCGTCTCCGTCACCGTAACCGACGCCGCCAGTCACGGACACGAATTCTCCCTCGCCTTTTCCGGCGACGAACCGGCGGACCTGCTGATCGAGTTACGTGAAACCGGTTTGCCGTACAGCACGGTGACAGCGACGGTGCTGACGGTGGCCGGCGATCAGTGGGGCGTGTTCAGCCCGGGCGGCGATACGGCGATAGTACCACTGGCGCGCGCTGCCGACGGGCGCTGGACGCCCGAGATTCCCGTTGCCTGGAACGCCGCGCCCGACCTGCCGGCCGGCGCCACGAGCACTTTCCGGATCGTGCTCGCCGGCAGCGGCGAATTCGGTGACTGGACCGCGGCAGCGATCGAGCAGCCATGGGTCTGGGTTCCCGACGCCGGCATCCTCGATTTCGCTCACAACTGGCACGACGGCGCCTGGCAGATCGAGACGGCCGCGACGGATCACGAGACCACCTGGCAGCGCTGGGAAACGACTGACCTGACGACGGACGGCTCGCCCGTGCTGATCTGCACGGGCGCCGAGTACGACGCCGACAGCGACTGGTCGGCGGTCCGGTACTTCCCCTGGGCGGACGCCAGGCTGATCTCGCAGCCGCTGCCGACGAATCTGGCGGGCGTGGTGCTGATCCACGCCATCGACTGCAAGCTGGTGCGATCGGGCGTCGCCGTCGATGGCGGCGTCGTCGAGTGGCAGCTACCCGACGGCAGCCGGATTCCCGCCACGGTACGAGACGGTCATGAAAGCGTGGTCGATCCGCGTTCGGTGTCCGCGTTGCACGGTCAGCCGGTCTTCGCCGGCACCGATACCTTGTCGTCCACGGGTATGACCCACTGGCGCCTCGATTTCATCGAGCTGCCCGAGCACGCCGGCCCGCTGCGGCTCTGCCTGCGTTTTGCCTCGGCGGAGGGATCGCTACGCAAAGGCTGGATCATCGCCGGTCTCGAGCTCGTCAGCGAGATACCTGCCGCGGGCTTGTTTCCCGTTGCCGTGACCGGTGATGTAGCCGGCGGGGGCGAAGTCCTGGCCTGGTCATACGCCGGCGCCGCCGCGGACACCTTCGCGGTGCAGGTCCGCGCGGCCGCGGGCGAAAACTGGTTCGAGGTCTGGCGCGGCGTACCCGCTGGCGCCGCCGGGATCCACGATTTCGCCGTTCCGCTCTCGGCGCTGGGCAGCGCATTGACCGGCGATCCGACGGCCCGTCACGAGCTGCGCGTCGTCGCCGCGGCGGCGGTCGGCGACATTCGTTCGCGGCCTCTCGTGTACCACGCTGACGGCGGTGGCGATACGCTGTCGTTCTGGACGGCGCCATATCCCAATCCAGCCGCCCGATCGGTGCGATTGTTGCTTGGACTACCCGCCGACGCGACCGGAACGCTGACGCTCTTCGACTGCCGAGGGCGGCTGGTGCGACGGTGGGAGCTGATCGGCGGCAGCCGCCTGCTGGTCTGGCAGGGAGCCGATGCCCGCGGCGCGCCGGTTCCCGCGGGTGTGTATTTCTTTCGCTTGACGACGGCCGGCCGCACCGAAACCCGAAAAGTAGTCTGGCTGCGATGAGACTCACCATGATGCCACACAACATTGCCGTTTGTAGCGAGCCGCCGCACGCCGCCTCGAGAGTTGCGGGGACGGGGGGCGCCGCCACGCTACTGCAGGTACTCATTCTGCTGGCCGCCCTGGTATCGACCCCGCCCAGCGCCTCTGCCACAGCGCTCCATGATCCTTTTCTGGAACGATTTCGCGTGGGCTACTACGAGGATCCGCAGAAGGTCGCGATGCAGGACGGCTGGCCCGCGGACCTGTTTCTGCCACTGGAAATCGATGCGGCCTGGCGACAGGCAGCGGAGGAATTCTTTGCGCCGGAGTCGCTCGCGCGTGGTGACCGCCAGGTGACCTGGCGTCTCCTGGTGCCCGCCATCGCGGGACACACCGCCCGGGAGCGTTGGTATCGGCTCAGACGTGAACGGGTGGCGGCGCTGCTCGGCGGCGGCCGGCCGGGACCGGACATTCTGGCCGCCGGACAAGGCAATGAATTCCTGGCCAAGGAATCGATCGCTATGGCCGCCTTCGCGGCGCACGACACCGGCAACTGGCGCGAAGCACGTAGACTCGCGGCGCTACTGCTCGAGAATCGCCGCCGGCTGAAACTGAGTGCCGAGGAAATCCTGGTCTGGAAGCTCCGGTTACGCTGGCTGGCTGAGCGCTGCGGCGAAACGGCGGTGCCGGCCCGGGAGGCCGTCTGGCCGGAACTCGACGACGTGGGCCCCTACGACGCGCGCTCGGGCTGGGCGTTGTGGCGCGCGCGCCGCAGCCATTTTGGAATGCCGTTGATTCCTCCCGGCGCCGGTACGACGGACCTGGCCCGGTTCCTCGCCCGGTTGCCGGAAGGGTGGTTGAGCGCCGCTGATCTGGCCGGTGGCGGATTCCCGAAGGATGCTGCCGCGGGGCTCGGGGCCGTCGCGCTGTCCAGGGCGGACCTGGCGCAACATTTCCGCGCCTTTCCCACGCCGCCCGCCGACAACGGGTTCCAGATGAACTGGTTGCGCGGACAGCGGCGCCTGGCGGGCGGCAAGGCGTCGCGGTACGAGGAACTCGCTCGTCTGCCCGGTCTGTTGCCGGGACCGCGGCTGGATATCTGGCGACGGGCGTCGGAACGGCGCCTGCTCGCCGGTCAGTGGACGGAAGGACTGGCGGCTCTGGAAGCGGCGCTGCAGCAGATCGCCGATTCCCCACCGCGCGGACCGACCCGTCGACTACGTCAATGGACCGTCCAGGCCCTGGTGCTCGCCAGAGCCAGCGGCCGCGACGCCGACGCACGGCACATCTTCGATCTGGCCGACCGCTACCTGGTCGGCCCCCAGAAACAGGCCTTCACCGACGAGGCGGCCTACTGGCGTACCCCACGGTCCGGCGCGGCAGGGCGGGCAATCGCCGGCGCGGCGGCGCCGGCGGGCGACCGGTTGGCAGGTGCGCGCCAACGGGTCCGGGCGGGGCGTGTTCAGCCCTTGGCAACGAAGGTCGTCGACGAACTGGCGGAACGAAACGAACAGCGGCAGGCGCGTCTGTGGCGGCTGTGGATCGAGTGGGGCCTCGGCCTGGTCGCGCAGGAAGCGACCGCGGTCAGCCAGGACTCGGCCCTCGACGCCTATCGCGAGGGCCTGCGGGCCGCGCAGGCCGCCGACAGTGACGCCCAGGCCTATGCCGCGATTTGCGCCACGCTGGGCCGTCTGCTGCGCTGGACCGACCTGACAGCACCGGTTCTCGAATGGACACTGGCTCGGGACATCCACGTTCTGGGCGGCAGCGACGCTCAGGCGCCCCGATCGCCGCTGGCCCGGCTCGCGCGTCGCCAGGATCAGGCCCAGCTCGACCAGCGGTTGCGTTTGCACGCCCTGCTGGGCATCTGCCTGGCCACCGCCGACAGCCACGGCCAGCTCATCGCGGCCACCAGACTGCCGCGCGCCGGGTTGAGTCTCGACGAGAAGCTGCTGTTCCTGTACCCGTTGCCGGTTTCCGAGCCGCTGCTCGCAGCGCTGGCGACCGCGCGCCTGGAACCGGCCACGATACTGGCCGTCGCCCGCAACGAATCGGCCTTCGAACCGGCTGCCCGCTCGCGCGCCGGCGCGCTGGGCTGGATGCAGATCATGCCGTTCCACTATCCCGATCGCGGCATCGGACGGGGTGCCGGGCACTGGAGCCAGGCCGTGAATTCGGCACAGCTCGGCGCGGCTCTCTTGCGCGAGAATCTGCGTCGCTACGCCGGCGACGCCTATCGCACTGCCGCGGCCTACAACGCCGGTCCCACGGCGGTCGATCGCTGGCAGCGTCAGCTGGGCGGCGTCGAGGACGACGATCTGTTTCTGGCCTGGATCGGCTATCCGGAAACCCGCGGCTATGTCGAGAAAGTACTTGTTGACAGGGAAATATACGCTTGGATACTGGCTAGTCAGCGAGGGACGGCGCAAACCCCGTGACGGCCCGGCGTTTCCGGACTGACTGTAACCATGAAACCCATGAAGAAAAAGATTGCCCGCTTGGACGAGCTGGCCGCCCGCAGCGAGCGCTTGACCCAGCAGTGGAAGGCGCGGCATCCGGAATTCGCCACCGATGCCGAAACCCTGCGGTCGTGGCGCGAAGGCATCGAGTGGGACCGCAAGGCGATTCACTTGCTGGCCACCGTCTTCGCGCTGGTAACCAACTTCGTCGCCGATCCCTACGCCTCGGCAGCTCTGCTGGCGGTTACCCTTTTCGTCCTGGCCGTCGATGCATCGCGTCTGGGCATGAGGCGCTGGGCCCTGGTGGTCTACCGGCTCATGCCGTACGTGTTTCGCGCCGACGAGCAACATCGGCTGTCCGGCGCCTCGGTCATGATGATCGGTATCTTTCTCACCTCGGCCTGTTTCCCGGCGCCCGCCGCCACGGCGGGTATCCTGTGCCTGGTGTGGGGCGACTCGGCGGCGGCCCTGGTCGGTCAGTTCTACGCGCACTGGCGACGCATGCGGCAAGGCAGGCGCGACGACACGATTCGTAAACCCGCCGTGCGCAAGCGTTCGCGCAAGACCGTGGCCGGCACCCTCGGCTGCCTGATCGTATCCATGGGCATGATCACGATTGCCGTCGGCTGGCGGCCCGACGCGATCATCTACGGTGCCCTCGCGGCATCCCTGATGGAGCGCTGGACCCACGGGCGCTGGGACAATCTGACCATCCCGCTGGTCAGCGCCGGCATCATCCACGTCGCCCTCAACGGCTGGACCGTCTCGCTGTGAGGCACCCGGCGCCGGCGGTTTCCGGTCCGGACAGGACCGCCTCGCCGCCGGTTGACAGTATATAGTGGCTCACGTACTTTAGCCGGGACCCGCAGCGGCCCTTCCCGTGAAGGGATTTCTCAGCGAAAAACGAAGACCGGGAGACAGGATGGCCAAGGGATTACTGGGGCTCGTCGAAAACCTTTTCGGGAAAAAGAAACGCGATTACGCCAAGATCCAGCCCGTTCTCAATCAAGTCGAAGCAGCGCGCGAACAGTACCTCGAACTGAGCGACGACGCACTGCGCGCCAAGCGGGATGAGTTCCGCCAACGACTGGAAGCGGGCGAGAGCACCGACGATCTGCTGCCCGAGGCCTACGGTGTGGTCTGGGAAGCCTGCCGCCGTCTCACCGAACGCAAGGCGTCATGGCCGGTCTGGGACCAGGAAACAGTCTGGGACATGGTTCCTTACGATGTGCAGATCATCGGCGCCATCGTGTTGCACGAGGGCAAGATCGCCGAGATGGCCACGGGCGAGGGCAAGACGCTCGTCGCCTTGATGCCCCTCTACCTGAACTCGCTGTCGGGCGAAGGCGCCCATCTGATCACGGTCAACGACTACCTCGCCCGGCGTGACGCCGAGTGGATGGGCGGTGTGCTCGAGTTCCTGGGCTGCAACGTCAAGTTCCTGCGCAACGACATGACGCCCGACGAACGGCGCGAGGTATACGCCGCCGACATCAGCTACGGCACCAACAACGAGTTCGGCTTCGACTATCTGCGCGACAACATGGGTCTGCACAAGGAGCACCTGGTGCAGCGCGGCTTCCACTTCGCCATCGTCGACGAGGTGGACTCGGTGCTCATCGACGAGGCCCGCACGCCGTTGATCATCAGCGGTGCCGTGGACAAGTCGACCCACCGTTTCGAGGAGCTCAATCCGCGGGTGGCCAAGCTGGTGCGCCAGCAGATGAAGATCGTCAACGGCTGGCTGAGCGTCGTCGAGCGAGCGCTACGCGGCACCCAGGACGGCGAGGACATCAAGATCGACGACGAGACGGCGCTCATGCTCCTGCGCGTCAGCCGTGGCGCGCCCAAGAACGGACGCTACCGCAAGCTGACCCATATCCCGGGCGTACTGGAGACCGTCCAGCGCACCGAGGAAGCGTTCATGCGCGACAAGGCCATGTGGGAGGCCGACGAGGATCTGCTCTATGTGGTCGAGGAAAAGAACCACCACGTCGATCTGACCGAGCAGGGGCGCGACGTGCTGGCCCGCGAGGAGAAGGACTTCTTCGTCCTGCCGGATCTGGCGGGCGCCGCCGGTGAGATCGAAGACGATCCCGATATGACGGACGAGCAGAAGGCCAAGAAGCTGGCCACGATCGAGCGTGACTACGCCGTGAAGAACGAGCAGATCAGTAACGTCGACCAGTTGCTGCGCGCCTACTCGCTGTACGAGAAGGACGACGAGTACATCATCCAGGACGGCAAGATCGTCATCGTCGATGAGCACACGGGCCGCATAATGCCGGGGCGGCGCTTCAGCGAAGGGCTGCACCAGGCCCTCGAGGCGAAAGAGGGCGTCAAGGTCGAGCGCGAGACCCAGACCCTGGCCACGGTCACCATCCAGAACTTCTTCCGCATGTACGACAAGCTCTCGGGCATGACCGGTACCGCCGAGACCGAGGAAGCGGAGTTCAACAAGATCTACGATCTCGACGTGGTGGTCATCCCGACCAACCGACCCATTGCCCGTGTCGAGTACGACGACGTCATCTACAAGACGAAGAAGGCCAAGTACAAGTCCATCGTCGAGGAGGTGGCGCGGCTGCACGAACTGGGCCTACCCGTGCTGGTGGGTACGGTCACGGTCGAGGTGAGCGAGCTGCTCAGCCGGCTGCTCAAGCTGCGCGGCGTCAATCACAACGTACTCAATGCCAAGCAACACAAGAACGAGGCCGAGATCGTGTCCGAGGCGGGACGCAAGGGCGCCGTGACCATCGCCACCAACATGGCCGGCCGTGGTACGGACATCAAGTTGACCCCGGAGGTGACGGCGGCGCCGGAGACCTGGCCGAACAATCCCAACCTGCAGCCTGAAGATTACAAGGACCAGCCCGGCGGATTGCAGATCGTCGGCACCGAACGCCACGAGAGCCGCCGCATCGATCGCCAGTTGCGCGGTCGCTCCGGCCGGCAGGGCGATGTGGGCTCGGCCATCTTCTTTCTGTCCCTCGAGGACGACCTGATGCGCCTGTTCAGCCCCGAGCGGATCATCAAGGTCATGGACCAGCTCGGCGTGGAGGAAGACGAGGTCATCACCCACAAGATGGTCACCCGCGCCATCGAGAAGGCGCAGGTCCGGGTCGAGCAGCGTAACTTCGAGATCCGCAAGCACCTGATCGAATACGACGACGTGGTCAACAAGCAGCGCGAGGTCATCTATGGGCTGCGGCGCGAGGTGCTCGAGGACGACGACGTCTCCGATCTGATCGAGGAGTACATCGACGAGGCCGTCGCGAAGATGGTCGCCGAGTGTGCGAGCGAGGACGACGCTCCCGATTTCTGGAACATGGATACGCTCGCGTCGCTGTTCCAGGAGCTCGTGTTGACCCCCCTGCCGCTGGCGGAGGAGGAGCATCTCGAACTCGGCTACGGCACCCTCGAGGAACGCCTGCGCGAGACGGCGCGCGAGCGCTACCGGGCCAAGGAACAGCGATTGACGCCCGAGCTTACCCGCCAGCTCGAGCGCTACGTCCTGATGCAGGTGATCGACGAGTTCTGGCGGGACCACCTGAACCAGCTGATTCTGCTGCGCAGCGGCATCGGTCTGCGTTCCTACGGGCAACGCGATCCGCTGGTCGAGTACAAGGCCGAGTCGTTCAACATGTTCCAGGAGCTGATGGACAACATCCAGCGCCGGACGATCAGCCTGTTCTTCAGGGCGGAACTGGCGCCGGCCGCGCCGGCCCCGGAGCCGAAGGTGGCCCAGGTGGAGGCGCAGCACCAGGAAACCTCGGCCTACGAGCAAGGACCGATGGACCGGCAAGCGGCGGCGCCGCAGCCGGGCCGTACCGCACCACAGAAAAAGCAACCGGTGCAGCGCGAGACGCCGAAGGTGGGCCGTAACGATCCCTGTCCCTGCGGCAGTGGCAAGAAATACAAGAAGTGCCACGGAAGTTGATACCGCGGCGTTAGCGGCGAATGAGCCGGCGGAATGCTCCGGCGGGTTGCGTCGGTGCATTGTGTCGGCCGAATGCTCCGGCGGGTTGTGTCGGCGGGTTGCGTCGGCGGGTTGTGTCGGCCATGGGTTGCGCTGCGTGCGGCGGCAT
This sequence comes from uncultured Fibrobacteraceae bacterium, assembly GCA_964384055.1. Taxonomy (GTDB): domain Bacteria; phylum Krumholzibacteriota; class Krumholzibacteriia; order LZORAL124-64-63; family LZORAL124-64-63; genus CAYLIV01. The sequence goes on from CAYLIV010000006.1 coordinate 111,676, forward strand.
ACTAGGTTGTGGCACCGTGATAATCGACGGCCACCGCGCGTCGACAGACACTTCGGAAGTTTCACCGCGAGCTACATCGGGAGATTCCAGAAGCGTGGAAACTGCAAACGAACGGCTCAAGAATCTGCTCCTGCTGCTCCTGGAGGCCCTGGGCGCCGACGGCGAGCTGGAACGCTTCGACCGCCGCCGGTTCAAGGAATATGTTGCAGCAGCGGGATACAACCCGGCGGAATTCGATCTGCTGTTCGATTGGTTCGAGTCGCAGGAGCGCCCGTACGCGACGACGAACTGGCTCGAAGTCCCGCTGGATAATACGGCCGTCGGCAGCGGCCCGCGCCTGTTCGGCGACGAGGAACGCGTGTTCCTGAGCCCGCACGCGTTCGGCCATCTGCTCAACCTGGTCGCCGACGGGCAGATCGATCGCCGGCAGATGGAATCGGTGATCCAGTACGCGTCGCTGTTTTCCTCGGGCCCGTTGAGCCCTCGCGATATCGATCAGCTGCTGGACCAGGTGGTGCTTACCTTCAATGACCAGGGCACCGGCCACTTGCCCGACCAGGGTCTCGACAGTATCCACTGATCGCCGTGGTGGTCGCGTATTCGAGTAGACCGATATTCACCGAGGAGTGTCTTTTTTGAAGCTGATCATCGTCGAGTCGCCGGCCAAAGCACGCACCATCGAACGTTTTCTCGGCGACGAGTACACGGTCGCCGCCAGTTACGGACACATTCGTGATCTGCCGAGTTCCGCCGGCGAGATACCGAAGCAGTTCCGCGACCGCCCCTGGGCGCGTATGGGCGTGGATATCGAGAACGGTTTCGACCCCATCTATGTGGTTCCCGTCGCGAGCAAGAAGCACGTCACGATGCTGCGCAAGCTCATGAAGCAGGCGGACGAGTTGCTGCTGGCCACGGACGAGGACCGCGAGGGCGAGGCCATCAGCTGGCATCTGCTGGAAGTGCTCGCGCCGAAGGTGCCCGTCAAGCGCATCAGTTTTCATGAGATCACACGGCCGGCCATCGAAAAAGCCCTGGCCTCGCCGCGCGATGTGGATGCCAATCTCGTCCGCGCCCAGGAGAGCCGCCGGATTCTCGACCGCCTCTTCGGTTACTCCCTTTCGCCGGTCCTCTGGAAAAAGGTTCGTACCAAGCTGAGCGCCGGCCGGGTTCAGAGTGTCGCGTTGCGTCTGATCGTGGAACGGGAAGAGGCGCGCCAGGCCTTCCGGAAGGCCGAGTATTACGACGTGGAGGCCACGCTGCAAGCGAACGGTCTCGAATTCACGGCGCAGTTGCGGCGTCTGGCCGGGCAACGCCTGGCGGGTGGCAAGGACTTCGATCCGGATACGGGCGCCTTGAAGACCGCCGGCCGCCGGCAGCTCGACGGGGCGCTCGCGCAGCAGCTCGCCCGGGAAGCGCTGGCCACCCGACCCTGGTCGCTCGACGCGGTCGAACGTACCCAGACCAAGCAGCGACCGAGCCCGCCGTTCACCACCTCGACCATGCAACAGGCGGCGAGCCGGCGCCTGCGCATGTCGCCACAGCAGAGCATGCGTGTCGCCCAGCGTCTGTACGAGGGCATCGATCTCGGCGGCGGCAAGCGCGCCGGACTGATCACCTACATGCGAACCGATTCGCTCACGCTGAGCGAGCTGGCGCTGGCCGACACGGGCCGTCTGATCACCGAACGCTTCGGACCCGACTACAGCTCGGGACCGCGCCGGTACAAGACCAAGAGCAAGGGCGCGCAGGAAGCCCACGAAGCCATCCGGCCCACCGATGTTTTCCGCACTCCCGACGAATTGGCGAAGTATCTCGATAAGGACGAACTGGCGCTCTACCGGCTGATCTGGAACCGGACCGTCGCCTCGCAGATGACCGACGCGCAACTCGACAAGACCGCGATTTCCCTGGGCGTTGATTGCCCGACCGATCGCTGTGTCTTCCGGGCCAACGGTTCGATCGTCCGTTTCCCGGGTTTTCTGAAGGTCTATGGTGACCGGCAGAAGGACACGCTGCTGCCGGAGCTGCACGAGGGACAGCTGATCCATACCGGGGAGCACGATTGCCCGGTCGCGGTGATCGCCGCCGAAGCGTGCCGGCACGAGACGTCGCCGCCGCCACGCTACACCGAGGCGTCGTTGATCAAGAAACTGGAAGAGGCGGGCATCGGCCGTCCGTCCACGTACGCGCCGGTCATCTCGACGATACAGGCGCGCGAGTATGTCGAGAAGCGCAAGAACGGCCTGCTGCCGACGTATATCGGCCTCGCCGTCACCCATCTTTTACGCAATCACTTCGGCCGCTTCATCGACATCGAGTTCACGGCCCGGATGGAAAAGGACCTCGACGACATCGCCCGCGGTAAGATCGACGGCAACACCTTCCTGTCCGATTTCTATCGCGGGGGCGCCGGCGGTTCGGGTGGCCTGGCCGGTCAGATCGAGAGCGAGTTCGAGCGTATCGACTACCCGGTCATCCCGGTCGGGACCGATGCCCGCAGCGGCCAGCAGATCAATGTCCGCATCGGTCGCAACTACGTGTACGCGGAGATCGAGGGGGATCTCGATCGACGCGCGACCTTGCCGGTGGACCTGCTCATCGACGAGTTGACGGCGGAAAAGGCGCTCGACTTGATCGAGGCGCGCGCTCGCAGCCGTGAACCCATCGGCGCCGATCCGGAAACCGGCCAGAACATCTACTGCCTGACCGGCCCCTTCGGACCGTACCTGCAACTCGGCGAGGCGGAAGGCAAGCAGAAACCCAAGCGCATCAGCCTCGGCAAGGGTACCGACCCGACGAATATCAGTCTCGAATTCGCGCTGCGGCTGCTGTCCTTGCCGCGTGAGATCGGTGTCGATCCCGAATCGGGCAAGCCGGTTCGCGCGGGTATCGGACGATTCGGCCCTTACGTGGAATGCAACCGGGTCTACGCCAGCGTCGAAAATGTGGACGAGCTTTTCTCGGTTACCCTGGACGACGCGCTGGAAAAGATCCGCAACAAGCACAAGAAACCGGTTCTGCGCGAGATCGGGACGCACCCCGAGACGGGCGAACCGCTGGTGATTCTCAAGGGGCGCTACGGACCGTACGTGACCGACGGCGCGGTCAACGCCAACATCGGCCGCAACATCGATCCCGAAGCCGTGAGCCTCGACGACGCGGTGCGTCTGCTCGCCGAGGCGGCGATACGCAAGAAAACCAAGAAGAAGACGGCAAAGAAAACGGGGAAGAAGGCGGCCAAGAAGACAGCCAAGAAAGCCGCGAAGAAAACGGCCAAGAAGACTGCCAAGAAAGTCGCAAAGAAAACGGCCAAGAAAACGGCGAAATAGAATCCGGTGAAGTCGCACCTTCCGAGCATCAATGTCGTGGGCGGCGGGCTTGCCGGCTGCGAAGCGGCACTGCAGCTGGCACGCTTTGGCCTGCCCGTGGTGCTGCACGAGATGCGGCCGGCGACCGGGACGCCGGCGCATCAGACCGGCGCGCTGGCGGAGATCGTCTGCAGCAATTCCCTCAAGAGCACCGCTCCTGCCACGGCCTCAGGCCTGCTCAAGGACGAGCTGTCCCGCCTGGGTTGTTTCCTCCTGGCCGACGCGCAGCAAGCGGCGGTCCCCGCGGGCGCCGCGCTGGCCGTCGATCGAGACAGCTTCTCCGCAGTGGTTACCCGACGGATCGAGGCATCGCCGCTCATCCGGGTCGTGCGCGGGGAGGTCGACGGACTGCCGGCGGACGCCGGTTCTTTCTGGATCCTGGCCACCGGGCCGTTGACCAGCGACGCACTGCAGCAGGAGATCGGCAGGCTGGCCGGACAGCCCGCGCTCCATTTCTTCGACGCCATTGCACCGACGGTCACGGCCGAATCGCTGGACCTGGACATCCTGTTCCGCGCCGCCCGCTACGACCGCGGCACGGCCGATTACCTCAACGCGCCTTTCGACGAGGCGAAGTATCGCCGCTTTCATACCGAGCTGGTCGGTGCCGAGCGCGCCACGGTACGCGCCTTCGACCGCGCCTCGTGCTTCGACAGCTGCCTGCCCGTCGAGATCATTGCCGAATCGGGACCGGACACCCTGGCCTTCGGACCGCTACGTCCGGTGGGATTGAATGATCCGCGCACCGGCCGGCGGCCCTTCGCCGTGGCGCAACTGCGCCAGGAGAACCGCGAGGCGAGCCTGTACGGTCTGGTGGGCTTTCAGACCCAGCTCACGTATGGGGAACAGCGGCGCGTCTTCCGCCTGATTCCCGGCCTCGCCCGGGCCGAATTCGTCCGGCTCGGCCAGCTGCACCGGAACTTCTACCTCGACACGCCACGCGTCCTGCAACGCAACTTCGCCTTGCCGAAGGCGCCGCACATCCGGGTCGCCGGTCAGATCACGGGTGTCGAGGGCTACGTGGAATCCATCGCCTCGGGTCTGTGGACGGCCTGGCAGCTGGCGGGCGAACTGCTGGCGATCGAGTTACCGTCGCTGCCCTCGACCACCATCTGTGGGGCGTTGCTCAGCGATTTTCTCTTCGATGACACCAGCGAGCGGTTGAGTCCCATGAACGCCAACTTCGGCGTTCTGCCGCACCTCGGTCGCACGGTCCGCCCCAAGCGCGAGCGTAAACTCGCCTACTGCCGGCGCGCCCTCGAGGACCTCGACCGTTTCCTGGCCGATCCGGCGACGGCACGCTTGCTTGCCGCCTCTCGACAAGGGTGATACATTGCGCTTGATCAAGTTCCGGCGGCCGATCCAGCGGCGGCGCGTCGCTGGTCTGCCGACGTACCGGTCGCCGTGCTCCATTCGCCTGCGGCCCGAGTCCGCGCGGCAACCGGTACGTCGGCAGACCAGCGAGGCGGCGGCGTACGGGATGATCGGCGGGGAGGATGGGTAAGAGAGACATGCCGAACGAGTCGTTGCAGCCGTTTCTGGATCATCTGGTGGTGGAAAAGGGCGCCAGTGCGCGGACGGTGGAGGCGTATCGGCGGGATGTGACGTTTTTTTTGGAGACGGCACGCCAGCTGGGCGTGCTCGGCGGCGGCGAGGGGCGTGACGGGTGGTCGGGCCTCGCCGGACAGCGTGATCCGGTACGGACGCATCTGGCGCTTTTACGACGTGTGGGACGCAGCCGGGCGACGGTCGATCGGCATCTGGCGAGCATCCGCAGCTTTTACCGCTTTCTGAAACTGACCGGGATTATCGACACCGTGCCGGACAATCTGGTCTGGGGGCGTGGCGGGCGCGAACGCAAGCTGCCCCATGACCTGAACGAGCGCCTGCTCGAGGATCTGCTCGCCCTGCTCGACCCGGCAACGGCGCGCGGCCGCCGCGATCGGGCCATGCTGGAGCTGATCTACGGCCTGGGCCTGCGGCTTGCCGAGCTGGTTGGCCTGGACCTGGCGGCTGTCGATCTGCCCGGCGATCGGATCACTGTCCTGGGCAAGGGTAGCCGGGAGCGCGTGCTGCCCCTGCTCGGCTGCGCCGCGGAGGCGCTGGTGGAGCATCTCGAAGCGAAGCTCGAACCCGCGGTGTGGCGGGATTTCCGCGCCGGTGTAGTGCCGCCCGCCGTCGGCCGGCAGCCGGTGTTCGAGGGACGACCCGGGCGGCGTATCGCCCGCCGGACGGTACAGGCTCGGGTGCAGCGCTATGCCGAGCAGTTGGCCGGCCTGCGGGGCGTGTCGCCCCACACCCTGCGCCACAGTTTCGCCAGCCACCTGCTCGACGGCGGCGCCGGCATTCGCATTGTTCAGGAACTTCTGGGCCACCGGAATCTTTCCACGACCCAGATCTATACACATCTATCGCGGGCGCAGGTCCGCGACGCCTTCCTGCGGGCCCATCCCCGGGCGCGTGGGACACGAGGCAAAGGAGATTCCGATGAAGATGAGGTCGACGACCGTGCTCGGCGTGCTGCGCGACGGCAAGGGGGCAATGGCCAGTGACGGCCAGGTCACGCTGGGCAACATGGCGGTCAAACACGGCGCGGTGAAGGTCAGGCAGATGTTCAACGGCCTGGTGCTGGCCGGTTTCGCCGGCGGCGCGGCGGACGCTTTCACGTTGTTCGAAAAATTCGAGGGCCACCTGGAACGCTACCGGGGGCATCTCAAGCGCGCCACCGTCGAACTTGCCCGCGAGTGGCGCAGCGACAAGATCTTGCGCCGGCTCGAGGCGATGATGATCGTGATGGACGGCAGCAATCTCTTCGTGGTCTCGGGCAACGGCGATATCGTCGAGGCCGACGACAACGTGGTGGCCATCGGTTCCGGGGGCGGCTACGCCCTCGCCGCCGCCCGCGCGCTGTACCAGCACTGCGAACTCGACGCCCGCGAGATCTGCCGGAAGAGCCTGGAACTGGCCGGCGAGATCTGCATCTACACCAACCAGAAGATCACGGTCGTCGAGCTGGAAGAGACCGCCGGAAAGGGCAACGAAACATGAGAATCAAGCAGATCGGTACAACCGGCGGCTGGTCGTGCCAGGAAATCGTCGCCAAGCTCGACCGCTTCATCATCGGTCAGACGGCCGCCAAGCGCGCGGTGGCCATCGCCCTGCGCAACCGCTGGCGGCGCATGCAACTGTCCGAGGAAATCCGTCGGGAAGTCGTGCCCAACAACATCATCATGGTCGGCCCCACCGGCGTCGGCAAGACCGAGATCGCCCGCCGGCTGTCCCAGATCGCCGAGCTGCCGTTCCTGAAGGTCGAGGCGACCAAGTTCACCGAGAAGGGCTACGTGGGCCGCGACGTGGACGCCATGGTCCGCGACCTGCTAGAGAACGCGATCGGTCTGGTACGCCAGCAAGCCGAGGAGAAATTCCGCGAGGATATCGCCGAGGCGGTGGAAGAGCGCCTGATCGACATTCTCTTTCCACCGCTGGCGGCTTCCGACGATCCGGAACGCAACGCCCGCTGGCAACGCAGCCGCGACAAGATCCGTCAGCAACTGCGCGAAGGCGTGCTCGACGACCGCGAGGTGACCATCGCCAGCGAGCAGTCGAAGGTGCCCATCGCCAACATCTTCACCTCGGCGGGGGAGGAGTTCGACGCCTCCTTCGGTGAGAGTCTGAAGAACATGTTCCCCAAGAAGAAGGTCGAGAAGGTCGTGTCGGTGGTGCAGGCCCGCCGCCTGCTCTACGATCAGGAATCGGAAAAGCGGCTCGACATGGACCAGATCGTCCAGCAGGCTGTCGGCCTGGTGGAACAGGGCGGCATCATCTTTCTCGACGAGATCGACAAGATCGCGGGCAAGAGCAGCCACGGCAGCGGTCCCGACGTGAGTCGCGAAGGGGTGCAGCGCGATCTGCTGCCCATCGTCGAGGGCTCGACAGTGGCGACCAAGTACGGCCCCGTGCGTACCGACCACGTGCTGTTCATCGCGGCGGGCGCCTTCCACATGAGCAAGCCGAGCGACCTGATTCCCGAACTGCAGGGCCGTTTCCCCATCCGGGTCGAGCTGTCCAGCCTGAGCGAGGCGGATCTCGTGCGGATTCTCGAGGAGACCGACGGTTCCCTGATCAAGCAGTACGTCGCCCTGCTCGGCGTCGACGGCTGTCAGCTCGAGTTCACGTCCGAGGCCAATGCCGAGCTGGCCCGGCTGGCGTCGGAACTCAACCGGCGTCTGGAAAACATCGGCGCGCGCCGCCTGCAGACGATCATGGCGCAACTGCTCGACGAGTTGCTCTTCGACGTGCCCGAGCAGCGCACCGGCCCGGTGACCATCGACAAGGAATTCGTGACCGAGCGGCTGGCGGATATCATTCAGGACGAGGACCTGAGCCGCTACATTCTCTGACCGGAAAACAAGACACGATTGAACGACGAACCCTGCACGACACGACATGCAGGACGGGACACGCACGATGCGACCGCAGACGACAGGACAGGAGGCACCATGACCGTGAACAAGTTGGATTTTCTGGCTATCGACGACCACAGTACCGAGTTTCTGCGCGAGATCCTCGACCTGGCCAGGGAGCAGAAACCGCTGGCCCGCGCCCACGAGCTGCCGCCCCTGTTTCCGGGCCGCCAGCTCGCCTGCGTCTTTGCCAAGCCGAGCCTGCGCACCCGGATCAGCTTCGAGGTGGCCATCCGGCAGCTCGGGGGCAACTCCCTGTTCATCACCGACAAGGAAATCGGCCTGGGCACGCGCGAGTCGGTGCACGACGTGGCCAAGGTGATGAGCCGTTTCGTCGACGCCATCATGATTCGCTGGTTCGACAACGACGAGGTGGTACAGCTGGCGCAGCACGCCACCGTGCCGGTCATCAACGGTCTGACCGACCTGCTGCATCCCTGCCAGGTCATGGCGGACATCATGACCGTCGAGGAGCACCTGGGCACCATCGAGGGCAAGAACCTGGTCATGGTCGGCGACGGCAACAACCTCGCCAACAGCTGGCTGAACGCCGCGATCCGTTTCCCCTTCAACTTCATCCTGGCCTGTCCGGAAGGCTACGATCCGGACGAGAGCATCGTCCAGAAGGCAGAGGCGAACGGGGCGAGCTTCATGATCACGCACGATCCGCAGGAAGCGGTCGAGGGCGCCCACGTCATCTACAGCGACGCCTTCTACAGCATGGGCCAGGAGGAAGAAGCGAAAAAGCGGCGCCGGGATTTCGCGCCCTTCCAGATCTCGAGCGAGTTGCTGGCACGAGCCGATGACCAGCACATCGTGCTGCACTGCCTGCCCGCCCATCGCGGCGAGGAGATCACGGACGAGGTCATGGACGGACCGCACTCGGTAGTGTTCGACGAGGCGGAAAACCGGCTGCACGCGCAACGCGCCATCGTGGCCAAGCTGCTCGCCTAACGCCATGAAAACGGCCGGCAAGCGGCAGTCACAGGCACCGACGCGGCGCGAGACTCGCCGGCGGCAGCCGCCTCGCGAACCGCGCCGCCGCGTTCGGCTGGTGATGGGCTTCGCCACCGTCGGTCTGCTTTCGCTCTGTCTGGCCTGTGCCAATATCCAGGGGCCGAGCGGCGGCCCCGAGGACACGACACCGCCGCGTTTGCTGCTGGCGACCCCGGACTCGGGCGAGGTCGCTCTGCAGGACGTATCGCGATTGCGGTTGCTCTTTTCCGAGAAGATGGATCGCCAGCCCGCCGAAGGCTGGCTCTTTCTTTATCCACCGGTTGGGTACGAAAAAACCAAATGGCACGGTGCCCGCGAAGCGGAGGTGATCCTGGCCGAACCCCTGCCACCGGACACGGTGGTGGTGGTCGAGATCGGCACGGGCATGCGCGACGCGCACCGGGTTGCGTCCCGGCACAGCCGGCGCTTCCCCATCGCCACGGGCGCGGCCTTGCCAGCCGGCGAAATCACGGGCAGTCTGGTCCAGAACGAGCAGCCGCTGCCCGGCGCGCTGGTCGAGCTGTTCCCCGAGCCGCCCGACACGCTCAAGTACTACCAGCAGCCGATCCTGCGGCGAGCGGTCGCCGACTCCGCGGGGCGTTTCCGCCTGCGTTGGCTGACGCTGCCGGGCGGCCCCTGGGTGATCCGGGCCTGCGCCGACGACAACCACGACCTGCGCGCGGGCGAGGGCGAGGCGCAGCGGCTGTTGCCGACGGTTGTGCGTATCGACACGGCGCGGACGAGTGCCGACCTGGGCGTCACGGTGCTCTACGATCCGGACACGCCGGGCCTGCTGCGAGGATCGGTCGACACCACCGCGAACTGGCCGGGAACCGTGCACGGCTGGACCATGGCCATCACCGAGGAAGATACGGGCTGGGTCGCCGCCCCGCAGCCGGAGCGGCCGCGCAACCAGCAGGTGATGGCGGCGCGCGATTCCGCCGTGCTGCGCGACGTGCCGCCGGGATTGAATCGCCTGGTCGTTTTCGTCGATGCCGACGGGGACAGCCTGTTGAGCAGCCTGCCGGCCCGCCGCGGCGTCACTGCTCATGATGGCACGGCGACCGGCCACTTCCTCGAGCCCCATGTGGTCGTTGATTCGCTACTTGTGGAACCGGGTCTCGAGCGCGACTTCACCGCGCCCGCGTTTCCTGATTCGTTGACGCCCTGGCTGCCGCCGGCGGCGACGGCAGCCGATACCCTCGACGGCGCCGCGGCCTCCGACGGTGGGACGTCGCCGGCGCCGGCGGCGCCGGACAGCAACCGTGTAGGGGAGTAGGCCATGGGCAGAACACTGTCGTTTGTGAAGATGCACGGAGCCGGCAACGATTTTGTCCTGTTGGCTGCGGACGAGCTGGCGGGCGAACCGCTGACCCCGGCGACGGTCGCCCACCTGTGCGACCGGCGTCTCGGTATCGGCGCCGACGGTCTGCTTCTGCTCGCGGCCGGCGACCCGGACGTCGATTTTCGGATGGTGTACTACAATGCCGACGGCCTGCCGGCCGAGATGTGCGGCAACGGTGCCCGCTGCGTCGTGGCGTATGCACATCAGCGCGGACGTATTGGCGACCATTGCCGCTTCGCGACCGACGCGGGAATCGTGACCGGAAGGCGTTTCGAAGACGGCAGCGTGGAGGTGTCATTGCCGGCCTGGTACGATCTCGATCTGGAAATGACGTTGACCGATTCACCGTTCTCGCCGCACTATTTCTGCAACACCGGTGTTCCCCATCTGGTGATCCCGGTGGACGACGTCGACACGATCGACGTCGCCGGGCAAGGTCGGCCGCTGCGCCACCATCCGCAACTGGGCGCGGCGGGCGCCAACGTGAACTGGGTGGACCAGCGCGGTACCGACGGCTGCCTGCGCTACCGGACCTACGAGCGTGGTGTCGAGGCGGAAACCCTGGCCTGCGGCACCGGCGCGGCTGCGGTGGCGGTGGTACTGGCGGCGCTGGGTCGGACGGTCTCGCCGGTTGACCTGCTGACCCGCGGCGGCGATCGTTTGACGGTGACGGTAGATTTCGATACGAACGGCCTGCGCCTGCGCGGCCCGGCGACCTTTGTCTTCACGGGAGAGTTGACGATCGATGAATAAAACCTGGAACATGCCCGACGGTATCTACACCGCTCTGATCACGCCCTTCAAGAACAACGAGCTGGATCGTCCCGCCTGGGAACGCCTCGTCCAGCGGCAGATCGCGGCCGGTGTCAGTGGCCTCGTGCCCGTGGGCTGCACCGGTGAGGCGGCGGTGCTCAGTACCGCGGAAAGAGAATACCTGGTCCGCAGCGCCGTCGAGATGGCCGAGGGCCGCTGCGCCGTCATCGCCGGCTCGGGTTCGAACGCCACGTCCTTGACGCTCGAGATGACGCACAACGTCCGCCGGTGGGGCGCCGATGCCGCCATGCTGATCACGCCCTACTACAACAAGCCGCAGCAGCACGGCCTGCTGGAGCATTACCGGACCGTGGCGCGCGCGGTGGACATTCCCATCGTCCTGTACAACGTACCGGGGCGCACCGCGGTGAACATCATGCCCGAGACGGTGGCCTTGCTGGCGGCCGAGCCGAACATCGTGGCCCTGAAGGAGGCCAGCGGTGATCTCGACCAGATCGAAACCGCCATCGCCGAGTGCGATCTGAAGGTCTTTTCCGGCGACGACGGCTTGAATTTTCCCATCTTCGGCCTGGGCGGTCGCGGTGCGATCTCGGTCGTGTCCAACCTCCTGCCGGGCGCCATGGTCCGACTCTGGAACGCCTGGCAGCAGGGGGACATCAATCAGGCCTGGCCCATGTCGCGGGCCTTCGATCCCATCACCCGCGCCTGCTTCGTGGAAACCAATCCCGTACCGGTGAAGGAATTGCTCAGCATGGCCGGCCTGTGCCAGCGCGATCCGCGTCTGCCCCTGATGCCGGTGACTGAGGAAACGCTTTCCTACCTCGTCAAGTTCTACGAGTCGATCCTGGCCGAACTGCTGGCCAACGACAACGTCCAGGAAGAGGCTTGATACGGAAGCCGTCATGAGACAGGAGCAACCATGATACCGGTGACGGTACACGGCGCCGAGGGCAGGATGGGGCGGCTGGTCAGCGAACTGATCGAATCCGCCGCCGACGTGGAACTGGTCGCGCTGATCACCGAGGCGGGTCGCGAGCAGCCGGTCGGCGGTTTTCACGAGCGCCTGCCGTTGACGGCGCAACCGCAGCTGGCGACGGTCCATCCGCGCGGCGGCGTGATTGTCGATTTCTCGCTGGCGCCGGCGCTGGCCAGGCTGCTGGAACAGGGCCGCCGGCAAGCGGCGCCGCTGGTCATCGGGACGACCGGCTACTCCGACGATCAGCTGGACGCGATCACCGCCTATGCCGAGCAGGCACCGGTGGTGCTGGCGGCCAACTACAGCATCGGCATCCCGGCGCTGCAGATGGTCCTGCAATTGCTGGCGCGCTGCCTGCCGGGCGAGTTCGCGGCGGAGCAGGTCGAGACCCACCACCGGCACAAGCTCGACCGTCCGAGCGGCACCGCCCGCTGGCTGGCCGAGTCCTGGCAACAGATTCGCGGCGGCGATGCGGTTCCGGTCCATTCGCAGCGTCTGGGTGGCATCATCGGCGAGCACGCCTGGACCATCAGCGACGACGAGGAGACCCTGCAGATCTCACACCGCGCCCATTCCCGGCGCGCGTTCCTGCGCGGCGTGTTGCCGGCGGTACGCTTCGTGGCCGGGAAGGAGAGAGGACTGTACGGGTTGGCGGATGTGCTGGCGGCGCTGGGTAGCTGAAGGGCTCGACACCAGAATCGCCGCGCGCCTGAGAGCAAGGTGCCCGGACGCGGCACCTGCTCCAGCGGCAGCGGCGTTATTTGGCGGCGAGAGAAGCGAGACGGGCCTTGTAGCGGCTGGCCGTCTTTTTCTTCAGGACACCTTTACGCGCCTGGCTGTCGAGAGTGCTGTACATCCGCGCGAGCTCCTTGGCCGTGTCCATCTCGGCGCCGGACTCGACCTGCTGGCGGAAGTTCTTCACCATGGTGCGCATGTAGGATCGGTTGACACGGTTGCGCTCGTTACGATTCGCACTGGTCAACAGGCGTTTCTTGCAACTCTTGTGCTGGGGCAATTCAGGTACCTCCGTTTGAAGCCACAGGCGAAAGAATCTAATAAGGCAAGCCGAGGATGTCAAGCAAACGCGATCGCGAAAACTCCGTGAAATCGCTGCAGCCCAAGTTGCGGGCGCTGCCTGACACGCCCGGCGTCTATCTGCATAAAGATAAGAAAGGCAAGGTTATATACGTCGGCAAGGCCAAGCGGCTCTCCCAGCGAGTACGCTCGTACTTCCAGTCGGATGAGCACATGGTGTCGAAAACGAAACAGCTCGTGCGCCGCATCGACGATTTCGACTTCATCGTGACCGACGGCGAGACGGACGCCCTCGTGCTGGAAAACCAGCTGATCAAGGAATACCGCCCGCGTTACAACGTCCGGCTCAAGGACGACAAGCAGTACCCCTACCTGCGGATCTCTCTCGGCGAAGCGTTTCCCCGCATCACCGTCGTGCGCCGGATCGCCGCCGACCACGCGCGCTACTTCGGCCCCTATACCGACGCCCGTGCCATGCGCGAGACGCTGAAATTCGCCGCCGGCGTTTTCCAGGTGCGGACCTGCGCTCTGGATCTGCCCGAGCAGACGATCCCGCGTCCCTGTCTGGACTACCAGATCGGGCGTTGCAGCGCGCCGTGCGTCGGCCTCGACACCCAGACCGCGTATCGCCGCAAGGTACGACAGCTGGTGCTGTTTCTCGAGGGCGCCAACAAGGAACTGATCCGCGGCCTGCACCGCGAGATGGCGAACCGATCGGCGGCGCTCGAGTATGAGATCGCAGCCACGATTCGCGACCGTATCGGCAAGCTGGAAAAAACGATCACCCGCGGACGCACCATCGCCGGTCTGCGCGGCAATCTCGACGTCAGCAACCTGGCCCGCGACGGGCGCGATGCCTGCGGTGTGATCCTGCGGGTCCGCCGGGGCAAGATCCTCACGGTCCACCATTTCCATCTCGTTGACCAGCTGGCCAGCGATCTGTCGGCTATCCAGGATCAACTGCTGCGCGAGTACTATCCTCGAGCGGGGGATATCCCGGCCGAGATCCTCGTCGCCCAGCCGGTGAACGACCCCGAGCTCTGGACCGCCTGGTTGTCGCAGCTGCGCGGCAAGAAGGTCCGGCTGCACCGCCCGCAGCGCGGTATCAAAAATACTGCGGTGGAAATCGCCGGTGCCAACGCGGCGGTGCGTCTGGGCGAACGGCGCACGCGCGAGATCACGACGCAGTACCGCAAGGTCACACCCGCTGATGTCCAGCTCCAGCAACAGCTCGATCTGCAGACCCTGCCGGCGACCATCGAGTGTTTCGACATCTCCAATTTCCAGGGACGCGAAACCGTCGGCTCGCTGGTCTTCTTCAAGGGGGGCAAGCCGCTCAAATCGCGATATCGGCGGTTCCGGGTGCGCACGGTCAGCGGCCCGGACGACTTCGCGAGCATGCGCGAGGTGCTCGAACGATACTACAGACGGCTGGCCGACCGGCAGGAGCGGCCCGCCGACCTGGTGGTCGTCGACGGCGGCGCCGGTCAGCTGGGGGTTGCCCGCGCGGTACTGACGCAGTACGGTTTCCATCAAGTGGAGCTGCTGGGGCTGGCCAAGAAGGAAGAGACGATCCATCGCGAGGATCGAACCCTGAACCTGCCGCGCGGCTGCGAGGCGCTGCGCCTGCTGCAGCGCGTCCGCGACGAGGCGCACCGCTTCGCCATCACCTATCACCGTTTGCTGCGCGATCAGAAGACGACGGCCTCGGCACTCGATCTGATTCCGGGAATCGGACGGATCAAGAAACTGTCCCTGCTGCATCACTTCGGATCACTGGCGGCGATCCGCGCCGCCGACGCGGAACAGCTCGGACAGGTCCGGGGCATCAACCGACACGACGTGGCCAGCATACTCGCCTTTTTTGCGGGCGAAACGCAGCCCGACCCACCGAAGGAGCGATGACATCGGCGACGGAGCGAAAACACCCGACGGCTGGGACGGGGCCATCGACAGTTACCTGGCGCATGCCAGTGCCGAGAAGGGACTCGCGCGCAACAGTCTCGAGGCGTACCACCGGGATCTGATGGGGCTGCGCCGCTGGGCGATCGCGGCCGGATATGGCGGTCCCGACGCCCTGTCGGACCAGCACCTGCGCGAGTTCCTGCACGCGACACTGGAACGACTGGCGCCTCGTTCACGGGCCAGGTTGGTCTCGACCCTGCGCTCCTTCTATCGCTTCCTGGCCGTGGAGGGAATCCTGACCGGTGATCCCACCACCACGCTGCTCAGCCCGCGGACCGGTCGCAGCCTGCCCTTCGTGCTGTCGGTGGATCAGGTCGAGCGCCTGCTCGCGACCACCGGCGGCGATACGCCCGCGCAGCAACGGAGCCGGGCGATCATCGAGATTCTGTACGGCTGCGGCCTGCGCGTGGGCGAGCTGTGCGGTCTGGACCTGGACGATATCGATCCGGCCACCGCCACGGTCAGGGTTCGGGGCAAGGGCAGCAAGCAGCGGGTGGTGCCCATGGGGGAGCCGGCGCTCGCCGCCGTGCGCACCTACTGCGATCGGGGCCGAACGCAGCTGTTGGGGAGACACTGCAGCGCCGCCCTGCTGCTCAGCCGGCTCGGCCGACGTCTGTCGCGGGTCTCGGTGTGGTCCCTGCTCAAGAAGAGTGCGGCGGCCGCGAAGCTGTCCGACCGGATCACCCCGCACACGCTGCGCCACACCTATGCGACCCACCTGCTCGAAGGCGGCGCCGACCTGCGGTGTGTCCAGGAGTTGCTCGGCCATGCCGACATCAGCACCACGGAGATCTATACCCACGTGGATCGCAGTTTCCTGCTCGAAGCGTATCGGGCCGCCCATCCGCGGGCCCGGGGTAGGCGGCATTGACGACCGGAATGGAGCTGCTCAGAATATTTACGTTTTGGCGCGCCGTGCTTTGACATCCGCGCGGGTCGGTGGTACTGTTGCGCCCGAACGGGCCGACGTTTGCCCACTGCCCGCGTTGCTTTCTCTTGTTATTTTGTAGAATCGAAAGGTGTGGATTGAGCCCGAAGAAGATCATCCTGAGCGGCAATCGGCCTACCGGGCGTCTGCACTGGGGAAACTATACCGGCGCCCTGGAAAACTGGGTCCGCCTCCAGGACGAATACGAGTGCCATTTCATGGTGGCGGACTGGCATGTGTTGACCACGGCGCTCGACAAGGCCGACGTGATCAAACACAACAGCCGGGAGATGTTTCTCGACTGGCTGGGCGCTGGGCTGGATCCCGATAAATCGATCCTGTTCGTGCAGTCGGAAGTGAAAGAACACGCGGAACTGTTCCTGTTGCTGAGCATGCTGATCAGCATGGGTCGCCTCGAACGTAATCCCACCTTCAAGGAGCAGATCCGCGATCTGAATCTGGGCAGCGAGATCAGCTTCGGACACCTGGGTTATCCGGTGCTGCAAGCCGCCGACATTCTCGTCTACCGCGCCCACGCCGTGCCGGTGGGGGAGGACCAGCTGCCCCATCTGGAACTGACGCGGGAAATGGCGCGCCGCTTCAACCGGATCTTCGGCGAGGTGTTTCCCGAGCCGGAGGGACTGGTGACCAAGTTCGCGCGCTTCCCCGGTACCGACGGCAAACGCATGAGCAAGTCTCTGGGCAACACCATCGAGATCTCGGCGTCGCCCGAGGAAATCGAGCAGAAGCTACGCCCAGCATTTACCGATCCCGCCCGGTTGCGACGGAGCGATCCGGGCAATCCCGAGGTGTGCGCCATCTACACCTACTACCAGAAGTTCATGCCGGCGCACGTCGAGCAGACGGCGGCGGAGTGCCGCAGTGCCGGTCGTGGCTGCGTCGACTGCAAGCAGCAGCTCGCGCAGGGCGTGATCGAACACTTCGCGCCGCTTCGGGAGCGACGCCAGCAGTACGCCGACGATCCGCAGCAGCTCGAGGAATTGATCGCGGCGGGTTGCGAGCGCGCCCGCGCGGTCGCCCGACAGACGATGGAAAAGGTCCACGAGACCATGGAACTGGGCTGAGGCCCGGCCGGTTGGTTGGACCGCGAGAAGGAGCTACATCTTGATCAGAGCCAAAGAAGACACGCCGATCGCGTGGAATCTCGAGGAACTGCCCCCCGAGCTGGAGTATTTTCGTACCAGCGAGGCCTACCAGGTCGAACTCAGCGGTTTTCAGGGACCGATGGATCTGCTGCTCTATCTGATCCAGAAGGAGCAGATCGATATCTACGACATCCCCATCGCCCGGATAACCGACCAGTTCATCAAGCACATCGAGGTCATGCAGGCTATTTCGCTGAATGAAGCCGGGGAGTTCCTGGCCATGGCGGCGACCCTGTTGCTGATCAAGACCAAGATGCTCATGCCCACGCACACCGACGAGGAGATCGAGGAAGAAGACCCGCGCGCCGAACTCGTGCGCCGCCTGCTCGAATACAAACGCTTCAAGGAGGCGGCGGCAGCGCTCCAGCAGTGCGAGGCGCAACGCCGCCGACAGCATCTGCGGTCCACGTCGTTTCCCTATGCCGAACAGCTCGACCTGGAGCCGCGCCTGCGCATCGGCATGTACGAGCTGCTTGCGGCGCTCGCCGGGATCTTCGAGCGGGTCACGGTCAAACCCGGACATCACATCGTGCGCGAGCCGTTCACGGTACGCGAGAAGATCGCGCTCATCAGAGAACGCCTCCTGGTGGACAGCAGTGTGCGCTTCGAGAAGTTTTTCGCCGACGACGCGATCAAGATGGAAGTGGTCGTCACCTTCATCGCCATTCTGGAGCTGGTCAAACGGGGCGAGGCCCGTTTCGTGCAGACCCAGGTCAACGGGCCCATATGGCTCCAGCCCGGTGAACAAGGTGCCGAAGACGACGAGATGCCCGACGACGAGACGCCGACGGACATCGACGCGACCGCGGCCGCGCCGATCGACGACACGGCGGTCGACGACGCGACGGCCGATGACGTGCCAGCGGCGCTGGAGGCCGAAGCATGAAGCGGGAACTCGAAGCGCTCCTGTTCGCCACCGAATCGCCGTTGACATTGGCCCGCCTGACGAAGCTCTTTCCCGGCACCAAGGGCGCCGAGATCAAAGAAGCCATCAAGGGGCTCGACGCCGAGTACCGGGAGACCGGGCACGCCTTTTCGGTGGTCGAGTTCGGCGGCGGCTGGCAGATCGCGACGCTGGCCGAATACGCGCCGATCGTGGAGAAGATGTTCAAGGGGCGACGCTTCGCCCGGCTTTCCAAGGCCGGCCTCGAGGTGCTGGCCATCATTGCCTATCGCCAGCCGATCACGCGGCTCGAGATCGACGACATCCGCGGCGTGCAGAGCAGCGGCGCGCTGTCGACGCTGAGCGAGCGGAACCTGATCACGGTGGTCGGACGCTCGGAGGCCCTGGGACATCCCTTGCTGTACGGCACCACGCGCGAATTCCTGAATCATCTGGGCCTGAAAGGAATCAGCCAGCTGCCGGCTTTGCCCGATCTGGAGCAGATCATCGACAAGCGGGACGAGCTGAAGGCCTTCGCCAGCCAGTTCGGCGAGGAAATCCTCGACTCGGAGCTCGATGAGCTGCAGGGTGGCGAGGATGACGCCGACGACACGGAACCAGCCGCGCCGGACGACCCGATACTTGATGGCGCGGCCGATCCTCCCGAACCCATCGTCGACGAGGTCGAGGGCGGCACCGAGGTCGAGGGCGTTGACGAGGAAACTCGCGGTGAAAACGACGCCGCACAGCAACCATGAACGAGGGTGGGAGCCGGCAGCCGATCCGGCTGAATCGTTTTCTGGCCAGTTGCGGTTTCGGGTCGCGCCGGGGGGTCGAAGCGCTGATCCGCGCCGGCCGGGTAACGATCAACGGCGAGGTGGTCGAGGCGCTCGGCTCGCGGGTGGATGCGGAGAACGACGTCGTCACCGTCGATGGCCAGACGGCCCGACTTCCGCTAACCCATCGTATCTATGTATTTAACAAACCTTACGGTGTCGTCTCGACCATGAAATCGCAAAAGGGGCAACCGTGCCTGTTGCCCTTTCGTACCCAGGCCGGGCTGCCCGATCGAATCGAGCCGGTCGGACGGCTTGACGCCGAGACGACCGGCTTGCTCCTTTGGACCGATGACGGCGACCTGGCCCAGGCGCTCTGCCGCCCGACCAGCATGGTCTGGAAGACCTACGAAGTCGAGTTGCGGGCGAGGTTGACCGCCACGCAGTGGAAACGGCTCACGAGCGGTACGCTCGAACTCGACGGCCGAGTGTGCCGTCCGTGTCGGCTGGAGCCGGGCAAACCCGGCGACGGCAGACACTGGATCATCCAGCTGCACGAGGGGCGCAAGCGACAGATCAGGCGCATGATGGCTGCGGTGGGCATGCACGTGCTGACGCTCAAGCGGGTCGCCTTCGGCCCCATCGAGCTGCAACGGCTGCAGGAGGGCTGCTTCCGCCGCTTGAGTCAGGTCGAGGAACACAGCCTGCGACGGGCGATTGGTTGACCAGGAAAGGTTGGTACCACCTTGAATCCTACTTCCGAGAGAAAGGGATTGACGATGGATTTCACCGAGCTCTTCAGGCCGGGTATTCTCAGCACGCGACCGTATGCACCGGGCAAGCCCATCGAAGAGGTCCAGCGCGAACTCGGACTCGATAGCGTGATCAAGCTGGCCAGTAACGAGAACCCGGAAGGACCGTTGCCCCAGGTGGTCGAGGCCGTGCAGCGAGCAGCCCTCGAGGTGAACCGCTATCCCGACGCCGCCTGTTATCGTTTGACCCGGGTCCTGGCGGAATTCCTCGAGATCGAACCGGATAACATCATCTTCGGCAACGGCAGCAACGAGGTCATCGACATGTTGATCCGGGCGCTGGTGTCGCCGGGTGAGAACATCGTCTTCGCCAATCACAGCTTCATCGTCTATCCACTGACCGCCGCGGTCCACTTCCAGTGCGGCCGGATGATCGAACTGCGCGATGACCGGCACGACCTGCCGGCCATGGCGGCCGCCGTCGACGAAAAGACCAAGCTTGTCATCGTCTGCAATCCCAACAATCCAACCGGCACCTACAATACTCGCGACGAGTTCCTGCAACTGCTCGATACGGTTCCCGAGCGGGTGATCGTCGCGGTCGACGAGGCCTATTACGAGTATGTCACGGCGAGCGATTATCCGCAGACCATGGACCTGCGGCGCGAGTATCCGAACCTGGTCATTCTGCGCACCTTCAGCAAGGTTCACTCGCTGGCCGGCCTGCGCATCGGCTACGGGATCGGTCATGCCGACCTCATCGCCCAGCTGCACAAGACACGCGAACCCTTCAACGTCAACTCGCTCAGCCAGGCGGCGGCGATCGCCTGTATCGAAAACTGGGACGCCGTGGCCGACCGGGTCGCGCGCAATGAGCAGCAGCGCGAGTGGTTCGCCGAGGAACTGCGCGCACTCGATATGCAGGTGACACCCTCGCAGACGAATTTCCTGCTCGTTCGCTGTCCTGGGGGCGCCAGCCGGCTGACGAAGGAACTCCTGCAGCAGGGGGTCATCGTACGGCCCATGGACGCCTTTGGCCTGGGGGAGGGCGCGTTGCGGATCAGCATTGGACTGCCGGCGGAGAATCAGCGCTGCCTCGACGCCTTGAAAGCGATTCTCGCGTGACCAGCGTTTACAGGCAACGACGCGTACCGACGGGAGTGTCGGCGGGGTTGCCACCGGACGGCGTGATCGCCATCGACGGACCTGCCGGCTCGGGAAAATCGACGACCGCCAAGGCGCTCGCCACGCGCTTCGGCCTGCTCTATGTCGACACCGGCGCCATGTACCGCGCCCTGACGCGCGCGGCCCTCGACGCCGGCATCGCCGCCGCCGATGAAACACACCTCGCCGATCTGTTGCGCGCCGCGACCATCGATCTCAAACCGGGCAAGCGCGAAGGCATCGTGATCTGGAACGGACGGGACGTGTCGGCCGCCATCCGCACGCCGGAAGTGGACGCTGTGGTCTCGACCGTCGCCGCTCAGCCCGCGGTGCGGCGCTCGATGGTCTCGCGCCAGCGCGCACTGGGCCGCCGCGGCGGCGTGGTGATGGAAGGGCGGGATATCGGCAGCGTCGTCTTCCCGCTGGCGACGGCCAAGATCTATCTCGACGCCAGTCTCGAGGCGCGTGCCGACCGCCGCTGCCGGCAGTTCCGGGAACGGGGCGAGCAGCTGGCACGGACGCAGGTGATCGCCGAACTGGCGGCGCGCGACAAACTCGACAGCGAACGCGCCGAGAGCCCGCTGACGATTTCACCCGACGCGATCGTCCTTGACACCAGCCGCTGGAGCCTGGAGCGGCAGATCGACGAGGCCGCTCGCGCCGCCCTGCTGAATCCTTATCTCGACACCCTGATCGACACCGATCTGCGATTGGCGCGGCTCAATCAGCCTTGGCACTACCGCACCTGCTTTCGCCTCTTCAAGCTCTTCGCGCGGTTCTTCGGGATGCGTCTGCACGGCAGCCCGGGCGGGGCCATCCCGGCCGGCACCATCATTGTGTGCAATCACGTCAGCTGGTACGACCCGCCGCTGGTCGGCGCCTGGCTCGAGCGCTATCCCATCCATACCATCGCCAAGGAAGAGCTGTTCAAAACACCACTCTCCAACTGGCTGTTCCGCTCTCTCAACACCATCCCGATCCACCGCAAGGGCTACGATCCCAAAGCCTTCGGCGAAGCGCAGGCCGCCTTGCGCGGAGGGGCGAATCTCTTCGTGTTTCCCGAGGGCACGCGGCGTGCCATCGGGCACCCGGGACCGGTCAAGGCCGGCATCGGGATCCTGGCGCAGGAAACCGGCGCCGACATCCAGCCCCTCTTCATCCGCGGCTCGTGTGGGCTGCAACCGGGTGGCTCGACGGATTCGCCTCTGGAACTCAGCTATGGCCCCATCCTGCGCCTGCACGCTCTCGGCGCCCTGCAGGCACGGTACGAATTGCGGGAGATCAGCCGCCGGATCGCCGCGCTGGTCCAGACCGTATTCGAGGAGTTGCAGGCCCGCTCGTTCGAGCGTTTTCCGGAGACGGAATTCGAAATGCGCACGGGACAGGTGCTCCTGAAGAAGTTCGCCCGCAAGAACGCCCGCCTTTTCGGCAACTGACACTCCCGCCGCCAGCAGCCGGGAACGGCGGCTCGCACCCGTGCCGATCTTGCCAATCCGCCGGAGAAGCGATATATTACGTAGCTTGCCAGATCATGGGATCTGGGCTGTTCACATGACACTAGGAGGCAATCGTTCATGACCACCAATCCCGAATCCGAGGCCGGCAGCGGCGAGCAGATTCCCGCTCCCGTCGCCGACATCGCTCCGGCCAACACCCAAACCGAAAACACCGCCGAAAGCACACCGAGCGCGGAGGCCCAGCCTGCGGCACCGTCTCCGGAAGCGCCAAAGCTTTCCAAGTCCTACGAACCCGCGGCCATCGTCAACTACGATTTTCTAGACGAGGAAGAAGCCGAGCTCAGCAGCGAGGACATGCTCGCCCTGATCAACCAGTACGAGGAGACGCTGACCGACATCCAGGAAGGCCAGATCCTGCTGGGCACCGTGATCGAGGTACGCGAGAACGAAGTGCTGCTCAACATCGGCTTCAAGAGCGAGGGCGTGATTCCCATCGAGGAATTCGGTCCCGAGCGCGACGTCGCCGAGGGCGAGACCTACGACGTGTTTCTGGAGAAGATCGAGAACCAGGACGGCCTGGTCGTGCTGTCCAAGGAACGCGCGGATTTCCTGAAGGTCTGGGACAAGATAAAGAACGCACACGAGGCGGGGGACGTGGTCTCCGGCATCGTCGATCGCCGCATCAAGGGCGGACTGGTCGTCAAGCTCTGGGGCGTGGACACCTTCCTGCCCGGCTCCCAGGTGGCGCTGCGCCAGGTGCCCAACCTGGAAGACATGATCGGCCAGGAAGTCGAGTGCCGCATCATCAAGAAGAACAAGCGGCGGCGGAACGTGGTCGTCAGCCGGCGGATCGTACTCGAGCAGGAGCGCGAGGAGAAGAAGCGCGCGCTGATCGCCGAGCTGGAGAAGGGCCAGGTCCGAACCGGCGTGGTCAAGAACATCACCGACTTCGGCGCCTTCGTCGACCTGGGTGGCATCGATGGCCTGTTGCACATCACCGATCTGTCCTGGGGCCGCGTCTCACATCCGAGCGAGGTGGTCGGCATCGGCGACGAGATCGAGGTCAAGGTGCTCGATTTCGAGGAGCAGCGCGAGCGTATCAGCCTCGGACTGAAGCAGATCCAGACCTATCCCTGAGATCACAACGACGACAAGTACCCCAAGGAGATAATAGTCCGCGGCCGGCTGATCAGAAACAAAAA
>CAYLIV010000006.1:134935-151321 GCA_964384055.1 uncultured Fibrobacteraceae bacterium
CGCTCGTCGCAGCACTAGGAGAAGATGGTCGCGCTGTTCGCGTAGCAGGAGGAGGCGCCGCTCGTCCGCGGCCGTGTGGTCAGCATCACCAACTACGGTGCTTTCGTCGAACTGGAGCGCGGGGTCGAGGGCCTGATCCACATCAGCGAGATGAGCTGGACCCGGCACATCAAGCATCCGTCGAAGGTCGTCAGTATCGGTGACGAGGTCGATGTGATGGTGCTGAAGATCGACAAGGACAACGAGAAGATCAGCCTCGGTCTGAAGCAGTGCGAGTCGGATCCCTGGCTGACGCTGACCGAACGGTATCCGGTGGGCGCGGTCATCGAGGGCAAGGTGCGCAACCTGACCGACTTCGGCGCCTTCGTCGAGGTGGAGGAGGGCATCGACGGCCTGGTCCACATCTCGGACATGAGCTGGACCAAGCGGGTGCGTCACCCGAAGGAAGTGATCCGCCGCGGCGATACGGTCGAGGTGCAGATCCTGGACATCGATCCGGACAAGCGCCGGATCAGTCTCGGCATCAAGCAGCTCCACGACAATCCGTGGCCGACGCTGGCCGAGGATTATCCGGTGGGCCACGAGCTCGACGGCAAGATCACGCGCATGCTCGATCACGGCGCCATCGTCGAACTGGGTTCGGATCTCGAGGGCTTCGTGCCCCTGGGTCATCTGGGTATCCCCAAGCTCGACAAGCCGCAGTACTACTTCAAGGAGGACGAGGAAGTTCCCCTGAAGGTCATCAAGATGGATGTGGAGAACCGGCGCATCGTGCTGTCCATCGCCGAACGGCTGAAGGACAATGGTGAAGAGGTGACCAACGAGTTCATCGAGAATCACCCGCGTCTCGAGGATGTCGTCGCCGCCGAGCTGGCTGCCGAGCAAGCAGCCGAAGCCGGCGAGACGCCAGTAGCCGACACGCCTGCGGCAGAAGCGGACGCACCCGCGGCAGAAGCCGACGCGCCTGCGGCAGAAGCCGACGCACCCGCGGCAGAAGCCGACGCACCCGCGGCAGAAGCTACCGAGGAGAAGGTTGACGAAGCACCGGCAGAGACCGAAGCAGCTGAGGCGGCCACGGACGATGCGGTTCCGGCCGAGGAACCGGCTGCGGAAACCGAAGCCACTCCGGAAGCGCCGGCGGAAGCCGAGCCCGCCCCGGAAGCGTCAGCGGAAGCGGAACCCGCCGAGGAAACAGCGGCGGAGAAAGTGCCCGCCGAGGATGCACCAGCGGAGGAGCCGCCTGCGGAACCGGCCGCCGACAGCGCCGAGGAGGCGCCGCCGGCCGACGAGAAACCCGCTGACTGAGCGGGCGTCGAGCACACTACACAAGAGGGGTGGAGCATCGCCTCCACCCCTTTTTTCAAGAACCGGAATCTCAGGAATGTACGTCGTGCCGCGACCCGATACCACAGAACTGAAAATCGCTTTCTGGACCCTCGGCTGTCGTTTGAACCAGTACGACACCGAGAGCCTCAAGGTGTCGCTCGCCGGCAGCTTCTCGGCGCGTGTCGTGCCCTGGCGCGACGCGGCCGATGTCTATGTGCTCAACAGCTGCACCGTGACCGGCAAGGCCGATCAGGAGTGCCGGCGTCTGGCCAGGCAAGTGAAACGTCGCCAGCCGCACAGCCGGGTCGTGGTCGCCGGTTGCTATGCCCAGACGCAGCCGGACGCCCTGCGGGACATTCCCGAGATCGACGGCGTGGTGGGAAACGCCGACAAGAACAATGTCGCGGACTGGTTGCCTGCGGTGCTGGCCGGCGGCCAGCAGACGGTCAGGGTGAACGACTTCGCGCGCGAAACCGTCTTCGAGTCGCCGACCATCGACGATTTCGGCGGCCGCAGCCGCGCCTTCGTCAAGGTGCAGGACGGTTGTGATTACCGATGTACGTACTGCCTGATCTGGAAGGCGCGCGGACCCTCGCGGTCGCGTGCCCCGGAGCAGGTCTTGACCCAGCTGAAAACCCTGGCGATGTCCGGTTTCCGCGAGGTCATCCTGGCCGGAATCCATCTCGGCCTGTACGGGGCCGACCTGGGAATGCGAGCGGACGGTCTGGTAACCCTGCTACGGCGCTGTCTCGATGGGCTGCCCGATCTGCGCCTGCGCCTGAGCAGCGTACATCCCGACGAGGTGACACCTGAACTGTTGCAGCTGTTCGCCGAGTATCCGCACCTGCGGCCGCATCTGCACCTGTCGCTGCAGAGCGGCAGCGACACCGTGTTGCGGCGCATGGGGCGCACCTACGACAGCGCGACGGTGCGCCGGGCGGTCACGGCGGTGCAGGAAATCGTGGCCGGTTTCGGGATCGGCGCCGACATAATCGTCGGTTTCCCCGGCGAAACCGATGCCGAGTTTGCGCAAACGCGACAACTCGTGGCGGATCTGGATTTCAGCTATCTGCACGTCTTCCGCTACTCGGTTCGTCCCAGCACGCGGGCCGCGAAACTCGAGCCGGCGGTCCACCCGGAGACGGTCAGCGAGCGCAGCGCCAGCCTGCGGCAGCTGGCCGACGAGAAGCAGCGGCGGTTCCGCCGGTCCCTGCTCGGCCGGTGGCGCGAGGCGATCGTGGAGACGGAGACCGAGACACCGGATCTCGTGCAGGCGACCACGGACAACTACGCGACGGTGATGGTCCCTGCGCGCTGGCCGGCGGGTAGCCTGATTCGTTGCCGTCCAGATCATGAACAAAACGAGAAACTCTACGCCGCCGAGGCGGTTCCAGAGTCTGACGCAAACGCGTGAACACGGCCGAAAAGGAGTTGACCGTGAGCGGAGATTCGCGGCCGGAGTACTCGGTCTACCTCGAGACCTACGGCTGCCAGATGAATGTCTACGACAGCTCGGCGATCGCCGGCTATCTGACCGCGGACGGATTCGTCGAAGCCGACGACTGCGAGACCGCCGACGTCGTGCTGCTCAATACCTGCTCCGTGCGCGACCATGCCGAGCACCGCGTTATCAGCCGGGTGGGAGAACTGCGGCGTCAGCGCGAGCGCCAAGGTTTGCCGCCGGCGCTCCTGGGCATCTGCGGGTGCATGGCGGAGCGACTCGGCGAATCGTTGCTGAAGAACAACCGCCGCGTCGACCTGGCGGTGGGCGTCGATCAGTACGACCGGCTGGCCGGGCTGCTGCGCTCGCTGCTCGGCGACCGGCAACCGGCCGCGCGGGCGCTGACCGGCCATCGTGACGACCTGCACTATGTGGCGCCACCGGAACTCTACCCGACCAACAACAGCCACCTGGTGACCATTCACAAGGGTTGCGACTATCGTTGCACCTATTGCATCGTACCCGCCACCCGCGGCCCACAACGGGAAAAGAGCCCCGAGGTCATCCTCGACGAGATCCGGCGCATCGTCGACCGGGGCGGCAAGGAGGTGACCCTGCTCGGCCAGAACGTGACGGCGTATCGCTGGGACGAAGATACCCGGGAGCCGACGCGCTTCGCCAACCTGCTCGAGCTGGTGGCGGAAACCGCCGGCGTCGAACGTATACGGTTTCTGACCGGCCATCCCCGCGACATGGACGAGCAGCTGCTGACCACCATCGGCGATCTGGCGAAGGTCTGTCCCTGGCTGCACATCCCCATGCAGAGCGGCAATGACCGTATCCTGCGCCGGATGAAACGGCTCTACACGCGGGCGGATTACCTGGCCATGATCGACAGCGCCCGCCGGCTGATACCCGACGTCAGCTTTTCGTCCGATTTCATCGTCGGCTTCCCAGGAGAAACCGAGGAAGAATTCAGGGATACGCTTGAGGTCATCCGGGAGGTGGGGTACGATCAGATCTTCTCGTTCAAGTACTCCGAACGACCGGACGTGCCGGCGGCAAAGCTCGACGACAATGTCAGCGTCGCCGACAAGAAGCGCCGCCTGGCCGAGTTGATGGCCGTTCAAGACGAGGCGTGGCAGCGGTTGGCGTCGGCGCAGGTCGGTGAGGTCTGGCAGGGCGTCATCGAGGGCGAAGCCCGGCGTCCGGCGGGAGCTTGGCGGATGCGGACGGCCAACAATCGCAAGGTTCTCCTGGAACTGCCCGACGCGCAGGTCGGACAGCGAGTGACCGCCAGGGTGACCGGTTTCCAGAACACGACCTTCCGGGGGGAACCCCTGAAAGATCCGAGGTGATCGTTGTGTGGGTGTTCAAGGGTCTGCTATTCGTGGTCTTGCTGATTGCGCTGGTCTGGTTCTTCATGACCAACGGCAATCAGACCGTCGATATCAATGTGTTCGGTCGCCAGTTCCTCGATATCTCCATCTACTGGATCGTCGTGACCACTTTCCTGCTCGGATTCGCCACGGCCTTTGTTCTGGGGGCGATTCGCGAGATCCGCTTCCATCGCGAGATCGGCCGGTTGAAGAAAGATATCCAGGCCAAGGACAAGGAGATCGCCGAGTTGCGCACCCTGCCCTTGCAGGACCTGACGGGCGAGCAGCAGGCGCTGGCCGTGGAGCAGGAGCCCGGCGGTGAATAGCGTGGTACCCAGCGCCCTGCTGCCCTGGCTGATCGGTGTGCCCGTGGTACTGGTTGCGGGTGCCTGCGTCTGGCTGATCTTCGGCCGCGGACGCAAACCGGTTGCAGAGGACGCTTATACGCGAGCCCTCGAGATGTGGTTGGCCGGCGATCTGGACGCGGCCGGTGAATTGCTGCGCGAAGCCATCGAACAGGATCCTTCCAGCCTGGATCCGTTTCTGCAACTGGGCAATCTGTTGCGGGCGCAGAACGATCCGCGACGGGCGGCGATTCTGCATCGCGGTCTGACCGTCAGACCCGGGCTGTCGGCCTCGCTGAAGGTGTCCATCGGACTGGCTCTGGCCGAGGACCTGGTGGCCCTGAAACGCTGGGACGAGGTCAAGGCCATTCTCGATCCCCTGCGCAGCCTCGCCGCGAGCAATACGCGATACTGGTGGGCCCGTTTTGCCCAGTATTTCGGACAGGACGATGTCGCCGGCGCCGCCCGGGTGCTGAAGAAAGCGGCCGACTGCTGTCCCGGACGCGACCGCGCCGAGTTTCGGAACGCACACGTATTTTTCCAGCTCGACCGGGCCGTGGCCTTGGTCCGCGCCGACGATTTCGGGGCTGCCCAGCGCATCCTGAAGGAGACCTCCGTAACGGAAGAGCAGCAGGGTCTGGTGACCTATGTGCGGGCGTTGATAGCAGCCCGCCAGAAGGACGCCGCGAGAGCCATCACCATTGCCTCGGAGGGTCTGCTGGACCGACCCCGGGAAATGGCTCTTTTCCTGCCGGCGTTGCAGGAGGTGTTGCTCGAGACGGGAATGTACTCGCAGACAGTTCCCATTCTGGAGCAGGCGTGCCGCTCGGCGCAATCCGCACCGGCCCTGTGGATCGCGCTGGCAATGCTCTACGAAAAGCTGGACCGGCGCGAGGAAGCGATGCGACTGCTCGAAGCCAAGGCCGGCGACGACGCCTTCACGCCCGACACGGCGGCTCCGTACTTGAAGCTGCTGGTGGGAGAATGCGCGGGCACCGACTTCAGTCGCGTCTGGCAGGCGCTGAGCCCGCCGGCGACGGCGCGGGGGTGGGCCTGCAGCGGCTGCGGTCGCGACGCGGGCGAGGTGCGCTGGTTCTGTCCCGAATGTCTGCGTTTCGACTCCTTCACCGCCCGGTTGTCCTAGGAGGCAACTCGTGGGTCGTTGGCTGCAATTCGATGCCCGTGTCCGCGACGGAGACCGCAGACGCCGTCGCGGCGGCCGCCTGCTGGTCGTCGCGGGAGCTGCGGTCGCGCTGCTGGTACCGCTCATGGTGCGCGGCGGCGTGGCGGATCTGGCGGCGCTCTTTGCCCAGGCCCGTTACGACGAAGCCACGTCCCACCTCGAGGCGGAACCATTGCCGGCGTCGCGTCCCGCCGAGGATCTGCTATGGCAGGTCCGCCTGAGCAACGACCCCGACGAAACGATCGAGCTGTGCCGGACGGCGTTACGGGACACGCGATTGCTCGAAGCTGTGCGCTGCCAGTTCGTGCTGCAGTTGACCACGGTCGAATACGGCCGGGGCCGGTATGTCGCGGCCCTCGAGCCGCTGCTGGCTCTTGTCGACGACCACAAGGAACCATTGCCCGGCGAAGTGCATTTGCTGGCGGGGCTGTGCTATCGCGCACTGGGGGAAGAGCAACGCAGTCGGGAAATGTTCGCCTCGGTTCGTGCGCACGATCCCGCCTTCGCCTGGGCCCGCTACTATCTCGGCAGCTTGGGGATCGAACAGGGCGACCTGTCGCTGGCCACGCGCTACTTCGAATCGGCGGCGCGCAGCGAACTGGCAGGACGGATGCCCCTCGTACAGGCCGGCATCTGGGAAGCCATGCGTCTGGACGGGCAAACGGCCTCCGCGGCGGCGCTGCGGGACCGCGTGCAGGAGGAATTCCCCACGTCCCTGGCGGTGTTGCAGATACAGGAGATACTGCGGCGGGAGGCGGCCGAGTTGCCCGTGTCGCATCTCGCCCACGGCGATACGATCGCCACACCGGTGCCGGCTCCGGCGACCGGCGGCGGCCGAATCAGCCTGCAACTGGCGGCGTTTCGCGATCGCAGTCGCGCCCTGGCTTTCCTGGCGCGCTGGCAGGGGCAGCTGCCCGAGCTGCGCATCGACGAGGTGAACGGCGAGCTGGGACAACGCTACTACAAGATCCGCACCGGCTACTTCGTGAGTCGCGCCGAGGCGCATACCGCCGGGCAGCACCTGCAACGCACCCACGGTCTCGAGTCCATCACGGTCGAGAGCGGTCGTTGATTCATGTCCCGCAAGATCACACCCATGCTCGCCCAGTACCTGGAAATCAAGGGACAGCACCCCGATGCGCTCCTGCTGTTTCGCATGGGCGATTTCTACGAGACCTTCTTCGACGACGCGTCGACCCTCGCCGAAGTCGCCGGCGTGACCCTGACCTCTCGTGACGCCAAGAGTGACCATCCGGTGCCGCTGGCCGGCGTGCCCTACCACGCTATCGACACCTATCTGGGCAGGTTGCTGGCGGCGGGGTTGACGGTGGCCATCTGTGAACAGGTGGAGGATCCGGCCACGGCCAAGGGGCTCGTGAAGCGGGAGGTGGTCGAGATCATCAGTCCGGGCACGGCCACGGCGCCCGAACTCGTTGCCGGTGCCGCGGGGCACTACTGCCTTTCGTATTCGCCGGCGCGGCGTGGTCCGGCGGGCTGGGCGCTCCTGGATGCCTCGACGGGGGAATTTCGCTGCGGGCAGGAGGACGTCTCGCTGGCCTCGCTCTGTCTGCGGCACCCGGTGCGCGAGGTCGTGGTGCGCGAGGATACCGACGCCGAACAGCTCGCTGGCTGGCGCAAGGCGCTGCCCGACGTCGTGATCAACGGGATCAACGGCGCCTGGTACCATCCTGCTTTTGCCGCGCAGACCCTGCGGGAGCATTTCCAGGTGGCCCGGTTGACCGCGTTCGGTCTCGAAGAAGCGGAGCGCGGACAGGCAGTGGCGGCGGCCGGCGCCCTGCTGCGGTATCTCGTTTCGCTGACCTTGAAACGGCCGGCCCAGGTGACGTCCCTCCGTTTCTGCTCGCGCGACGACCGCATGCTGCTCGACGAGGAGACCCTGCGCAACCTGGAGGTTTTCCAGACCTTTCGGGGTGAACGAGGCGAGGGTACGCTGGTGCACCACGTCGATACGACGCGCACGGCCATGGGACGGCGACTGCTCGAGCTGCGGCTGGCGCAGCCGCTGACCAATCTCGCGACCCTCGAGAAGTGGCACGCGGGTATCGACGCCCTGCTCACGGCGGACGACTGGCGACGGCAGCTCCGGGACGCGCTACGCCGTATAGGTGACCTGGACCGGCTGGCTGCCCGCGCCGCCAGCGGGCGTATCGGGCCGGCGCAACTCCGGCAGCTGGGTCTTTCCCTCGCCGCGGTGACCGACACCTGCACGGCGGCGCTGGCCGACGCGCGCCAGGGGCATCCGGTCTGCGCCTGGGCGGCGGATGTGCCGTCGCTGCAGCCCCTCGCCAGGCGCATTCTCGACAGCCTGCCCGACGATCCGCCGGCGCTCGTGCGCAAGGGCGGCTACATCCGTGACGGGATCGACGCCGAACTGGACCAGTGCCGCGCACTGGCCAGCGATACCAAGGGCTATCTGGCGCGGCTGCAGGCGAGCGAACGCGAACGAACCGGCATATCGACCCTGAAGGTCGGTTACAACAAGGTGTTCGGTTACTATTTCGAGGTCACGCGCAAACACCTCGACAAGGTCCCCGGCGACTATGTCCAGAAACAGACGCTGGTCAATGCAAATCGCTACCACACCGAAGCGTTGAAGGAAGCCGAGAGCAAGATTCTCGAGGCGGAACAGCGGGCGCAGCAGCTCGAGGCCGCGCTTTACGCCGACGTGCTGGCCGCGGTCACCGAGCAGCTGACGGTTGTTCACGCCGCGGCGGCAGCCATCGCGCGTATCGACTTGCTGACCGCCTTCGCCGAGCTGGCGCGGCTGCGGGACTTTCAGCGTCCGTGTTGCGACGACAGTCTCGCCCTGACCATCGAACAGGGGCGCCATCCGGTGGTGGAACAGCTACTCGATCACGATTTCATCCCCAACGACACCCGGCTCGACGGCGAGCAGAACCAGATCCTGCTGCTGACGGGGCCGAACATGGGTGGCAAGTCCACCTACCTGCGGCAGGTGGCCTTGATCACCCTGCTGGCACAGGCGGGCAGTTTCGTGCCGGCGCGGACCGCCCACATCGGCGTGGCCGACCGCATCTTCACCCGCGTGGGCGCGAGCGACAACCTCGCCCGCGGCGAGTCGACCTTCTTCACCGAGATGAGCGAGGCCGCCCACATCCTGCACCAGATGTCCCGCCGCAGCCTCGTGATCCTCGACGAGATCGGCCGGGGCACTTCGACCTACGACGGCCTGTCGCTGGCCTGGGCGATTACCGAGTTTCTGAGCGCGCGCAGCGGTCCGCGTTCCCGCTCGTTGTTCGCCACCCATTATCATGAACTGACCGACCTGGAGGACAGCCTGGGCGGGCTGGTGAACCTGCAGCTCGACGTGAAGGAATGGGAAGGCAAGATCATTTTCATGCACGCGGTCAAACCCGGTCGTTCGGACAAGAGCTACGGTATTCACGTGGCGCGCCTGGCCGGTATTCCGGAGACGGTGCTGCAGCGGGCGGAGACCATTCTCGAAAGCCTTTCGCTGGCTGACCAGCGTGCCCTGAGCCATGAGGGGGACGGGTCGTTGGCCGGGGGCGCGTCGCTCGCCGCCGACGGCGATGCTGCGGCCGAGATCGCCGCCGGCCTGTCCAACCAGCAGCTCAGTTTGTTCAACGAACTGGAACGGGACGCACTGGAAGCCCTGCGCAACCTCGATCTCGACCGCATCAGTCCGGTCGACGCGTTCATGTGGCTGGTCAGGATCAAGAATCAGCTCACCGGCCGTGACGAAACGCCGTGACGTCGTCGCGGACGCCGGTGGTTGCTCCGGGCGCCCGCGCCGCGGATTGCTCGCTTGCCGTCGCCCGAAGCTGCGGTGTTCAAAGTAAATCCTTATCATAAAGATCGTTAAGTTGGGCACTGCCTTGCCGAAAAGGGAAGCGTGAGACCGGTCCGCCCGCGGCCTGCCGTGGTGGTCCGGACCGTGGCTTTCCGAGAAACGAGACGTTGATGGCGCAAGCGACCTGGCAGATCATACTCGTTGCACCGGGCGAGGACGAGGTTGTGTTGCTGGCGGACCTGTCCCGCCGACGCGACGCGACGGTGATTGCCGTCGTGGATCCACCGGGCGATTCGATCGGTGGCGCGATCGCCGAGGTCATGGGCATACCCGTGGTCGCGCAGCTCACCGCCCACCACTGCGCCGACGCCGAATACCTGGTCTATCCGGATGGATACCAGGACATCGCCTCATTGCAGGAGCAAGGTGCACAACATCAGATGAGAACCATCGCCAGCAGCGAACTGCGCAAGCTCATGCAGGCCGGTGCCCTGCAGCAGCGCACGATCAGCCATCCCCTTCGCGATCTGGAATTCCTGGAACGTGAGACCGAATCGATCCACCGTACGCTCAGCCGTATCGAAGAGGCTCTCGAGCGAGAGTCGTTGTTGCGCTGGTTGCTGAGTCTGGCCACACGCGCCGTACAGGCGACGAGCGGTTCGATCATGCTGCTCGACGAAGGCACGCAGGAACTCTACGTCGCCTTTGCCTACGGGCTGAGCGAGAACACCATGCACATGGCCCGGGTCAAGCTCGGCGAGGGGATCGCCGGGCGGGTGGCGCAGACGCGGGTGGCCGAGCTGCGGCAGGGGCGTGATGTCGACGCCCGAACGGCCGGCCGGACCGAGCGGGTGGACCGGCCGGATATCCTCGGCGCCATCAGTGCGCCGCTCGTCTGGGGCAACCGCCTGCTCGGCGTGCTGAACGTGAACGTCTCCATCGGCGACCGGTTGTTGACCGAGGATGACCTCGAGATCATCAACGGGCTTTCTCATCGTCTGGGCATGATCCTCGAACGCTTTTTGTGGATTCAGGACGTGCAGAAAGGCGAGCTGTTCCGCACGGTGGACAAGCACTTGCAGGAACTGGCCGCAGGCACCGACGACCTGCCGACCATCCTGGCCGCCTGGGCCGGCTGCCTGGCGCTGGAAGTGGGAGCGGAGCGCTTGTCGGTGGCCGTTGTCTGCGACGACGGGAATCTGCTGGTGGGCGAAGGCACCCATGGCGGTGATACCAGTGCCTGGTACACGAGCCTGGAGAATCCCGCCTGGCGCGAGGTATTCGAAACGGGTTCGCCGCTGGTGGTCCGCGAGGAAGCGCCGACATCGGTGACCGATACCGGGTTGACCGTGTACTACTTGCCCATCGGCAAAGACCCCCTCGAAGCGGTGCTCAGCGTCAGCTTCACCAGCAGCGCCGAGGCCCATCAGTTCCCGGTGTTTTCGGGCGAGATCCTCTACGTACTCGAAAAACGACTGGCCCATCTGGTTGCCGACGTGCGTCAGCGGAGCCATCTCGAGCGCATGTCGCGCCTGGCGGGCGTACTCGCAGAACATGCCGCGACGTCCGGGAGGTCCCGCGAGCAACGGCTGGCGCGGATTCGGACCGCCGCGCTGCAGCTGACCGGTGCCGAACAGGCTTTCCTGGTAACCGGCGTTCGCGACGGCAGGGCGGAACTGGTCGGAGACGATGTCCTGGATTCGTCCTTCTGGCAGGGCGAAGCGGGGCGTTTGCTCGCTGACGCCCAGGACGATCAATGGCGCGTCACCATGGTGGCCGGCGAGACCGGCGGCACGGAACACGCGCGCAGCCTGCTGGCGGTGACCGCCCAGGCAGGAGCGGCTGAACCAGGCATAATCTTGATTGGCAAGAATCGGCTACATCCTTTTGATGGCGAAGTGTTTACGCGTGACGACGCCGAGGTCGCATTGCGGCTCGCGGCGCTGCTTGCCGGCGGCGATCAGGAACCCGGCCTCGAGGAGCAAGTCCTCCGCATGGACGGCCGACCGGAACCGGCACCGACGGAGCTGTCCACAACGGCAAGCGTCGCGACCGATTCGCCACCGAGTGTTTCGCCTAGCCGCGAACTGCTGATCGAGGTGTTGCGACGGGAGATGGACCGTTGCGACCGCTATCACACGGTTTTTGCCCTGGCGCTTTTCCGCCCGCAGCCGATACCCGAAATGGGCCCGGACGCGGCAGCGACACTGGCCGCGGGCCTGGCTCGGCGCATTCGTAGTTCCGACTACATCTGCCCCCTGCCCAGCGGCGAGATTGCCGTCATCGCCCCCGAGGACGTCCAGGCGCTCAGCCGCCTGCAGCGCCGGGTGGTGGGCCTGGTGCACGAGTTGACGGGCGTCGCGGATCTGCCGGTGGCCACCAGCCAGACAGTGTATCCGGGACGTCACGACAATCCCGACAAGCTGCTCGACGACACGTTGGCGGCGCTCGCCTGATCCACGCACCCCGCCGTTCCGGCGACCGTCAGTCCGTTGTGATTGACGGCGCCGGTCTGTCTGCTTACTCTACACCCTCAAGACTGAATCCTGGGTAATCGTGAGTCGGTCGACACACGGCGGCGCCCGCGTTGTTCGGGCGCTTGCCGGTCACGGCGGTGTGATCGGGAACCTGTGTGTCCGATCGTCGCGTTGGGAAATGGGCGTCATGGCTGCAGCACCGAAAAGAATCCGGGTCCTCGACGACGTGACCATCGACCGCATCGCCGCCGGCGAGGTGATCGAGCGACCGGCGTCGATCGTCAAGGAACTGGTCGAAAACGCTCTGGACTCGGGCGCCCGCAATCTGAGCCTGAACCTCGAGGACGGCGGACTGACCTCGATCAGCGTGGAGGACGACGGCCACGGCGTTCCGTTTTCCGAACTGCCGCTGGCCTTCGAGCGTCACGCCACCAGCAAGATCGCCTCGGCCGCGGACATCATGCAGGTCGGCAGCTTCGGTTTTCGCGGCGAAGCGCTGGCCAGCATTGCGTCGGTGAGTCGCTGCCGGATGGTGTCCCGGGTCGCGGGCGAATCGTCCGGTGGTCTGATCGAGCTGGCCGGCGGCGAGATCGGGCGTCGTGAGCCGGCGCCGCGCAATCCCGGCACGACGGTTCTGGTAAGCGATCTTTTCTACAACACGCCCGCCCGGCGCAAGTTCTTGAAAAGCGCCCAGGCGGAACGCAAGGCGGTGGTCCGCCTGCTCACCCAGCTCGCCCTGGCGCATCCTGATGTGCGGTGGTACCTGCGTGCCGACGGCCGGGTGCTGCTCGATCTGATGCCGGTCGAATCCCTGCCCGCCCGTGCCCGTGACCTGCTGGGCGCTTCGGTGCTGGAGCACGTCGCGCGTTTCGAACTGGAGGCCGGCGGTTTCAGCGTGGGCGGCCTGGCTTCGCGCCCGACCTGGGTTCGCGGCAATCGTGACCAGCAGTTCATATTCGTGAACCGCCGTCCGGTGGAGAGCAAGGCGCTGTCGGCGGCCATCGCTCAGGCCTATCGAGAGGTGATTCCCGCCGGCAAGTATCCGGTGGTGATCGTTTTCCTGCAACTGCCGCCCGGCGAGATCGACGTGAATGTCCACCCGGCCAAGACCGAGGTACGCCTGTTGCTGGAACGCCAGGTATTCGGCCTGCTCAAAAAGGCGCTCCAGGAGGGACTGGATCTGAAGCAGGCGGTGCCCTTTGGTGGCGAAGCCGCTGCCGGAGGGGTGGAACCCGGGGCGACGGACCCTGCCGCGGCCGAACAGATAGCGCGGGCGGAAACCGATTACCTGCGGCGCCACCTGCGTGCCGGCGCCGGTTTCGCGGCCGGTAGTGAGAGCGAAGGGCAGCGCGGGCTTTTCGATGGAGCAGCGGACCGCTTCGCACACCGTTCGTCCGGCGGATTTGCCGATGCTCGAGCGGATGCTGTCTACAGCGCGGCGGGCACCTTCGCCGGCAGTGGGGCGTCGGCAGCCGACGGCGACGCCGATCCGTCGCGTCCCGGCCTGCACTCGGCGCCGTTCTGGCAACTGCACCAGACCTACATCGTCACTCAGATCCGCGGTGGCCTGGTACTCATCGACCAGCACAACAGCCACGAACGCATCCTCTACAACGAGGCCAAGCAGGCACTGGCGGACCGGGACGAGGGAATCGCCACCCAGCAATTGCTTTTCCCCGCCCATCTCGAACTATCGCCTGGCCAGATCCAGGCTTTTCAGGCGCATCACGAGCAGCTGCAGGCTCTGGGTTTCACGGTGCAGCCCTTCGGCGGCCAGTCGGTGCTCGTCCAGGGTATTCCCGCGAGTCTGAAGAACTGGAACGAGGGCCAGCTGCTGCTGGATATTCTGGACGATCTGTCCTACGAAGACCGCCCTAGTCAGCCCGCCGAAGTCGACCTGCTCGCCAGCTACGCCTGCCACGGCGCCGTGCGCGCGGGCGAGCCGCTGACCGTGCCCGAGATGCAGCATCTCGTCGACCGGCTCTTCGCCACCGACCTGCCGCTGAGCTGTCCGCACGGACGGCCGACCCTGATCCAGTTCACCCTCGAGGAGCTGGAGAAACGCTTCGGGAGACGTTGAGGTGGGCGCCGTCAGCTGCCCCGTCGTTGTCGGCCCGACCGCGGTGGGCAAGACCGGTCTGATCGTGGAACTCGCCGCGCGCCACCCCATCGAAGTGATCAGCCTCGACAGCCGCCAGATCTATCGCGGCCTGCGTATCGGGACTGCCCAGCCCAGCGCCGAGGAACAGGCCGCGTGTCGCCACCACCTCGTCGATTTCGTGTCGCCGCAGCAGAAGTACAGCGCCGCCCGTTTCCGCGCGGATTTCGAACGGGTGTTCCGCGAGATAGCCGGCCGCGGGCGGGTGCCGATACTGGTCGGCGGCGCCGGACTGTACCTGACCAGCCTGCGCGACGGTTTGTTCGAGTTGCCGGCCGGCAGTGCGCAGCGTGTGCCGGCGTTGCGAGCGGAGCTGGACGCGCTGTCGGATGCGGCGATCCGCCGCCGGCTGGCCCAGGTCGATCCGGAAAGCGCCGAACGCGTCCATGCCAACGATCGTTACCGCAGCCAGCGTGCACTGGAGGTCTATCACCTCGCGGGCCGGCCCATGACCGAATTGATGGCCGAGCAGCCGCCGCAGCCGAGCCTCGGGTTGGCATTCCCCACGTTTTATCTGCAGCGTGACCCGGCGGTACTGCGGGAGCGCATCGCGCAGCGCACCGCAGCCATGCTGACCGCCGGCTGGATCGCCGAGACGGAAGACCTGCTGGGGTTGCATCCGCCCGGGTGTCCGGGACTGTCGAGTATCGGTTATCGTGAGATCGTGTCGTACCTGCAGGGCGGCCTGAACCGTGATGCCCTGCGCGAGCGTATCGTCGTCGTGACCCGACAGTACGCCAAGCGGCAGCGTACCTGGTTTCGATCCATGCCACGGGTGCACGCGGCGCCGCCGGAAGACCGTCGCCTTCACAAGCTGATCGGTGAGGCGATCGCCGGATCGCAGGACGATTAGCGAACCGGCGCGGAACTCGAAGGTGAGCCCGACGGCACGCCATGAACAGCGGCGGATCAATGCTGTGGGAAAGCCGCCTGGGCGGCGAGGTCGGCGAGTCGGGCGATCTGCAGTCCACAGGAACCGTCGGCGACGAGCAACCAGTCCCGCATGCGGATGGCGGCTTTGCCTTCACCCGGCGTTGCGAAACGGTCGACGAGGACGGGCGCGGTGGGTGTCGTCAGCACGAAGACCAGCACGCCGTTGTTTCGCGTCGTCACGTAGAGCCTGTCTTCGACGACCGACACGCGGCTCGGTCGGGCGAACAGCTCGACAGTTGCCGTGAGCGCCGGCGCGGACGGTATCGCCACATCCAGCACGAGAATCCTGCCGTTCAGGCTGTCGGCCACATAGGCGAAGTTCTCCCTCAGATCGACACTGACCGCATACCCCGGCGTGGTGATCCCACCCACCGGACGCGGCTGGGAGGGATTCGTCAGATCGATGATCTGCAGTCCCGCGATACCGTCCGCCACATACAGGTGCGACTGCGCGGCGGCCAGCGCGTGCGCGTACCCGGGCGTATCGACCGAACCGATCAGTCGCGGGGCGACGGGCGACGACACGTCGAAGATCTGCACGCCGGCTGTGTAATCGGCGACGCAGGCCAGCTTGCCGGCGAGGACGACAAACACGGCGAGTCCGGGCGTGTCGAGACTGCTGACCAGTACCGGATCGGACGGGTTCTCGACGTTCGAGATCTGCAGGCCGGAGCCGCCGATCGCGAGAAAGATGTGGTCTGCGTCGAAACGTTTGTCGTAGGCGAGGGCATAGGCGTTGTCGAAGGTGGCGCCCCAGCCCACGAGCGCCGGCGCACCCGGATCGGCCACGTCGATGACCTGCAGCCAGGCCTCGCCGTCGGCGACCAGCGCGTAGTGGTCGACCAGCACCACACCGTTGGCCGTGCCGTCGGTATCGACGGCACCGATGATCGCGTCCCTGACCGGGAGGGAAGCGTCGAGACCGATGTCCGACGCATCCGGGTGATCCGCGAGGTGGGCGGCCGTCGACGCCGTACTTGCCGACACGACGAGACACCCCAGCACGAGCGTGCCAACAATGGCAACGGTGCCGGCACGAATGCCGGCATGATCGCGGAGTTTCTGGTTGCCGTGGCGCACGA
The DNA here is from genome assembly GCA_964384055.1 of uncultured Fibrobacteraceae bacterium. GTDB lineage: Bacteria > Krumholzibacteriota > Krumholzibacteriia > LZORAL124-64-63 > LZORAL124-64-63 > CAYLIV01. The sequence continues at coordinate 151,052 of CAYLIV010000006.1, forward strand.
AATCCTCGGATCTAAAGAGCGTATCCCGAAACCGGGGCCCGGATCGGACCGCAAAATCGAAACACTAGCACATCATATTATAGCATAATACGGCATAATCATTCAATATGGCGCCTCGCGCGTTTCTGCGCCGCATGCTCCGGAGCAGGGGCGAAGCCGTCGACCCTTGACACGCTTGCGGCGCGGATGTAGCTTTCGTCTCCTCGGAGCGGGCTTAGCTCAGTTGGTAGAGCACCAGCTTCCCAAGCTGGTGGTCGCGGGTTCGAGACC
>CAYLIV010000007.1:0-21149 GCA_964384055.1 uncultured Fibrobacteraceae bacterium
GATCTCGTAGTCGCCGTCGAGGTTGGCGCTGAAGGCGATCAGATCGCGTTCCAACGATTTCGGGGCATCTTCCTGCGCAGTGCCGCAGCCCAGCGCTAGAAGCAGCGTCACGGCCAGGACAGAAGTTGACGTGCTACGATTCACGGCGGCCTCCCTTGTAGATGTGGAACGGGGTATGCGCGATCTCATTTCGTATGATTGCAGAGGACGGATGCCAGGTATGTATCGCTTGGCGTGCATCGCTCCCCGCGCCGCGATTCGCTGTAACGGCTGCGCGCCCGTAGTTCAGCGCTTCGAAACCACGCAGACCGTCTTGCCTCACGCCACCCGATTCGGTATCCTGATTCTAACCCACGCAAGATTCGATTTCCCCCGACTGACTGCTTTCAACCGATCCGCGGCCGCGGCAGCGTGTGCGCGGATCCGGGGGTACTGGATCATGAAAAACCACTCGAGAATCCGTGATGTGGTGAGCAGACGTCTGTTCACCGAGCTGATGCTGTTGATCGTGTCGATCATGTTGCTGGTCCCGTCGGATACCGTCGCCGCCCGGACAGATCGTGAGGATCCGTACTGGATCTCGCGGGCGTCGATGCCCACACCACGACAGGAGGTGTATCCCGCCCTGCTCGACGGTCGGATCTACGTGGTGGGTGGTTTCATTTCCTCGGGCGGTTTCGTCAACCGGAACTGGGCCTTCGAGATCGCTACCGACGCCTGGTACCAGCGCACGAATCTCCCGGCGGTCCGCCACCATGTATTCTGTGTCGCCCACGACGGTCTGCTCTATGCGATCGGGGGATTCTTCGGCAACTGGTTAGCCACGAATACCGTGTTCGCGTACGATCCGATCGCGAACGGATGGACCACGATGGCCCCGCTGCTCGCGGCTCGCGGAGAACACGTCGCGGCGTCCTACGGTGGAGAGATCTTCGTCTTCGGGGGCAGAGACGATGGCTACGTCTCGACCGCCACCACGCAGGTGTACGATCCGGTCGCCGAATCCTGGTCGTACCGCACGGCGATGCCGACCGCTCGCGCTCACTCGGCCGTGGCCGTGGTCGACGACCTGATCTACGTCATCGGTGGACGCTACGGATCGTTGACCGCGCCGATCAACATGGACACCAACGAGGCCTACTCGCCGGCCACCGACCAGTGGATCGCGCTGGCGCCGATGCCCGATCGCCGCGGCGGTCACGCGGCCGCGGCACACGAGGGCAAGATCTACGTGTTCGGCGGCGAGAATCTGCAGGGCACCCAGTTCGTCTTCGACACGGTGCTGGTCTACGATCCGGCGCTCGATGCCTGGGATACCCTCGGCACCATGACCACGCCGCGTCACGGTACGTCGGCGATCACGGTCAACGACACGATCTTCGTCGTCGGCGGAGCCGATCAGCCGTGGCTCAGCCCGACCGGCGTCAACGAGGGGCTCGTGCTGCCGTCCGGTTCCGTCGCTGTCGACCGGGCGAATGTGCAGCGGGCGCGGCTGTATGGCGCCCGTCCGAATCCGTTCAACCCGCGGACGATCTTCCGCTACGAGCTGCCGGCCACGGCTGTCGTCCATCTGACCGTCTACGACCTGACCGGCCGGCTGGTGCGCAGGCTGGTCGCGTCTCGACATCAGGTTGCTGGGAGCCATGAGGTGGTGTGGTCGGGGACCGATGATCACGGCCGTTCGGCGGCGAGCGGGGTGTACGTGGCCCGGCTGCAGGCGGGGCAGCACTGCGCCTCGACGCGGGTTGTGCTGGTGCAGTGAGTGGTCAACCTACTCGACGCCGAACTCGATAGTGTATCTACACGCCTTTTTCTGGCATCCCGCGCTGCCATGGCGGTCATTCGACGGCCGGTGCGAAAACCGCGTCTGTCTTGGCGGCCATGATGAAATCGTTCTCGTGCAGACCGCCGATGGCGTGTGTCCACCAGGTCACCGTAACCCGCTCACACTCGACCAGCAGCGCGGGATGGTGGTCTTCCGCTTTGGCGATGGCGCCCACCGAATTCGCGAAACGCAGGGCGGTGGTGAAATCGGCGAATGTAAACTCTCGCTGCAATCGTTTCACACCGCCGGTTTCCGTGACCTGCCAGCGGGGTAGCTGCTGCAGAAACGTGTCGATCTCCGACCGGGTTGCCGGTGGTACCGAAGGCGAACACGCAACGCATCGTTTACTTGTCAGCTCGGTTTCCATGACGGGCCCTTTCGCGTTCGAGTCGTCGCACTAGAGTTTCGCGAGGTTGTCTCTGATGTAGCTCGCGAGGTTCCGCGCTGCCTGGTTGTCGGGTTCATGATCCAGGATTTCCGTGAGTACTGCACGGGCCGCAGCGATCTCCTCGCGCAGAACGTGCCACTGAGCAAGATTCAATCTCGCCGCCACGAGATCGGGTTCCACGTGCAACGCGGCGCGGATCAGAACACCCGCCTGGTCCAGCTGTCGGGTCTTGAGTTTTTCGTACGCCCGCCGATTCAGGTACCGCGCATCGGTCAGAAAACGGCGAAAATCCGCCGGTGTCTCGCAGCCAATCGATTGTTCGTGGTTCGGCGCGATGCCGGCAACGGCTGTCCCGGGTTCCGGATTGCGCAGTCGTTGCAGGTTGGTTTGCAATTCAGACGCCGGCCGCAGCCCACGATCCGCTGCCGCGTGCAGGATTTCCGCCGCAGCGGCAGGCCGGCCGAGTTCCGCCAGGGTCACGGCCAGGTTGTTGGCCGCCTGTCCAAAGTCCGGATCGATCGTGAGCGCCTCGCCGTACGCTGCCAGCGCCCTGTTCGGGCAACCCACTTCCGTGTGCAGCAGGCCGAGCAGGTAGTGTCCCTGCTTGAATCGGTAGCGCTGGTTGGCCTCGAGAACGGTGTCGTAACTCTCAGCCAGCAATCCGGCGTCGTGCAGCGCTATCGCGAGATTCAGCTGCACATTGGCGGATGGGTACGACTCGGTCGCCGCTTTTCTGAACACCGTCAGGTCCGATATCCAGAACTGGGTCCGGTGTACGGAGAAGAGTCCACCGGCCACGATGCACACCAGCAGGCACAGCGCGGTCGCGCGTTGACCGGTCCAGCGGCGTAGCGCGAGGGGGATCGCGGGCAGGACAAAGACCGCCGGCAGGAACAACAGACGCTCGGCCACCACCGACTTGAACAGCAGGGCCGGCAGCGCCATGACCAGCGCAACGGCGCCGGCGAGGATGAGCTTGGGTAACAGTGCGGGGCCGTCGGCTGGACCTTCTGACGCCGATATTCGCAACGTCGGCTGCGTGGTGCGACGGCGGGCAGTGATCACGAGCCAGACTACCAGTGCCAGTCCGATAATCGCGCCGGGCAGCAGGACGCTCGCGGGCAACGACTCACCGTAGTACATGCGCGCTAAAACGGGCGCCAGCAGGACACCCGGTAGGTGCAGCACGGCAAGTAGCCGGACATCCCAGCCGGCTGCCAGCCCGCCCGGCGACGCGATCGCCGGCCACAGACCACTACCGTTTTCGGACAGCACCAGACCGCGAATCGCCAGGTACAGTATCAGAACCGCGAACAGGTCCCAGCGCGCCAGTGCGGCGCGCCACCAGTCGGACGCGCGGCGACCGTTCACAGCCAGAACCACGGCGACGACCGGCAGCACAACCGAAATCTCCTTGGACAGCAGCGCACAGGTAAACATCACCAGGCCGAATACTCGCCAGAGGGGCCGCGCATGGCGATGTAACCGGTCCGGTCGCTCGTTGATCGGCGGCAACGTGCCGGTGTGCCATGTGCGCCGCCGGTCGGCCCACAGCGCCAGCACGAGAAAGCAGGCGGCCATCAGGTCGGTTCGGCCACTGATCCAGGCCACGGTTTCGGTATGCGCGGGATGGCACGCGAAGAGACCGGCGCCCAGAATCGCCAGATCCGTCGGTATGCCGAGATCCAGCAAGAGCACCACCAGTGCGATCGCCAGGGCGAGGTGCAATACCAGATTGGTGAGGTGATATCCCGTCGGATCGAGGCCGTGGAGCCGGCGATCGAGAATGTAGCTCAGTGTAACCAGAGGGCGGTAGTAATCGGATGCGCCGACCTGTTCGGCGGATTCCCAGAAATCCTGGCTGAAAGCGAGCGCCACCGCGTCGGATCGTGTCAGCAGTTCGTTCTCGACGATGAGATGCCGGTCGTCCCATGCGAACTCGTTACGCAGCGACGGCAACCAGCACGCGACAGCAATCAGGACAACCACCAGAATCGAGGCGAGGCGCGTCCTGGCTTCAACGGGATTGTTGATCGTAGCTGTCATCGCCGCCCGATCCACCCGAGCCGGCCACCGGTGGGCGACCGACCCGGGTCAGGGATTCTATCTCGTCTTCCAATGAGGTCCGATATGCATCAATCTACTGATACAGGCTCTTGGCCCGACTCCACGTCTGTCGGCTGACAGCTACCTCCTCTTCGAAGTAGATGTAGGCATCCTCGACCTCGGTCGTCTCGGGGTAGAGCACGTCGCCGTCATCGCTGAAGAATCCCGCGCCCTCGCCGGCAACCGGACTGGAGAAGGTGTAGTTCACCCGGAAGAACGTGCTGTCGTCACCAGCCACCGACGGGATGAACACGTTGGAAATGAAGCCCTCCCAGAGGTGGTCCGGGGAGGTGTTGCCGTACTTGAAGGTTGCCTCGTCGGCTACTTCGGGCGAGGGAACGAACTCGAGGATCGTTCCGTCGATATCCACGGGATTACCGTCCAGATCGGTGATGTCGGCGGAGACGGTCTGCCCCTCCGGGAAAAGCTCCACTGCGGTTTCGAAGTGGAAATCTTCACCGACGAGTCCCGCCTGGACCGTGCACTTTATGGTATATGACCATGTCGTATTATCTTCGTTGCATTCGGGATCGGACTCCTCGTACTTACGGATGATCGTGGCGACCGGGACCGGCGATCCCGCGTACTGCAGGGCAGTGCCCGGAGTGACGGACGACGCATCGAGGATCACATCGCCGTAACCATCGGCATCGACTTCGCCGGCATGTGCCGACGTACCGAGAAACGCGACGCAGCACAGGCCAACGCCGAATATACCAAGGGTTTGCAGAAGAGAAAGTTTGGATTTAGCCATTCCGAATTCCATAGTGAACTCCTTCTATGAAGCAGAGCCAAAAAGAGTCGCACGGAGCAACGCCAGAGACAATCGTCCCCATTGAATTCAGGGCGCCGGGCACGGATGAAGCTGATTCCCAGGAGCTGTTCAGAATGCCGACGATGCAAGAACCGAAAACACTGGCGCTGAACTTTCGTAGCGACGGGCTAACGAGTTCCGTCCCCCAGTTCCTTCTGAATCACAACAAGGTAGAAAAAAAGACTAATTTTGACCACTATCAGCCAGTGACCTGCGTCTCGCCGGTATGATTTCGCGCGAGCTTCGGAAACCCGAGTATCGGTGTGCTCGGTGTTTATTGGTGGAAAGATATCCCGGCGTCGACCGAGGGTGGCAACGCCGTCACGCTCGCCCCGTCCGCAACGACAGCGCCCAATCCTCGCGCCCGTACCGCTCCGCCTCCGCAGCCGCCCGTTCGTGATCGTACGGCACCCGAAGGTGCTGCACGCAGCACCCCGTCGCACTCTTCTCGATGACCACGTACGAAGCGTGAGGACTGAAAGTCTGCATGGCATGGCGGCACGGATCGTCATCGGCGTAGGCGGGCAGGCCGACGCTGCCGGGATTCACGACAAGCTGTCCGGTTGCCAGGCCAACCGCGTGCGGAAGGTGGGAGTGGCCGCAGAGCACGATGTTCGCCGTCGTACCCCCGAGTCGCTCCGCGATCTCGAGCTCCGGACGGATGACGGGCCGCCCCGAGCTCACATCCTCGAGCAGGTAAACCTGATCATCGGTCGGCGCGCCGTGGCACAGGTAGAGCTCGTCATCAAGCCGCCAGTCGAACGGCAACGTCTTCAGCCAGTCAACCGGCTCGGCCCCAAGATCCTCGAGCGCGAACGGGATCGTCGGATTCGCCGCCAACTCCGCCTCGGTGGCCGCGTGGAGCTGGCGATCCTGGTTGCCGCTCACGGTGACGAACTCATGTTCCTGCAGCAGGTCGTAGGTTGCCCGGGGAGCGATGGGGCCGTAGAGGATATCCCCGAGGTTGAACATCGTCTCCACCTGTCGCCGCCGGCAATCCTCGAGAACCGCGGCGAGAGCGTACACGTTGCTGTGGATGTCGGACAGGACGGCGAATCGCATCGGGGCTCCTTGACTAGCGGGGTTCGTAGCGGAAGTCGCAGATCTCGTCGCCTTCCATGATGGTCTTCGTTCGCACCAGCCGGAGGTCCGGATTGAAGCCGTCCATGAAGGCGAAGTCGCGGCGGCACGAGAGCAGACAGCCCAGCTCGTTCAGGTCGAGCCGCTCGTACATCTCGGCGTAGCCGCAGCGGGTCACGTCGAAGCGGAGGCCGTCCTCGTCCAGGACCACTTTCTTCAGCGTCATGGTGTCGTCGGCGGCCCACAACTCCTCGATGATCCGGCGGAGCACCGCCAGCGAGTTGCCGCCGTACGCTTTGGCCAGGACCCGGCCCGCCTCGGCGGCGTCGCGGTCGATGATCTCGCGGGCCACGGTGTGGGCCTCGCCCTCGCCGAATCGGGCGGCGAAGCCGTCGATGAGGGCGGCGACCAGCGGCGCCTGGATCTCGCGGCGTTCGAGGTGGGTGATCTTGGGGGTCTGGTTCTCCATTGCTATGATGCTCCAGCGTTCGAGGTCTTGAACCGGATCATACCCTAATCCCGCGCCGCCGTTACGGTCCGTGCTCATAAGGGTCGACGTGGACCGGCTCGCGAACCGGATCGCAATCAGGCTCACGACCCACCGACGCCACCCGGATCTTCTCCAACGTAATCGTCCCTGGCAACCGAAACTGCGGCGCCGCATCGAGAACACCCTCACAAGCCATGCCATGAAAAACCTGGCAATCAGTATCGGCGAGGATATCGCTCACCGTCTCGTAGGCCACGTCGCAGCCGAGCACCACCACGGCATCATAATTCTTCGCGACCTGCAACAGTTTCCGTCGCTGGCCCGGGGTCCACATGCAAATGATGAAGTTGAGCAGGTTGCCGCGGAGCACGTCGGTGCCGACGCCCCGGACGTGCAGCCGCCGCTGCAGATCACTGATGTACGCCTCGTAGACGCCCGTGTTCAGGCCGCGGCGAAAGAGCTCCAGGTACGGCCGGCCGTGCTTCAGAGCCAGGCTGGTCGCAGGGCAGAACCGGCAGACGACGATGAGGGACGAATCGAACGCCGCCACCTCGGAAACGACATCGATCTCTTCCAGATACAGCGTCATGACATGCCGTCCTTTCCCCGGGATTCCCAGCAGTATGCGTGTCCCATCTCGAACCTCCGTTGTGGGTTTCTATTTGTGTAGACGGAGACCGCGGGCGGAGCGATACATCCCGGCGGTAACGAACCGCAGGACCAGGAATGCAGGGGCGGGGACAGGGGCAGGGGAGCTGACTCGCAACCGAGATTCCGACCACAAGGTGTATCCCTCACGCCGCGAACCCCGTCTACGCGAGTGAAGGGCTGGAACGTACGGTTCCCCCGCAGACAACCCAACGGCACCGAGGAGCGAAACGATGTCCAACGACGAAAAACAGACCGGGAAACTCGATCTTCAGCAGCGGGAGCTCGTCTCCCTCGGCGCGGCCATCGCGAGCAACTGCGTGCCGTGCATCGAATACCACATACCCGCAGCACGCCAGGCGGGACTCGACGACGCCGAGGTCCGCGAGGCGGTCGAACTGGCCGACCGGATCCGCCAGGTGCCGGCGGAAAAGGTGCTGCAGACGGCGTTCGCCCTCATCGGGGAGCCGTGCCCGGCCCGGCTGGAAAGCGGAGGGGGCGGCTGTGGATGCGGTTGAACGGATCGAGGTACTCGACAGCGCCCGGGCCTCAGGTCCGGGTTGCCGGAAACGGCGGGAAGTTGGATACTCACAGACGGCACTGGTCGCGGGGGTGAACATGACGGACAGTCCATCCGGATCTCCATCCGGATCTACATCCGGATCTCCATCCGGATCTACATCCGGATCTCCATCCGGATCTACATCCGGATCTCCATCGTTCGAGGACGTGGCGGAGCAGCTCTCCGCGCCCCTGCAGCGCTATCTCGAGCGCATGTGCGGCAACCGCGCCACTGCCGACGACCTGCTCCAGGAAACCCTGCTCCGCATTGCCCGCGGCCTGCCCCGCTTCGAGGGCCGGTCGAGCGTGAAGACCTGGGCCTTCACCATCGCCACCCGCGTAGCCACCGACCACTTCCGCCGGACCGACACCCGCCTGCCCATCGTGGACGTCGACGAGGTGGCCGAAATCTCCGATCCCGATATCGACGGGGAAGGGCGAATCATCATCGACGAGATGAACGCCTGCGTGCGGGAAGTGATCGACGGCCTGCCCCCGGACTACCGGGCAGCCCTGGTCCTTCACGACTTGCAGGGCCTCACCGCCGCCGCCACCGCAAAGGCGTGCGGCTGCTCACTGGCCACGGCCAAGATCCGGATCCACCGTGCCCGCGCTCGCCTGCGCCAGGCGCTGAACGGGGCCTGTGTGTTCTATCATGACGAGGACGATGTACTCCGCTGCGACCGGAAGGGGCCGAAGGAGGAGTAGACTGGCCCGGGGATCGTCGCCGGCAGCTGGCGCCCTACGCCCGGTTCATCGGCTTCCGGGCTAGCGAATGGATCGGGCCCCGGCTCGCTGCTCGCACCAGTGTCCCAGGGTGTGGAGGATCCAGCCCAGCACCAGACAGACGAGGACCTTGACCGCCATGTCGGACGTCATGGCCGTGTTACCGAATTGCTGGCTCAGCTCCGGCCTGACGGCATAGGTCGGGGCGCCCAGCAAGCCGCACAACCCCCAGGCCGCGATGTAGAACAGAAGGTTTCCGGCCGCCCGGAGGTCGGAGCCGGTGCGGCCCAGGCTGGACAGTGCGGCCCGCGCTCTCGCCCAGAGCACGCAGTTAACGATGAAGCAGGCGGTGATCACCCCGCCTCCGATACCGTACAGCACCGGTTGATGGGTGGCGAAGGATCCCACACTCAGACAAAGCGCCAGGGCTACACCACCCAGGAGGAACAGGACGAACCGGCGACTGCCGATCCCACCGCAAAGGCCCGCGCCCAGAATCACCAGTAGCGAACCGAGGGGACCGGATATGGCCCAGACGATGAACGGCGCGTCGCCGCCGAACCAGTCAGGCGCCGCGGTGATACCGGGGCCGACGTCGCGGTAGGCCGGCACGTACCACCAGGAGAACAGCCAGGCCACCAGGCAGAGATAGGCGATACCGAGGGAGAGCAAGACGATTCCGTTGAATCGAGAACTCATGATCGCTTCCTTCGTTGGCGGACGGACCCGGTGCGCAGTTGTGGTGCATCTGGACAACCCGGACAACCCGGGCAATCCGGGCAATCCGGATAAACCAGGCCGCACCGTGGAACACTGTTGTTCACGGACAACCTTACGGTATCATGTGAATAATGTTCAGCAATGAAACGAGCAGCATGCCGCACCTCTGGCTAGCCCTGCCATTCTGGTGCCGCGCAAGGCCATGACCCGCACCGGCGGTATCAGCGACGGCGGGTGAATGCCCCCGGGGGCGGATGGATATGGACACATTCAGGCCGACGAATCAACGAATCGGGAGGTACTGATGCGGTTTTTACTTTGTCGCAATCGAGTGGCGGACTACGCGCAGTGGAACGCCGTATTCGCGTCCCACGCCGGTGCCCACCTGGACGCCGGGCTTCGACTCGTCCAGATCTGGCGTACCGTCGAGGAACCCGACAACGTTTTCTTCATGTTCGAGGTTACGAGCATGGACAAGGCCCGGAAGTTCATCAGTGATCCCGATGCCGCCGAAGCTGGGAAAGCGTCGGGCGTTCTCGACGGCGAGTATCATTTCATCGAAGACGCGGGCCGGTATTCGGGCTGAATCAATCGGGGGCTTATTGAACGAGGTTGTTTCCGACTACCCGCGCCGAGTCGACGTGTACCCGATAGTGTATCGAACGACACTTCTGTAGTATACTCACGACACTTTCATATCCGGTCATACCCGACACCGCGATATAACGCTTTCCCGACCGCGATGCCGATCCACTATCCGTACCTCCCGGAAGGGGGCCATCATGTCACATCGTTCGAAACAAACCATGTTGCTTCTACTCGTCCCGATACTCGTCGTGGTGTGTGCGAGCATTTCAGCAGCCGCCCGCGACCTCCCACCGGAGCGCAACAGTTTCGCTTTCACCGCCGCTACCGTGCCCGTGGCGCTCTATACGCTGCCGAACGGCGAGGGTAACTCTTTCACGCAAGCCCAGCCGTTTGACGGCTTGCCGAACCACGACGCGACCATCACGCTGCACCTGCGGGACGGCAACGACTATCCAGTAAAGTACTATCCAGCCGAGGATCTGTGGCTCGAGTCCGAGTTCGGTGGGTTGATGCTCCCCTGTCCTGCCGGAACGATCGCCGACTTCGATACCGACGATGATGGCGTGACGATCTGGCAGCTGCCGCTGAGGTCCGCGGGATGCAACGCCCCTCCCGAACAGCTATTGATCATGATCGCCGGCAGCCCGCTCGCGCCGGGTTTCGATATCCACGTCAACAGCCCCGACCTCAACGGCGATGGATGCGTCACCCTGGCCGATATCGTCCTCTTTGTCCCGTACTACATGGGGACGATCCCCTATGACTTCTGTGCGGACTTCTGGTGGGACGGCGAGTACAACGTCTCCGATATAGTGCAATTGGCCCGCGGGCTGGGGGCTTGCTGTCCGTGAGCCGAGATGAAGGACATCAATCGCCAACAATATCCACCAGAGAAAACAGGGCGATCGGTTTTCTAACTGCATAGTCTCGCTACCCGGCACAGCGATTGGCCGCGATCCTGTCTGCACCATGCTGGATTTCCGGGCACCAGGACGGGACGATAACCTCGCGACGGCAGTTGGATGACCCCCCGGGGGGAACACCAATGACTTGGGTGCCACTGCCGCACCGTCGCAACAAAGCGTCACGGATTTCGGTATTATTCCGGCCTACCCACGCTGAAGGAGACCCGACATGCAAGACAAGAAGATCGATCGCCGTACGTTCCTGTCCACGGGCGTCTCGGCCGGCGTCGCCGTGTGTGGCGTGTGCTTCTGCAGCCGGATGGCTGCACTCGCCGAGGACGACACGACCGCCGCGACAGCCGCGACAGCCACGACCGCCGCCACCGACACCACCGCCGCCACAGCCACCCCACAGCCGCTGGACCCGAAGGCGTTGACCTTCTGCGGCTACTCATGCCCACCGGACTGCAAGATGCTGCAAGGCACCCTGGAAGACGACGACGCGCTCAAGCGCGAGGCGTACGAGCTCTGGAAACTCGAAGAACGCTTCGGCATCGAGTTCGATCCGCAGAAGGTGATCTGTTACGGGTGCAAGACTCTCGACAAGCCCGAGGGCGAGGTCGTCGCACGGTGCGACGTGCGCGCCTGTACCAGGGAGAAGAAGCTGGAGTGCTGTATCGAGTGCGACGAACTGAAGGCCTGTGCCAAGGACCTCTGGCAGCGGTTCCCCGATTTCAAGCAGCAGGTCATCGCGATGCAGCAGCAGTACCGGGACCAGTCGCGGTAAACGCGCACCGTCCCCGCGTTCAGCGCAGGCGTAACACTCACCTGTAGCGCCGGTCTGGGTCGTCGCCGATACTACCGGCCGGCTTCAGTGGTGCGAGGCCTGGCGCAAGCCCGACACCGCGCAGCCGGTCTGATAGCGGAGGCCTGGCTCACGGCACGATCAGCGTACCCGTCGAGCTGCCCTCCCGTGACGGCGAAGGTAGTGCTAGCGCATGATACTTTCGCAGCTACCGGAACCCGCCTTCACATCTAGCCAAGGGTAACGCAACCGGAAAGTTACATCGTTAATGCGTTTCTTGACGATGACCGGGTTGCGCCTCGGGGGGAGGCGCGGCCCGGTTATTTGTGCCCCCGGGGGGTCATCGACGCCGCGGTATACGCGACCGCGTTGCCCGGAGCAACGTGCGAATCGTGTGGCTACACGACACTGCAGCCTTCGTCCCACGAAGCGGCACTCGATTCGAAGCGCACGAACTGCCGCCGGGCGATCCGAAACGCCCCGTACACGAGCACGGCGCAGATGATGTAGACGGCCACGGTACCGCCGGGAACCAGTTCCGGCAGATCCCGCATCCAGATGCGGATGGCCGCCAGTTCCAGGTCCGCGTCCAACCAGTCCACCATCCAGGAGACGAACTTCAATACGTAGAGCGAGAACAGGGCGGCCATCACGCCCCAGAATACCGCCTTGCGCCTGGCCGTGCCGACGCCGGGACGGCACACACGCAAGTAGACGGAATAGGCCAGCAGCCACAAGACACTCACGATCATGAACATCACCGGAAAGAACGGCCCGTCGCCTCGTAGCCGCAGATGTGGATAGTCGTCGGTAATGGGGATCGGCCCCTCAGGCAGCAGGGAGGTACCGTCGGGGCCGTCCACGAAATACCGGGCGGCGAGCTCGTCGGGGTCGATGGTCTCGCCGTACATGGCTTCGACGGCCCGGCTCAGTTGCCAGGCGATGAAATAGGGCGAGCTGTTCTCGTCGGTGGTGAAGGGTTTGTACAGCACCGCGCCGAAGGCCTTGCCCAGGGGCAGGCTCCAGGCCTGGCAGTTCTCTTTCCACGGCGCGGTGATCCATGGCGCGACGCCGTCGTTCGCGATCTCGAAGAAACGCGGCAGTACGCACAGACCCTGATGGCCCTCTTCCTGCAAGCTACAGATGGCCGTTGGCGTCTCGACCGTGTGGTGCACGATCAGATTGCCGACGCCGTAGCCGAACGCCATGCCCAGGAAGCCCGGGATGGTCATGGCGCCGAACAGCCAGCGACGGGAAATGGGCAGGGCATCGAGCAGAAACATCCTCGTGGGTACGATATGCGCGCCGGACATCAGCAGATAGGACATCATCGGTATCATGGCGATGCGCAGGTTGGCGTCCGTGAAGCGCACCATGATGATGTCGGTCAGCAGCATGCTGAGCAGCACGCAGGCCACCGATCCGACAATGAGGCCCAGGACGTTCTTGGCCAGCGTCCGGTAGACGAACGGTAGGATCAGCAGGTGCCAGCGTAGCCAGCCCGGCCGATTGACCTGCAACACGGCCGCGAGGCTGCCGGCGTCGGTTGTTCGTGCTGATTCGGAGACCGGCGTGGAGCCCGGCGACTGCAGAGACCCTGCCCGCGCACCCGGACTCCCTGCCTCCCGGGGAACCGTGGCGAAAACCACGGGCAAGGCCCTGTACAAACGCGCGTAGAGCGCAATGGCGACCACGACCGGCACCACTGCCAGCCATGGCGACACGAAGCTGCCGGCGGCCATCAGCAGGCACAGGCCGCCGCCCACCGCGCCGGCGAACCACCGGTAACGGCGATCGCGGTTTATCTCGTACAGATCGGGATCTCTCGTCTGCAGGATCGCCACGGCCAGCACCAGCCAGGCGGTCACCTGTAGCGCCAGCGGCACGAGGCGGACTTCCGCGAGCAGATCCGCGTCCAGGACACGCACCAGCAGCAGATCGAATCCCTTGACCGCGCCCAGCGTCACCGCGAGCATCGACAGACCGGCCGTCAGCAAGGCCAGCAGGTGGGCCAGCCACAATACGCCGGTGGGAATCGGCAGGGCGAGATCGAACGACCGGCAGCGAGCGCCGGCCGGTCCCCAGATGAGGTAGAGCATCGGCATCAGCCCGGCTCCCACGAGCAGCAACGGCTGCGGCGTCAGCTGGTCCGTGGCGGCCAGGAAGGAAACGATATTGACCATGAGGGTGCCGGTGACCAGCGCCACCACCGGCCACTTGCCGCGCAAACCCTCGAGCGCCGGGTTGCGGCGCATCAACGACCAGATCAGCGACCAGATCATGACTGACCTCCGACCAGTTCGATGAACATCTCTTCGAGGGCTATGTGCAGGCAGCGGGCGTTCTCGATCCCGAGCTGCCGTTGCAACACATCCGCGCAGCGCCCCGGTTCGCTCTCGAAGACGGCATGCAACGCGTCCTCACGATCACGCGCGCAGAGGCAGCTGTCGATCCCGAGCAGCGTCGCGCAATCGACGCCCGCTTCGTGGGGCACGAGAGCCAGGCAGTAGCCTTCCTGTACATCGTCGAGGTCCGAGTCGATCCACTTCTCGCCCTCGTGGATCATCACCAGACGATTGGCCATGCGTTCCACATCGGACATGTGATGCGAGGAGAACAGGATCGTGGTACCCGACTCGTTCAGCAGCTGGATCGACGTTTCCAGGAACTCCCGCCTGGCCGCCGGGTCGAGTCCGCCGGCCGGCTCGTCGAGCAGCAACAGCTCCGGCCGGTGCGAGATGGCGCACAGCAGCGCGACCTGCCGCGCTTGCCCCTTGCTCAGTTCCTTGATCCGGGCCCGCGCCGACAGGTCGAAGCGTTTGCTGAGCTCGAGCGCCAGATCGTCGTCCCAGGTCGGAAACAGGCCGCGATGCAGGGTGATCACATCTTCGACCTTCAGGAACGGCGGCAAGGCCTGATCCTCGGACACGTACCCGATACGACGTTTGACGTCGAGCGCATCGCTGCGCGGGTCCTTGCCGAACACGCGCACCGTTCCCTTTTGCGGCTCGATCATGCCCATGGCGATGCGGATCAGCGTGGTCTTGCCGGCGCCGTTCTTGCCGAGCAGCCCCGTCACCTGCCCCTGGTCGATGGCGAAGCTGATACCCTTCAACACATCCCGCCCACGCTCGTAGGCCCGGTGGATGTTGTCGTATTCCAGAACGTTCATGACTGGGTCTCCTTCTGGTCACTGATATTGTCGTCGGGATCGCCCGGTTCGTTGCCTGGTTCGTCGCCCGATTCGTTGCTCGGTTCGCCAGCAGGGTCGCCGGGCAGGTCGTTCAACATGCTGCGAAACGCGGCCACGGCTTCCGCAGAATCGATCTCGAGTTGCGCCACCATGGTGACCGAGGCCCGCAGGCTCTCGCGCAACTGGTCCAGCTTGCGCGTCTGCAGTTGCTCGCTCGCGACATCCTTGACGATGAGCGGCAAGCCGGGCCGCCGCTCGAGCACGCCGTCCCTGACCAGTAGATTGTAGGCTTTGCTGATGGTCATCGGATTCACTCCCAGAGGAACAGACAGGGTACGGATCGACGGCAACTCGTCACCGGGCTTGAGCAGCCCGCTGGCAATGTGGAACTTCACCTGTTCCATCAACTGCCGGAAGATGGGTACCCCGCTGTGTGCGTCGACAACGAATAGCATTCCGGAACTTCCTCTCGCCTGGTCCTTCGTCTGATCCGGCGGCCGTATCCCGGTGGCCGTCGTCCAGTGGTGCAGCTATTCTTCCGGTCCGGTGGCGTCTCGGCTCACCGGCCCGGTGTCGGAGGCAGGTGCATGTCCCAACGAATGCACTGACCTCGAGAGTATAGGGTGCATTAGTGCATATGTCAAGTAATGCACCTGGTTTTTTCGGTGTTTTTTGACAGGTATTGAGGGGAATGTCTGGTTTTCGAACTGATGCAGACGGGCGGTTCAGGTAGTTACCCATCTGCCTGGCGTGGAATCGACTGCTCGATCGGGGATGGCGAGGTACGGGCATCCCCATTATCCCCCCGGGGGGCCGCCCGAAACGCGTAGAATGCGACCGAGTTGCCCCGGGGCAACACACTAAACGCAAACAATGTCTATAGTTGCTCAAGCACACGCGCACACACGCGGTGTGCGATAACCGCAAGATAACGTCGACAATCAGACAAGACCGGAGGTCATTGGCACCAGATCAATTCGCACGATCCAACCGCCCTACCAATCGCTTCGATGCCCATCAATCAACCCCTCCATCTCCCCAAAAATATACGGCCGCACATTCTCGTTCCCGAGAAAGTCATGCGGGAAACCCAGCTCGACCGGGCTCGACGCATCCAGCCGCGCCAGTTGCTCCGCGCTCAGCGTGAAATCCAGACACCCGAGATTGTCCTCGATCTGCACCACCGTGCGCGCACCCAGGATGGGAATGATCACATGCCCCGCCCGCTGCCGCACCCAGTTCAAGGCCACCTGCGACGGCGAGCGCTCCAGCTCACGCGCCACCGCCGCCACCTCGCGCATGGCGACGAGCTTCGTGTCGTCGATCTGTTCAGCGACGTCGGGGCGTGTGGTGTCGACCGTTCCCTTTGTGTCGAGCTCGAGGTCGGCGTCGAGATACTTGCCGGCGAGCATGCCACCGCCCAAGGCGCCCCAGGGCGTCACCGCCAGATCCAGCGCCCTCGCCATGGGCAGCAGGTCGCGCTCGGGGGTGCGTTCGAGCAGGCTGTACTTGATCTGCAGGGCCACGAAGGGCGACCAGTCGCGCAGCTCGGCCATGGTGTTGGCGCGGGCGACCCACCAGGCGGGGGCGTCGGAGATGCCCACGTACAGCACCTTGCCGGCGCGGACCTGATCGTCCAGCGCGCGCATGATCTCGGGCAGCGGGGTCAGGCCGTCCGGAGCGTGGACCCAGAACAGATCGATGTAGTCCGTGTTCAGGCGTCGCAGGCTCGCCTCGAGGGACTGGACCAGATTCTTGCGGTGGTTGCCGCCGGCGTTGGGATCGGTCGGGTTCATGCACAGGGAGTACTTGGTGGCAACCACGAAGCGCTCGCGCTCGGCGGCGATGAACTCGCCGACGAACCGCTCGCTCGTGCCCTCGGTGTACTTGTTGGCCGTGTCGATGAAGTTGCCGCCGCGTTCGACGAAGGCGTCGAAGACCTTCCGGCACTCGTCCTGGTCGGCGCCGAAGCCCCACTCTTCGCCGAAAGTCATGGCGCCCAGACACAGCTCGGAAACGCGCAGGCCGCTGTTACCTAACAGCTTGTATCGCATGTCTTATCTCCTCTTTTCCATACGCTGGAAGGTTCGCAGGCACGTGAAAAGCCATGATACGCACGGAAAACGGATGCGGCCAGGAAGCCCGTCAGGCCGAGCAAGGGAAGGGAAATGGAAACGGAAAGGTAATTCGCCCGCCGCCTACTGATCACCCGGCATTTCCGGAAAAGGCGGCAGGATGCTGCGTTCGGAGGCGTCGTCGCCCCGGGAGGCGAGCACGTAGACGGCCAGGCCCACGCAGGCGGCCAGGACGCTCTTCTTCAGCAGGTTGCGGTCTTCCGGTTCGGCGTTCTGCAGGACTGCCTCGTTGAAGATGACGATTTCCGCCTCGCTGAACTCCGTACGGTCCGGTCGCCATTGCCGGTCCAGGAGGTGAGCCGCGGTGAAGGCGTCGTAGCCCTGGCTGGCCAGACCCGCGCCGATCAGGCAGCGGCCGCGGAGCAGGTGATACTCGAAGCGATGCCGATCCGGTATGCGCTGCGGATCGAGCGTGGCCAGGGAGTCCAGCGCTTCCTGGAACTCGTCGAGGTGAAACCGGACCTTGGCTTGCGTCAGCACGAGTTGCACGTACGATTCGTCGGTCGGGTCCTGTGCCATCACGGGCAGGCTGGTAACGAGCATGGCGAGCAGCGTGGCGGCGCCGCAGGCTCGTCGGAAGCGGTCGTGTGTTCTCGATCCACGCATACGGTTCTCCCGTACCACGACGACTGACCGGTTCGAATCCGAGACGTGCAATATAGCACAATCCGAACATATGTCATTTTGTGGTTGCCTAGGCTGCTGTTTTTGACGAGCTTTCCTTTTGATGTAAAATGCACATCTGAGCCATCGCCGCACTGGTGGAGACAGCAGATTGTGACTGGAGATTTTGATATTCCCCTGAAAAAATGGTACGGACGGTTTTACCATTTGGTGATGTCCGTCGTCTGTAAGCTTGTGCTGCTGAGTACCTTGTGTCTGGCGCAAGACGAGCAGTTCTCTTTCCCGGCGAGCGGTGGTGCCGTCGCAAATGACCATTATTCCGTCCTTTTTACGCTGGGCCAGGCTATTGCGGGCAATGCCGCGACGGACGGTGGCAGCTCGGTAAGCTCCGGTCTGGTGGCGACTGCCGGCCGCTATACACTGATCCAGCTGACCCTGCCGCCGGTCCAGGCGGCCGTCGACCAGCCGGCGCAGATCTCGGCCACCCTCAGCGGTTCCGACTTCGACGCGGCGGATATCTACTATCGAATGGGCGGCATGACCGAATTCGTCGGTCCGGTGGCCATGGCCCCCGAGACGACGGGCGGCGATACCTGGTCCGGCACGATTCCGGCGGCGGCGGTCACGGCTGCCGGCGTGCAGTACTACATCGTTGCGGACGATGGGGCGAATCTCTACCACTTGCCGGACAGTGCGCCGGAAGTACCCGCTTTCGTGAGTGTCGCGATCTCGAACCAGCTCGTGTTCGACTTGCCGGTGATGCAGTACAACATGCTGGGTCTGCCATTCACGCCCACCGACGGTGACGCGCCGGTCGTCTTCGATGAACTCGGGGCCTATAACAATCGGATCTGGCGTTTCGGCGTCTGGGATCCTCAGGCGGAGCAGGGCGGTGCCTACAGCGAGTATCCCGACGTGGCGGAGATAACGCCCGGGCAGGGTTTCTGGCTCATTTCCCGGTTCGGCGGCGAGATCACGGCGTCGGGCTGGTCGACCTCCGTAGCAACCGATTACCGGCTGACCATCTATCCCGGCTGGAATCAGATCGCCAATCCGTATTTCTACGCGATCCATTTTCCCCAGACGCTGCCGCCCGGCATCGACGACTTGCTCTACGCCTACGACGGATCGGGATTCGTAGCGGCGCCGCCGTCGGTCATGGAAGTCGGCCGCGGCTACTGCGTGCACAACAGTGGCACCGATCCCGTGGAACTGGTGCTGCCCGCCGTGCGGGCGAGTCTGGACAAGGCGGGCGACGCATTGGGCGACGACCGCGCCGGCGCGAACGCGATGAACAGCGCCGACAAAGGAAATCCCGACGGATCCGGCTGGCAGGTCGATCTCACGGCGCAGGCCGGGCGCTTCCACGATGGCGGCAACCGGCTGGGCATGCGCGCCGATGCCAGCGCCGAGCGCGACCGTTGCGATTATCTCGACCCTCCCGTGCCGCCCCAGGGACACGTGACCCTGTCGCTGCTCGGCGAGTCCGACGTACGCTTCCTCACCGATTTTCGCTCCACCGCTTCCGGGGGCGAGACCTGGACGTTGCAGCTGCGGTCAGACCAGAGCAATGAACGCTTCCAGATCACGATTGCAGCCAGCGGATCGCCGCCGGCCGGCTGGCAGGTGCTGGCCATCGATCCGGTCAGTCTTGCCGAACACGATCTGCTGACCGATCCGGTGCTCACCGGCACCATCGACGACACCGACTACACGCAACGCTGGCACGTGGTCGCCGGACCTGCAGCTTTCCTGAACGACCAGCGTCAGCTCGTGGAGCAGCAGTACCTGAGCACGCTGACGCGCATTGCCCTTTATCCGGCGCGCCCGAATCCAGTCCGCGTGTCGGCCGGAACCATGGTGTTGCTCGCCGCTCCCCGGGACACGCACGCTCGCCTGCGCGTCTTCGACCTGCGCGGCCGTCTGGTGGCAACCCTGCACGACGGCGAGCTCCAGCGCGGTGCGCATCGATTCCAGTGGCAGGGACTGGATCAGCAGCGACGCCCGGTGGCGTCCGGTATCTATTTCGTCCGCCTGGTCTCGCCCGACGTTTCCCAGGTGCAGAAGGTGACGGTGCTGCGGTGAGTGTGGGCCGCGGCCTTTACAGAGTGTGCCAATCGCGGCTTCCCGTGCGACGGGACCGCGGGTTTTGTCTTTCGGAGGTTCTCATGCAGCGGTTGCACTTGATTTCACCGCTTCTCGTTCTGATCGGTTGCCTGGTCGCGGTCTCGGCCGTGGCGCAGGTTCCCGGCGTCATGTCCTTTCAGGCCGTGATCAAGGATGCCCAGGGCGACGTCATCGACGCCGGCACCGAGGTAACCTTCGCCATATACGCCGAAGAAACCGGAGGCGAGGCGCTCTGGACCGAGGTACACACCGTCACGCCGGTCGGCGGCGTGGTCAGCGTGTTCCTGGGCGCGGCTGGTTCCCCGCTGACAGACGATCTGTTTTCCGGTGAGAACCGGTATCTGGCCATGTCGGTGGCCGACGTGGAGATGCCGCGCATCCAGTTCGGCGCCACCGGGTATGCCTTCCGTGCGCGGCATGCCGACACCGCCGGACAGGCCGATACCGCGGGGCAGGCGGACAGCGCCGGGCATGCCACCACCGCCGACAGCGCGACCAGTGCCGACAACGCAACCACCGCCGACAGCGCGACCACCGCGGCCGATGCCGACCAGCTCGATGGTCTGGACGCCACGGCCTTCGCCACCAGCAGCCACGACCATGCGCTGGCCGAGTTGCAGGGCGTGCTGGTAGATGACCCCGGCGACGGACAGGTGCTGACCTACAACGAATCCGCGAGCCGCTGGGAGCCGCAGGCCGTCAGCGAGGGCGGCGACAACGACTGGGAAATATCGGGAGACAATCTGTCGGCCGGCGTGAGCGGCAACGTGGGCATCGGTACCGACAGCCCGACGGCGAAGCTCGACGTCGTCGGCGAGTTGCGTGGTTCGCGCGTGACGGCCACGGCCCTGGGAACACCGCCGCTGACGGTCGCTTCCGCGTTGAAGGTGGACAATCTCAATGTGGACCGGCTCGACGGCCTGGACTCGACCGATTTCTCCGCCTCTGATCACGACCATGCACTGGATGGGCTCAGCGACGTGGCCGCCCCGGCGCCCGCTGACGGACACGTGCTGGCCTACGACCAGGCCGACCAGCGCTGGGAATCGCAGGTGATCGTTCCCGAACCCGACAGCGACTGGGCGGTGTTCGGCAACGATCTGTACAGTCTGCCCGCCGGCAACGTGGGCATCGGCACGGAGACGCCCGCCGAGAAGCTCGATGTCGACGGCAACGTGCAGGCCAGCCAGCTGATCGCCACGACCATCGGTAACCCGCCCCTCGAGGTGACGTCCACGGTCCGGGTGAACAATCTGAACGCGGACCGGGTCGACGGCCTCCACGCGTCCGACTTTTCGCAGGCCGGGCACAGCCACGCGATCAATGGCCTCGATGACGTGTCCGTGCCCGCCCCGGCCAACGGCCAGGTGCTGACCTACAACCAGGCCAACACGCGCTGGGAAGCGCAGGCCGT
>CAYLIV010000007.1:21249-137932 GCA_964384055.1 uncultured Fibrobacteraceae bacterium
CCGGCAACGACATGTCGTCGGAGCCGACGGGTAACGTGGGCATCGGCACCGATACTCCCGGCGAGAAACTCGAAGTGGTCGGTAACATCCAGGGTACACGGATAATCGCCACGACCCTCGGCACCGCGCCGCTCGAGGTGACCTCCACGGTCAAGGTGGACAACCTGAACGTGGACTGGCTCGACGGCCTCAATGCGGCCGATTTTTCGGCGGCCGGCCACGACCACGCGATCGACGGTCTGAGCGACGTTTCCGTGCCGACCCCGGCCGACGGCCAGGTGCTGACCTACAACCAGGCCAACACGCGCTGGGAAGCGCAGGCCGTGGCCGAGGGTGGCGACAGCGACTGGCTGGTCGCCGGCAACGACATGTCGTCGGAGCCGACGGGTAACGTGGGCATCGGCACCGATACGCCGGGCACGAAGCTCGATGTCGAGGGCAACGTACGCGGACAGCAGCTGATCGCCACGACGGCCGGCGCTGCCCCCTTCGAGGTGAGCTCCACGGTCCTGGTGGACAACCTGAACGCGGACCAGCTCGACGGCCTCGAAGCCGCCGATTTCGCTGCGGACGATCACGACCACCCGCTCGACGGCCTGAGCGATGTCGACGTTACCGGTGCCCAGGCGGACGACATCATCGCCTTCGACGGCGCCAACTGGATTGCCGCCAGCCAGACGGCGGCCGTCTCGCCGCCGATCGGCGCGGTGGTGGCCTTCTTGAAGGAATTGACCGGCACGCCTGCCTTGCCCGACGGCTGGGTCGAGTGCAACGGGCAGACCCTCAGCGACGGCGACAGTCCCTACGATGGCCAGACGATACCGGATCTGAACGGAGTGAATCGGTTCCTGCGCGGTAACGGCGCCAGCGGTAACGTGGGCGGCGACGAGAGCCACAGCCACACCTACAGCATCCCGGTATCCGGCGGCGGTCCCGTCGACACGATCATGGGTGGCGACGCGGCGACGAACTACTACGATCACTCGGGACTGAGCACCGAGACCGCCGAGCAGCTGCCGCCGTACTACAACGTCGTGTGGGTCATGCGCGTGAAATGACCTGATCGTCTACGTATCGTACACAGATAGTAAACTGATCGTACAGAACACAGACCCTCGACATCCGTTGTCGAGGGTCTGTGTCTGTCGCGGTCGAACGGTGTACTGAGGTCGCGCCGCGATTGCGCCGGATCCGCTACGCACAGGGTCGGGCACACCGGGCAATCTGGGTATTCCCTATCTCGCCGCGGTGGGGTATCCTGTGGTGAAGCGAGAATCCACACAGTACGATGTTTCTGTTTTCAAAGAGGGAGTCGTCATGTCAGCGGCAAGTTTCGCGGAATTGCTCAAATCGTGGGAAGGTCAGAACGTCACCATCATCAATCCCGAAAGTTATTCGCTCGGCCAGCTCGGCGAGGATCTCAAGTTCGAGACCTATGACGTGACGCTGGCGGTTGTGGGTAGCGACTACGTCCAGATCGATTTCTCCCGCTCCCAGCAGGGTGTCGACGCGGCGGTGGTGCAGTTTATTCCGTCGCACAGGATCAAGCGGGTGAGTTCCTGGGGTGATCGGCGGTTCATCCAGATCTAGCGTTCTCTGAAAAGGGCTCTGTGTTTTCAGGCTCTCGAGCCGGTCGACACCGGTGGGAGGATCTTCATGTCCGTGAATCCGGTTCTGCAGCGCCTGCAATTGCTGACCGGTACGCCGGCGCTGCAGCGCCTGGGCGACACGCGGGTGGCCCTGTTCGGCGTGGGCGGCGTGGGGAGCTGGGCCGCGGAAGCGCTGGCGCGTTCGGGCATCGGTAGGCTCACGGTGGTCGACAACGACGTGGTGTGTATCACCAACGTGAACCGCCAGCTGCAAGCCACGGTCAAGAACGTGGGCCGGTCCAAGGTCCAGGAACTCGCGGATCGGTTGCGGATCGTGAACCCGCGTTGCGTCGTGACACCCATACAGCAGGCCTACGAACCGGCGACGGCCGCGTCCTTCGCCCTGGAGCAGTACGACTACGTTCTGGACTGTATCGACAGCATCGCCAACAAGGTGGATCTGATCCGCACGGCCGCCGTCGCCGGGGCGACCCTGTTTTCCTCCATGGGCGCGGCGTGCAAGCTGGATCCCACCCGCATATCCGTCGAATCCATCTGGGAAACCACCGGCTGTCCCCTGGCGCGAATCGTCCGCCGGCAACTGCGCGCCACCGCTTTCGCGGGGGATTTCCTGACCGTTTTCTCACCTGAATCGCTGGCGCCGGCGGAGCTGGCCGACGTCGCCTGCGGTACCCACCGCTGCCACTGTCCCGCCGTCGATCTCGTCGACGGCCAGGAGCACACCGACTGGTGTTCCACCAAGAAGGTCATCAACGGTTCCGCCGTTCACGTCACTGCCACATTCGGGATGTTCCTGGCCGGGCTGGTGATCCAGGACGTGGTCCGGCGCGCGGCGGACTGACCGTTCTGGATCCGCTCACCATGTTGGCGCAGCCGGTCGATTGTGTGCTGCTCGAGGCCTATCCCAACCCGGCACCGACGCGCTTCGAATAGATCCCATTTCCGGTCTGTTGCTCCGACACTTCTTGCGTGTGCTCGCAATCGCCATTGGCGCCTGGTACACCACGTTTAGTATATTTGCCGGCGACCCGGCGACTCGGGGATGTCGCCGTCACCCGCGGGACACGAAGCGCGAAGCCCGGAACCAGAAGGAAGCAGTCATGAAGACGATCATCGAACCGTTCAGGATCAAGTCCATCGAGCCCATCACCTTCACCACCCGCGAGCAGCGTGAAGTAAAGATCGCCGCGGCCGGGCTCAATCCGTTTCTGCTCGACGCGGAGGACGTGATCATCGATCTGCTGACCGACTCGGGGACCGGCGCCATGTCGTCCGAGGGCTGGGCCGGCATCATGCGCGGCGATGAATCCTATGCCGGCGCCCGCAGCTGGTTTCGTTTCGAGACGGCGGTCAAGGAGATCTTCGGCTTCAAGCACGTGATTCCTACCCACCAGGGCCGCGCGGCCGAACGGATCCTGTTCAGCGAGCTGGTCCAGCCGGGCAACGTGGTGCCCAACAACGCGCACTTCGACACGACGCGGGCCAACATCGAATACCTGCGCGGCAAGGCCATCGATCTGATGTGCAGCGAGGGTCAGGACCCGCAACTCGTGGCACCGTTCAAGGGCAACATCGATCTCGAAGCCCTCGAGCAGCTGATCGAGAAAACCGGTCCCGAAAATATCCCGCTGGTCATGTTGACCATCACCAACAACTCCGGTGGCGGACAGCCCGTGTCGATGGCCAATATCCGCAGCGTCAGCGAGATCGCGCACAAACACGGCCTGCCCTTCTACATCGACGCCTGCCGCTTCGCCGAGAACGCCTACTTCATCAAGCTGCGCGAGGAAGGCTACGCCGACAAGTCGGTGCCCGAGATCGTGCGCGAGACCTTCTCCTACGCCGACGGCTGCACCATGTCGGCCAAGAAGGACGCCTTCGCCAACATCGGCGGTTTCCTGTGCACCAACGACGACGAACTGGCCCGCGCCAAGCGCGACCTGCTGATCCTGACCGAAGGCTACTCCACCTACGGCGGGCTTGCGGGACGCGATCTGGACGCCATCGCCGTCGGTCTGCAGGAAGTGCTCGACGAGGACTATCTGCACTACCGGATCCGCACCGCCGAGTACGTGGTGGAGGCGCTGGCCGCCCAGGGCATCCCCGTCATGCGGCCCGCCGGCGGCCACGCGGTGTATCTGGACGCGCGGCGTTTCCTGTCCCACATCGATCCGCTGCAGTATCCCGGCTGGGTGCTCTCGGTGGAACTGTACCTGGAGGCGGGCATCCGCTCGGTGGAGATCGGGACCGTGATGTTCGGCTTCGATCCGGAAACCGGCAAGGAACACCCGGCCAAGATGGAACTGGTGCGCCTGGCGCTGCCGCGCCGCGTGTACACGCAGAGCCACATGGACTACGTGGTCGAGGCGATCGAGCAGGTTTTCAAGCGGCGTGAGAAGATCCGGGGCATGAAGATCGTCGAGTCGCCGCCTTTCCTGCGGCACTTCACGGCGCGCTTCGACTGGGTGTGAGGGACCGGCCGGGCGGTGTGACTCGATCAATCCACCGCCGGTGATCGGGCGACGAGACGGTCGATGGTGCGGACCAAGGTTTCGCCGATGTCGGTCAGCGTTCCATCTGCCCGCATCAGCGCGCTGGCTTCGAGATCCAGCGCGGGATTGTCGGAGAAACCGACGATCGGCTGCCGGGGCGGGCAGAGCACATACCAGGTGATCCGCTGAACCAGACGGTGGTCATCGCCGGGTAGACCGAGTTGCGGATCGCGACCCGTCAGACAGGATTCGATCAACTCCCCGGCATACCGGCAGACGGCATCTCGTTTCCCTCGTAGCGCCGGAAACGGTAGGCCCACTTCGCCGACGAACAGCGGTTTGTCGCGCTGGCCGAATTCATGCATGATACGACGAAACTCGATGATCTGGTCGTATGACTCCTGCGCCGAGAGCTGGTGAACGTCGGTCGGATACGGATGGACCACGAATGCGTCGAACGCGACCTTATCCCGGGCTGCGTCGAGGATTTCCCGAAAGAACTCGTTACCTGATCTACCGGCGTACGCTTCTCGCACAAGCGTGCTCCTGGGCGTACTGATGCCGCCGAGGGCGAGCCGGTGTTTCAGATTGTGGCGCGAGAACAGTTCCTTGATCAGAACCGCATCCTGCACGATTTCTTCAGCCGTCCGATCGTCGTTGTTTGGCCTGAAGCCCGGTTCATTACCCAGCAAGAACACGGTGCCGTCGGGGATGCCGTCGGCGCCCGTGTGATCGGCGAGCCACGGGCCAATCTCCGACAGTTCCGTGGTGAGCAGCAGCTGATCCAGTTCGATTCCCGGCAGCTTCGGAAACTGGCCTGTGTGCCAGGCGATGGAAACGGCCGATCTTACCGGCTGTGTATCCGTTTTGGACTTGTACTGGATGATCGGCATGTAAGCCAGGTTGGCCTGTGTCGTCGGGTTCTCCCTGCCGAAACAGCTGTAATCCTTGTAGAACCCGAGCGGCAGTGTTTTCTCGGCGAGGGCGAGCAGTTCGGGCGTTAACGAGACGACACCGATGCGGGCGCGGTATTCCTGCCGTTTTGCCGGTTCGTCTGTTGCGATCTGTTCGACGGCGTACACCCATGACGAACAGCAGTAAACGAGTCCGCAACCCAGAGCCAGATGCAGCAATCGTCGCAACATGGTGCCCTCCGAAGGTTACGTCGCAGCTTCCCGCAATGCGGGTCGATGACCCGGCAGCATACAGCGACGTCCGAGTCTCGAACTTGAATAACGTACCGTAGCTTCCTCTCCAGCATAACCGAAACGAGGTCGGCCGCACGCATTGGTTGGGTCTCGTCGTGGTGCCGGCGCTGTTTGTGAAGTAGGGGAAGCCGGAGGGAGAATGAACGAGTGACCGTTTTGGTTCGGCTGCCTGCCGCGGCACGCCGATCACCGGGCCGTCAGCGCCAGCAGCAGCAGGTGGGCGGCAGTCCAGCTGAAGTGCTTCACGTTGTGGCCCTCGCCGGTCAGCGGGTGGTAGTTCTCGTAGAGCGGCCGGCCGCGCTCGGTGGCGCCCGCGAGATTGAAGAGGACCTGCCGCGTGAGGATGTCGGCGTCGGCGTCGTAACCGTACGCGCGCAGGCCGGCGACAGCGAAGTAGACCTGGTCGAGCCAGACGAGACCGCGCCAGTAGCCAGCCGAGAATTCCGGGTGGTCGCGGGCCACGGTGGGAAAAGGTACGCGGGTGCGGAACTTGAGGGTGTCGAGCATCGTGACGCGCAGACGCGCGGCCTGTTGCTCGGTGGCCACCTCGGCCCAGAGCGGTGTCCAGCCCTCGGGCCCCTGCACGGGGACGACGGCGCCGGTGTCGATGTGGATGTCATGGAACCAGCCGGCGGCCTCGTCGAACATGTCGGTGCGGATCCGTTCGCGCAGGGCGGCGGCCTCGACGGCCCAGCGCTCGGCGTCGGCCGTCTCGCCCAGGGCGGCGGCGAGAAGCTGTAAGGCCCGCTTCTCGCGATACAGGTAGCAGTTGAGATCCACCGATTCCTGATTCATGGACCAGGCCCGAGGACCGTTCCGCAGCATCTCGGTGTGGTCGAAACGCACGGCGTTGTCCATGCCACTTTCCCAGCGCGCCGCGACGATGGTGCCGTCGGTGGAGCCGTACTCGCACAGTCCGTCGCGATCGTGATCGCGGTGGGCGTACCAGAAATCGTGGTAAGTCTCGAGTCGCGGGTAGAGCTCGCGCACGAGCTCGATATCACCGCTGCGCTGGAACACCTTCTCCAGCGCCCAGCCGGCGAGCGGCGGTTTGGTGTTGCGCCAGTTGTCCTCGCTCGCGTCGAGGTAGACCACGTCGGCGATCATGCCCAGATCATCCTGATGGTCGAACATGAGACGCAGCTGATCGCCGGCGATCCCGGTATCGAAGTGGGCGAGCGCCACGGCATGCTTCCAGGAGTCCCACGCCCAGAATCCATTGAAATACCATACGTTGCTCGATGGGAAGAGACCGCCGTGATGCAAACGCCCAGCCGCGCCACGCCAGTTGTTCACCAGGGTCTGGATGCATTTGACGGCCAGTATCCGCACGGGATCGGTGGGTGCACGGTCGCCGGTGGCGGCGAGGTAGCGATGCCAGCGGCCGACGTTGCGAGCGAATGATGCATCGACGGTATCGGCATCGACAGCGGCCAGAGCGGTGACGGGATCGGGCTCGGAATCGCCGGCCACGGTCAGGCTGATCGCGAGCGTGAGTGTGGCCGAGTCACCGGCCGCAATACCGAGTGGCTCGGCCAGCGGCAGTCGGTAGCGGCTCCCGGTGATCGAAACCTCGCCCGCCGCCCGATCGACGACCAGGCGTAAGCGGTCGCCGTCATTCGTCCGCACGAAAACTCCGGCGTCGGCGGCCTCCAGGGTTGCCACCTCGGGAAAGACCTCGCCCGTCCAGGTCGGTTCGATGACCAGCGCGGCGGCGCCGTGGTTGTGTATCCGCGACCGGATCAGGGCGGTGTGCGACGTGTCGAACCAGAGCGTCTGGACGATGCGCAACGCGCCCGCCGACCACTCCCGCACCAGCAAACCGGGCAACGACACCGCACGGACCGTCGTGATGCCGGTAAGTTCGAGCCCGGCCAGCTGCGGTCCCAGCCAGCGACCGACGGTCATGAGAAACGGTCCCGCGAAACCACCAGCGAGATCGAGGCGGTCATGGGGCGGCAGCGCAAAGCCGCACCAGGCGCCCTGGTCGGCGAACGGCACCAGCGACCAGTCCTCGGCCGCGGCGGGAGCACCGTGGTGGTCGATGATATCGGGAAAAGCACGGCGCAGGTCGGCGTCGCCGCGCACGGGTGCGGCCGCCTCCCGGCGAGAACACCCGGCCGGGACCAGCAACACGTGCAGGGCGAACAAGGCGAGCAAGACAGCCATGGGGATCATTCTGCGCATGGCGGGAATACTAACCCAGTTTCGCCGCTAATTCAGCTGCCTCTTCGAAGGCGCGGTCCAGCAGGGGTTGCATGACCTCGAGACTCAAGCCGTAATCGTCCTCGGCACGGTGCAGCATCTCGCTGACGGCGCCGGGATCCTCCCCGTCGCGCAGGAAGGAGACCAGTCGCACGCCGGGATCCAGCACCGAGGCGCCGTGTTCGGCGTGGTGCACGGAGATGGCGCGGGTGAGATATCGCGGCAAACCCCAGGCACGGGCCATCGCCGCGCCGACGGTCGGATGGTCGAAGGGCAGGACCTCGGCTTCGAGATCGTGGAGCCAGACGGTTTCGTCCCGGTTCCAGGCCTTCAGAATCTCGGCGTATTCGTCCGTCTTCTGCTGGATGAGGACGGGTACGGCCATATCCTGCAGCAGCCCCGCCGTGAACGATTCGACCTGGGTGCGCGGATGCAGTCGGGAAGCGATGGCACGGGCCAGACAGGCTCGCCGGGCCGCCGATCTCCAGAAAGCCCGCCTGGAAAATTCCGGCGCCGAGACGACCGGCAGCGCATCCGCCACGGCATGGGTCAACAAGATAGTTTCCAGGCGGGCCTTGCCCATCAAGGTCACGGCGTGGTGGAGATTGGTGATTTCACGGTTGAGCCCGAACGCCGCCGCATTGACCTTTTTCAGAATCGTGACCTGCATGGCCGGATCGGCTTCCAGTCGACTGGCGACCTGGTTTATGCTGGCGTCCGGCTGGCGCAGCTGGTCCAGCGCGTCCATGATGGTCCGGGGAAATCGCGGCAGCTGGTATCCTTCGAACAGGTCCTCGATCCTCACCTCGGTCGTACGCTTCTTGCGGAATAGCTTGAACATCGTCGTTTCCCCTAATCGGCGCGTCTGGCCATCTTGTTGCTGAAGATAGACAGCAGTCCACCGAGCATCAGGTACCCGACGGAAATCTGAATGATCACCACGATCTGCCCGGCCAGGCTGCTGGCGTGGGCGTCTCCGTAACCAACCGTGGTCAAGGTCACGATGCTGAAATACAAGGGAGAGAGCCAGGTTTCGTAGTCACCGTAGTCGATGCCGACGATCTGGTAAGCGCCGGCGAACAGGATGGTGATCAGGGAAACCATCGCCGTCCAGCGATAAAGGCTGCGGCCGCAGTCGCTCGTGAACTTCCAGGGGTAGTACAGTAGCTTACCCAGGGTTCCGCTCTGGCGGAATTCCATGATGTAGTTCTGGTCCATGATGAACCGGCGCAGGCGGAAGCCGCCGGCGAAATTCACGTCTCGGATGTCCACGCCGATCCAGTCGGCTTGCTCGAATTCCCCGATCATGCGCAGCCGCACACCCCGGAGATCCGCATTGCGGAACGAGGCGCCGGGCGCTTTGGCGAGCGACAGGTCGGCCGAGCGCAGGTCCGCGGTGTTGAAATCGGCGCCGGCGAGCGTGGCCTCGCGCAGGCGGGCGTGCTGGAGGCGCGTGTAGCTCAGCTTGGCATTGGTCAGATCGGCCAGGCTCAGGGTGGCGTGTTCGAGATTCGCCTGCAGGAGGCTGGCGCCACGCAGTTTCGATTTTCCCAGGCCGGCCCGTTCGAGGTCGGCGTCGTCCAGGTTGGCCTCGCTCAGATCGCAGCCCGTGAGCTCGGCATTGCGCAGCTTCGCGCCCACCAGCATCGCACCGGCAAGGGTTGCCTGGAACAGGTTCGCACCGGAGAGATCGGCGTCGGTGAGGTTGGCCCCACTGAGATCGGCTCCGGACAGATCGACATTGGTCAGATTCGTACCGGAAAGGTCGGCTCCCGTTAGCTGGACGCCTGTGTAGTTGGCGGAGCCATCGGCACTTGCGTGGGTGCCCGCTCTGAGGGCCGCAATGAGGTTTTCCCGGTCCATTTCGCTTTTGGACGCGGTTTTCGAGCCGGAAGTCGTGACCAAAGCAAACCACTCCCTGACGATGTTGCGAAGCTGTGAGGTAATCAATAGCAAACGGAGGGCCAGAACCGGGCCAGCTGTATTTTTTCCCTGTCGACAGTGGCGCGCTGTCCTGGCATTTTCAGACGGATACATCATGAAACGGCAATCGAGCCGCCTTGCCGCGAGCTCGATCACGGGAGGTACCCATGCCAGCAGCGCAACTGCCCGACAACGCACGCGTCGTCATCATCGGCGGCGGCATCATCGGCTGCTCCATCGCCTATCACCTCGGCCACCTCGGCTGGCGCGACGTGGTCCTCATCGAACGTGACCAGCTCACCTCGGGCACGACCTGGCACGCGGCGGGCCTGATGACCACCTTCGGCTCGACCTCGGAAACTTCGGTCGCGATGCGCATGTACACGCGTGAGCTCTACGGGCGTCTCGAGGCGGAGACCGGACTCAGCACCGGCTTCGAACCCCTGGGCTTCATCGAGCTAGCCGCAGACCGGGACCGCATGGAAGAGTATCGGCGGGTCGCGGCGTTCAACAGGATACTCGGGAACGATGTCGAGGAGATCGGCCCCGACGAGATCAAGCGGCTCTTCCCCCTGGCCCGGGTGGACGACATCGAGGCGGGCTTCTATCTGCCGCAAGACGGGCGCGTCAATCCCGTGGATGCAACCATGGCGCTGGCCGCGGGCGCGCGCCAGCAGGGTGTGCGAATCCATGAGGGGGTATCGGTCACGGGCGTCACCACCAGTGCTGGCCGCGCCACCGGCGTGACCACCACCCAGGGCGACGTCAAGGCGGAGTTCGTGGTCAACTGCGCCGGCATGTGGGCCAGGCAGCTCGGCGCGCACAACGGCGTCAGCATCCCCAACCAGTCGACCGAGCACTACTATCTGATCACCGAACCCTTTGCGGGCATGACGCGGGATCTGCCCATCATCGAGGATCCGTCCTGCCACGGTTACTACCGGGAAGAGGGCGGCGGCCTGATGATCGGCCTGTTCGAACCGGTCTGTGCGCCCTGGCAGGTCGGTGGCATCCCCGACGATTTTTCCTTCGGCGAGATCGCACCCGACTGGGAGCGCATGACGCCGTTTCTCGAGAAGGCCATGAGTCGCGTGCCGGCCGCGAAGGAAGCCGGCCTGTTGAAGTTCTTCTGCGGCCCGGAGAGCTTCACCCCCGACATGGGCGTGGCCTTCGGCGAGGCACCGGAGATCCAGAACTACTTCGTCGCCGCGGGACTCAACTCCATCGGCATCATCACCGGTGGCGGCCTGGGCAAGATCATGGCCCGGTGGATCACCACCGGCGACCCGGACGCCGACATCACCGGCATCAACGTGGATCGCTTCCATCCCTATCAGTGCAATCCCGAATACCGCCAGACGCGGGTGGTCGAGACGCTGGGGCTGGTCTACCGGCGCCACTACCCGACCCGCGTGCCCCAGACCGCGCGGGACTGCAAGCGTTCGCCCTTTCACCACCGCCTGCGGCAGCGGCGCGCCTATTTCACCGACGTGAGCGGCTGGGAAAGTCCGGCCTGGTTCGCGCCGGAAGGCCGGGAGCCCGAGGTGGAGAAGCTCTCGTGGGGACGTCAGAACTGGTTCCCGTACTGGGCGGCGGAGCACCAGGCCTGCCGCGAGGGTGTCATCGCCATGGACATGTCCTTCATGGGCAAGTTCCTGGTGCAGGGACGAGACGCCGGCAGGGTGCTCGACCACATCTCGGCCAACAGCGTCAACGGCCCCGTCGAGACCATCACCTACACCCAGTGGCTCAACGAGCGCGGCCTGCTCGAAGCGGACGTCACCGTGACCAAGCTGACCGAAGAGCGCTTCGTCGTGGTGGTCACCGACACCATGCACCGCCACGTCGAGACCTGGCTCAGGCGCCACATTCCCGACGACGCGCACTGCTTCGTCACCGACATCACCGGCGGCATCGGCCAGCTCAACGTGCAGGGCCCCCGCTCGCGCGAGCTGCTGCAATCGATCACCTCGGCGGATCTGTCCAACGAGGCGTTTCCCTTCCGCACCGCGCGCGGAATCGATATCGGCTACGCGCGCGTGCAGTGCAACCGGATCACTTATGTGGGCGAGCTG
This sequence comes from uncultured Fibrobacteraceae bacterium, assembly GCA_964384055.1. Lineage (GTDB taxonomy): Bacteria > Krumholzibacteriota > Krumholzibacteriia > LZORAL124-64-63 > LZORAL124-64-63 > CAYLIV01. Next base: position 32,763 of record CAYLIV010000007.1, read on the forward strand.
GGCTACGAGCTGAACATCCCCGCGGAGCAGGCGGTGCACGTGTACGATCGCGTGGTCGAGGCGGGCAAGCGGTTCGGCCTATGCCACGCCGGGCTCCGAGCCCTGGGCAGCCTGCGCATGGAGAAGGCCTATCGCGATTACGGCCACGACATCGACAACACCGACGATGCCTACGAGACCGGGCTCGGATTCTTCGTGGATCTGAACAAGCCGGATTTCATCGGCAAGGCCTTTTGCGTGGAGAAGAAAAAGCAGGGGCCCGCTTACGAGAGGCGCCTGTTGCAGGTGCTGGTCAAGGATCCCGAGCCGCTGCTCTACCACGCCGAGGTGGTGTATCGCAACGACCGGCCGATCGGTTACGTGCGGGCGGCGAGCTACGGCCACACCCTCGGCGGGGCGGTCGGCCTGGCGATGATCGAGGCCGGCGAACCCATCAACAAGGCCTACCTGAAGGAAGGCGAGTGGGAGATCGACATCGCCGGCGAGCGATATCCGCTCGCGGTGTGCCTGCCTGGACGTCCGCTGTATGACCCGAAAATGTTGAAGGTGAGAGGTTGAGTGCAATGCGCCACCATTTCATTCCGAGCTTCCTTGTTCTGGGTCTTTTACTGGCCACCCTGCCGGGTTGTGCTTCCACCACGCGCATCGTCGCCATGGGGGATCTGCACGGCGATCTCGACGCCACCCGCCAGGCACTGCGCCTGGCCGGAGCAATCGACGATGCCGACCACTGGATCGGCGGCGATCTGATCGTGGTGCAGACCGGTGACCAGCTCGACCGCGGCGACGAGGAACAGGCCATCCTCGAGTTGCTCGACGCGCTCCAGGACGAGGCGCGGGCCGCGGGTGGGGCTGTGCACGTCCTGAACGGCAATCACGAGCTGATGAACGCCCGGCTCGACCTGCGCTACGTCACCGAGGGCGGCTTCGTCGATTTCCAGGACGCCGTGACCATCGCCGAGGAGGATTCGCTGCTGGCGGCGACCGAACCGGCCAGGAAAGCCCGCGTGGCTGCCTTCCGACCCGGCGGGCCCTTCGCCAGACTGCTGGCCGAGCATCCGGTCGTGCTGGTCATCGACGACAACGTGTTCGTGCACGGAGGCGTGTTGCCCCTGCACCTGGATTACGGGATAGACCGGCTGAACGACGAAGTACGTGAGTGGCTGCTGGGCGAGGGCGAGCCGCCGGCCTTCATCCACACCGGAGACAGCCCCACCTGGGCCCGCAACTACTCCCATGAGGTGGATGCCGACGATTGCCGGCAGCTGGCAGAAGTGCTCGAACGCCTGGGCGCCGCGCGGATGGTCGTGGGCCACACGGTCCAGGAGGACGGGATCACCTCGTATTGCGATGACCGGGTGTGGTGCGTCGACACCGGGATGTCCGAGCACTACGGTGGCACGATCGAGGTGCTGGAGATCGTGGGGGACCGGATTCGGGTTCTGCGGTGAATTCCGGCGCGGCCAAGCTAGCAATTGTCAAGAATCCCGATCGCTTATATGATCAGCGGACCTATGTATCACAGCGACAGGAAGCTCCAGCGTTCGGGAAATACCATGAGCACGACGCCAGGACAGCGCAAGCCGGATCGACAACAGGCGGACCAACCGGCGGAACAATCGCCGCAACCGCCACCGCAGAAGCCGGAACCGCAGAAATCCCGCCCACAGATTCCATACCACAGATCCCGCACGGAACAGCCCGAGCCACGACACGAGGTGCTACAGGACGATCCCGGCGCGCGGGCCTGTCTGCTCGGTAACGTCGCCATCGTGCGCGGTGCCCTCGAGGCCGGCCTGCAGTTCTACTCCTGCTATCCCGGCACGCCGTCGTCCGAGGTGGGCGATACCATCGCCCGCATCGCCACGAGTACCGACATCGAGTTCGAGTACTCGATCAACGAGAAGAACGCGGTCGAGATAGCCTACGCGGCGTGCCTGACCGGCGCGCGCGCCATGTGCGGCATGAAACACCTCGGGCTGAACTACGCCGGCGATCCGGTGTGCTCGTTGCCGTATATAGGCGTGGAGGGCGGTCTGGTGATCGTGGCGGCCGGCGATCCGTCGGCCATCACGAGTCCCAACGAGCAGGATCAACGGCATTTCTCCCGTTTTCTCTACTATCCGGTCTTCGATCCCGCGACTCCGGCCGATGCCTACCGGATGACTCGCTACGCCTTCGACTTTTCCGAGCGGACACGCCTGCCGGTGATCATGCGTCCCACGACGCGCGTCTGTCACGTGAGCGGCATCGTGCAACTCGGGCCGTTGCCCGACACGCGCAACGCCATCGAGTTCAAAAAGGATCCGCCGCGCTACGTACCGATACCGATCAACTCCCGGCGCATGCGACTGGAACTGACCGAACGCTTCGCCCTGGCCGAGTCGCTGCTGGCGGCGTCGGATTTCTATCCTCGCATCGGCACCGGGCGCCGTGGCATCGTCGCCAGCGGCGTGGCCCACGCCTATGCGGAGCAGATCATCAAGGAGCTGGCCGTCGAGGACCGGGTGTCGCTGCTCCAGATCGGCGCGTATCCCATCCCGCAGAATGTGCTCGACGATTTTCTCGACACGGTGGACTCCGTGCTGGTGGTCGAGGAGTTGACGCCGTACGTCGAGGAGCTGGTCGAGCTGGCTGCCTTCCGCAGGCAGCGCGACATACCTGTTTTCGGCAAGCGCAGCCGCCATCTGCCGCTGGAGTTCGAATACGATCCCGACCTGGTCGAGACGGCGGTGCGCGAGTACCTGGGGCTCGAGCCCAAGCCCACGATCACGGTGCCGCAGCTCGATCTACCGGCCCGACCGCCGGTCCTCTGCCCTGGCTGTCCGCATCGGACCAGCTTCTACCTGATGCGCAAGACCTTCGGGAAGAAGACGGTGTACGTGAACGACATCGGCTGCTACACCCTCGGCTACGGCCCGCCGCTGCACTCGTGCGACCTGTTGCTCTGCATGGGCGCAAGCATCAGCATGGCCGCGGGCATCGCCCGGGTCACCGGCGAGCGCACTGTGGCCTACATCGGCGATTCGACCTTCTTTCACAGCGGGCTGCCAGCCCTGGCCAACGCCGTGACCAACGACGACAACGTTACCGTCTGCGTCCTGAACAACTACGTGACGGCCATGACGGGCTTTCAGCCCAGTCCAGTGGCGGCGCCGACGGCACCAACGCCACCCGAAGCGACGCCCGACGGCGATTGCCACTTCGCCTCGTCGGGGCTGGCGCTGGAGCCGGCCATACGGGGGCTCGGGGTGGAGAACGTCTACTCGGTGGATCCCTTTGACGTGGATGCCACGCGCAAGGCGCTCAAGCAGGCCCGGAACGATACCGGCGTCAACGTGGTGATCTGCAACTCGCCGTGCCGCGTCCACGCCCGGCGGCAGGGGGCCGCGGTCCGGCAGGCGCCGTATGTTGTCGACATGGAACTGTGTGACAGCTGCACCCTGTGCGTGCGGGTGCTCGGCTGCCCGGGCATCACCGTGTCCGGTGATGTGTACGCCATCGACGAGTCGAACTGCGACGGGTGCGGCCTCTGCGCGCAGGTGTGCAACAAGGACGCCATCAGTCAGGTAGGCACCGATCGAGAGGACACGCATGTCCAGCACTGATCGCAACAGGCGGGACGCGGTCGATGACCGATCACGACGCGGCTGTCGGATCCTCTTCACCGGCACGGGCGGCCAGGGTGTGATCACCGCGGCCCGGCTGTTGACAGACTTCTTCGTCGCGCAGGGCCAGCACGTGCTGAGCGCTCAGCTCCACGGCATGGCGCAGCGCGGTGGATCGGTGCAGTCGGCGGTCCTGATGGGCCGCGGCAACAGCCCGGCCATCGCACGCGGCGGCGCCGATCTGGTCATCGGCTTCGAGCCGGTCGAGACCGCCCGGGCGCTGCCCTACATGTCCCGGCAGACCATCGTGATGATGGATCCGGCGCCCATCGCGCCCTACGTCCTGGCCCAGAATTCCGTGCTGGAAGAAGGGTTGACCGAGTATCCGGATATCGGTCAGCTCACAGAGAGCATCCGTTCGGTCGCCGGACGGTTAAAAATAGTCGACGGCTCCACGCTGGCCAGGCAGGCGGGCTCGGTCAAGTCGCTAAACGTGGTGATGCTCGGCTGTCTGTTCGGCAGCGGTCTGCTGCCCTATGCGCCGGAGGATTTTCTGAACACGACCATGCAGAACGCTCCCGCGCGCGTTGCCGAGACCAACCGGCGCGCCTTTCTCGCCGGGGCGCGGGCCGGCCGGGGACTGGATCTGATCGAGGAGCGCCTATGCCTCTGAAAATCGGCATCGACGTCGGCGGCACCTTCACCGATTTCCTGGTCACCGAGGATGGTCGGGAACCGCAGATCTTCAAGGTGCTCAGCACTCCCGAGGACCCGGCCATCGGCCTGGTCGGGGGGCTGGCGGAGATCGCGGCCAGCCGGGACCTGTCCCTCGAAGCGCTGGCGCCGACCATCGAGACCATCGTGCACGGCACCACCGTGACCACCAACGCCGCCCTGACCCGCACCGGCGCCCGGACCGGCCTGATCACCACCGAAGGCGTGCGCGACGCGCTGGAGATGCGCCGCGGTATCCGCGAGGAGCAATACAACAACCGCTACACCAACGTGCCGCCGCTGGTGCCGAGATACCTGCGCTTGCCGGTGCGCGGCCGGCTGGATTACGCCGGCCTGCCGCTCGAGCCCTTGCAGGTGGAGGATGTGCGCCGGGCGATCGAGACCTTCGCGGGCGAACGGATCGACGCGGTGGCCATCTGCTTCATGAACTCCTTCGCCAATCCGGAGCACGAACAGCAGGCGGCGGCGCTGGTCCGTGAATCGCTGCCCGACGCCTACCTCACCGTGTCGGCGGAACTGCTGCCCTCGATCCGTTTCTACGATCGGGTCAGCACCACCGTGTTGAACTCCTACGTCGGTCCGAAGCTGAGCAGCTACATGGACAGCCTGCGCGCGCGGCTGCGCGAGATCGGTTTCCGGGGCATACTGCTGATCATGCAGTCCAACGGCGGCGTGATGGCGCCCGAGGTGGCGCGCGAGAAGGCCGCATTGACCCTGCTGTCGGGGCCGGCGGCCGGGCCTGGGGCGGGGCTGCAGTACGTGCAGGTGCACGAGCGCAGCGACTGCATCACCGTGGACATGGGCGGTACGAGCTTCGACGCAGCGCTGGTGCGCAACGGCAAACCCGTCGTGGTCACCGAGGGCGAGATCAATCGCTACCGGATCGCCTTGCCCATGCTGGGCATCGTGACCATCGGCGCCGGCGGCGGCAGCATCGGCTGGATCGACGAGGGCGGGCTGTTGCGCATGGGACCGCAGAGCGCGGGCGCCGATCCGGGGCCGGCCTGCTACGGCAAGGGCGGCACCCTGCCCGCGTGCACCGACGCCGACCTGGTGCTGGGCTACCTCGATCCCGCGTTTTTCGCTGGCGGCAAATTGCCCCTCGACGCGGGAGCGGCGCGGGCCGCCATCGGCGAACACATCGCCGAGCCGCTGGGCCTCGATGCCACCGAGGCGGCCGCGGGCATGTACCGGGTGATCAACACCAACATGGCCCAGGGCGTGCGCGAGATCACCATCAAGCGCGGCTACGATCCGCGGGAGTTCCTGCTGGTCGTGGCCGGCGGCGCGGGGCCGTTGCATGCCTGCATGATCTGCCAGGAGCTGGAAATCCCTCTGTTCATCGTGCCGCGCGAGTCGTCCATCTTCTGCGCGGCGGGCATGCTCATGTCGGATCTGCAGCACGATTTCGTGCGCTCGTTCGTGACCGATTTCGCGGCCCTCGACTGGCAGCGGCTGCGCGCGGTCATCGATGAGATGATGCAGCGGGGCGAGCTGCTGCTCGCCGAGGAGAAGATCGCCCCGGATCGCCGGCAGTTCCACCTGAACCTGGATTGCCGCTACGTGAAGCAATATCACGAGGTGTCGTTCCCGGTGCCGCTGCCGGTGATCGAGCAGGCGGACCTCGACCACATCGCCGCCGACTTCCACGCCGAGCACAACCGTATGTACGGCTACTCGCTCGAGGCGGAGGGCACACCCATCGAGCTGATCAACGTGCGCCTGCGCGCCGTCGGGGTGACCGAAAAGCCGGCCTACGCCCGCGAGACCTATGCGGGGAGCGATCCGGCCGCCGCGTCGAAGGGCGAACGGGAGGTGTATCTGCCTGAACGCGAGTCGGTTGCGAAGGTGCCGGTGTACGACGGGCACCAGACGCGCTTCGGCCACCATATCGTCGGGCCGGCCATCGTGGAACAGGTCAACACGACGCTCTTCTTGACCTCGGCCTTCGACTGCGTCGTCGATCCATACGGTTCCTTCGCGGCGTATCTGAAAGGGCGCGAGGAACTGGTGCAGAAGGCCATGGCGGAAGGCCGGGTTGCGCCGGCGCAACATCCCGGCGGACACGAAACGGTACATCAGGCGAGCAAACCCGAAGGAAGCGCGTCATGAAGCGCATCAAGAAGAATGGCGAGAGCGAGGTCGATCCCATCCTGCTGTCGGTTTTCGCGCGGGCCTTCAAGTCGATCACCGACGAGATGAGCATCTCGCTGCAGCAGACGACCCGCTCACCCATCCTGTGCGAGGCCAAGGATTTCGTGACCGGGCTGTACGACGCCCAGGGCAACATGCTCGAGCAGACGGAGAACCTGCCCATCCTGTCGTTCTCCCTCGGACCGGTCTGCAAGTACATCTGCGAGTACTTCGGTGACGACATCCACCCCGGCGACGTGATCTTCCACAACGACGTGTTCAGCATGGGCAACCAGAACAACGACGTCGCGGTGTACAAACCAATCTTTTTCGCCGACCAGCTCGTGGCCTGGTCGGCGTGCAAGGGCCACCAGGCGGATATCGGCGGCGCGGTCGCCGGCGGCTACAATCCCAACGCCACCGAGGTCTGGCAGGAGGCGCTGCGCATCCCGCCGGTGAAGGTGTACGATCGGGGCGAGTTGCGTAAGGACGTGTGGGACTTGATCTTCGCCAACATCCGCTTCGACATCGTGGCCGAGGATATGCGCGCGGAGATCGGCTCCTGCGTGGTGGGCGAGCGGCGGCTGGTGGCGTTGCTCGAAAAATACGGCGTCGACTGTTTCGATACCCACAAGCGTGCGCTGTTCGCATCGACCTGCAAGATGATGAAAGCGGAAATCGCCGCCATTCCCAACGGTGTGTACGAGGGCGAGGCGGTCATCTATTACGACGGCAAGAATCTGGATAGAGAATATCGGATCCGCGTGACGATCACCGTCGAAGACGAGAGCGTGATCTTCGACTACTCGCAGACCGACCGGCAATCGGATGCCTTCGTCAACGGCACCTACACCTCGAGCGCCTCGGCGACCACCCTGACCTTCCTGCAGATGATCAACCCGGACATCCCGCACAACCAGGGCATGATCGAGCCGCTGGAGATCATCATCCCCGAAGGCACCATCCTGAACGCCGCCTATCCGGCAGCCACCACCTACGGCAACCACCTGTGCCCGCCCAACGCCGACGCCGTTTCCCGCGCCTTGCAGGAGGCGATTCCCGACCGGGTGACCGCCGGCTGGAACCATTTGCTGTGCTCGCTGACCACGGGAATCGATCCGCGCAAGGACGACAAGTACGTGGACATCTGCTTCATGGGCCTGAAGGGCGGCTCGGGCGCCATGCAGGGTGTGGACGGCTACGATCACATCGGCATGATCGACGCCTCGGGCGGCCTCCTGGATCAGGACTACGAGATGTTCGAGCAGCAGACGCCCCACCGGCTCATCAAGCACGAGTACCTGTGCGACTCGGCGGGTAGCGGGCGGTGGCGCGGCGGCCTGGGGGTGGAGACGGTGTTCGCGATCGGCGCCGACGACACGCAGCTCGTGGTGTTCGGCGACGGGGACGTGGAGCCGGCCTTCGGACTGCGTGGCGGCGGCGACGGTTCGTTGAACAGCGTCACGCTCCGACACACCGACGGCACGGAAAAGCCCACGCTGAGTCTCGATCTGATCACGGGCATCGGCAAAGGCACCGTCTATCGTCAACTCGCCGGCGGCGGGGGAGGGTATGGCGATGCCCGCCAACGGCCCGCGCCGCTCGTGGCCGAGGAAGTGCGCAACGGCATCATCAGCGTGGCGGCGGCGCGAGAGCTGTACGGTGTGGCCGTCGACCCGGAGAAATTCACTGCAGGGGCGGCTGGTCTCGACCCGGAGGCCACCGACGCGCTGCGAGGTCAATGAAGTAACGGACTTATTACGCAGGGGCGAGTAATCATGGATCTGAACAAGAAATTCGAGGTGCTGGCCAACATCATGCGCGCGTCTCACTTCGAGTGGCGTCGCGCCGCCCTCTCGCTCAAACCCGACCTCGACCCGCAGACGCTGGTCAACCGCTACTGGGAAGAGGTGGGCAAGGACACGGCGCAGTATTATCTGCGGATGATCGATCCCGAAAAGGATCTCGCGCCGCAGATGGCCGAGCTGTACGTCTCCAGCAGCGTGGTCATGGGCGAGGATGCCGAGGTGATCCAGGATTCCGCCGATGGCCGCAACCAGGCGCGGCACAATAGCTGCCCCTGGTACGACTGGCACAAGCGCGAGGGCCTGCTCGCCGAGGATCTGGCCGGATGCGATCACTGGCTGCAGGTCGTCGTGGACGAGATCAACGCGGCGCTGGGTACGGCGCTCCGGTTCAAGACGGTGGAAGCGTTGCCCAGCGGGGGGAGCTGTTGCACCCGGCAGTTCTGGGTGGACACGCCGGAGTAATCGCCGTCCCGGTTGCCGTGACCGGCCTGATTGTATTCTCGAACGCGGTAGGTTCCTGGTCGCCGTTGATGGCCGCCACGACGTGCGGCACGCAGTCGGGCGCCGACTCGAAATGCATGGATCCGGGAATCGGTGGTGTCCGGATCGGCAACATCATGAACCCGGCATTTACCCAGTTTCTGACAGCAATAATATGCGCGGCCTGATTTTCCGACGGCCCAAGAAGTGATCCCCAGATCCAGGACAGTATGCTAAGGTGGCTTCCAGCATTTCGCCCCCCCGTCGCAACCCATGCCCGGAAGGGTAGAAAGAGAAGAATGGACTTCGAACTGACCGAGCAGCAGACACTCGCGCGGGATACCTTCCGCCGCTTCTGTGACGAACGGATCAAGCCTCAGGCGGCTGCCATCGACGAGGCGAAGCAGTTCCCGCGGGAGCTGTTCGCGCAGCTCGGCGATCTGGGCTTCTTCGGCCTGCGTTATCCCGAAGCCGACGGCGGCTCGGGCCTGGATTTCGTCAGCTATTGCCTGGCCATCGAGGAGATCGCGCGCGGGTCGCTGTCCCTGGCCGCGGCGGCAGCCATGCAGTCGCTGATGGGTACGCATTTTCTGTTCACGCTCGGTGACAAGGACATCAGGCAGCGTCTGTTCCAGCCGGCTTTGCGCGGTGAGATGATCGGCGCTATTTGCATCACCGAGCCCGATGCGGGCAGCGATCTCTCGAGCATCGCGACCACAGCGGTACGCAAGGGTGACGGCTACGTGCTCAACGGCCAGAAGATGTGGATCACCAGCGCGCCGGTTGCCGATTACTTCAACGTTTTCGCGCGGGTGGAGCAGGAGACGGAAGACGGCAAGAACCGTAAGCGAGCACTGACCATCTTCCTCGTCGAGCGCGACACACCCGGCCTGACCATCGGCCGCCACATCGACAAGATGGGCGTCTGGGCGCTGCCCACTTCCGAGCTGTCCTTCGACGACTGCTTCATCCCCGCGGCAAATCGGCTGGGCGACGAAGGTCAGGGCGAGTCCGAGCTGCGCACCATCCTGGCGTCCATCCGCATCATGACCGGCGCGCTGGCGCTGGGTGTGGCCCGCGCCGCCATCAGCGATGCCGTGGACTACGCGGCACAGCGTCAGCAGTTCGGCCGGCCCCTGAACCGTTTCCAGGCCATCCAGCTGAAGCTCGCGGAAATGGGTACGCAGCTCGAGGCCGCCACGGGCCTGGTGTATCGAGCCGCCTGGCTGCTGGATCGAGGGCAGCCCCACATGCGCGAGGCGTCCATGGCCAAGCTCTTCGCCACCGAGGCGGCCGCGGATATTTGCGATCAAGCCACCCGGATCTTCGCCTCCTACGGATTCGCCATGGAGTACCCGGTGCAGCGCTATCTACGCGACATCCGTTTCACCCTGTTCGGCGGCGGCACCAGCGAGATCTTGAAGTTGATCATTGCCAAGGAGATGACCAGTTGAGTAGTGATCGTGAAAGTCCTGCGTGTGGCATCGTCGCCTGGGGATTCGCCATCCCGCGACGCCGACTTCCCAATGCTACAGTGCAAGAGGCGTGGGGCCGGCCGGGATTTCCCGGTGCCCGTGCCGTGGCCGGTCCCGATGAGGACGCGCTGACCCTCGGGCTGCAGGCGGCGTGGCAGGCGCAAGAACGGCTATCAGAAATCGAGGGCCTCGACCCGGATACTGTGGACGGGCTGATCTTCGCGAGCACGACGAGTGTGTTCACGGAGAAATCATCGGCAACAATGCTTGCCGGCGCGCTCGGTCTGCCAGACGAAGCGCGCTGTCTCGATCTGGGCGCCAGCCTGCGGGCCGGATCCACCGCGCTGGAAACAGCCGTTGACCTGGTAGCTGCCGGTTCGTGTCGCCACGTACTGGTGATCGCCGCCGACACGCGCAACACCGCGCCGGGCAGCGGTGACGAGTTTCTGTTCGGCCATGCGGGCGTGGCTCTCGTGGTCGGCCGCGCGGAAGACGCGGCGGCGCAAATAGTTGCCCACACACGCCACACCAGCACCCAGTACGACACCTGGCGCACCGCCGAGGCGAGGTTCCCCAGCGCCGGCGATGTGCGCTTCGCCCGGCAAGGCGCCTACGCAGCACCCGTGAAGGCCGCACTCGCTACGATCCTGGAGCAGACCGGCTGGTCGGCCGGCGACATCGACCTGGTCGTGCCCTACAGCCCCGATGTGAAGAGCGCCAGCCGGATCCTCGCGAAGAGCGGTTTCGATCTGAAGCGACAGTACTGCGATCTGGTCAGCTCGCGGCTGGGGCTGACCGGCGCCGCGCACACGTTGCTTATGCTGGGTGCGGCCCTGGAGAGGGCACGCAAGGGGCAGCGCCTGCTTGTGCTGGGCTACGGCGACGGCGCGACCGCCTGCGCCCTGCAGATGACAGACGATGTGAACAGCGCTCGGTACAAGACCGCACTCAAGCAAGGTTACGACATCTCGTACACACGTTTTCTGGCCGCGCACGATCTGCTTGCCAGCGATGCCGACAGCGGTGGCACCGGCGTCGAGTCCAGAAGCCGCGGCGGTTTCAGCTCCGAGATAATGGAGACACGCAACGGGCCGCTCTGGTTCTCCCTCGCGGCCAAGCGCTGCAGCGCGTGCGGCGCGGTGGTTGCGCTGCCCCTGCCGGCTTGCCCCCATTGCCCGGAGCCCACGCAACTCGAATACCACACGCTTGCCAAGACCGGCACCGTGTTCGCCGTCACCCACGAGCACTACTATCCCACACCGGAGCCGCCCCTGGGCATGGCCACCGTGAACCTGGACAGCGGCGGCCGCCTGACCGTGCAGGTAGCCGACGAGAACACACCGTTGCAGGTGGGTGACCCGGTAGAGCTGGTCTTGCGCCGGTTGCACGACGCGGGCGGTCGGCCCAACTACTTCTGGAAATGCCGTGCGCTGACTGGCGGTCAACAACAGCACGATGGACAGGGTGGTCGAAAGAACGATCAGGAGAAGCGCAATGCCGGCTAAGCGACTCAAGGATCAGATATGTATCGTCGGCATCGGCTGCACGGCTTTCGGCGAGCACTTCGACAAGAGCTACGAGGATCTCGTCGCTGAAGCAGCCCTGGCGGCCATGAAGGACGCCGGCGTGGCGAAAAAACAGATCGACGCCGCCTGGCTAGGCACCGCCTTCCCCGATGCCGGCGTATACAAAGGGCGCGCCGGCATGGATCTGGCCGAGCCCATCGGCCTGTTCGATGTGCCGGTGACCCGCGTTTCCAACTACTGCGCCACCGCCGCCGAAACCGTGCGCGGCGCCGTGAACTCCCTGCTGGCCGGCGAGAGCAATGTGGCGCTGGCGGTGGGGGTGGAGAAGCTGCGCGACCGCTCGCCCCAGGAGAGCATCGTCAAGATGATGGTGGAGATGGGTCATCCTTTCTACCAGAAGGGATTCACCGCGGCGGGCACCTTCGCCATGTACGCCAGCCGCCACTTCGAGACCTACGGCGTCACGCGCGAGGACCTCGCGAACATCTCGGTGAAGAATCACGCCCATGCCTGCCTGAATCCCCGCGCCCATTACCGGCGGGAGATCACCGTGGAACTGGCGCTGCGTTCGCCCATGGTGGCCGACCCGCTGACGGTCATGGACTCCTGCCCCACCACCGACGGCGCGGCCGCGCTGGTGCTCGTGCGGGCGGAGGACGCGAGCAAGTACGCCGGTAGCGCGGTCTTCATTAAGGGCCTGAGCGTATCTGTCTCCACGGGCTGGGATCTGCCCTTCTTCGACGCGTCTTACGACCTGCTCTCCTTCCAGGCGGCCAAGGTGGCGGCCGCGAAGGCGTACGCGGAAGCTGACATCACCAATCCGGCCGAGCAACTCGATCTGGCCGAGGTGCACGACTGCTTTTCCATCGTCGAGCTGCTGACCTACGAGGACCTGGGCTTCTGCGAGCCGGGGGCGGGTCGCGAGCTGGTCGCCTCGGGCGCCACGCGTCGCGACGGCCGCATTCCCGTCAACGTGAGCGGCGGTCTGCTCTCGTGCGGGCATCCGGTGGGCGCAACGGGGATACGCATGGCTTTCGAAATCTGCGAACATCTGCGTGGCCAGGCCGGCGACCGGCAGATACCCGACGCGAGGCTCGGGCTGGCGCACAACATCGGCGGACCCGGCGCCATCGCGGCGGTGACCATCCTGGGCAAGGAAGCGGGCTGAGGAAAGAAGCAAACCCATGAACGACAAGAAGATCAAGATCCTGATCGCCAAACCCGGCCTGGACGGCCACGACGTGGGCGCCAAGATCGTGGTGCGCACCTTGCTCGAAGCGGGTTTCGAAGTGCTCTACACCGGGCTGCGTAAATCCGCCGAGGAGATAGCGACCACCGCGCGCGACGAGCAGGTCGATGTGATCGGTCTGTCCGTGCTGTCGGGCTCGCACCTGCCGCTGTGCCGCCAGCTCAAGGCGCTGCTGCCGGAGTACGGGCTCGAGGACAAGCTGTGGGTGGTGGGCGGTAACATCCCGCACGAGGATATCGACGCCTTGCAGGAACTCGGCATCGACGGCGTGTTTCCCTTCGGCACGCCCCTCGAGTCGATCGTGGAATTCATCAGGAAGCATGTGTGATGAGTAAAACACCTGACGTGAAGCCCGTCGTCAACGAATCGGGTATCGAGATCAAGCCCGTGTACACGCCCGAGGATCTGGGCGGACCGAGCCAAGGTGATCAGCATGGCGCCGCGCAGCATCACGACGAGCAGGTGGGTGAACCGGGCGCCTTCCCCTTCACGCGCGGCATCCACTCGCTCATGTACCGCAAGCGTCCGTTCACCATGCGACAGTACGCGGGTTTCGGTACGCCCGAGGAGACCAACAAGCGCTTTCAATACCTGATCGAGAACGGCCAGACGGGACTGAACGTGGCCTTCGATCTGCCCACGCAGATCGGCCTGGACTCGGACGCCGGGCTGGCGTCGGGCGAGGTGGGCCGCGTGGGCATGGCTGTCGACACTCTCGAGGACTTCGAGATAGCCTTTGCCGGGATCGATCTGGAAAAGATCACGGTGTCGCTGACCATCAACGGCGCGGCGGCGGTCCTGATCGCCATGTACTTCGCCATGGCCGAGAAGCGCGGCTACGATATTACCCGGTTGCGCGGCACGGCGCAGAACGACATCCTCAAAGAATTCGTCGGCCGCGGCACGTGGATCTACCCGGTCGACGCGTCCATGCGGCTCGTGGGCGACACCATCGAGTACTGCGCCGAGAGCGCGCCGCTGTACAGCCCGGTCAGCGTGTGCGGCTACCACATCCGTGAGTCCGGCGCGAACCCGGTACAGGAGATGGCCTACGCCTTCTGCATCGCCAAGGCGTACGTGGATCTGGTGCTCGAGCGCGGCCTGGACATCGACAGCTTCGCCTCGCGCCTGTCGTTCAACTTCGACATCTACGGCAACCTGTTCGAGCAGGTGACCAAGTTCCGCGCCGGACGCCGGCTGTGGGCGCGGATCATCAAGGAGGAGTACGGCGCCAAGAACCCCAAGTCCATGTGGTTGCGTATGATAGCGGGCGGCGGCGGCGGCGGGCTGACCATCGAGCAGCCCGAGAACAACATCGTGCGCAGCGCCTATTACGCGTTGATCAGCGCCCTGTCCGGCACGCAAACCATGGCGCTGTGCTCGTATGACGAGGCCTTTACCATTCCCACCGAGAAGGCTGCGCGCATCAGCCTGCGCACCATGCAGATCCTCGTGGAGGAGATGGGGCTGTGCGATACGGTCGATCCTCTGGGTGGATCGTACTACGTCGAGACCCTGACCGATCAGATGGAGGAGAAGATCCGCGAAGTCATGGCCGAGGTGGACAGCCAGGGCGGCATCGTGAAGGCCATCGCCGAGGGGCACATCCAGAACGCGGTCTCGAAACAGGCCTGCCAGAACCTCGTGGATCTGCAGAGCGGTAAGATTCGCAAGGTGGGGGTGAACTGTTACCGGCTCGAGGAAGAGGAGCCGAGCATCGAGTTCCATCCTTTCAAGGAAGAGGATTGCCGCACGCAGCTCGCGCGCCTGGAGCGGGTGCGGGGCGAGCGGGATAAGGCGGCGGTGACGGCGGCGCTGCACGCGGTGAGCGACCATGCTCGCGAGGGACGCAACGTGATGCCGGCGATCATAGCGGCGGTAAAGGCGTATGCTACCGTCGGCGAGATCACGGAGTGCCTGGTCGAGGTATTCGGAAAATTCGCGGAACCGGTGCGTTTCTAGTCACAGCGGCAACCAGGAAGAATCCACTCCAGTACTCATACCCGGCGATTTGCAGATCAAACCCTTCACGGTCGAGATCGGCTGGCACGAAGCGGCCCCCCTCGTGCGCTGGTTCAAGCGTGTCGGCGAGGGGAAACAGGAAAAGCGCACGATCCAGCTCTACGTCCGGCATATCCAGACCGAGAAGAACCACGTACACGTCACGCTGCATGATTGCTGGCCGAGCAACGTGACGCTCGGCCCCATGGGCGGGCATCTTCCCGCCGTACTGGTCACCATCCAGGTCGAGCGGGTCACGACCCACTTGCCGCCCCTGTTGCAGACCATTCCGGGCGCCAAGGTGATCGATCATTAAAGGTGACGATTGTGGTATCGACGTTCGTTCGGGGGGCGTGAGCCGGCGGACGCACCTTGGCCGTGTGCCCCGGGAAGCGATGCGACACGTCGCCGATCAGTCATCCCAGGTCGAGCCGGAACCATCGCCGGTTTTTAGCAGCAAGTCGGCAAGACCACCCTCGAACACGTACGTTTTCAGCTCGAGCCTTTGCGTCTCGCCGGGACCGAGTTCCACGGAGGGATCGACGTGCTGGCACGTGCGCTCCGGGTTGGACCAGACGTTGCCGCTGTGTCCGGTGTGGGTCGCCGCCACCCAGCGTCCATTCAGCGAAATCGTCGCCAGCAGCGGCGCCGCGACTCGGCGGGATTTGTGATAGAAGGTGACGCCGTTCTCCCGCACCTCGATACGTTGACCCTCCGGTTTGACAGGCCAGGTATACGAAACCAGGTACCGACACGGAAGCCACTCGTCGCGCGACATGTCCACACGCTCGGGAGTCTCCGACGCAAGCAGATCAAACCCATCCTCGTGATAGACGTAGGTGCGTTCCAGGTATTCGTCGATAAACGCATTGTAGAGCTTCACACAGGTCACGGGTTGGAATTCCTGGTATTCGGTAGCAGACAGATTGACGAACTCGTAGCTGAAGCGAACACCATCCGCCTCCAGCTCGGCACGAGCTCGCATCGTTACCTGGTCACGCAGATTCATTTCGAATGCCACCGCGCTAACTTCCACACGCCATGTATACGCGGGAGGCGCTGTTCCGGTCTCGCCATGCGTTCCGGCACGGAACATATAGAGCTGTTCGACCTCCTTCGTGTCGCGGTGGCGTCCCCAGACGTGTTCCGGAAACTCGACCTCGATACCGCGGGCTGCATCTGCTTGTTGCGGGAGAAGAATTCGCAACGTCGGGTAGGCTTGATCGCGCACGACGAGCAGACGAATGCCGGATTCCGGATGGGCGATGGAACTGTTGGCCGCGGCAGCAGACCGACTCGAAGCCGCTAAACACGTTGCGAGCATCAACATTGCCAGGACAGTAGTCGACACCTTCCGGGCGATCGTATTTCGCATCGGCCTTGCCTCTCAGCGTGGATCCCGTTCGCAGTCACCGCTGCCGAATTCAACGGACATGATAAGCACAGCACTTCAATTGGCCATCTTGATCGCGGCCAGCTCTTTCACGACCGCCAGATCCTTCTTGGTCCTGACTTCCACTCGCACGGCGCGGCCTTCGGCGTATTTCTGCGCGGCGTCGATGAGCGCCAGGATAGAGTCGGCAAGTGGCACGGCATGCGCAGCCTTGACCGCTCTCTCGCCCAGCGCGAAGCCGACCATGAAGTGACGATTGCCCGGGGTCATGTACAGCACCGTGCGTTTCTTCTGTTTCAAGCGTAGCGACCAGCCCCACTTGGCGCCGGCGAAATTCCAGGTCCTGTCCAGCGGCGTGTATTCGATCGCCACGTGTTCGATCAGATCATCCCAACGATTGCTGCTTCGGCCCAGTACACGCTCCAGCTCCGCGGCCTGCGGCTCTTGCGACTGGTCGTCGAATGCGCTGAGCGCCATGTGTCTTCCTCCTGTTGGGCAGTCTGCACCGCGAAACCGGCGGGCGAAAGAAGCGACGACCGCGATCGGTCACTCGCGAATGCCGGCGTCGACATCGCCGGCAGGTACTTGTTGAACCGCGCCCGGACCTACAACTTATTCCTGAAGCACTAAACGGTGTCAGCCTCGTCGATTTCGCGTCGCGCGCGCTCCATGCATTCGACGCAGACACCATGTGTAATCCGAGGCATGTGTTCTGCGTTGAAGAGTTCCAGCTGGCTCACCGCAAGCTCGACCTCCAGCCAGTTGCCCGACACGTCGACCCGCTTGCACCAGCTACAGATCTTGAGGTAGTGATCCGTTCGACTGACGGACGAGTCGAACAGGGACACGTCTTCGCGCGCTTCCTCGCGGAGTGTTCGACCAACGAAAGGGATCTGATCGTTCGCACCCGGTGAGACGACGAGTTCCATGAATCGCCGTACGGCGGGACCATCGCACCGAAAAGGAATCGTGACCGCGCGTTGAACACGACGCACCCGGTCGAAAATGAGCTGGTACAGGTGCTGCGTTTCGATGCCGGTCACAAACCGGAACAGTTGCTGGCCTACCACCGCATCGGTTGTCAGATGCTGAGCATCGTTCTCCCGTGCAAACGCCAACCAATCGGCATTCACCGACGTTATCCTGTTGTCGGCATCCACACGATAGTCGTAACGGCGTTCAGTCATGGGCTGTTGCCTGTTTCTGGTCCGGCTGACGTTTGCTTCGTCCGCAGGAAACCCTCGTCGGGATGTTACAGTGCGCCGACGTCAGCATCAAGAGGTTCCCCGATCCGCAGGATGTTGCCATCCGGATCGACGAGGCAAAACACCCGGAATCTGATCGACTGTCCGTAATCGCGATCCTCGAGCTCACCGTGCACGGCTTCGGGGAACGACGTTTCTATTCGACTCCATAGCTGGTCTATGCCAGAAACGACAATGAACACAGAGCCTGCGCCTGCGGCAAACGCTGGATGGTCTGGAGCACTCAGGTGTATGTATACCTCATCCCGGCACACGACCGCGTATTGTGGCGGCTCACCATTACGATAGTCGACGTTGAAACCGAGGGCAGCCGAGTAGAACGCCACGGAAGCCTCGACGTCTTTGACGACGAACTGGGGTGCGACATGGCTGTACCGGACTCGCGTATTCACGTTTGCTCCCGGCGATTCGTCGCTGTACCGACTCACCCCTGAGCACTCGAGTACAGATCGGTCGAGAGATACTTCAAACCCGAATCGCAGACCAGGGTCGCAACCGTTCCGCCAGGCCCGAGGCGCTCGGCGACGCGAAGCGCCGCCACGACGTTCGCTCCCGATGATGTGCCGGCGAACAGGGCTTCTTCACGCGCCAGACGTCGGGTCATCTCCTTCGCCTCGGCCGTCGAGACCTGCTCGATCTCGTCGGCCAGGTCTTCCCGCCAGATCGGCGGTACGAAGCCTGGACCGACGCCTTCGATCTTATGCGCACCCGGCGCGCCACCCGACAGCACCGGCGACTCGGAAGGCTCCACGGCGATGATGCGGATATCGGCGCGTACGCGGCGCAATACGTCTGCCACGCCTGTCAGGCACTGCGCGGTTCCGACCGACTGGACGAAGGCGTCGAGCATGCCGCCGGATTGCTCCCACAGCTCGCCCGCCAGCGGCGCGTAGCCGGCGGCCGCGTCGGGATTGTTGAACTGGTCGGCGTAGAAAACGTCCGGCTCGGCGCTCAGCTCCGCGGCTCTGGCCATCATGCTCCGGATCAGCTCCTTGGTCGTGCGGCCACTCTCGCTTGGGATCTCGATGACGGTTGCGCCCAGCGCCCGCATATGGTCGCGTTTCTCGCGGCTGAAGGCGTCCGAGGTGACCACGGTGATGGCGATGCCGCGCGCGGCGCAGACGAATGCCAGGGAGGTTCCGGTGCTGCCTCCGGTGTACTCGACCACCGTGCCCGCCGGCGTCAGGCGTCCCGACGCCACGGCACCGTCGACGACCGCAAGCGCCATGCGGTCCTTCATGCTGCCGGTCGGGTTGTGGCTCTCGACCTTCACGAGCACGCGGGCGTATCCGTCCGGGACAACGCGACGCAGCCGTACCAGCGGTGTTCCGCCGACGGTTTCGAGGATCACGGCGAGACCTCCTTCTTCGTGAGAGTAACACGTTGTTGCGCCGGGGCAACGCATCATTGAGCGCGGGTATGCTTGTCGATAACGGCTACATGTGGTTAGATCGTCCTCTGTACCAACAGGTTCCTTCGGCTCTGAGACATTCTGGGGATCCATCGGATCGTGACGCGGGAGGCATCGCATGAGGCAGATCGGTGTGTGGTGGGCCCTGGCCGGAATCGGGTTGTTGTTGGGCTGCTCCAGTGATGACCCGACGAGTCCCGATGCAAACGATCCGTACATACTGGAAACGACCGCAACCATCGGATCGGGCGGTGGTACCCTGGCGGTCGACGACTTCGAACTGACCGTGCCCGCCGGTGCATTCGCGGACGAGTCCGAGGTCGAACTGTATGCCGCGACCGACGAGGTGCCCGCCGGTGACGCTCGGGTCACTCGCACGTTTCGCCTGGACGGCGTGCCCACGAACCTCGACGAACCGCTGACCGTGCGCCTGCGATATGACGGGACGCTCAGCGAACGGAGCGTCATCGCCTTCGAGATGCGAGCCACGGCGAACGGGGATACGTTGCGCACGTATCTCGAAATCGACGCGACGGAAGTCGAGGGATACCTCGTCGGCGAATTGCCGGCCACGACCAAGGGTGGATTCCGAGCTGCGGGTACTCGGACCGCGAGCACGACAGCCGATCCCGACCCGTACCGTACCATCGTCCTGGCCGGAGCGACCGGTATGCGCACGCTCGAGACCGGTCATTTCACCCTCAGCTATCCGGCGTTTCTGCAGTCGCAGATCGTCTATCTGGCCAACCGTTTCGAGCTCTATCTCGATACGATAACCGGCGTCCTGGGCTTCGAGTTCGACCCGGGACACGAAGGCTGGCCTATCTGGGCGTATGTGGTGCCACTGCCCGTGGGCACCCATGCGGAATACCTGCGCGCTGAGGACGAAATCCCGGTGGCCTTCCGCGTCAACGAGAACAGCATGGGCAGCAGCCAGCATGCGGCCCGTAACGCGTCCCTCGGCAATGCCATGATCGGCTATACCCTGACCAGCTACGACCAGAATGCCGGGACGCCCGCGAATCTATGGCTCCTGATTGCCGTCACCGTGTGGGCGCAGGAACTGTTCGTCGGCGACGGGCCCGGGTACACGCCGCCATTTTTCGTGGGGCACGAGATGCAAGCCCTGGCAGGGATCAGGGCCGGGGGCGGGCGAGAGCTTGCCGTCCGCGGAGGAACATGGTCGGGGAGTTGCTGCGGTTATCAAATACCTCGCCGGCCAGCCGGCCAATCCTGACACCGTGTTCGCGGCCACGTACGAGTCGATTCGAGACGGCGCTTCACCGACGGAGGCGCTGCTCGGCAACGTGAACGGTCTGGTCGCCGACTGGTGGCCGGCATTCGTGCACAGCTACGTATCCGGCGAGGTCTATGGCGTGGGCCGGGATGTCTTCCTGGACACCGCCAACCTGTCCGGCACCTGGAGCATCGACCGCGCGACCGACACGAGCGCCAACTTCGGAGGCGTTTATTACGATCTGTCGGCCAAGCTCTACCGGGTGCACCTGAACCACGGCGAGCTGGAGGACTCCGCGCGACTGCAGGTGAATCTGTCCGGTGAGCTCGGCACGCCGCTCGCTATGCAGATATTCGGGGTCGACGGCTCTTCGCTGGAACTCTGGGGGCAATCGTCCGGACAGGGATCGGCAGCGACCGACATTCCCAACCTCAAGTCCCACTACGATGCGGGCCGGCGAGAGATCCTCGTGGTGGCCGTCAACAGCGACGTTTCCGAGTCCTACCTCGGGACGAGCTCGCTGGACCTGGACCTGGAGGTGGTCTCCGAGCCCGAGGCGTCGGGATTCAACAGCATCAACTTCGGCCTGCGGGTCGACGGCGTGTTCCGCAGCGTCGTCAACGACAACGAGAGCGAATCCTACGACGAGCACGAGGTGCAGCCACCCGGCGTGATCGGTGTCATCGAGGGCGAGATGACCAGCGAAACCCGCTTCGAGGGTGGGTACGAGCTCAGTGACGGCAGCGGTGAAGTGGTCGTCTTGTTCAATGCGGCCCGCGATACCGTCCTATCCATCGAGGTGGTGATGGAGTCGTCGACGAATGGGTATTTGATTGACCATCATTTCGTGGCATCGGGTGTGCCGCGCTCGTTTGATGACGATGATTGGTCGTATTATGAGGCTGAGGGTGTTGCGACTTGTGAGTACGTCGACGATGTGGCGTACTCGTACGTGAGTCCTTCGGGGGACGTGACTATTGATCTGGATTCCTATAGTTGCTCCAGTGGCGGCTCGTTTCCGAGTTATTTGAGGTTTATCTTTCATAAGGAGGGGGTTGAGTGAGGAGGTTGTTGGCTAGCTGAAAAGCTAACCGGGCCGCCTCTTTGAGGATCGGGATATCCAACGCCTGATCGGCGACAGGCCAGATCACGAGATCTTCGTCGGGACTAACGTTGGCCCTGCCGCGCTTGATCGATCCGCGCACGGGCTGCACTACCGGTTCGATAGGGATCCACTCGGATAGCCTGGTTGTACGACGCGATGGCTTGCTCGGTTTTTCCTTCTTTGATCAACATATCACCTTGAGCGATGTAGGCTCCGCCGTGGTTGGGATCCAATTCGAGAGTTTGTTCCAGCAACGGCACCGCTTCCTCGGTGCGGTCATTCTTAATCAATAGCTGAGCCAGCAATAGACAGGCATCTGGATGAGGAGAGATGGCATTAGCCCTGAGCAGAGTCTGCTCCGCCGCTTTGTCCTCACCCATAAAAAGCAGAATCTTACCCATCGTGCGCAGGACGGTACGATTGCGGGGCGAGATGGTCACTGCTTCGCGGATCACGCTCAACGCCGCTTTGAGCTTACCTGCCCGTAAATAACCGTTGGCGAGATCGATGTTGCGTAGTACCGGCATCAGATCTTTGGGATCGGCCAGCTTTTCATCAGTATTGGAGGGGGCCCCTCCTCCTACATAACCCAGAGCCTGCAGTCGCCGCTGTGTGGCTGGGTCCAGTACTTCAGCTGTGGCAACTAATTCGGACAATGTCGGCTCACTTTGTAGCTGCTTGTTGAGAGCGATAGCGAGTTCGTCATATGTCTGGCCCGCTGTACCGGAAGTCTGATCGACCAGATTGTTCTGTTCATGGGGATCGGCCTGTAGGTTGTAGTACTCGGGACGAGGAGCCTGAATGTACTTGTCCCCGTGGCGTCTGATTCCGAACAGCGGTGACCAACCATTGTCGAAGTAGGGTGCCAGCGTTTCCATGTAAACCATGCGCTCATGCTGCTGAGGTCCTTCCACGAGCAGGCTCACAGCATCACTTGTGTGGGTGTTCTCGACTGCCAGCAGTTCGAGTACCGTGGGGAAAATATCGGCGATGGAGACGACCCGATCCTGCACCACATAGGAATCCTGAAACAATCCCGGACATGAAATTATCAGGGGAACCCACATTGTGCTTTCATAGATAAGCATGGTGTGGGTTGTCTCATTGTGTTCACCCAGGCCTTCGCCGTGATCGCCCACCACAACGACCAGTGTGTTTTGGTGATAGCCGCCGGCCTTGACCGCATGCAACAACCGACCTATTTCCCGATCCATAAAAGCGATCTCACCATCGTAGGGTCGATCGCGGAACGTGTCCTTGAAGGGAATCGGCGGGAGATAGGGATTGTGCGGATCATAGTAATGGACCCACATGAAGAACGGTTGTTGTGACGAGCGCGATCGTAGCCATGTAGTCGCGGCATCGGTGACACTGTCGGCGGGCCTTTCGTTACCCTCCCGATATAGAGTCGATTGGGATTCAACAGAGATGTCGTCGTCGTAATGGTCGAATCCCTGATCCAGGCCAAATCGGGAATCAAGCACAAAAGCAGAGACGAAAGCAGCCGTATCGTAACCCCGCTCGTGCAGGATTTCGGCCAGGGTTGTCTGGTCAGCTTCGAGATTGAACTCGGCGTTGTGGCGTGCGCCATGAGCGGGAGGATCCAGGCCGGTGAAAATGGTTGCGTGAGCAGGCAAGGTAATCGGCGCCGGCGTGACGGCATCGGCAAAGAGCAGGCCTTCGGCTGCTAGGGCATCCAGCACCGGTGTGACCGCAGCTTCGTAGCCATAGCATCCGAGCCGATCGGCGCGCGTAGTATCCAGAGTCAGCACCAGAAGGTTGTAGCCGTTGGCAGCGCCTGCTGTGAGCTGTGGTGGTATTCCTTGATTGACTCCGGGGCGGTTCAACCAGAGGAACCCCGCAGTAGCCAAGATCACCACAAGTAAACCGACACCAGTGGGTTTCAACCAGCCGGGAGCCTTCCGAGGTGCCCGACGTTTCCGTTTCTCACGCTTCTTTTTGTGCTTTGCTGTCCGGCGGCCTTTACCCATGATTCACTCCAAACAATTGAGCGACAATGTGGAATTCGTTCTCTGCAAAATATCTAACGATCGGCATAGAAGGAACAATAACTCAAAGCCCGAACAAATGCCTGCATTATTCCGCTCGTTACACTCACAGTGCCCAGTAGATCTTGTAATACGTCGCGCCTTGCCGTAGCAGCGCTTATCGGTGCCAGGTCAAGTCACCACACAGCAACGCGTGTTGACTTTGCTCATCAACACTGTGGAATTCCAATGCCATACCGTAGCCGGAAACAACAACAAACCGCGTTCTAAACCTGCGCCTTCACCCCACTATCCCACGCGACGCCCTCCGCCGCCGTTTCCTCCGGCTCCAGCTCGTACAGCGACTCCCCGTTCCAGCAATACGTGCACAGCTTCTCCCGTGGTAGTCCGATCGCCTCGATCATGTCGTCGAGGGTCTGGTACTGCAGCGAGGTCAGCCCCAGGCGCTGGCGGATCTTCTCGATCATCGCCGCGTACTTCTCGGTCGTGTGATCGACGTACTCGGCGAGGTTCTCACCGTTGTCGCCCAGCTCCTCGATGGCCTTGCGTCCGGCCAGATCCATCTCCGACCGCGATTGCGAAAAGTTCAGGAACTTGCACGAACAGACCAGCGGCGGGCAGGCCGGCCGCATGTGCACTTCCTTGGCGCCCGAGTCGTACAGCCGCTGGATGACGTCGGTCAGTTGCGTGCCGCGGACGATGGAATCCTCGCAGAACATCAGCCGCTTGCCGGCGACGAGTTCCTGGATGGGAATGAGCTTCATGCGGGCCACGAGGTCGCGCACCCGCTGCTCGGTGGGCATGAAGCTGCGCGGCCAGGTCGGCGTGTACTTGGTGAAGGGGCGGCGGTAGGGGACACCCGCTTCCGAGGCGTAACCGATGGCGTGGCCGATGCCGGAATCGGGAACGCCCGCCACGATATCGACCGGCGTGTCGTCGGCGCGCGCCAGAGCGGCGCCGCAGCGGTTACGGGCTTCTTCGGCATTGACGCCTTCGTAGCTCGAGGCCGGAAAACCGTAGTAGATCCACAGGAAGGTGCAGATCTGCATCTGCTCGCCCGGCGGCGACAGCTGCTCCATGCCCTCGGGCGTTATGCGCACGATCTCGGCCGGGCCGAGTTCGCGGTCGATCGCGTAGCCGAGATTGGGGAAGGCGCAGGTCTCGAGGGTGGCGGCGAAGGCTCCGTCCTTGCGCCCGATCACCAGCGGCGTGCGGCCCAGCCGGTCGCGCGAGGCGTAGATGCCGTGGTCGGTGAGCAGCATGATCGAGCACGATCCCGATGCCTTCGCCTGCACGTGGCGCAATCCGTCCACCAGGCTGGCCTTCTGGTTGATCAGGCTCGCGACGACCTCGGTCTGATTGAACGCGTTGCCTTTCATCTCGCTGAAGTGGATCGCCTGCTCCCGCAGCAACTGCTCCGCCAGCTGCTGCAGATTGTCCACCCGGCCCACCGTCACGATGGCGTAGCGGCCGTGGTGCGAGCCGATGAGCATGGGCTGGTCCTCGTAGTCGCTGATCACACCCAGTCCCAGGTTGCCCACGTGCTTGTACAGATCGGGTTCGAACTTGGTGCGGAAGGGCGTGTTGGCGATGCTGTGGATGTTCCGCTTGAAGCCCTGCTCGCCGTGCACCACCATGCCGCCGCGAGACGTGCCCAGGTGAGAGTGGTAGTCGGTGCCGTAGAAGAGGTCCGCCACGCAGTCGTTCTTGCTCGCCACGCCGAAGAATCCACCCATGCTGGTCGCCTCCCGTGTATTCGCGAAATGGTCCGGACAGAAAGGGCAATCGCCGCGGGGAATACGCGCGGCGTGCTTGATGATTAATCAGAGTTGTGTGGTGGGGTCAAGCTCGAACCATGGAATCGTGCGATTTGAACGATTTATCCCGGCCGGCAGCACCGTGTCCCCCCGGGGGGGCACGCTCAGCCGGGCGGCACGGCCGGTCGCGGCGGTTGACTTGGAATCGGCTGTCGACGACAATCAGCGGTGGAGGTGCCGGGCTGCGCCGGCACGACCGGAGACCGGCTTGCCTGCACACGATCACGTTAGCTGGACGAGTTCGCTCCGCAGCCGCGGGACACCATGGCCACGATCGAGACATACCACACGCCGACCAGCCTGGACGAGGCAGTGCGTCTGCTCGCTGCCGGGCAGTCCACTCTACTGGCCGGCGGTACCGATCTGATGCCGCAATCCCAGGCGGGCATGCGGCTTTTCGAACCGCGGTTGATAAACCTGCGAAAGATCACCGGGCTCCGAGGCGTGACTGATAGGGACGGGAATGTCCGCATCGGCGCCCTGGCCACCGTCACCGACGTCCTGCGCAACGAGCTGCTGCAAGACGCCGCCCCGATCCTGCCTGCTGCCGCCGACCAGTTCGCCAGCGACCAGGTGCGCAACAGCGCCACCATCGGCGGCAACATCTGCAACGCATCGCCGGCCGGCGACATGATCATCCCGTTTCTGCTGCTCGACGCCGAGGTCGAACTGGCGTGCTGGCGAGACGACGCCCTGTCCACCCGGCGCGTGCCGCTGTGCGAGTTTTTTGCCGGCCCCGGTCAGACGACCATCGATCCCGATGAGTTGCTGACCGCCGTCGTCTTCGCCGTTCCCGACGCGCGTTTCGTGGCCCGCTTCGAGAAGTTCGGCATGCGTCCGGCCCTGGACATCGCGGTGGTTTCCGTGGGGATCGGCGGCGTGCTCGATGGCGGCGCGCTGACCGGCGCCCGGGTCGCTTTCGGCGCCGTGGCGCCCACGCCCCTGCGAGGCCGGCGGACCGAGGCCGTCATCGAGGGCCGCGCCGGCGACGAAGCGATGATCGCCGAGGCGGTCGCCCAGGCGGCGCAGGAGATCTCGCCCATTTCCGATGTGCGCGCCTCGGCCTGGTACCGCGAAGAATTGATCCGCGTCTTGACCGGAAGGGTGCTGCGTCATGTCCTGCAGGCTTGAGATCAACTTCACCCTCAACGGCCGTCCGGTGAGCGCCGAGGTCGCGGTCGAGACGAACGCCCTTGCCATGCTGCGCGACGAATTCGACCTGACCGGCACCAAGCTGGGCTGCGGCGAGGGCGAGTGTGGCGCCTGCACGATCCTGATCGACGGCGAGTCGGTGAACTCGTGTCTCATGTTCGCCGTCGACTGCGACGGCCGTGACGTGACCACCATCGAGGGTCTGATGACCGAGGAGGGGCTGAGCCTTCTCCAGAAGCAATTCGTGGAGCACGGCGCGGCGCAGTGCGGCTTCTGCACGCCCGGCATGCTGTTGCAGGGGGCGCACCTACTGCACCGGGATCCCGATCTGAGTGAGGAGGACATCAAGCGCGGCCTCGAGGGCAACCTGTGCCGCTGCTCGGGCTACATGAAGATCGTCGAGGCCATTGCCGACACGGCGCACAAGCTGAAGGACGGCGATACGACGGACGGGCAAGAAACGACCAGCAAGCACGATGCGGACGATATAAAAGACCCGACCGGATCGGCGGACCGATCATGACGCCGTACGAGAAAAAGACGTTCATCGGCCGGCGCATCCCCAAGCTCGACGCGCCGGAAAAGACCACCGGCGACATACGCTACATCCACGACATGGAACTGCCCGGGATGCTGCACGCCAGGATACTGCGCAGCGACCGGGTGCATGCCAGAATAAAGAGCATCGATACGAGCGCCGCCCGGGCCATGCCCGGTGTGCACGCGGTGATCACAGCCGCTGACACCCCCGGCGTTCCGCTGGGTCACGGCCGGGACAACCTGCCGCTCAAGGGCGACAAGGTGCGCCGCCACAACGACGAAATCGCGGCCGTGGCCGCCGAGAGCGAGACCATCGCCGCCGCCGCCGTCGCGGCCATCGAGGTGGAGTACGAAGACCTGCCCGGCGTCTTCTCGCCGGCGGAAGCGTTACGCGACGGCGCGCCGGTCGTTCACGAAGCCCATCCCGACAATGTCCTGTTCACCTTCGACTACGAGCACGGGGATATTCAGCAGGGCGAGGCCGAGTCGGACATCGTCATCGAGGACACCTACACGCTACACTTCGTCACCCACTGCTGCCTGGGTACGAGCGGCGTGATCGCGGATTTCGATACCCGGGGCAACCTGACCATCCACTCGCCGACCCAGGTGCCGTTTCTGTACAAGAAGGACATCGCCAAGGTCATCGACGTGGCGCCGGAGAAGATCCGCGTCCTCCAGCCACCCCTCGGCGGCGGCTTCGGCAGCAAGCTGGATGTCTATCCCTTCGAGCCGATCTGCATCTTTCTCGCCCGCGCGACCCGCCGTCCGGTGCGCTTGCTGTTCACGCGCGAGGAGGAGTTCGCCGCCTCGCCCACGCGCCAGCCGGTGGAGATCACCCTGCGCAGCGGCGTACGTAAGGACGGCCGGTTGACCTTCCGCGAAGCGACCACCCTGCACGACAACGGCGGCTACACTTCCTGGGGCGCCACCACCCCGTTCGTGATGATGCAGACGGTCTCGTCCCTGTACCGCGTGCCCCATTGCCGCTACCACACGAAGATCGTCTACACCAACAATCCGTACAGCGGGGCTTTTCGCGGCTACGGCAATCCGCAGGCGACCTTCGCCGTCGAGTCGCACATGGACTGGCTGGCCGAGGCCATGGACATGGATCCGCTGGCCTTCCGGCTGCTGAATGCCCAGGAGCCGGGGGAGACCACCGGGCAGGGCCTGAAGTTCACGACCTGCGGTCTCAAGGACTGCCTCGAGCAGGCCGCGCAGCGGAGCGGTTTCCTGACGAAGCACGCGACCAATCGGGAGCGGGCGTTCGATTCGCCGGAGTCAGCAACCAGCGATCCGATCAGAAAAGGCGTGGGCATCGCCTCGCTGCTGCACGTGGGCGGCGGTGCGAAGATCTACCGCAGCGACGGGTGCGGCACAATACTGAAGATCGACGACTACGGCAAGGTCACGGTGATCACCGGCTCGTCGGAGATCGGCCAGGGTTCGGAGACGGTCCTCGCCCAGCTCGTCGCCGAGCAGCTGGGCCTGTCCCTGTCCGATATCAGGATCGTGAACAACGACACCGATCTGACGCCATGGGACGTGGGCGTGCACGCCAGCCGCACCACCTTCATTGCCGGCAACTCGGCCTGGCGCGCGGCAGGCAAGGCGAAGGACAAGATTCTGGCCGCCGCTGCCGAGACGCTGGAACGCGGCCCCGAGACGCTCGATCTGTACGACGGCCACGTGATCGACGCCAGCACCGGCGAAGCTCTGCTCGATCTCGGTAAGTTCATCCGGTCGTTGCACTTCGGTCAGAAGAACGAGATCGTGATGACCTCGGAATACTACGAGCCGCCCAGCGTGGCCCAGGACCGAGAGTTCAAGGGCGACGTGTCGGCTGCCTACGCTTTCGGCACCCAGATCGCGGAGCTGACAGTGGACATCGAGACGGGTGTCGTCCGGGTGGAGAAGGTCACCGCGGCGCATGATGTGGGGCGGGTCATCAACCTGCTCGGCATCGAAGGGCAGGTGGAGGGCGGCGTGGTCATGGGTATCGGCTACGCCACCACCGAGCACCTGATGGTCGAAGAAGGCGTCGTGAAGAATCCCAGCTTCCGCGATTACAAGCTGATCACCGCGCCGGAGATACCGGAACTCGAGATGATCTTCGTCGAGACCATGGATCCCGAGGGTCCGGCGGGCGCCAAGGGTATTGGCGAGGCGCCCATGATCTGCACGGCGCCGGCCATCGCCAACGCCCTGTACAACGCGACGGGCGTGCGCTTCGACTATCTGCCGCTGACGCCGGAGAATGTGTTGCGCACGCTGCGGGGGGTGGCCCCCCGGGGGGCAAACCAGCCGGCTGGTTGATCAGCCGACTCGCGAATCAGATGACCGAATTCAACCACGACATGGGAGCATACATGAAGCGACGCACCGTGATCTCCATGGAGCAAGCGCTGTCCCTGAGCCACGCGACCCTACGCTTTGCCCACCTGGGCTGGCGGGTGATCCGGCTCGAGGCAGCGCCGGGCACGCGGTCGCACAGAAACGGTGCCAAAGCCACGGATATTCTGCCCGGCGATCCCAACCGCTACATCGGCGAACACGTGGTCGACGACGACCGCCGCTCCTACTTTATCGCTCCCAACGTGGGCAAGGAAGCCATCGCGCTGAATCTGAAGGAAGCCGAAGGCCGCGAGCTGCTGCTGCGCCTGATCAAGGAGCTGGACGTCGACGTCTTCTGCTGCAACACGCTGCCCGCGCGTTACCAGGCGCTGGGAATCGACTACGATACGCTGCGGGCGGTCAAGCCCGACATTATCTGGGCGGGCATCTCCGCCATGGGGCCGGATTTCCCGAATGTACCGGGCTACGATCCTGCCATCCAGGCCATGGTTGGCTACATGGAGGTCACCGGTGCCGCCGACGGGCCGCCGACCCTGGCGGGCATTCCCCTGGTCGATCTGAAAGCCGGTGACGAGGTCTACGCCAACGTCTGTCTCGCCCTGGCCGAGCGTGCGGAAACCGGGCAGGGCGCGGAGATCCACGTATCCATGTTGCAGGCGGCGGCCTCGTGGCTGGTCACGACCTTGCCGCTCATCGACTTCGATTGCGATCCCGCGGAAGTGGGCCGCTGCGGCAACGAGCACCGCAAGTTCATCCCGGTCAACGCGTATCCCACCGCTGACGGTTTCATCTTCGTGGCCATCGGCAACGACGTGCAGTGGCAGCGGCTGGTCGGGCTGTCTAAGTTCAGCTCGATGGACCGCCAGATCCGGGCGACCAACGACGGGCGCCACGAGGAGCGCGTGGAAATCCACCGGGAACTGGCGGAGGTCACCGCGCGTTGTTCGACGGCCGATCTGCAGGAGGAATTTGCAGCGGCGAAGATCCCGCACGCGCCGATCCACACCATCTACCAGGTGCGCGACATGCCGGCGATCGCGCCAAGGCTAACGACGACCCGCACGCCCGCGGGCAAGACCGTCCACCTGCCGCCGCTGGCGGTCGAGCGTGACGACGCGGTCACCGAGTTGAGTTTTGCGCCGAGTTACAGCGAGCACACGACGGCGATTCTGCAGGAGGCGGGATTGGCGGCGAAGGACGTCGAACGGTTGCGGGCGCGGGGGATTGTCCCCTGAGCAGCCCGCTGCGAATCCGACGAAAACTCATTTCATGAGCAGTGCCTTTCGCGACTCGATACGTCTGCCCCCGATTTGCAGCTCGTAGAAATAGACACCTGAAGACACGAGACGGTCTCGATCGTCGCGCCCGTCCCACATCACATCGTGTGTACCCGCATCCAGATTTCCCGAAACCAGGGTTCGCACTTGCCGTCCGGCAAGATCGTAGAGCGCGATTCGCACGTCACTGCGTTTATCCAGCGCAAAAGATATCTTCGTATCGGGGTTGAAGGGATTCGGCACGTTGGGATTGAGCTTGGCTTCCTCCAGGCGGTTTTCGGAATCCGGAATCGTGGTCACTTCACACGAAACCGTTGTCGTACAGGAATGCTGGTTATCGGCCGGCGTCGGATCCAGTAGCGGCGACGAAACGCTTGCATTGTTCGCGATCATCATCTGGTCGAGCTGGGCATGTACCTGAACCGTCTCGGTTCCACCTGGTTCGATCTCACCGAGTTCCCATCTGATCAGGCCGGTCGCCTCGTCAATGAACACCGGTTCCGGCGTCGCCGACAGGTAGGAGACGCCCGGAGGCAATACGTCTTCGAGGGTAATGTCGTTCGCGGTGCCCGGACCGGCGTTTGTCACGACGAGCTCGTACGTAAGACCGTCGCCGATCGAAACGGGTCCCGGAGGTCCTGTCTTGATGACCGCAAGATCCGCGGCAACCGATGCCGTCGAGAAATTGTCGAAGGCGAGGCCGATGATGGCAGGATCCACTTCGCCGGTGTAACTGATCAGTACGGAGGCAATTTCGTTGGTAGGCCGCTGGAACCACCACAGGACTCCGATTGCGTCTCCAGGATCCCGGTAGCAATCGTTGTATATCTCGGGCGGGTCGATGATGAACGTATCCAGAGGAATACCGTAGGTATCGAACGCGGTAATTGTCCACTGTTCACAATACCCATCGTCGGCACAATCAACGTCAACGACCACGCCGGATGCTGCGGCAACGGGCGTGAGATACGTGACGAGGAGATTCCCTCGATCCTCTTCGCCTCCGGTTCGGTCGGTAAGAAACGAATCGCCCAGTCCCTGACCGGACAGGGGCGTATCCGGCTCATCGAGGCAGCCCAGAAACGCCGTGCACGGCTCACCCTGTTTGGCGATATACGCCGGCCCGATGGGTTCGCCGGTTATCCTATCGACGATCGAGAAACGCACACCGAAAGCCTCGTATTCGATCGATATCGGCTGCAGATCTTCCGTCGGCAGGCCGCCGGGTAAGGTCTCGAAATCGATGATCTGCCCCGCCGCGGGAACCGCGTAAACCAGAAGCGGGATAAGCAATTCGGTAGGTTTCCACATCGGATGTCTCCTTTTCTGTTCGATACTGGTTGCCCAGAGCATCGTGGCCGTTGCCTCAACGAATCAACGACATCGATTTCGATTCCGAGTACCCCTCCGCCTCCAGCCGGTACACGTACGTTCCCGAAGGCATTGACTGGCCGTATGAGTTCCGACCGGTCCACGTTGCGGCGTGGCTCCCGGCCGGTTTTTCTTCGCCTTCCACCAGGGTTCTTACCAGGTGGCCGGCGAGATCGAAGATGCTCAGCGTGACCGTCGCCTGCCGGGAAAGGTCGTACTGAATCGTCGTCTGCGGGTTGAAAGGATTGGGAACGTTGCGGTGCGATCCGATTCCGCGTCGTAGTGCGTCGACGAGTACACCCGTCGGCGCTTCGGTGGCGTAGCCGACATCGGCAATGCCGGGATCCCCGTAGCCCTGGTACCACATCACGAAACTATCATCCCGTTTCATGACGCATGCCTCGTTGACACCCAGATCATCCCAGCTGCCCGGATCACCGGGAACCAGGACCGGATTCTCGTCGACCGGATGCCAGGAGATACCGTCCTCGGACCAGGCATAACCGATTCGCCCCACCGAACCGTCCGAGCCCGAGTACCACATGTGATAGGTGTCACCGTCCTTCACGACGAACGGGAACCAGACCTGTGCGTCGTCCCAGCTCCCATCGTGCTGCAACTCGAGTGGATTGTCGCCATGCTTCGTCCAGCTGATCCCGTCATCCGACGTCGCGTAGCCGATGCGATGGGAATAGAAATCCGTGGCGCCGGAGTACCACATCTTGTAGGTCGTCCCGTCCTTTATCACCGAACACCAGTGCGCCGCCCAGCTGTCCCAGCTATCCGGGGTCTGTTCGAGAATCGGTTCGTCATGTTTCGTCCAGTTCACGCCGTCCACGGAAGTAGCGTAACCGGTACAGCGGTGACCGCCGGTGCCGTCACCGCCGGAATACCACATCTTGTATATACCTTCATCCTTCATCACGACCGGGTTCCCCACCAGCCAGGAATCCCATTCACCCTCGTCGCCGACAGGTAATACCGGATTGGCTTGGTGACGGGTCCAGCCGTCGATACCGTTGGACGAGGTGGCGAGGCCGATCTGGAAATTTCGGTTGCTGATGCCGTCCCAGCCGGTATACCACATGCGATACATGCCGTATTCCTCGATGACCTGGTCCGGTCCGAGCCTCGAATCGTCCCAGCTACCGGGCTCCCCGCGCTGAAACACCGGATTGTCAGGGTGCTTGACCCAGTCAGTCTGTGACAGGGCGACGGTGGCGTACAGCATGCAGGCCACGACCAGAAAGAATGGGATTCTGTCATTCATGATCTTCTCCTATTCATGACTACCGATTTCCGTCTGATGCGAAACGGTCAGCTGGTTGCCGGCTCGAGCATCCCTTGGCCTGGTATTCGCCGCCGTGGCCGCCCCGAGGCTTGAGCAAACCGGTGCTCATCGCAGCAAGGTCATGCTCCTCGTCTCGGTACGGTCCTCCGTACGCATGCGGTAAATGTACGTGCCAGAGGGCATTGCCCTGCCCTGCGAGTCCTGACCGGTCCAGGTAGCGCTGTGGTCGCCGGCGGGCAAACCGCTTTTGATTAGCGTCTCCACTCGCATCCCACTCAACGTGAACACCGTCAGATCAACCACTGTGTATCTGGGAAGATTAAAGTTGATACAGGTCACCGGATTGAATGGATTGGGATGGTTCTGGTCGAGCCGGTCCGCAAGCACAGTGACCCGATCAACCGGGCATGATATTTCGGCCAGTGCAAGGCCGCGAAGCTCGTGAGAGTAATCATACGGCCGTGACTCGAGAATATGACCGTCGTCGGGATCGATGCGAACGAGCGCGGAAGTCGGACGGTCGATTCCCCAGAGGTTTTCTCCCGCGAGCACGATATCGTTGACACCGTTGTGCGGCTCGTGCTCGCCCATAATGGAATAGGATGCGTCGGGAGGTGTGTCTACGGCGACGAGCCGGTAGTAGCTCGGACCCGGTTCGGTATTCCACCAGAGGAGGCGGCCATCGGGTAGACCGGTCATTCCGTCACAGTCGGCGATCGGATCGAATACGGAATAGTCGAAAACTTCGGTCAGCACACCATCGAGAGGCAGGTCACGAGACAGCTCACCCAGGGCATTGGACAGTGATGAGTTCTCGCCCGTTCGTACACCTGCCACGAGGTGACCGGAACTCATGGCCAACCCTTCGGCGTGCGTGACCGCACTACCATTGTAAGTGACCGGGCTGCTTGAGATGACAACGGCGTCGATGGGATTGATGGCCAGAATATCGACGTGCGTGGGATAGGCGCTGGCGAGCGCATAGAGTATGCCGTCAGCCAGAGCGAGATCCACGTCGACCATGCCGGGATCGAACGCCAGGTCGCCGCATACGTGAACGATGCCGGTACTGGTGTCTATCGTGACCAGTCGATCGTTATCGACGTCGATGCTGTAAAGAACGTCACCCGACGCTGGACTGGCGATGATGGTTGTCAGGTAGAGACCGAGAGCCAGCATCAGGAGGCTTTGCCGGTTCGCTACGCCGAGTTTTTTGCCGGAAAACATGGTTTCCTCCTCAACGATTTCATCGAATCAAGGTCATTCTCTTCGTGGCGGTGTAATCTCCGGCCGCCAGGCGGTAGAAGTAGGTGCCCGAGGGCATTGTTCTGCCGCGCGAGTCTCGACCGGTCCAGGTCACGGCGTAGGAGCCGGAGGACTGGTCGTCACCGTCGACGAGCGTATTGACCAGGCGACCGGCGAGGTCGAAGACGTGCAGCGTGACCGCCGCCCGTACTGGAAGATCGTAATGGATCGTCGTTCGGGGATTGAAGGGGTTGGGGATATTGTCATGTAACGTGAAACGAGACGGTAACGTCTCGGGAACCGAGTTCCGGTAATCGAAGGCGACCGGCTCCATGCTCTGGTTGCCCGCGAAATCGGTCGCCACGACGAAGTAGTAGTCATGGAGCGGATCGTCGAGCGTGATCTCCGGCGCCACGGTATGACCGAGCAGAACCACGTTCTCGTCGAACTGATCCGTCGCCGAACCGTAGACCGAGAAATAGTTGAAATCTTCGTCCACCGGTTCGTCCCAGGTCAGCATCTGCATGGACTTCAGATGTATGTTTGCCGGAACTGCGGGAGCGAGGTTGTCGACGGAATACCCGCTGTCGGGTGCGGAATCGAAGAAGACAAGCGGATCTGCGGTCATGGCCGACAGATAGAAGGTCGAGTAGCATACCCCGGCCACGGTCGAGTCGCACAGAGATGGTGCGACGTACTGGTACGTCTCGCTGCCGAACGCCGGTACGCTGCCCACATAGTCCCAGCCCTTGGTCGATGGCGGACAGGTATCCGGCTTGAACAACGGCGCTGCCAACGATCGTCCATCCGCCGACTTGTATTCGTCCTGTCGCCGGAATATCGCATAGCCGGTAATATCGACGCCATCGTCCGGCGCATCGTAATACGACCGCCGCCAGGAGATCCTGACCTGACGTCCTTGATCGTTCCCCACGTCACCGATCGCGGCGATTACCGGCTCGCGTACGGTGTAGAATTTCGTCAAGAAAACGTCCCAGTTGCCGTTGCTCACCACCGGGCCGCCGCCGAAATCGATGCTCCCATCGAAATTCCCCGAAAGTACGATGTTGTCGAAGCGGTCCACCGCCACGCCCTTGCTGAACTGGTTGGCGCCGGGCGTGCTGTCGCCGTAGCGCTCGCTCCAGCGATGATTTCCGCTAGCGTCGAGACAGGCCAGGAAGATGTCTTCGGTGCCGCCGGCGCTGGAAAGTGGGCCACCGCCGAAGTCGATGCTGCTGTAGAAATATCCGGCCACGATAATGTCGTTATTACTGTTTACGGTAACAGACGCGGCCCCCTCGAACGCATGATCCCCGAAGTTGTCGCTCCATTGATGGTTGATGTCATTATCGAATTTGGCAACGAACACGTCGCCGAGTCCGGCGCTTGGCAACGTTCCCCCGCCGAAGTCAACGGTGTTCTGATATTGACCGGCGATTACAGCATTTTCCAGGCTGTCGATGACGATACCGTAGTTCGCACCGCCGTGATTATCAGAGGAATCGCCGAATCCCTCACTTCGCATACAACTCCCGGCCGCGTCGTGTTTGACCAGAAAAATGTCCGTACCGCCGGTGCTCGTCAGTACCGATCCATCGCCGAAGTCGACCTGTCCTTCGAACGAGCCCGTGGTTAGGATGTTGTCCTGTCCATCGACATCAACGGCATAAGCTTGTTGATCTTCCGAATCGCCGAAGGAATAGCTCCATACATGAGTGCCGTTCGGGTAGAATTTCGCGATGAAGATGTCGTCGCCACCGGCACTGACGAGCGTGGCGCCGCCGAAACTCACCGCGCTTTTGAAGTACCCGGTGATGATGATATTATCCAGGGCATCTATCGTCACACATTCAGCAACCTGATCGAGCGAAGTGTCCCCGAATCGCTTGCTC
Organism: uncultured Fibrobacteraceae bacterium; assembly: GCA_964384055.1. Classification (GTDB taxonomy): domain Bacteria; phylum Krumholzibacteriota; class Krumholzibacteriia; order LZORAL124-64-63; family LZORAL124-64-63; genus CAYLIV01. The sequence continues at coordinate 69,141 of CAYLIV010000007.1, forward strand.
CAGAGGTGAGCGCCTTCACTATCGAATTTGGCCAGGAACATATCGTCTGCGCCGGCGCTCTCGAGGTTGTCGCCACCAAAATTCACCGTGCCTTCGAACTTGCCAACGACGATGACATTTCCGGAACCGTCGACCGCGACGTGCCTGGTCATCTGACCGTGTTCATCGCCAAAGCGCTTGCTCCAGATACAGGTTCCGGTCGGATCGAACTTTGCAACGTAGACGTCTAATAAACCCGCACTCGTCAGCGGTCCGCAGCCGAAATCAACCGTACCTTCGAAGCGTCCAGCTGTTATGACCTCGCCGAAATGATTTACGACGACATTCTCGGACCTTTGATAGTCCGCGTCACCGAAACTCTCGCTCCACACGTGGGTCGCGTCATCTGCCCATGCCGGCGCAGTGAGCAGGTTCGAGAGAACGAACACAGCTAGCAGGAAACGTTGGGCAGTCATGGCGAACCTCCCGTAAAGACTGAGCGATCTCAGCCAGGATGTAATATGGCACAGCCGGCTGTACCGCCGCCGTCAACGCACGAGCATTACCTTTTCCGACTTCACGTATCCCGGTGTTTCCATCTTCATCAGATACGTCCCCGAGGCAACCGATCGACCCGACGAATCGGTGCCGTCCCAGGCAATCGTGTGCGTACCGGCCGGGAACTCGCCCTCGGCCAGACTGGCGATCCGGCGACCGGACAGGTCGTAGACCGCCACCCTGACCTGCCGTGAGGATTCCACGGAAAACGAAATGTAGGTCTGCGGATTGAAGGGATTCGGGTAGTTCTTGCTCATGCCGAGCGCTGGATGCGGTGACTCATCGTCGGCTACCGGGATCCCGGAACATTCTACGTAGGTAAACACCGAATCAGCGTTGTTGACGGGATACGCATCGAACTCGCCGGAACTCACGATGGCGGTATTCACGAGCTGCAATTCTACGAGCTGCACCTCGATGTCCACAGTCGCACTCTCTCCGTCGGCCAGGATTCCGAGATCGCAGGTGACGACCCCGTCCTGCTCGCTGCATGATCCTTGGCTCGACACGGCGGACACGAAACTGGTCCCGGCCGGCAGGAAATCCCGCAGCGAGACATTCTGCGCGATGCCGGGACCGTTGTTCGTCACGACCAGGTCATAGGCAAGGATGTCGCCAATCGAGATCGGTCCTGTGGGGCCGTTTTTTTCGACGGCAAGATCCGACGACAGCGACGCGGGCGAGAAGTTGTCGAATGCGATACCGGGAACACTCCCCGGTTCGACTTCGCCGGTATAGATGAACTCTATCGCGTGAATGTCCTCGGCCAGATCGAATTGCCACGGCGTGGCTATGCCCTGGCCCGTCCCGGCGTCGCCACCCGAAAGCACAACGGAATCGATAACGGTGTCATCCGATCGCAAGGCACGGATGGTCCATTCTTCGTGGAGATACGGCCAGATTTGCCAGATCTCGACATCGATGAGGACTCCGGAAGCCTGCCGTACGGGGCTCGCATAGTCGACTCGAAGATCACAGTTTATCTCGGAACCGCCGTCACAGAGAAAGAAGCAACCTACTTGCATATCTGCAGCCGGCATGTCGCTATACGTTTCAGCGGAAACGCTACAGACCCCGCTGCTCGTTACACCGTTGAATCCGATCATCGGATCTCCCACCTCGGCGACTATTGGCCCGTGTCCCGGCTCGCAGCCGATCAGGCTGAACGTCACGCCGTACTCGGTGGCATATTGGTCGGTTATTTCCAGGCCTTCGTAGATCGGCGTACCGTCAGGTAGCTGGTACTCGAAGTCGATGTACTGGCAGAAGCCCATTCCAGGAACCAGAAACACTGTCAACAGCGCTAGCGTGCCGATGGTTTTCATGAGTGGAACCCCTCTTTCCGGCTTGGTCTGCGTCGGACAATGTTCGAATCCATAGTTGTCTCTATCTGGCGAGTATATCCGATCTTGCGTGCCGTTGTGCGCTTTCCTGATTCGACATGCGTTTTTTTAGATAAAAGTGTAACGTGGAAAATGCGTATTAATCGGGATAGATGCTTCAACGATGACGAATGCCGCAAAGACTCCGCACAAAGACCCCGCGTCTTGTACCGGATCCGGCCATCTGCTATCCTCCTTGTAGCGAGTAGATTACCTAGCGCCAGCGAGGCCAGGCACACTGATGGGCGACCAGCGTCGGCCCGAAATCACCCGTATCCTGCGCGACCTTCATTCGGACAAGGTCGACCACCGCACGGCTGCCGACCGTCTGTTCAACGCGGTCTACGAGGAATTGCGCCGCCTGGCCACCGATCTGATGCGCGGCGAGCGTGCCGATCACACCCTGCAATCCACCGCGCTCGTCCATGAGGCCTACCTACGTCTGGTCGACGATTCGCGTATCGACTGGCAGAACCGGGCGCACTTCTTCGGCATCGCGGCGCGGGCGATGCGGCAGATCCTGGTCGACCATGCACGGCGACACCGGCGGGCCAAGCGCGGTGGCGGCTTGCGCAAGATCACCCTCGATGAGAAACTCGACCTGGAAGCGGCGTCCGACGTCGAGATCCTCCAGCTCGAGGATGCACTCGTCCGACTCGCCGAGATGCACCCGCGCACGACCCAGGTCGTCGAGATGCGCGTTTTCGCGGGACTCAAGATCAAGGAGATCGCCCACGTGCTCGGTCTTTCCCGGCAGACGATCCACGGTGACTGGCGTGTCGCGAAGATGTGGCTGAGCCGTGAGCTCGCGGAAGGACGCGCCTCGTGAAGCCGGACCACTATCTCCGGATCAGAGAATTGCTTATAAAAGTCGCCGACCTGGCAGATGCCGATCGCCAGGCCTTGCTGGATGTGGAATGTCGGGACGACCCCGAGTTGCGGCGCGAGGTCGAGTCGCTGCTCGCGCACGATACGGACCACCGCGCGATCCTGAACACCGCCGGGGCGGTTCCGGATGGCATCGGCTCGGGACCGGGAGTGGAGGTCACGACCGAGGACTCCGATCTGCCCGACTACATCGCCGGCTATCGCATCCTCTACAAACTCGGCGAGGGCGGTATGGGTGAGGTCTTCCTCGCCGAACAGGAGCGTCCGCTCCGGCGCCGACTCGCCCTGAAGATCATCAAGCTGGGGATGAACAGCAAAGAGGTCATGGCGCGCTTCGAATCCGAGCGTCAAGCGCTTGCTATCCTGAACCACCCGAACATCGCCAGTATCTTCGACGCCGGATCCACCGAGGAGGGCCGTCCCTATTTCGTGATGGAACTGGTCACGGGCGCTCCGATCACCGAATACTGCGAACGCAATCATCTGGGTACCGCGGAACGGCTGGAACTTTTCATTCTCGTCTGCCAGGCGATCCATCACGCCCACCAGAACGGAATCATCCATCGCGATATCAAACCCTCGAACGTGCTGGTGACGGTCCAGGCCGGCCGGGCGATTCCCAAGATCATCGACTTCGGAGTCGCCAAGGCCACCAACCAGCGTCTGACCGAACGAACGGTCTACACCGAGCAGGGCCACCTGATCGGCACGCCGGAATACATGAGCCCCGAGCAAGCCGACATGATGGACACGGACGTCGATGCCTCCACGGACATCTTCTCCCTCGGTGTGCTGCTGTACGAACTGCTTGTCGGCGCCCTGCCCTTTCATACACAGATGCTCCGCAAAGCCGGACTGGAAGGGATGCTGCACATCATCCGCGAGGTGGATCCACCCAGCCCGAGCGATAAGGCTTCTTCCCTCGACGATGGCCAGTCGACCATCGTCTTGCCGCGCGGGAAACGATCCAGCTCGCTCGCGAAGGAACTGCGCGGCGAGCTGGACTGGATCACGATGAAGGCCCTCGCCAAGGACCGGACGCGTCGTTATACATCCGCCCACGACATGCAGGACGACATCCGCCGTTATCTCGACGGCGACAAGGTGCTGGCCAGTCCGCCCAGTGTCAGCTACCGGTTCTCGAAGGCGGTGCGGAGAAACCGGTCGAAGGCATTCTCCGTCGGAGCGGTCGTCGTAGCCCTGGTGGCCATGGTCGCGGGAGCAACCGTGCTCGTGAGTTCGCTCGTGCAGTCGCGTCACGGTAATCTGGCAGCGGTCGAGGTGATCGAGATGCGTATCGCCCGCGCGGTCGGCGACCGCGGAGATTTTCTCTGGACCCGGCAAATGCCAGGCAGGATCTGGCCCAATGGCAGGTGGAATTGGAACGAGCGATCGCACACGATCGTCGAGCGCAACGGTGTCGCCGCCAGCGTTGTGCTCTCGTTGTGGCCGGACTCGGGACCAGGCAGCCTGTGGCTGCTCGAGGCCGGGAGCGGTGACGTGCTGTGGACACGAGACACAAGCTGGGGCGTCGCTCCTGTCAATGCTCAGGGTCCGACGATCTATGATTGGAATGTTCTCGTCCAATGGCCGGATCGGGACGAACAGGTGCTGGCGGCAGCTCTACGGGACGGGGATTTCTATTCCTTCGCGCTACAGTTCATCACCCTGCAAAATGAAGTGCTGGGCACGTACTATCACCCCGGGCCGCTTTATTTCTGCGATCAGCTATCGCTCGGCGAATCCGGCTCTGCGCTCTTGCTCTACGGCTCCAATAGCAGTTCGCGTTTCGTGCGGGACTTCGTTTCGTTCGAGACCGGCATACACCCCGGCTGCGTGGTCCTGCTCGATCTGCCGGGAATCGACGGCCAGGCCTATCCGTACTCACAGGGGTTGCCCGAATACCGAGACTGGCCGGGAATGGAGATCGCCAGAGAGCGGGGCTATCTACTGATCCCCCCCATCCAACCTGAAACGAAAGCCGAGGTAGGGGTATTGAATGTGAGCCGGAATGACGACGGATCGGTCTCGATCCGGGCCAACGTACATGACGGTCGCATCATAACGCTCGATGAGGATTTACGGCCGGTGCAAGTCTACCTGGCGCTGAACTCCGTCGCCGATGATCTGTACGAGAGCGGCGAGGGAATATTTCTGCCTTATCTTTTCATTCGAGATGGTCAGCAGGAGTTCGTCGATTTACCGATAGTGGTTGACTAGCCGGGGTCGACGTTGCCTAAACCGTGCACCGCTTGAGCATTTCACACCGGAGGTCAATTGTGATTGCAGCGATGAGGAACGCTACGATGAGAGACGTTGTTTGCGGCGCCGCGATACTTGTGATATGTGCCGGGTTGGCACAAGCGGAAGGGAATCGATTGATGACCAGTCCCATAGACGACCAGCTCTTCGTCGCCTCGGGCACTGAACTCAGATCGTTCACCAAGGAAGCCGTCGTCGAAGCGCCGGTCGCCACGGTGTATGCCGCCTGGACCACCGCTGCCGGTTGGGGGCAGGTGTACGGCCCGCCGAGCGCGGCCGAGATCGATCTGGCTATCGGCGGCCGCTACGAATGGCTCTTCGACGGTGAGATCGGCAGTAACGGCTGCCAGGTGCTGAGCTACATCCCCGACCGGATGGTCAGCTTCAGCTGGAACGCGCCGCCGGACCAGCCCGAGAGTCGAGCGAAAAACACCTGGGTCGTGGTCGAATGCACGCCTGAAGGGAGCGCCGGAACCCGTGTGCGCCTGACCCATCTCGGTTTCGGCGAGGGGGAGAACTGGGACGAGACCTACGCGTACTTCGACGCCGCCTGGGACCGGGTGTTGCAGCGGATGCAGGAGAAGTTGCCTGACTGATGCCTGCGGGACGTCACCGCCAGTCGCCCTCGGCGACAATGCCGCCCCAGAGGATCGGATGGATCCGGTTCCAGCGTCGGCGCGCTTCGACCAGGCGTTCGATCTGGCTGTCGCGAACGGCGTCGACGGTTGCACCGCCGGCCAGGCGCCGTCGATAAACGCCTGCCATGAGTCCTTTCATGCGTGTGTCCTCGATCCACCACAGGGTCGTCAGTACGGTGCGGGCGCCGGCCATCTTGAAGGCTCGCCGCAGGCCGAACAGCCCGAGACCATCGCCGATGAGTCTGCCCAATCCCGAATTGCAGGCGCTCAACACCACCCAGTCCAGGGCCTGCAAATCGAGTCCGGCCACCTCGTGCGCGGTGAACAGCCCGTCGTCGGCGCCGGGACTCGGCGCCAGCACCAGACCGGACATGGCCAGCGGCGCGATCAGGTACTCCGGCACCAGGCGGTGGATGTGTTGGTCCTGATCGCAGACGAAGCCGTGCGTGGCGAAGTGCGCCATCCGTTGAGCCGGCAGAACGCGTTTGACAGCCTGTTCCGACGCTGCCGGGCCAACCAGTACCGTGATCGAGCCGGCGGCCGCCGTCGCGAAGATCCGAGCTACCGCGTGTGCTTCCTGTTCCGCTCCCGGCAAAGGATCGAGCGCCCGGTACGCGTCCGGGCAGTGCAGGGGCGCCGTACCGGAGCCGGCGCCGTCGCGATCGCTCCCGTCGAATTCGGGGAAAACCGGATTTCCCAACGCGAGCAAACCGCCGCCGGCTGGCATCGCGGTCGGCGGCGACCGCAGGAGATCCCGGCCCGAGCTGAGCAGATGGGTTTTCCACTGCTCGACGACGAGCCGGCCGTTCGGTGATAGCAAGGAATTGAAATCCAGCTGATGTAAGCGGTGGACGGGCATAAGGAAGGCCGTCGTCGGCGCCGCGGTCGTCGCCGTGTCGAGCGTCGCATTCGAGTCGGTGTCCGTCGAATCCGGGAACAACGGCGCCCAGAGCGCGTCGTAGAGCACTCGGGCCACCTGTCTGAACTCGGCCTCTTCCCGGGCGGTCGGACGCCGCCCGGATGTCGGCTCGCTGATGACTTCGCGGTACGTGTTGATCAAAGCGTCGATCGCGGTCAGCTTACCGAGAACCCGGAAATCGAGGCGCCACGCCCCCGAGTGGAACTTCCGTAGACAGAAAGCGCAATAGTGCTCGGTGCGAGTTCCCACCTCGGGAAAAGTCAGGTAGTAGACCAGCGCCTCACCCGGGGCGAGCGCGGCAGCCAAGACCTCGGCGGTGATATCCGGTCTGCTGTCAGGCGACGTCGCGGAAAGTGGCAGTTCACCGCTTGCCGCCAACAGCGCTCGTTCTGCGGTTTCCATTTCCAGGTGTGTGTCGGTAAGTCGTTCCAGATAGGTGTCGCGGTCGTCGTCGGCGCCCTTGATCACCAGATCGACCAGGCGCTGCGACGCGCCGGCAAAGGTATCGTGCAGTTCAGCGACAGAAGCATTCGCTTTCGTTCCGGCGAGGAAGCGCTGCCGCTCGGCCAGGCGGTCGAGCGCCTGACCGTGTGTGTGAAGCATGAACGAGAACACCTGGACCAGGGAGGCCTGGTCCTGCTCGCGGGCGGCGGCGAACGCCGCGAGCATTCTCTTGGCGCTGTGCACGGCGAGCGAGTAATAATTCGCCTCGCGAGCCGACGCCGTGGCGAACATCTGTTCGAACCGGGCATGGCTGCGTCGCGCCAGGCTGAAAGCACTTGCCAGCGCGGCATCCCAGCGGCCGAGTCCGAACTCGATGTCCGTTCGCCAGCTGAGCAGATGTATCATTTCGGCTTGATCGCGATCGGTATCTTCGTGCAGCGCCAGGGCGCGGTTGATGAAGCCGTAAGCCGTTTCGTACTGCTCGAGTACCAGGTGCGCCCTCGCCAGTCCTTTGAGACATTTGCTCAGGAACGGGTGATCGGGGCCGTATTTCTGCTCCAGCACGCCCAGTGCATGTTCCAGCACGTGAATCGCCTCTTCAAAGCGCGAACAGCCGATGAGCGCCAGCCCCAGATGACGTTCCTCGATGGCAACCTGGTAGCTGTCGGCGCCATAGAGACCGGTTGCCAGGGCGATGGCGTTTTCGATCGTTTCTACGGCCAGCGGTCTCCGGTCGCGTTGCAGCGACTGGCACATGCCGACCCGTCCCCGGTAGTGAATCAGATCGGGATGGCCTCCACCGTATTTCGTCACGACGATGGCGATGGCCCGGCGGTAGAGCAATTCCGCGGACCGGACATCGCCAATACGATGTTCGATGTGTGCCAGCCCCGCGATGGCCGCCGCGGTCCGTGTATGGTCTGGTCCGTGGACGCGCTCCATGATCACGGCGGCCCGTCGGTAGAGTTGCGGCGATTCGACAGGTTCGTTCAATTCGGCGAGCACACCGGCCAGGGCCAGCATCAGCTCGCCCGTCTCACCGGCGAGTTCCCCGTTGGCGGCCAGCGAAGCTGCGACGTGCGGCCGCAGGATCTTTTCCGCTTCCGCGTAGTCGCCCAGATCGATCAGGCAGCTCGCTTCGCCGATGGCGGCGACGACGGTCCGGCGGTGGGCGGGGCCGAGAGCGCGCTGGAGCACTTCCCGCCATCGTCGGTAACGGGTGAGCGACGCGCCAAACCGGCCCTGCTTGCGCTCCAGCGCCGCGAGCCCCAGCTGAGGGCCGGCCAGTTCCGGATGATCGGGCGGCCAGTACGCTTGCTTGATGGCCAGCGCCCGTTCGAAAAGCGGCGTGGCCTCGTTGTGGTTGCCGAGGTGGTTCAGGATCTCCGCTCGGCTCGTGAACAGCTCAGCCAGGGATTCGTGATCGGACCCCCAGTACCGATCCACGCGCGCCACCGTGCGGTCCAGCAGGTCCGCCGCAGCGAAGAGTTCGTCCCGGCGCACGTGATTCCGTGCCAGGGTCACGAGCTCGTCGACGTGTGTGACGCGGGGCGAGTCCGGGGAGGAGGTCTCCAGTAGCGCGAGGAGGCTATCGACCCGGGCACCGCTATCAGGAGTCCAGGCCGCGGCGGGTATCGCAACGAGGCAAAGTAATGTTGATATCAGAATAAACATCAGGTATCCGCCACATTGGTCGTGCTTTGTGCCCGGAGCATGAACACGGCGTTCTGCTGCCAACCGTAATCCAAGTGTACCATCGATCGCGCCGCCTGCCCCGCTATTCCGTGTCCGCGCCCGGAGGGCTCGCAAATCTCGTTTGATAAAAGTTGCCCCGGGGCAACAGATGCCACCGGGGCAACCGGGAAGGTGCGGCCATAGCCCGACTGGCCTCACCACATTACTTCAGCAAGGTCATCCGTTTGGTGCTGCGGAAATCACCGGCCTCGAGACGGTACAGGTAGACACCGGACGCCACGCGACTACCCTGGTCGTCTAGGCCGTTCCAGGCCACCGCGTGCTTGCCCGCTGGCCGATCCTCGTCCACCAGGACCGCCACCCGTCGACCATCCACACCATAGATGCTCAAACGGGCCCGGCAGCTCTCGGGCAGCTCGAAGCTGATCGTGGTCGCCGGGTTGAAGGGATTGGGTACGTTGGCGCCGAGAGCAAACCGGGTCGGCAAGGCCTCAGGCACCGAGTTCTGGTAGTCGAAAGCCACGGGTTCCATGCTCTGGTTACCGGCAAAATCCGTCGCCACGACGAAGTAGAAGGGGTAGGGCGGCTCACCTAGCGCCATCTCCGGCGTCACCGTGTGGCCGATCAACACCGCGTTCTCGTCGAACACGTCGGTATCAGCGGCGTAGACCGAGAAGTAATCGAAGTCCTCGTCCACCGGATCTTCCCAGGTCAAGAGCCGCGGTCCGACCAGCTTGAGCTGTGACGGCGCCTGCGGGGCGAGGTTGTCCACGGAGTAACCGCTGTCCGGCGCCGAGTCGAAGAAGGCAAGCGGATCGGCGGTCATGGCCGAGATGAAGAAGGTCGAGTAGCAGATGCCCGATACCGTCGAGTCGCACAGGGTGGGCGCCACGACGGCGTAGTCGGTCTCGCCGCGCGCCGGCACCGTACTGATGTAGTGCCACAGGCCGCCGTCCTTGACGATCCGCTGGTGTGCCTTCCCGTCGCGAGGCACGGCCCGCTTCTCGCCGTCATCCTCGATGTCGTCGATCCGACGCCACACGCTGTAGCCGGTGATGGTGTAGTCCTGTCCCGGTGCGTCGAAGTCCGAACGCGACCACTCGATGCTCACCTGTCGGCCCTGATCGTTGGCCACGTCGGTGATCGAGGTGACGACCGGCGCCAGTGCGAAGACGTGCTCGCCACTGAACGGTGAGCCCATCAGTCCGCCGTCGATGGTCTGAACGCTCCAGCAGAACTGCGTGAGTTCGGTGATGTCGGCGATCTCCAGATCGAAGTACCCGCCGCACGCAATATCGCCGAAGCGAGCGACCTTGCGGTAACCGGTGCTCAGATCCGACATGGGGGTGGCGATATCGATGGCGCCCGGCGTCGTACCCGCGCGCAGGTTGTAGGTCAGGCCCGCCAGACCCGTCTCGGCGTCGGTGGCCGGATCCCATTCCAGGCTGAACGTGCTGCCGGAGAACGCCAGGCGCAGGTTGGTCGGCGCGTTCGGTGCGGTGTTGGGGATATTCAGCTCGTTGCTATAGACCTTGGTGTATGCCACCGATCCGTCGCCGCCCGCGAGCAGCAGATCCAGGTCGCCGTCGTTGTCGTAGTCGCCCCAGGCGGCCTCGCTGCCGCTGATCGACGCCAATCCGTCGTTGATCGGGGTAAATGTTCCGCCGTTGTTTTCGTAGATGTCCACATGACGCGTGGTGCCGTCGTGGCACGAGAAGAACAGATCCAGATCGCCGTCGTTGTCGTAATCGCCCCAGCAACCAGCGCCGCCGGCACCCTGCGGCAGACCCGCGCCGATGTCCGTGAAGCTGCCCATGTCGTACTCGTAGATCCTGGCGACTCGATTCGTTCCGTCATGGCCGCTGAGCAGCAGGTCCAGATCGCAGTCGTTGTCGTAGTCGCCCCAGGCAACGGCACCGGCCCGGACACCGGGTAGCCCGGCACCGATGTCGGTGAAGGTCCCGTCGACGTTCTCGTATACGACGGTTTGGCGGGTGACGTTATCGGAAATGGTGCCGGTGATGACGATATCCAGGTCACCGTCGGCATCGTAGTCGCCGAATGCCGTGACTCCCCAGTAGAGGTCCAGCAAGCCGGCCTCGGCGTCGACGAACACACCGTCATCGTTGCGGTAGATGAACGAATAGGGAACGTATTCGTGGTAGTTGAAGCCCACGATGAGCAGATCGAGATCGCCGTCGTTGTCATAGTCGCCCCAGTCGATCGAGCTGTAGGCGAGATTCTTGAGGACGTTACTCGTGTCGTGGACGAACGTACCGCCGTCGTTTTCGTAGATGCGGGTCTTGTATCCGGACGTGCTCGATCCCGTCAAGGCGATGTCGAGATCACCGTCGTTGTCGTAATCGCCCCACGCGGCGTCGCTGTATGCTACGCCGAGCAGATTGGCAGCCTGGCTGTAGGTCTCGGTGGTGTGATCGTAGTTGTAGACTCGCGCATAGGGATTCGTGGCATAGTTTCGGCCCGTGACGAGGACATCCAGATCACCGTCGTCATCGTAGTCGCCCCAGTCAACCGAACCGATATAGAGACCGAGTATATCGGCGCCGATGTCCGTGAAGATCGGCGGATCGCCTGCTTCTGCGTGCAGTGCGCTGGGGCTGTCCCAGCTGTCCCAGTAGATGTGTGTGTTGTAGTCGACGCCGATGCACTTGATGACGAGTACGAGCGGCTCATCGACAAGATAGAGATCCTGAATGGTGCCGAAATCGAACTTATACATTTCACCGCATTCCCCGATGACCAGTTGATTGGTCACGGTAACGATATCCGAGGCGAGGAAGGTGCCGCCTCCGTCGGGATAGCCGCGCCACAGCTCGATCTCCACATCGTTCGGCAGATCGTCGTAGTTGTTGGCCAGCCAGACATCGGCCCAGAAATGGAACCCCGAGAAGTCGAAGTTCTCGGGATAGGAATGAGCATAGTACCAGTCGGGCCAGGTTACGGTCGGCAGGTCGATCCACGAGCAGTCGTCGTCTTCAGGCGCTCCGTCGAACATGTATTCGTAATAGGGCATGCCCGGCGGGTTGTCACCCCAACCGTTGCTCGGGCCATCGACATCATCGAAATGCCAGGTGAAATCCTGGGCTGACGCACCGGCCGCCAGGCCCAGACAGAAAACAGTGGCAATCACGGTAATGAAATGTTTTCGCAGTAACATGACTAGCCTCCTCGGATGGGCATGGGAAACGCTAACGTCTTTCAGAACTATTTCCCACGAACAGGGTCATTGATCTTCGGGAAGCGCCGATTACGGATCGGCCGTCTGCCAGTCGATGGTCGGCCGCGGGCGGCGCGCTACTTAACCCATCGCTTCAAGGGGTCGGGCGTTACACGACGAGGCTGTATTTTTTTAGGGGCAGGTAATTCTGACTGCGAAAACGACATGCGGTTTGGCATGCCGTCGATAGAACGCCCAGCTACGACCGTAAGACCACCATCGCTGGTTGCTTGGCGGTTACTCCTCGATTCCGAACGCCACCAGCGTACACACGGTTTCGATCGTCGGCGCCGGCGAACCACCCATGATCATATCCAGAGACGTGAGTTCCCACTGGTGTAAGGCCACCGGTCCCACACCGGGTACGTAGATGATGTTGCCGTAGATATAGGATCGGTTGTGGTGCACGATCTCGCCGCTTTCGTCGGTGGCTGTCTGAACCCCCATGTCCACGACGTACATCACATCGAGGGCGTGCTGGTAGGTCACACCATCGACTTGATATGACGTCTCGCCCATGATTCGCGTACGCAGCCAGATATCGTCCGCGAGCATGGGGACGAGTTGATGGGCAAAGCTATGGCCGACCGCGAGCAGTTCATTGAAGAAGTACCAGGAAATGTGCTGGTCGAGGTCGCCGTAGAGGGCGATGTACTGGCTCGCTTTTTCCCAGCAACCGCCACCGAGCAGCAGCGGCGCTCGATCGAATTCCACCTCGGCGGGCAGGTCCTTCCGCGACCAGCGACGATCGTGATCAGGCAGCCGTGTCGTCAGGCGCGAGCGCAGGTCGGCGCGAGCTCGGGCGATTGCGGACAACAATGGCGCTTCGGTGGTTGGACCCGTCTGCGGCTCCGCCGAACGATGCGTCCCGCGGCGGTCGCCGTGCTGGAGCTTCGTGTCCGGGGTCAAGGTGACCGCCAGATTCTGCCCTTCGGCACCGGAGTCGGTCGTCATGCGTCCGTCGAATCGCAGGATCATATCCGCTTGAGCGGCAACGGACTCGGTTCCGCTCAGATCCCTTTCCAGCAACGTGTGCAGTTCTCTGGCCGAAGGCGCGGGCGGCGGATCCTCGGGCGGGTTGTATTCCGCCAGCAGTACCGTGTCATGATATGTCTTCACCATCCGGTACTTCCAGAAGGTCCCATCCTCGTTCGGCCAGATGTTGACCATCGTGGCACGAGTGTTTTCCGGCCCGGTTGGGCCATCGTTACATCCGATTACCGTGACCAGCAGTAGTCCGAGGGCCAGCGCCCCAGCCATGGATGCGAGGCGCATGCTGCTGATATCCCGCGATGTGGTGCCCGCGGCGTTTTCACGGGGACAGGTCGTCATGACGGTCAACTCCTCAGTTTACGGGCTAGCTCGATGGCTTTGTCCAGGTAGCCGATCGCCTTGACCACCTTTTCGGCCACCTTGATCTTCTTGCGGATATCGCGGATCGTGGCCTGTAACCTCGTATTGTTGGTTCGCAGGGCCGTCTCGATCGTGGCCGCGTTTCCCGTCCAGGCTTCCATGATCTCGACCAGCAGCCTGTCGATCTCCTTCGACAATACGTCGTTCGTATCCTTGACCTGTTTCGCTTCGGCCGCCTTGCCCTGGAAGCGCAACCTGATCTCGAGGCGATGCCCCTTGTTCTTGGTGATCAGCAACTTCTCGATCGCGATCTCTCTTTGTGATCTGTTCAGCGGCATGATAAATCCCCCGTGGGTTTCCCGTTACTCGTCGGTGGATCCGGCGGCAGCCGCACCGCGGCTCGCGTTCAGCGTTTCCTGGTTACCGGCCATCTCACGGTAGAGGTCGCGGAGATGGCGGCTGGTCTCGTACAGCTCGCGAAGCGACGCCTTGCTGAACTCCTGCTTGCCGACCGATGCCACCAGATCGGTGTGCACGACCGGCAGGGTGCCGTACGAATGGTGGAGCGTTTCGAGGATGGCCAGCCGCGTGGCCAGGATCTCGTTCATGCCCACGGCGGTGATCACGTGCCAGCGGCGCGCCTCCGGATCACCGCCGGCGTCCGGCGTCAATTGCCGTATGACTTCCATGCTCCGTTCATCATAGTCCTGCCACAGGTTCAGGGCGTTGATACGCATCGCTTCCTGCAGCGCGGCGGCGATCTGCTCAATATTCTCCTGATTCTCCGTCAGCGCCTCGCGCAGGGTCGACTGTTGCTTGTTCTCGAAGTACAGGTTCAGCACACCCCGGGCGGCGGCCGAGAATATCGCGAGCTCCTGCTGCAGATCAGCGACGCCGATCGTCTTGGCGGCCGAGTTGAGCCCGGCGTTCAACTCGGTGGACAGGGTGTCGAATCGGGCCTGCATGGCCGGTGCGGCGCCGGCCAGCTCGGCCAGCAGCTCCGCATACGCAACGAGCGTCGTGTTGAGGGAATAGACACCGGTTCGAAAGCGTTTGGCCGCCATGAACAGGGGGGTCGGGTCCATTTCCCAGGCAAACGGATCGCCCTCGACCTGCAACATCTGGAGTTCAAGAACCTGGTCGGCGCTCAGGGTGTCGAAACTCGCCGCGACCGTGTTGGTGATGTAACGATCCCGGCTGAGGCTGTCGTTGACCGCGAGCGCAGCATCGGCATTCTGACGCAGGACATGAATCGACGCCGAAAACTCGCCGAACGAATCCGGGTGGGTCGAACTGCAGGCCGACAGACCCAGCGTCAGCGCAAGCAGCAGCATGCAGAGGAACGAACCGGTGGGCCGTAACGATTTCAATCGTGAAAAGGTCATCACGGATCCTCCGTTTGGACAGTCGATACCTGCCCAACGCTCGCTGTTGCGAGCCCGGACAACTACTACCCGATCAGGTGACCGGAATACACGGTTTACGATAGAGGCATCACCCGGGGACGCTACCACACGGGCAACCAATATTACTAGATCTGAATGCGCGGCGACATCAGTGAGGTGATACCGGCGATGGTATCAGGTAGCTCCCCGCGGGGTGTCCGCGCCCGGATCACGGCTTGGGCAAGCCGGCGAGCTCCGCCGCAACCGCTGCCACTGTCCGTAGGTCATACTCCGCCACAACCATTCGGCCGGTCCGAAGTGGAAGCGCGCCAACCACCAGGGGCTGATCAGCAGCTGCAGTACCCAGATAGCCGCCGTGATACCGGCCTGGCCCACCCGCGGGACCTGACCGAATAGACCGAGTACGGGACCATTGAAAAGCGCCGTGCAGATCAGCGTTTGCAGCAGATAGTTGCTCAACGCCATTCGCCCCACGGCGGCGAGTCGGGACATGGGCCAGCCGCGCCGGCAGGCCAGCACGACCATACTGAAGTAGGCCATGGCCACGAACAGGGCGCCGCTGGTGTTGTACTGCGAGGCGACGAAGAAGGAGTCGAAGACCTCCCACCCGGTCGCCGCTTTGCGCTGCAGGCCGGTCAGTACCAGGGCGAGGCCCGCCGCCAGTCCACACACGGCCAGGACCAGGTAAAGCCCCCGCGAACGCAAGCCCGACAGCAGGCCGAGCTTGTAGAAGGCCATGCCCAGCAACATCACGCCGGTGTCGCGCCAGAAAGACCAGAACAAGAAGATGGTGGTCTGCATCGCCAGCGACTCGCTGACCAGGTGGCGGATCAGGGGCAGGCCGCCGTTGCGGTGGATCGTCACTTCCTCGGCGATGCTCTCGGCCGAGGGGGCGAAATCCGCCAGCAGGCTCTCGCGCGCCGCGGCGGGCCACTCGTCGGCGGTCAGACCCGCACCGAGACTCAGCAGCATACCGATGGCGATCATCACCAGCGCCACGACGATCAGCCAGACCGAGCGCAGGCGGCGTAGCGGATAGAGCACCAGGCCGCACAGGGCGTAGGTCACGAGAATGTCGCCGTACCAGAACAGATAGGCATGAACCAGCCCGATCAGCAACAGGGCAGTCATGCGCCGGTAATGCAACACGGCGACCCGGGCGCCTCGCGCCTGGGCGCGGTCGGTCATCAGGCAGATTCCCGCGCCGAACAGCATGGAGAAGACCGTGATGAACTTGGTGTCGGCGAACAAGTACCCCAGTAACCAGACGAGATGGTTCAACCCTGTCATGTCGCCGTGGGTGTGGGGGAAGAAGTACGCCGCGCCGATCATCGAGTAGCTCTGGATATTCATCACCAGGATACCGAGCAAGGCCACGCCGCGGATGGCGTCCAGGGTGACGATCCGGTCCTGCTCGTTGACTGGTGCGCTGTGTGTGGCGTCGGTATTCATGGCAACATACTAGCCGACGATGTGGCTGCGGGGAATCGAAATGACGACACGTCCACCGGGTGAACCAACGAGCGAGCCGCCCGCACCGGCGAAAAATGCTATACTATCAGGTAACAATGAGGAGAACTTCCATGGAGCACATCCGTTTTCAGGCGCGCAATCGGTCCGCGTGCTCATGTCTGCTTGCAGGGCTGGTCGCGGGCTTTTTCGTGTACGAGTCGGCCATCGTCCGTGCGGCACCGCAAGTCGACGGGCGGCTGGCCTATCTCGAGGCGAGCACCGCCGGGCGCACGGACTGGTTCGCGGGCTCGCTTCGCTTCACCCATGCACCTCGTCGCGCCGAGTTCCGGCTGCTGAACGACCTGGGCGTGACCTTTTTCGACCACGGCGACGGTCCGCTCGGCAGCCGCACCGTCTATCCGGCGCGCATCCCCTTCAGCGCGGTCGCGAACCTCGAAACCCTGGATTTCCTGCTGCTGGTCGAATGCGCCTGGCGTCCCGATTCGGCGCCGCCCCTGGCGCGGAGCCGTCCCCAGGTCGAGGCCGATCTGGCCTGGCAGGTCGCGTCACCCGGCGGCGGCACGCTCACCGGCGCCGGGGTGACCATCTGCGACATCGATACCGGCGTCAACTACCTGCACGCCGCGTTTTTCGCGCGCAGCGACGAGACCTACGACTGGCTCGACGTGGACAGCAGTAATGACCTGAGTCCGGGTGACGCCGTGGACCTGAACGACAACGACGTCGCCGACGCCGGTGAAGCTCTGCGGTACCGTGAGAGCGCCGGCACAGGCGGCTACGGCAACAATCCCGTCGTCTACGATACCAACTTCGATTTTCTGTACAACGACGCCAACGGCAATACCAGCCGGGATAACGGACCACCCGCCTTCGGCGAACTGGATCCGTGTTACGGCGAGCGCCTGTTCTTGACCGCCGATCTCGACGGTGATTTTCGCCTCGATCCCGGCGAGTCGCTGCTGGCGCTGGGATATTCGAAGATACGCGCCATCTACAACCGGGACGGCACTGTGTATCGACGCGGTGTCGACCTGCTCGATTCCCAGCTCGACGACTGGGGCCACGGCACCCAGGTCAGCGGCATTTTCGGCGGTGGCTGGGTCGGTCCCGACGCCAGCGGCCTCAACGCCATGAGCGGCATGGCGCCGGGCGTGGAGAGCCTTCACGTCAACTACGATTTCACCGACGAGCCCCCCTACCTGCTGCCCATCGAGGCTGGTCTGGCCTGGGCGGTCGCCGAAGGGGCCGATATCGTGCTGATCGAGGACGGCGAGTGGGTCTGGGAGTTTCTGGACGGCTCGTCGAACATCGAGACCATGATCAACGAGTACGCGGCCGACGAGGGTATCATCTTCGTCGTACCGGCCGGCAATCTCGCCACCGGCCAGATGCACACCCACTTCGCCAGCGCCGGCGGCGAGGTGCTGCAGGCCTCGAGCAGCCATCGGATACTCTGGCCGAGTTTCCTGTGGACCGACCCGGTGACCTTGAGCCTGTCGGTCACGCCCCCCGGGGGGACGCCGGTCACGGTGCCGGCCGACGGCAGTACCCTGGTCACGCAAGGCTACCGCATCTACTCCAATCTCTCTGTCTCGCCACGCGGCACCCGGCGCCTCGACCTGCGACTCGCGTCGGATCCTGAAGGCTCGCCCATCGGTGGTGACTGGGTATTCGCCTTCAGCGGCCCGGACACCGACCTGCACGGCTATTTCGGTGACGATTTCTACAGCTGGTTCTCCAGCTCGCGCTGGCTGGTCGGCCTCGATCCGTCCCACACCGTGACCTGGCCCGCCACGGCGGATTCGGCGATCAGCGTGGCGGCTTACAGCGTGGCGAACGACGGCGACATCGATGGCTACAGCGGCTGGGGACCACGCCTCGACGGCCGGCCCGACGTGGACCTCGCCGCTCCCGGCGCGACCGTCTACAGCGCGAGTCCCTGGAGCGACGGCGACTACGCCGCGTTCAGCGGCACCAGCAGCGCCGGTCCGCATGTGGCGGGCGCCGCCGCGCTGCTGAAGGAACTGGTCCCCGATCTGGACAACGGCTCGTGCCGCTATCATCTGCGCGCGGGGGCGGCCCAGGATCAGTGGACCGGCGATCCGGACCGCTGGGGTGCGGGTAAGCTGAGAATCCATGCGGCCATCGGGTCTATTCTGACCACGGCGGTCGAGACGCCGGCCAATCCCGAGCTGCGGCTGGCCGCCTTTCCCAACCCCTTCAATCCGTCCTGCCGGATCCGCTTTTTTCTGCCCGGCGAGGATCCGGCCCGAATGCGAATCTTCTCCCTCGCCGGCCGGGAGGTGTGGTCGGAGTCGTTGCCGGCGGCAACGTCCGGTTGGCGGGAAGTGGTCTGGCAGGGTGTCGACAGCGCAGGGCGGCGGGTGGCATCGGGAAGTTATTTCGCGCACATCGTTCAGGGAACTCGACACGCCACGTGCAAGCTCGTGCTCGTCAAGTAGACACGCGTACCGGGCAACGTCAGAACTACCGTTCGCCGGCTGCTAGCGTCCGGTCAGCTGTCCCAAGCGCCATCGTGCGAGCTGATACTCGCTCATCGACTCCCAATGCTCGGCAGGATCCGATTCGATGCCCGTGTCGACACAGGCCTGGAACCAGGTACGCGCCGCGTCCGGGCGATCCTCGAGCAAACAGGCTTCGCCGGCATAATAATACGCTTCGCAGCGTTGTACCGAATCCGCCGCTGCCGCGGCGAGTTCTTCGGGCGCGACGTCCCCGGCCAGGCAGGCCAGTATCGTGGCCAGCCAGGGGGTTTCCCACACCTTGCGGCGGGCATCGACGAGTACCCGTTGCGCCTCTTCCGGTCGTTGGAGCTCGTGAAGGACGAGAAACAGCCGGGCGTTGGCGTAGCTCGGATAGATCATCGACTCGTAGGCCTTGGTGTAGTCGGTGGCGGCCTGCTCGGGCTCGCCGAGCATCCAGTGCAAGGTGCCGCGGTGGTAGTACAGCCAGATGGAGTGGGGCGCGTCCTGCCCCTGCAGATCGATGGCCGTGTTGATATCCTGGACCGCCTCGGCGTAGCGGTGCATTCTGCGCAGGACACGGCTGCGGGTGGTGTAGGATTCGCGGAGCGCCGGGAACCGGGCCACAATCTCGTCGCTCTCGGCGAGCGCCTCCTGGTAACGGTCGTGCGTGAGCAGTACTCTGATCTTGTACCGGATCCATTCGAATTCAGCCGGTCGCAGCTCATCCAGCCGCGATGACCAGCGCAGGGCGCCCTCGATATCGCCACTGGCCTCGGACAGCATCGCCAGGCTGGCCAGCGCCGGTACGTAGGTGCTGTTGCGCGCGACGGCCTGCTCGGCCAGCGACAGACCGCGTGCCATGTCGAGGGTGGCGAAGGAACGCAGGTACCAGCCTTCCGCTGAATCGGGTAGCTCGCCGGCCTGCTCGCCGGGGCCGGTGTGCGTGGCGGTGGATCCTTCCTGGTATTCGGCGATCTCGGCCAGCAGTACGCGACATGGCCACAGCGAGCCGTCCCGTTCCAGTGCATCGTTCAATCGGTCCGCGGCAAGATGCGCCTGTCGGGACAGGCACAGTGCCTGCGCCTGGACGAGCAACGCCTCGGTAAGTCCGGGATAAAGCTGCGGCGCGTTGTTTGCCTGTGAGAAATACAGTTCCTCCGCGCCGTGTTTGAGCAGGTTCACCCGCATCTCCAGGACAGCGAGTCGAGCCTGCTCCAGGTCGTAACGCGGCCTACCGGTAAACCAGGTGCTCAGCAGCGCCAGCGCCACGACTGCTGCGGCAAGCGTCAGCCAGCGCCGGTTTCGCGAGAGTTTCTTCCGCAGTACGTACAGGGTGCCGGGCGGCCGGGCGAGGATCGGTTCGGAGTTCAGGAAACGGCGGATATCCTCGTCCAGCTCCGCCACCGACCGATAGCGGCGCTCCGGCTGTTTCTCGAGGGCCTTGAGCACGATGGTGTCCAGCTCGCCGCTCACCGTCGCGTCGAGGGTGCTGGGTTTGCGCGGCGTGTCCTCGTTCAGCGCCCGGAGCGATTCGGGCGTGAAGTCCACAATATCGTGGGGCGGCCGGCCGGTCAGCAACTCGTACAGCATGACGCCGAGGGAATAGACGTCCGACCGGGCGTCCACTTGCCGCGGTTGACCGCGTGCCTGCTCGGGGCTCATGTAACGGGGAGTGCCTTCCACCAGGTTGGTCCGGGACGCGGTTCTGGTCGGGTGAGCCTCGCCGCGAGCCATTCTGGCCAGGCCGAAATCCAGGATCTTCGGTCTGCCGCCCGCCTCGACGATGATGTTCGACGGTTTCAGATCCCGGTGGATCACGTCGTTGTTGTGCGCGTAGGTGACCGCCCGGCAAACATCGCGGAAGAGCGACAGGCGCTGCTGTTGCGTCGGTTTCTCGTCGTGGACGTACCGGTTCAAGGGCAGACCGTCGACCAGTTCCATCGCGAAGTAGTGCAGCCCTTCATCGGTGCTGCCCGCCTCGTAGATGGTGGCGATGGCGGGGTGCTGCAGCGAAGCCAGAGCCTGGGTTTCGCGCCGGAAATGCTTAACGAGTTTTTCGCTCGCGAAGCGTCCGCCCTTGAGCACCTTCAGCGCCACCATCCGCCGTGGCGCCGGCTGTTCGGCTTCGTAGACGAGCGCCTGGCCGCCTTCTCCCAGCAGCCGCTTGACCGTGTAGGAACCGACTTTCTCCGGGATCACCACCGAGGAACCGCCCGCGATGATCCGGATCTTGCGGCGGATCACCGCGGTACGTTTACGGCAAGACGGGCACACCGCCAGATGTTCGTCCAGTTCCGGCGCGTCCCGATCGACCCAGCTCCAGAGCTTCTCTCGTGGTATGTCGCAGCTCAAGCTTCGCTTCCTCCGAGCGCGCGAGCGTGCAGGGTAGTGCTGCCGGATTGTAGCGCACGGCAGGCCGGCGCGATAGTAAAACGCACCGCGCTCGGTAAACGGTGGCCGCAACGGAAAAAATAGTGCCGTCTGGCCGACTGCGGCGTCATACTGGTAGGACCAGCAATCAAGGGGTGCGCCATGACCAGTCAGGAACCCGACCGTATTCCTACCAACACCGATCTGACGCCGACGCTGATCGGCCATCTGCGCGACGGCAACGCCGACGCCGCGGATCTGCTCGAGCGTATCTACCGCGAGAAGCTGATCTGCTTCTGTCTGGGCTATCTACGTCGCCGCGACGAGGCCGAAGACGTGGTCCAGGAGGTTTTCTACCGCGTTCTCACGAGCGTTACGGTACCCGAGAATTTCCGCGCCTGGATCTACAAGATATGCCGGAACCGTTGCCTCGATCTCGTGCGCTCGCGCGGGCGCCGTCGCGACAATGATTCCCTGCCCGATCCTTCGCGCCTCGATGCCGAACTGACCGGTTATCTCACGCAGATGGTCAGAGGCGAACAGTGGGATGCGTTGCGGCGGCTCGTCGCCTCGCTGCCCGCCGACCAGCGCGAGGTGCTGCACCTGCGCTATGCCGAGGGCCTTTCACGCGCCGAGATCGCCGAGGTGCTGGAGATCGACGAGAAGCTGGTCAAATCCCGCCTGTACCACGGCATGGAGAAGCTGCGGCTCCATGATTCGCTGGTAGACGATTCCTGAATTCTGGTCTAGGCTGTACATCTCGTACCAATTCAGTTCGTTTTTATAGCTGTAAGGAGGAAGCCATGAAGAAGGTGTTACTCGCGGGATTGCTCTGTTGCGGAATCCTCT
Organism: uncultured Fibrobacteraceae bacterium; assembly: GCA_964384055.1. Taxonomy (GTDB): domain Bacteria; phylum Krumholzibacteriota; class Krumholzibacteriia; order LZORAL124-64-63; family LZORAL124-64-63; genus CAYLIV01. The sequence continues at coordinate 91,081 of CAYLIV010000007.1, forward strand.
TTCTTTGCTCGTGTGCCACGGTCAATCTCGATACGCGCAGTCTGTCGCACCCGGTCAAGATGAACATCGCCAACACCGACGATTACACAGTCGTCAAGAGCTTCGTCGTACACGACAAGGCGGGCTGGGTCGTCATCATACCCGCCAATCCGCCGGCCGGCGACCGCCAGAACTACCTCTCGTCCATTCTCAATACGCAGATACAGGAGGCCGGTGGTGACGCCGTGATCAATGTGAAGATCAGAATCCAGAACCAGCCGCTGGATATCCTGACCTACATCTGCACCTTCGGTCTGTATCACACGCGAACGGTCACGGTTTCCGGGGATGTGATCAAGTACAACTAGACTGGGGGAGATCTCATGAAATCAGATGACCTTACCCTGGGCATGATCGGCTCTTCCAACAAGGAAAACGAGCGTCGCGTCGCCATTCATCCGGTCCATTTCCCCTTGATCGATCCACAAGCCCGCAAGCGGGTCTATGTGGAGAAGCACTACGGCGAGCGTTTCCGGATCACCGATGAGGAGATAGAACGGAACGTGGCCGGCACGATGGAGCGCGAGGAGATCTTCGCCAAGTGCGACATCGTGATGATCTTCAAGCCGACGTTCCTCGATTTTCCCTTCTTCCGTGAAGGCCAGGTGATCTGGGGCGCGTTGCATCTGGTTCAGACGCCGGCTTTTGTCCAGGAAGCCATCGACAAGAAGCTCACCTGCATAGCCATGGAGTCCATGTTCAGCTGGCCATCGGCAGACAACAAAGGTGTATGGTTGTTTCATACCCAGAGCGAGCTGGCGGGATACTGCAGTGTGCTGCATTCGTTGCAGCTGCGCGGTATCAAAGGCTGGCACGACCAGCCCAAGAAAGTCGCCGTGATCAGCTTCGGCTCGACCGGACGCGGCGCCGTGCACGCCCTGCGGGGTATGGATTTTACCGATATTACCGTATTCACCCAGCGCCCGCCGCTGGCCGTCGCCGGTATGATACCGACGGTCAAGTACGACCAGTATCACCGGGATACCGACAATGCCGAACAGGTTGTATGCGAGACCGAAGAGGGTCGGCGGGTTCCCTTTGGCGAGAAACTGGCCGAATACGACATCGTCGTCAATTGCGTCTACCAGAACACCGACAACCCGTTGATGTTCGTCTACAACCGGGATCTCGACGGCTTCCGGAGCGGCTCACTGCTGATCGACGTGAGCTGCGACCACGGCATGGGATTCGAGTTCGCCATGCCCACGACCTTCGACGATCCCACTTTCGAGGTGGGCAAGGGCGTGACCTACTACGCGGTCGATCACAGTCCGTCGTATCTGTACAACACGGCCTCGCTCGAACACAGCAAGGAAGCCCATCCCTTCGTGAAGCACGTGCTGGGCGGCGCGGCGGCATGGCGAGATTGTCTGACCGTGGGCAGGGCCATCGAGATTGACGGCGGTGAGGTAGTCAACACCAAGATTCTGAGCTACCAGAACCGGGAGCGGGCGTATCCGCATGGTGTGATCGAGAAATGATCGACTTGTTTCCGGCCCCGAGCAGCGGGCCCCGAGCCGCGGGTGGCGAGCATCGGCTGTATACGGCGAGCCCGGAACAACCGGCCCTACGACGCTTCCCGACTGACACGCATCCCGTGCCGCGCCAGGCCTGCGATCACCTCGTCGTACGGTACGTCCAGCGCTGTCAGCAGACCGCTCCGTTGCCAGCGGCCCGACAGGATCAGGCGCGCGCCCAGCCCCAGGGTGAATCCCACGGTCCTTTGCATGGCCGTCAGACCGGTCTCGAGATCGCGGCGGTCGAGTAGCTGGTAGACGAGACGCCGCGGTTTGCCGTCCTTCACGCCCCGCACATCGACGCGCACCAGCGCGATATCCTGCTCGTGGTCGCCATATTGAAACTGCTGCTGCGCCTGCAGGACGGCAGCCGTGAACTGCAATGGCGTGACCGCCATGTCACCCACGCGGACTGGCTGGTCGTCGAGAAAACCGCTACGCGCCACGACCCGCCAGAAAGCGCAGTGGCCGGGCAGCCGGCAAGTGTATCGCCCCACCTCGCGCAGTGTGCCGTTCAGGCCGAATTGTTCGGCATAGCGCACGGCATTGCCGTTGGGATAGCACTCGAGCGTCGTGCCCAGTTCTGGCAGGTCGAGTTCGTGTACGTTTTCCGGCGCGAAGATATCCCGCCCGGCGATCTGCACCGGCCGGCCGTCGCTGACGAGTCTGGCGGGGCGCACGTAGGCTTGCATGACACCCATCGCCGACCAGGAGAACTTGTAGCGCAGCGGATTTCCGGCAACGCGCGGATCGGGAATACCGGCGCCGTAGGAGTGGAACTCGTGCACCTCGTCGAGTTCGGCGCAGGCGCGAGCGCCCAGCACCAGATCGATTCCCGGATCGAGACCGAACTCGGTGAGAATCGGCACACCGCGCCGGCGCGCCGCTTGATCGATCCGGTCGAGGTTCTCGTGCAGCGTGCGCAGGCGCTGCGGGTTGGTCTCGCGCGGATCGACATAGCCGACGCTGCTGACGAGGGGCACGCCCGCGGCGGCCGCCGCGCGGCCCACGGCTGCGGCGAAGACGGCGGGCAGGGCTTCGACGACGAGATCGACCGTGGCCATGGTCCGCTCGACCGCGGCCGGATCGGTGATGTCGAGTGTGCGCTGGGTGACGCGGTCAGCGGGGTAGCGAGCGAGGATCTGCGGAAGATCGCGGCGGCTATCGACGACCTGGATCGCGCCGATACCGTCGTACTGCACAAGGTCGTGCAGCGCAGCGGTGCCCTGCATCCCGAGACCAAGAAGAAGTACTGTTTTGCCGGCCAACGCGTTGTCCTCCTCTGTTGCATGGCAGACGAACAATATGGTCTATATGGAGTTTTTCGCAACCCGGCCTCGGTCAGCGCTGTTCGACCAGCATCGATTCGATGACCGACAGCAGTTCCGCATGTAGAAACGGTTTTTTGAGCGTCGCGACGGCGCCGAACTTGCTCGCCAGGTCGAGACAGGCGTTGCTGGTCATGAAACCGCCGCCGGACATGGCGATGATTTTCAGCTCCGGATTCAGCTTGCGGAGTTCGACGATGGTTTCGAGACCGTCACGGTTATCCATGATGATGTCAGTGATCACCACATCGGCTGACTGTTCGCGAAATGCGGCAATACCCTTGTTGCCGTCGGCGGCTTCGGTCACCGTGTAGCCGTCCCTCTCCAGAAACCGTTTCAGCACCGATCTGATGGTATCGTCGTCATCGATCAAGAGCACGCGTGCCATTGGCTACCTCATCTGTTTGGTAAAGTAGGCATCACGAATAGTTTCGGCCGCGCGCAACGGTTACTGAACCAGGGAATATCCCTCAGTCGCTGGTACGGCAGGAACATCGGCTCGGCAGCACGCAACTGTTGCTACCGCCTACGGTACCGCTGGCGGTGTCCAGTGGGTGACGCGGCGCTAGCGCGGGGAAGGTCAGCTGGACGCCGATCTGGAGCTGAATCGGATCCAGTCGCCACGGCTTCTGCCTGGTCGCCAGTTCCGCGCGCAGACCGGCGCGGAAGGCCAGCTGGGTATGGCGGGGCCAGCTCAGCCAGTTTTGCATATCCCACGAAAAGGGTACGACGCCGCAGGTGATGACGGGATTCGGCCGCCGATCGAGCCCGCCGCCGCGCGCGAGCCCCAGGTACCAGCCGCCGTGGCTACCCCGGAACTTGTTGTACACGTAACCGACGTCGCCGAGGCGCCACCGGTGATCGAGCTCGGCATAGAATTCGATGGTCGCTTCGCGGTACAGCTCGAGGCGCGGTATCGGGATCAGCCCCAGCAGCTTGTTACCGCCAAGGGACACGTCGGCGAACTGCAGACCGAACCGACTGCCGAAGTTCCCGGCCTGGTGCCAGCCGGTGAAACAGCCCGCCAAACGGGGGAAGAGCCAGAGCTTGAATACGTCGTTCGGATTCCGGTACGACGCATGTCGCCACATGTCCTGCTTGTCATCCTTGTTTTTCGCCCAGAGCAACATCTGCGTGAACGCTTCCGCGGAGATCTCGACCTTGCGGGGCGCTTTGCCGCGGCCCCAGAAAACGTCGGCGTGGGTCTGTAGCCATTTCGTGAGTTCGGCGCGACTTGGCTCCGAGTCCTGCGCGGCGGCCAGTTGCTCTTCCAGTTCAGCCATGTACGCGACCGGAAACAGCTCGTATTGATCGTAGCCGCCGCCGAACTTGGAACCGGCGCTGGAGCGCATCTTCGCGAGATTGGCCTCGTCGGTGGCGGTGAACGTGTCTTTGTACTTGCTGTCCGCCGCCGCGGCGCCGTCTCCGGGTTCCCAGTGCGCTTCGTCGTACCATTTCTTCTCGACGATCAGGGTGGTGTAGTCGCGGGGAAACGAGTACGCCGCGTCCATCCGCTTGAGGTTGATCTTGCCGAAAGCCGCGAGGATATCCCGCGAGCCCCACACATCGCTGTAGAAGACATTGGCATCCATGCCCACGTCGAATTGCCCGTTGAAAGCTCGATCCGGCGAGGAGGCGTGCTTGCCCAGCTCCACGAGTATCGGCATGTGCTTGGGCAGACTCTGTGGTCGTTGCATCGTGAGCGAGGCGTTCCGGTCGCGCACCAGGATGTTATTGGCCGATGCCGCCGTGTGGCCGGTGCCCACGACCGAAGCGACCTGATGCAACGGATCGGTGAAAACGACCACCAGCTCGCTGTCGTGCTTGTGCGGCCCGGTACCGATATCGAAGAGATAGTAGAGCCAGTACTGCCAGACGGTGAGCCCGCAACGGGTGTCCTCGCTGTGCGCGTAGCAGACCCGCGGCGGGGGCATCTTGCTCTTGCGTTCGACCTGCAGGTAGTCGCCTTTCTTGACCAGTTTCGCCGAGTACTCGCGGGTCTCGCTGCCGTAGACGCCGACTGTCCGGTTCTCTGCCTCGTCACGCAGGTAAACCACCGCGGTCGTCGAATCCGCGCGGGTTCCTTCGAAGCGCCACAGTCCGTACTCGGCCTGCAGGTGGCCACGAACGAAGCGGCATCCCAGGAACGCCAGTTCCGCCACCAGCACCTGGTGCGCACGACCGGCGACCAGATAGCGGCGCGTCGTTTCGGCCTCGAGATCTCCGCGGTGGAGATACTCCGTCACCATCCAGGGGCCGCGGTTTACGTGGGACCCGGGAATCGTATCGTCCGGCGCCACCATCACCACGTCGGACAGCCGCACCTGCGCCGTGCTGAAGGCCCGTCGCAGATCATCGTGGATATTTCCGGACACCATGACCTGCTGGTCGATCTGCACCTGTTGCTGCCAGGCTTGTGCGTACGCCAGGTCCGATTCCGCCTTGTCGATTGCCGCCGTCGATGCGGTGAAGGGTACCAGAAACTCGATTCCTTGCAGTTGCTCTACCAGTGCACTCGACTGGCTCACGTCGAGTTCGCCCATGCGCACCTCGTCCGGGTCCATGAGGTCGAGCAGCCCGTTGCCGTTGTTGTCTATTCCGTCGAACGCAAAAGCGTGGGGCAGGATTGGGTAGAGCCGCTCGTCGGTGGCCAGCCAGAGCAGCGGGGCGAATTCCTGGGCGTCGGCGTGATCTTCCGGCCACAAGGCCGACGCCGAGTCGGCGGACGCCATCGCGACTGCCAGCGTCAGAACAATCCGCCGCCAATAAGCGATACCGAGCATGATTTTCCTCCTGGATACCACACGACAATATGGTTTCGCGACCTTGATGCTGGTAAGCTTGGTGAATTCCAGTATGGCAGGAACCTACTGTACTTCTTGAAGATATGTCAAGCGTTGGCGCCGTGGAGGCGGATCAGAAGGAAAGGCCGACACCGACGTAATACTGCCGGTATGCGGGATGGACGGTGATCGCATCGTAGCCCAGTTGCCGTGGTTCGTCGAAGCTCTTGAGCCGGCGTATGCCGCCCTCGAAACTGGCAACGTTGCCCAGGTTCAGGTCGAGTCCGACGCTCAGATCATAGGCGAAGCCGTACTCGATATCCCCTCCGATGGGCAAGTAGTACGTCTGGTCATAATCGTCATAATCGTCGTAATCGTCATAATAATCATCGTCATAGTAGTCGTAGTAGCTATCGTCACGTTGGAATTCGATCGCACTCGAAACGTGATATACCACCAGCGAGAGGCTCATCCCGACGTACGGCCGCAAGAAAAACCCTCCCTGGCCGCCGATCTGCCCGCCGATGTACAGACGATAGTAGTTCAGGTCGGTGTGCTGCGTTTCCCAAGTATACGTGTCGGCATCGTAGTAGTAGTAGCTCGTGTCCTGAAGGTTGATGCCTTCGCTACCGAGCACGACGGAAAGCATACTGCCGGTCAGAGGCAGTGTCGAGGCATGGCGCACGCCGCCGCCCCAGCCCGGGCGGACAAAATCGCCGCTCGTGTCGTCTTCCGGGAACATCAGTGCCCAGTAGGTGGTGGTTTTGGACGCTGCCCGGGCAATATCGCCGTTCAACGGGGAGCAGAACTGAAAGCACCACAGCACGGCCAGCAACGCGGCGGCCGGCCGGATGGAAACGAGTCGACGGTAAACCACAGTGAAAAAACAATTTATCATATTGTCAGCCTCATCGGTGTGAGCCCGCGCGTGTCTGATACCCCTTGACCGACGTGTGGTTCCCGCAACCGGCAGCCGCGCGAGGACCCGCCGCGTGGCCGTTGAACCCGCAAGACCTGGGCGTCTGCTGCGGGAACTGAACCATTCTGGTGGGATTTTTCCATGTCCGTTCCACTGATTTCTGGTATAATAGTAGTGTTGTATAACCACCGGCGCCTGGGAAGACGAGTACCCCAGTATATTGGTCAATCCCGAGAAAACTGAACTCCCGAGGGGGAATCATGAAACGTCTCGATGTTCTGTCCGTCTGTGTCCTGATCCTGCTCTTTGCTCTGCCTGCCGGTGCCCGGCAGATTCAGGTCGGCGACGGCGATACGCCGTATGACCTGCACGTGCTGCACTCCGATCCGGAGCGGACCACGGTCCGGCTGGAGCTGAATTCCTTCGAACTCGGTGATCTGGAAATCGCGGGTGACAGCTGGCATACCCTCCAGCTCGCGCGACGCGCCCTGCACCATGATCGCGGCTTGCCGGCCTTGCCGATGCTGCGCGAATCGCTGATCATTCCCGACGCTGCCGCCATGCACCTGCGGGTCATCGGCGAGCAGTACGTCGATCTGCCGGACGTTCCGGTCGCACCGTCCAAGGGCACCATCTCGCGCGATTTGAACCCGGATCTGATCAAGCACGAATTCGCTGACTTCTACCAGCGCGATGCCTGGTATCCGTCGGCGGCCGCAACGCTGGACGCGCCGTACATCATGCGCGACACGCGCGGCCTGGTACTCGAGTTGAACCCCTTCCAGTACAACCCGGCCAGCCAGACGCTGCGGGTCTACACTTCGTTGACCGTGGAAGTCTATGCTGACGGACCGGGTCAGGTGAACGTGCTGGAGCAGCGGCCGCCCAATCAGCCGCAGGAATTCGAGAAGATCTACCAGCGCCATTACCTGAACTACGACGGCGCCCGGGCCACGCGCTACACGAGCATTCCCGAAGTGGGTCCCATGCTCGTGATCACCTACGACGCCTTCCACGGCGCGGTGCAGCCCTTCGTGGACTGGAAGAACCAGATGGGTATTCCCACCACCCTGGTCGATCTGTCGACCATCGGCGGGACGAGTACCCTGATCAAGGCCTACATCGAGAATCTGTACAACACCACCGGCGTGTGCTTCGTCGTCCTGGTGGGCGACGCGGCGCAGGTGCCGTACTACAACAACGGCGGCGCCTCGGATCCGAGCTACGCCTTCCTGGCGGGCAGTGATTACTATCCCGAGATCTTCATCGGCCGCCTTTCCGCCGAGAACGTCAACCAGTTAGCCACCCAGGTCGAGCGTTCCATCGAATACGAGCGCGATCCCCAGATGGGCGCCGACTGGTACGGCAAGGGCATCGGTATCGGCTCGAGCGAGGGTGCCGGCAACGGTGATGACGGCGAGGCCGACTACGTGCACATCGACAACATCCGGACCGACCTCCTGAACTTCACCTACACGGAGGTGGACCAGGTCTACGATCCGGGCGCCTCGGCAGCGGCTGTGACAGCCGGCTGCAACGACGGTCGGAGCATCATCAACTACTGCGGACACGGCTGGATCCAGGGCTGGAGCACCACCGGCTTCAACAACAGCAACGTGAACGCGCTTACCAACGACAACCTGCTGCCCTTCATCACCAGCGTGGCCTGCAACACCGGCGAGTTCCAGAGCGGGACCTGCTTCGGCGAGGCCTGGATGCGGGCGACCAACGGCGGCGAGCCGGCGGGCGCCGTCGGTTTCTACGGCTCGACCATCAGCATGAGCTGGGCGCCGCCCATGTGTGGTCAGGACGAGATCGTGGACCTGATGGTCTCCGGCGAGAAGCGGACCTTCGGCGGGCTGTGCTTCAACGGCTCCTGTCAGATGGTCGATGAGTACGGTTCCAGCGGCCAGAACGAGATGAAGTTCTGGACCATCTTCGGCGATCCGAGCCTGCGCGTGCGCACCGGCACGACCGAGGCCACCACGGTGAGCCACTTCGGCACCGTGGATCCCATGATGGGCTCCTTCACCGTGAACACCGAGCCCGAAAACCTGGTTGCGATCAGCTACCAGGGCGCCCTCATCGGCTCGGCCATCGCCGGCCACGAAGGCGAGGCCATCGTCGTCTTCGAGGGCGAATTGCCCATGCCCGGCAATGACGTCACGCTCACGGTGACCGGTTTCAACCGTCAGACCCACGTGGAAGAAGTGCTCGTGGGCGACTCGTTGCTGCCCACCTGCGACGTGGACCCATCCTACTTCGATCTGGTCATGCTGCCGGACCAGGAGCAGACAGACTACCTGCACATCGCCAACAACGGCGAGGAAGGTTCGACGCTGTACTACAGCATCGCGATCAGCGATCCCGACTTCCCGGTCGCCAAAGGCACAGCCGCCCTGCAGCGCAACATGACCGGTTCCAACGCCTGGGCCGAGCCCGATGCGGTCTATCCCGGCACGACGCTGGACATCTCGGTATTCGTCTACAACGGCAGCCCGGACGCGGAATGGGTCGATCGCTTCACCATGCAGCTGCCCGACGGCGTGGTGCTCAACTCCGCGACGACGCTGGCCGGCGGCAGCGGCGGTGACCTCCCGTACGTGGGTGAGCTCGGTAACGGCGCCTTCTGCGACTGGGAAGTACCGTCAGGCTGGGGCTACATTTACGGCAACGAAACCGGCGAGGCCACGCTGAACGTCAGCTTCGAGGCCATGGGCGACGGCGTGACGATTCCCTACACCATCTACGGCGACGATTACGGCGGCGATCCCCACTCCGTGAGCGGTGAGATCACGATCGGGACCCTCGGGCCCAACGTGACCGTCCTGGAGCCCAACGGCGGCGAACTCTGCAGCATCGGCGGGCGCCAGATGATTCGCTGGTCTGCCGGTGGCGGCCCGACGCTCGTGGATATCGAGCTGACTCGCGACGGTGTGAGCTGGGAGCCGCTGGCCGACGGTTTCGCGGCCGACGCCGGGATGTTCAGCTGGACGGTCGACGGTGCCATCACGCCGCATGCGCGCGTGCGGGTGACCGACTCGGCCGATCCGACCGTCACCGACACCAGCGACGGCGACTTCACCGTCTATCGTACGTTGACCTGGGTCCGGATGAGTACGACGGCCGGCAGCGTACTGCAGGGCGATATGACGAGCCTCGAGGTGACCTTCGACAGCACCGGCCTGCCTGACGGCGATTACGCGGCCGAGATCAAGGTTCTCAGCAACGCGGGTGATCCGGTCGTGGTGCCGGTCAGCATCCAGGTCGCCTTCGATCCGTCGGCGGTGCGGGAGGTGCCGGCGACGATGGCCCTGTCGCAGAACCACCCCAACCCCTTCAACCCGTCGACCTTGATCAGTTTCAATCTGCCCCAGGCGGGACAGGCTGTTCTGCGCGTTTTCGACGTTCAGGGCCGCCTGGTCGACACGTTGCTCGAGGAAGACCTGCCGGCCGGCGCCCACCATGTTGTGTGGAACGGCACCGGTACCGATGGCTCCACTGTTCCGTCGGGCGTGTACTTCTACCGCGTGGAAGCCGAAGGCAATATGTTGACGAAGAAGATGCTGCTGCTGAAGTAACCAGTCAGCTGCCTGAGATGATCCCGGCGTCGTATCGGCGCCGGGATTTTTTTACGTATGACCGGGTGTCTCACGGCGATGAAAACAGGTTTTTAAAAGAGCGCCAACGACGCATCCCCCACAAAAAATACCGGTAAAGTGCGCCTTCCCAGCGGTCGATAGCCAACTCAGATCCTCGGTAAAAGAGAATCGGCAGCGATCAGATTATCCGATCGTGCGCCCGCTGTTGCGTGTACGGGTCGTTGAACCCGTGCAGCGACACGAGCACGGCGCCGCGAGATCGCATCGCGTCAGGATTGCCGCCAGGCATTCTCGCTTACCGGAGGTAGAAGCAATAGTGCGACGTGGAGGGACTAGGTCGCAAACCGGCACGAACGCGAAAGGATCGAGAATGAACCGCCGACACCAGATCAACCGGCAGGGCTTCACGTTGATGGAAATCGTGATCGCTGTTGCCATCGTCGCCATCCTGGCGGCCGCCATCACGCCGATGACCATGAAGCACCTCAAGGATGCCAAGATCCAGAAGACGATTCAGACCATCGACGTGCTCGAACTGGCCTGTGCGCAGTACCAGACTGACGTGGGCGCATACGCCTACGAGTACAGCGGTTATGACGACCGATATCACCTGCTGTTCAAGAACCACGGGGCCGTCAACGCCTGGAACGGGCCGTACATCGACCACTATCTGTCGCCCAAGGACAATCCGTTCGGTTCGGCGTGCTACGTGTACGGCGGCCTGACCAATGCCGGCAATGCGAGCGGCTTCGATATCACCAATGCCGATTCGACGACCCACACCGGCGCCGGCAACATGGTGTATTTCGACGGCGTGCCGCAGGATGCCGCCAAGGCCATCGACGAATCCATCGATGCCGGGTTGAGCGGGGACTGGACGCAAAAAGGACGCGTCAAGTACAACCCGTCCAACCGCGTCATGTGGGTTTTTCTGTACCAGTAGGACGGGCTACAGAAGAACGCGCGCTCAAGTGCCGGACTACTGGCGGCAAGTGACCTCCGGGTGACTTGCTGCCGGCGGGTCCCGTGCTGCACGCCGTCTCGACGCGAAGCTCCTCGGCGCGAGACGGATCGGTGGTTCGAGGTAGACAGGTAGACCATGGCACCGACAAAAACGAAACGTCTCGGCGAAATCCTGCTGGAAGCGGGAACCATCACACCGGACAAGCTCGATCTGGCTTTGACGGAACAGAAGCAGACCCGGGAAAAACTCGGGGTCATTCTGCAGCGTCTGGGTATCTGTTCCGAGAAGGAGATCTCGCGCGTACTGGCCGGCCAGGCCGGCGTCAAGTCCGTTTCGCTGCTCGACCACACGGTTGACCGACAGGCCTTGAATCTGATCACACAGGAGACCGCCGAGAAGTACTCGGTGCTGCCGTTCGCGTATCACAACCGCAATCTGACGCTGGCCATGGCCAACCCGCTGGATCTGGTGATCATCGACCAGATCAGTCGCAAGACCGGTTGTTACGTCGAGGTGGTACACACGCCGGAAAGCGAGATTCTCGACGCCATTGTGCGCTACTACGGCGCCGCCGACGATGACAGTTGCGATCTTACCGAGGCCATCGACATCGCCGCCACGGCGCTGGCGCACGGACGGAAGCTCGAGGAAGAGAATTCACCGTTCGTGGCGCTGGTCAATCTGCTGCTGGCCAAGGGTATCGATGCCGGCGCTACCGATATCCACCTGGAGCCGGAAGAAAAGGTCCTGCGTTGCCGCTACCGCATCGACGGCCGTCTGATCCAGGGACCGATCCTGCCCCGCGAGCTACAGAGCATCGTCATCGCACGGATGAAGATCCTGGCTGAACTCAATATCTCCGAGTCGCGCGTGCCGCAGGACGGTCGCATCGTGTTCCAGGCCAAACGCCGCAAGGTCGACCTGCGTGTTTCGACCTTTCCGACGGTCTACGGCGAAACCATCGTCTGCCGCGTGCTCGACAAGGAAAACCTGATCGTCGGGCTCGAACGTCTGGGCATGGACAAGAGCCTGCTGAGCAAGTTCCGGCGGGATATCACGCGTCCCCACGGCATCATCCTGGTCACCGGTCCGACGGGTTCGGGCAAGACCACGACGCTGTACTCGGCGCTGACCTACCTGAACAAACCCGATACCAAGATCATCACCCTCGAGGATCCCGTCGAGTACGAGTTGCCGGTGATCAACCAGGCCCAGGTCAACACCGCCAAGGGTTTCACCTTTGCCAAGGGATTGCGGGCGATCTTGCGGCAGGATCCGGACATCCTGCTCATCGGTGAGATCCGGGACAAGGAGACGGCCCAGATGGCGATCCGGGCTGCGCTGACCGGTCACCTCGTGTTCAGTACCCTGCACACCAACAGCGCCGCCGGCGCCATCCCGCGGTTGATCGACATGGGCGTCGAACCGTTTCTGCTGTCGGCCACGCTCGTCTCGATCGTCGCCCAGCGACTCGTGCGTAAGGTTTGCACCAATTGTCAGGTGCCGTACTCGCTCACCGACGACGACCGGCTGCGGCTCGGCCTGGATGAGGCCGAGGTGCGGGCCCAGGAGATGGTCATCGGCGAGGGCTGCTCCAATTGCGGCTCGACCGGGCATCGTGGGCGTATCGCGGTTTTCGAGTACCTGCAGATAAGCTCGCGCATCAGCGCCATGATCGCCGAGGGGCAAGACGCGGCGACCATCGTCGACGTCGCCCGGCAAGACGGCATGCAGAATCTGCGTGAGAACGCGCTGGACAAACTATACGCCGGTAAAACATCGGTCGCCGAAATTGCGCGGGTGATCGCATGAGAGAATTCCGCTATTCCGCACTGACACAATCCGGGCATACGGTGGAAGGTCTGCGTCGCGCGCCCAATGTGGACGAACTGGCGGCGCAACTGCTGGAACAGAATCTCGTGCTGCTCAAGAGCCGGGCGACGCTCGGCTCCTTCGGTCTGGCCTTCTCCAGCGCGGGCCGGGCCGGCCGCAAGGAACTGCGGATCTTCACCCAGCACATGGCCACCTGCCTGTCCGCCGGCATCACCGCCATCGAGGCGCTGAGCGATTTCGGTGGGCAGTCCAAGGGCGAATTCCGGACCATCGTCAACGACATCAAGAACGAGATCAACAGCGGCACGCAGATCGACGAGAGTTTCGCCAAGCACCCGGAGGTCTTCTCCGAGGTGTACCTGGCCATGCTCACGGCCGGACAGAACTCGGGTAATCTCGATGCCTCGTTCAAGGAACTGGTCGACTATCTCGAATGGCAGGACGACCTGCGCTCGAAGACCGGTCAGGCGATGGTGTACCCGTCGATTCTCGTCTGCGGCATCGTCGGCCTGTTTACGCTGCTGCTGCTGTTCGTCATCCCGCGCTTCAAATCGATCTTCGAGGACTCCGACTTCACCTTGCCGATGCTCACCCAGAAGATCCTCGCGCTGAGCGGATTCATGGCCCACTGGTGGTGGTTGATCGCCGGCATCATCCTGGCCGTCGTCATCGCGTCCAAGTTCTACGTCAAGACCGAAGCCGGACGCTACAACCGGGACCGATTGCTGCTGCGAATGCCGGTGATCGGGTCCTTCGTCCATCAGCTCGCCCTGTCGCGCTTCGCCAAGAATTTCGCCATCATCTTCGGTTCGGGCATCGATCTGCTGAGCCTGCTGCAACTGCTCGAGCGCGTTGTCGGCAACGAGGTGATGGCGCTGGAAATCAAGCGTATACGTCAGCGCGTCGAAACCGGTGAATCGTTGGTCGAAAGCTTCAGCGCCGCCAAGGTCTTCCCGCCCTTGATCCAGCGTCTGATCGCCGTCGGTGAGAAGACCGGTTCCCTGGACACGTCCCTGCTGATGGCGTCGGAATACCTGGACAAGGAGATACCGCGCGCGCTCAAGAAGGCGTTCATGATCTTCGAAGCGATGGTCATCGCCATCCTCGGCATCCTGGTCTGCGTCGCCGCTCTTTCGATACTCATGCCGATCATGCAGATAAAGGCGCAGATGTCATAGGAGGAAGAAATGCCTATCCCGAGACGACGACACAACAGAGGCGGTTTCACGCTCCTGGAGATCATCATCGCCATAACGATCATCGCCATCATGGCCGGCGCCATCACCCCGATAGTCTTCAATGAATTCATGGCCGCCAAGGCGGACGCGACCGATGCCGAACTCGCCGCCATCAAGAAGGGGTTGCTCGACTTCTACGAGGATACAGGCCGTTTCCCCACCGAAGGCGAGGGTCTGGCGGCACTGGTCAGCGATCCCGGCGTGATCAACTGGCAAGGACCGTACGTCACCATGGATCGTGGCAATCCCGCGGATGCGGTCGCCAGCGATGCCTTCGGCAACGCGTATGTATATGACGTGGCGCCGCGTACGAATCCGCAGAACATCGCCGATCTGATCGTGGCGAGTGCTGGGCCGAATCTGACCGTCAACACCGGCAAGCTCAACAAGCGCTGGCGGCTGAACCGCGCCGAGGACGATCAGCTGCTGTTGCTGACCACGGGGCCGGTCAATCGCGCCAAGGACCAGCAGTGCCAGGCGGAGTTGAAGGCGCTGTCCGTGGGAGCACGCGAATACTACGCCGACCACGCGGCGTTTCCGGCCTCGCTGAGCGATCTCGCCGGCAATTACGTCAACAACGACGAGATCGACAGCAATCTCAACGATCCCTGGGAGACGCCGTACCTGACCTTTGTCCGAGGCACGAGACCCCAGGTGTTCAGAATCAGAAGCTGCGGACCGAACCAGCGGCACAATCGCGGGAACAAGGACGACATCACCGTCGATATCAGCAGTGTGCCGCCCGGCCGCAAGACTGCGCAGTACCGCCTGGACATCGCCCAGGCGGCGCTCAACGCCGAGCCGGGCATGAAGCTGAACAAGAAATGGCACGGCAATAAAGGTATCCGGTCCAAACTCGGTCTATCGTCGATCTTCGACAACGACGGCTGGGGCCGCCCGTTCCGGATCAACGCCGGTTCGCGCCTGATCTATTCGGTCGGGCCGGACGGCAGAGCCCAGCAGGTCGACGACAACATCCCCACAGGAGTCGGGCCGTGAAAAAGAAACTCAGTTACAGCCTGTATGACGGATCCGACGATCAGCTCGGCATTCTGGCGCTCGGCCCGGGCGAGGAGCGACGGTACCGGTTGGCCTGGACGCAGGTTCTCGCCCCGTCCGAGTCTCTGGAAGGCGATCGCGCCAAGGCGCTCGCTCGCGACCGTGAGAGCAAGCTGCAGGTCATCGCCGGCAGTCATGTCGAACACCAGATCGCCAGCGCGCCGCGGTTGAAGGGAAAAGAACTCGAGCGTGCGATACACGGCATCGTCGCGCGCGAACAGGGAGATGCCCAGCAAAAATGGGCGGTCACCGCGCAGGTGCTGCCGGATAACGGCACGTCCGAAACCCTCGACGTATCCGTACTCTATGCACCGCAAGAACGCGTGGATGAACATCTTGCGCGCGCAGCCGGCGCCGGTGTGCAGGTCGGCGCCGTGCTGCCGAGTTACGCCGTCCTGGACCGCTTCTTCCGTGACCATCGATCGTCCGACGAGGAGATCACAGCCTGGAGTCTGGTCTACCTGGGTGAGAACGAACGGTTCCTGGTGATCGGATCGGTCGACAACATCGTGATGACGCGGCCGTTGCCCGAGTATCTTTACGACGATGCAAACGCCGACGAGTACGTTGCGCGTCTGACAACCGAGGTGGAGCGATCGCATTTCTTCGCCCAGCAGACGGCCGGTCACGTGCAGGTCAAGGACGTGTTCGTGTGCGGACCGAGCGGCTGCGCCGATCTGTTGGTCGAGCGGCTCAATAGCGAATCCTCGCTGGCCGCGCGTCGCTGGGACGTCGCGGAATTCTTCGAGTGGGGCGACGAGCAGCCGGACTTCGATCTGATCATTCCCTTGATGGCGGCTGCCGTGGCCGGTCAGGTGCGCGAATCGTTGTTGCCGCCCGATCCGAACCAGGCATTGAGTCGACGCCTCCTGCGCAGCGGCATGTCCGTGACGGTCGGACTCTTCCTGTTGCTCGTGCCTTTGTTGCTGGCCGGGAGCTTCTGGACAACGAAGGTCCAGGACCGTTACCTCGACGAGGCGACGACCCGCCTCGCCGCCGCGACGACCCGCGTCGAACAGGCGACGGCAACGTATCGGGTACATCAGACCCTGCAGGCCCGCGAGGACAAGATCGGTACCCTGGTGGCCGGCCAACCCGACTTCGCGGCTCTGCTGATGGAACTGGCCGAGGCGACGCCCGGCGCGGTGCTGTTCAACGACCTGCGTATCCTGGAGCGACGCGACAAACAGTACGTCCTGTACCTCAGCGGCGAGAGCATTGCCACGACCGTTGTCGGGGCGCAGACGGCTTTTCTGCAGTTCATGGCGGCCGTTACCGCGTGCGAACGTCTGGAGCCGCTGGGCGAACCAACGCAGCTGCACATCAAGGAACTGGACGATGCCGGCGACGACAAGATCACGGTGGTCTTCAGTCTCGACTGTCTGATCAAGAGAGGATAGAGCGATGCCGCGGCCTCGAACTTTGAAGAACTGGCGATTGATACGATTGGGTCTGCTGTTCGTCGTTGTCGGCGCGGTTCTGTTCGGCGCCGCGGTTCCCGCGTTGCGTAGTGCCGTCGTCAAGAACAAGCAGGTCAAGCAGGTCCAACTTCAGCTCGCGCGCATGGACCAGTGGTCCATCGCCGGCCGATGGTTGGAGCAGTCGACGGAACAGCGGGCCGCGGAAATCGATCGCGAGTACGAACGACTCTTCCCGGATCAGCGGTTCAAGGAGCAGCTGTTTCTGGACCTGGCCCGCATCGCCGATCTGAGCAAGGTCGAGGCCTTCAATCTGAAAGAACTGTCGGGCGGCGCGGGCATACCCGGAGGGGCCGGTGATATGGACGACGACGCCAACGCAATGGGCGATCCCGGGGCCGGCCCGGTCGGCGGCGGTGGGGGAATGGACTTCGGCGCCGATCCCGCAAGTGGCGATATTGCAGGAGGATCCGGCGGCGGCATGAATCCTGGATCTCCCGGTGCCGATCCGGGGATGATGGATCCGGCTTTCATGGATCCGGCCTCCGCCGGGGCAGCGGAATCGACCGCCCGCGACGATGTCGGCAGTTTGCTGGGAGGCCCGGATCTGGATTTGCCACCGCCACCCACGCTCACCTTCGACACCTACCGCGTGACCGTGGGTTTTCACGGCGATTACCAGCGCGCCGCGCGCTTTCTCGCGGAATTGCGTTCCATCGACCGGGCGCTGAAGGTGCACAAGCTGGTCATCATGCCGACGAACGAAGAAATCAGCGTCAACCTGGAGCTGGATTGTTATGTCCGCAAGCCGATTTAACCCCAAGGACCCACGGCTGATAGTGGGAGTCGTGATCGCCGTCGCCGTGGTCGTCGTTTTCAACGCACGGACCTTCGCTCCGGATTTATTCCAGTCCGGCGGCATGGCGGGACTCCCGGGGGCGCAGATGTCCGAGTCATCGGATCTGACCGATCTGATCCGTGAGGCGACTCGCCAGGCCGGCGCGCTAGGCGATTCCACCGGCATGGCCGCGCCGCAGCAACCGGTCGCCATGGCGTGGTCAGGTCTCGGCCGAGACCCCTTTCTGGGCCAGATAGCGTCGCCGGTAACGAGTACGCAGAAAAAGCGCAAGGCGCCGCCGCCGCTCACCTGCTCGGCGGTCCTGATTGCAGGCGAGGCACCGACGGCGATCATCAACGGCAAGTCGCTGCGCGCAGGCCAGACTGTCAGAGGCTATACCATCGTCTCCATCAATACCGACGGAGTCAGGTTGATCAAGGGTAACAAGCGAACGTTTCTGCCGGTGAACAAGAAGCGTTGACTCCAATAAACCGCTGACCCGGAAGCCGCTGATTGCGGTGTCGGCGAACGAGCAAGGAAGCTGTCATGTTCTATCGCGTTTTTTCCCGGCTGTCGCTGCTGCTGGTGGCGACGCTCTGCATCACAGGCGTGACCGATGGCGCCGCTCAACCGATCGTGAACTCGACCGCAACGCCCGATCAGGAGCGGTTGATCACTCTGATCACGAACGGTTGGGTCGATGTGCGCAGCATCCTGCGTACCGTCGCCGCCGACGTCGATCTCGGTCTGCAGATGGGGCCCGAAGTGGAGGGCGAGGTCAACCTCCACCTCGAGGATGTCCCGCTGGATCAGGCCTTGCTCGCCTTGATGGCACCCATCGATCTAGGCTACGAGATCGTGCTCGACTCATTGATCGTGTTCAAGAAAGGCCTCGTCAATCGCTGGTTCGACTTCGATTACCCCGCTACTGAACGTGAAGGGACGGGCGAGCTGTCCGTGTCGCCGCGCGCCGCCGGCGGCGGCGAGGAAGGCGGTGGCGGTAGCTCGGGCAAGAACGAGAGCAACGTCAAGAGCAGCACGAAGATGAAGATCTGGCCCGATGTGGTCGCCGCGTTGACCGCTCTGGTATTTCAGGGCGCCAGCGAGTTGAGCGGGAGCTCGGAAGATGCCGGCGGTTCGGTGAATCTGGCCGACCCGGAAGGCCGCAGCCTGATCGTCAACCCCATGGCGGGTGTGATCCAGGTGACGGCGGAGTGGAACCGCGTCCACAAGATCGAGATATTGCTGCAGCGATTGGGAGAGAGCCTGCTGCGACAGGTGGCCATCGAGGTGCAGATCCTCGAGGTCACCTTGAACGACGGACATCAGACCGGCATCAACTGGCATACCATCACCGGCGACGATTACGACGCGTCGATGAACTCCGTCAACGACGATATCGGCAACACCTTCTTCGACTTCGTGGTCAATGCGGACAAGGTCGCCGGCATGCTCGAGGCCGTCAGCACGCAGGGCGACCTGCGGGTGGTCAGCTCACCGCGTATCACCACCTTGAACAACCAGAAAGCCGTGGTCAGGGTCGTCACCGAGGAAGTGTATTTCGAGGCGGAAGTCGAGCCGTTGATCGTGACGGACGCCGGCTCCACCCAACCGGTGGTGAACTACTCCCCGCGGATCATTCCCATCGGCGTGGTGCTCGACGTGACGCCGCAGGTAAGCGCCGACGGATCGATCACCTTGAATGTCCACCCGACCATCTCCAACGTGCTGCGGATCGTCACGAGCCCCAATGAGGACACGCAACCGGTCATCTCGGTGCGCGAACTCGATACCGTCGGCACCGTGAAGGACGGCCAGACGCTGGTCATCGCGGGTCTGATGTACGAGGGCAACACGCTCAACAACTCCGGTGTGCCTCTGCTCAAGGACATCCCGCTGCTCGGCTATCTGTTCAAGAAATCATCCTGGCAGAAGACGGACATCGAACTGGTCATGCTGCTGACTCCCGTGATACTCGACGACGAGCGTATCGAGCAGATGGCCGAGTCGGCGCAGGCGGAGATGGCCGGGAAGCTGTAGAACCCCGGTCAAACCCCTCGCACAAGCTGCACAAACGACGCCGCCCGGACCATTGGCATCGGTCCGGGCGGTGTTGCGTCATGTCTCGTCGCGGTCGTGATTCCCGTCGTCGTAACCGGTGTCGCCGGCGCGGAAGTCGTCGGGCTACTGGACCATCAGCACCGTGCCGATGTCATCGCCACGGATCTGCTCGGTGACCGAATCGTTGTAATCGGTCTGCCAGCGGCCATCCGGGCCGGCGCTCAGCACCATGACGTTGTGGCTGACGGAACCGGAATAGCGACCGCCGGGCATGTAGCGGACGTTGACCATGTAGGCGTGACCCCACGGATCGTCGACGGAGTATTGCTCCATGTACGGTCCTTGCCAGGCGAATTCACCGGACGTTGGATAGTCCTGCCCCGCCTCGTTCGGCGCTCTGGCGCCGGAGTTGTCGTCCGGGTTGTTGTAGTACAGGAAGTCACCGAGCTGCTTGACGGTTCCCCAGCGGCCCCAGTTGTGGGCCGCCGAACCGGCGCCGGCGCCGGCGCCGGTCGCGATATTCCTGCTCGATGCCAGCCGGTCGATTCGGCCCGCCGGACCGTTGGCGTTGGTATACGGCCATTTCCCGGTGTCCTTGTATACACTGCTGAGCGCCTTGGCGATGACGTCGACTTCGTTCTGTGCCTTGGCGACCTTGGCGTTTTTCAGTTGACGGAACACCACGGGGGAGAGCGCCGCCGCCAGTATCGCGACGACCGCCACCGCGATCACTATCTCCATCAAGGTGAAGCCGGCCCTGTCCGGCCGCGATGATCTTGTTCGGGAATACAGCATTGTCGGTCCTTCCTCTGCCCCATAGCGGTTGCGCCGCAAGTTATGATCTGCTGCCAGCGCAACGGCGAGCGTTTCGGGCGCATCCCGGCACTGGCGATCGTAAAACGGGTACCGTTATTCAAATTCGGTCGTTACCGGATTTTCTTGAGGAGAAAGGCTGCACGACGCAGTCGTCGGAGATATGCTATGGTGATGCGCCAGGCGTCTGCCGGCGGCGCGGACGGCGGTTCCGCGGGTCGGCGCGCGGCGGGCAACTAATGGCGTCCGGGCGCGTAGAATCACGATTCCACGCCAACTCCCGATTCAGCAGCCGGAACAGCAGGTAATTATGAAAACACGAAGCGAACGAGCACTGTACCAGATGGTTTTCGTGCTGGCGGTGAGTATCGGCGCCTGCGCCGTCATCAGCCTCTGGAAACTGGAGATCGTCAAGGATATCTACTTCGCCGACGTCAAGACGTACATACTCAACGGTGTCATCGTGCTGCTCTTCGGCCTGGGGCTCGGGCAGCTCGTCCGGGGTTTCCGGCACTACGCGGTCGAGGAGCAGGAACTGGCCCGGTTCGTCGTCGGCCGCGCCGACGGAATCGAGTGCGAGGGGATCCTCGCCGATCCTGACGACACCACCCTCATCGCCCGGCGTTATTTCACCGTCAAGGACCTGTTCCGCCGGGGGGTGCCCATCAACCACAGCGCCATATCCTCCATCATGGTCGCGGAGGAATCGCTGTACCAGTCCTTTCCCCGCTTCGTCAACAACGTGCTGATTCTCACCGGCGTGTTCGGCACGGTCAGCTCGTTGATCTTCGCGCTCATCGGGGCGAGCAACGTGTTGCAGAGCGCCCTGCCGGGCGAGGGCATGGGTGTGATGCTGCTGGGCATGAACACCGCCCTGACCACCACGGCCACGGCCATCGTCTGCTATTTCTTCTTCACCTATTTCTATCAGAAACTGACCGACGTGCAGACCCACCTCTTCAGCCAGATAGAGCGCGCGGTACTGATCCACGTCATACCCGAATTCGCCTTCGATAGCGAGTCGATCAATCATCAGACCCAATCCCTGGTCCGCGAAGTGCGCAAGCTGATCGGTCGCCTGCACGACGGCGTCGGCAACATCGAACAGACGCTGACGGGTCTGGGCGCTCACAACGATGCCCAGATGGAAAAATGGGACACGGTCCTCGGCCGGCAGGACGCGTTGCAGGAACAGGTGAACGGTATCCTGTCCTATTCCAAGGAGTTGCAGAGGGTGCTGGTGGAGGGCTTCCGCCTGCGCTGACGGGGTGCCGCCACGGTGGCGCCCGAGGAGTTTCCATGCACCGGTTTCAAGGATTCCCCGACCTGCGGCTCAACACGCATTCGCGCGAGTCCGAGACCACGCTCTGGCCGTCGTTCACCGATATCATGACGGTCATCCTGATGGTCTTCATGCTGACCATGGTCGTGGTCATCCTGAAGAATGCCCACCTGATCGAGCGGGTGCGCCTGAGCGAAAGCCTGCTCGATCGGAGCGCGGAGCGTCTGGCGGCCAGCGAGGACGAGATCGCGGGCCTACGTTTCCTCAATACCGACCTCGAGGACAAGCTGCGCACCAAGGAGATGGAGATCATCCTGCTCGGCGACGAGGCGGCGAGGCTCGAGGCCGGTCTCGAGACGAAGCTCGCCATCATCGACCGGCTGACGGCCGAGCAGCAAGAATTGCAGGAGAACATCCGGATACTGCGTCTGGACCTGGCGGACCGGGACGACGAAATCGAGGCCGCCCGACAACGACTCGCGCTGGCGGCCGAGGAGCACGAAGACCGGATCGAGGATTTGAACCGCCAGCTCGCCGCGTTGCTGAGCCAACTCGACGAGAAAGACGCGGTGCTGCTCACGCTCAGCGACCAGAAAAGCGATCTCGAGCTGGCCCTGGCGCGGCAACGGCAGGACTTCTCGTCGCTGGAGGAACAGTATCTGCGCTTGATCAGACCCGCGCGCAGCGCCATGGGCAAGCTGGTGGCCACGGTGCAGTATTCCCGCGTCGGCGGCGAGTACCAGATTGCGTTCAAGGACATCGGCGAGAGCGAAGCGCAGGCGGTGACCCTGTCCGAACTACATCGGCGCCTCGGGGCGCTGAAGGAGCAGTACGCCGAGGATCTGTACGTGAAGATCGTCATTCCCGACGACAGCGGTCTGTCCTACAACGAGGCCTGGGATTTCACGAAAGCCATTCTTTCCGGTTATGACTACTACTACATCGATGGCTGGCCTGGAGATGTCGAGGAGGAGTAGACCAGGGGACGGTCGAACCACGGGGGGACGACCACGCCGAGCCGGAGCGCTCAACCGAGCAACCGCACCAGGATCTCGATGAAGGCATCCGCCTGATCGATGAACGGCCAGTGTCCCGACGGCTCGACGGCGGTCCAGGCGACCCGGGCGTCGGTCAAGAGTCGGCGCGAACGAGCGCTGATCCCGTTGGGCACGCCGGCAATGTAATGCGTGGGCATCGGCAGCGCCGCCAGACGTTCGGCCAGATCCTCCGGCGCCGAGAGTTCCAGCAACTCGACACTGTTCCGGTAGTAGGCCCGCGGGTCGGCGAGCCGCAGGCTGGTGTAGTAACCCCGTTGCGCCGGATCTTTCCGGCCGCGACGGTGCACCGTTTCCCGCAGGACGTCGAAACCACCGGCCAGGAACTCGGACTGACTGTAGGCCGTCGCCCGGCTGCTGAAAACACAATCGTCGACCGACTTGTTGCCGTCCACGTCGATGAGCAGATCGACCAGACCGGGGTGCCGCTCGGCCAGCAACAGGGCGACGATACCACCCATGGAATGGCCGATGGCTGTGACCGGACCGCAGCCGAGCGTCTCGAGCCAGGTGGCGAGGTGATCCGCCTGCTCGGCCAGCGACAGCGGTTCGCCCTCGCACCACACGCTACGTCCGTAGCCGGGCAGATCCGGCAGCAGTTGACGGCAGGCCGCCAGCTCGGGGCGCGGCAGCAGGTGTTCGAAGCACAGACCCGATTCGCCGAGTCCGTGGATGTACAGCAGCGTTTGCGAGGACGCGCGTTGATCGCCGCCCGGCCCGGTTGCGCCGACCGCCGGCCTCGCCGCGGCGACCTCGCGCACGAACATATCGTGCTGGACATACTGCTTCATGGTCGCGGGACCGTCGTTCACGAGACTTCCTTCCCTGTGGTATCGTGCGCTGCCAGCGTGTAAAATCGCACGCGGAGCCTGCCACGGCAAACACTTGCTGCGGCAGCGATTTGTCGCGTCGTCATGCAGCCTTTTGTAGCGATCGTACGTCGCTATCGTGTGGAATCGTTCCGGAAGCGTCTACCCAAAGGAGAGAAACTTGAACTCGAAAACGCTGCTTGCCGCCCTGTTCGTCGTGCTGGCGCTGTCGGTCGTGGGAACGGCGGATCAGGTCGCCGCGCAGCCCGAGCGTCAGATCGACTACCGCGGCGGGACCGACTACTTGCCGCAAACGCCAAGCGTCACTGCGGGCGCTCTGGGCGGCCTGGTCAATCCGGCGGCCTGGGCGACGGGAGATGGGCGGGAGTCCGCCTTCTGGTGGAACGATCGGAACCTGAGGCCCGATGCTCTGGACAACTTCGGTTTCGCCAACGCGGGCAAGCTCGGCCTGGCCTTCACGAGCCAGGTTTTCGGGCTGGCCGGCCAGACGCACCGGGTGAACGACCTGCAGATCGGGCTGGCGGGTGGAGGCCGCGACGGCAACTTCGGCGTGGCCTACCGCTGGGCCACGGGCGCCAACGAACTGCTGGGCCGGGAGAGCGCACTGGTGGTGGGCACCATCTCGCGACCGAACCGCTGGCTCTCGCTGGGTATGTCCGGGCAGTTTTCCACGGCCACCGGCGCGCGACAGGGCGTTTTCGATCTGGGTGTGCGCCCGCTGGGCAACGGCCGGCTGGCGCTGTTTGCCGATTTTTCCCTGGGCGACGGCGACAAGCTGGGCAACGGCATCTGGGGCGGCGGCGTGGAGGTGCGCCCGGTGGACGGCCTGAGCGTCGGTGCGCGCGTGCACCAGGACCCGGCACAGGACGACTATCTGATGAGCCTCAGCTGCGGCATCACCTTCGGCGGTCGCGGTCTGTACGTACTGCCTTCCTACGACCAGGACCGCAACCACACCCACACGACCTTCCTGTGGCGCAGCCGGAGCCCGGTGCGCGATCTCGGTGTGGATCTGCCCCTGTCAATCGACGGTGGCTCACGGTACGCGGTACTCGATCTCGAAAACAAGGTGTTGACCTACCAGAAGTATCGCCTCTTCGACGATCGGCGGGTGGCCTGGCTGGATCTCGCACGCTGGCTCGAGGCCGTCGAAGGTGATGAGTCGATTGATGGTATCGTGTTGAATCTCTTCGACTTCCGGGCTCGGCCCTCCTTGGCCTGGGAGCTGCGTCAGCAACTCGAACAGTTGCAGGCAGGCGGCATGGAGATCATCATCCACACCGGGCGGATGGGCATGCTGGAGTATTATCTCGCTTCGGTGGCCGATGGCCTGACCACCGACCCTCAGGGCGGCATGAGCCTGCCGGGATTCGCCCTCAGCCGCACCTACCTGAAGGACATGCTGGACAAGCTCGGCGTCGGATTCCAGGAGTTCCGCTACTTCACGCACAAGTCGGCGGCGGAGGCCCTGTCGCGTACGAGCATGTCCGAGGCCGATCGTGAGCAGAGGCAGCGGATCGTCGATGTGCTCTACGACGTCGTGCGCAAGGGTGTCTGCGAGGGCCGTGATCTGAGCCTCGATGCCTTTGACGCCGTGGTCGATGACCAGGTAATGGTCAACGTCGAGGGTGCCGTGGAAATGGGGCTGGTGGACGAGGTCACCCGCTGGACCGAGCTCGTCGAGGCGATCACCGAGCGCGGAGGCCGTTTCGTGCGGCCGGCCCGCGGCAGTCTGGCTGCCGACTATCCGGAAGAACACTGGGGCCAGCCGGCGAAGATAGCGGTGGTCTTCGCCGTCGGCGGCTGCGACATGGATACCGGCATCAAGGGCCGGGCCACGAGCGAGTACCTGCGCAAGCTGGTCGGCGATCCCGACGTGGCGGCGGTCGTCCTGCGCGCCGACTCGCCCGGCGGCGATCCGCTGCCCAGCGATCTGGTGGCGCAGGCGGTCACCAAGCTGCGCGAGGCCGGCAAGCCGGTCATCATCAGCCAGGGCGACGTCGCCGCGTCCGGCGGTTACTGGATCAGCATGACCGGCGAACGCATCTTGACCACCCCGGTGACCATCACGGGCTCGGTCGGCGTGATCGGCGGCTGGGTTTACGACGACGGCCTGGGCGAGAAGGCCGGGCTGACCACCGATCGCGTCCAGGTGGGTGCGCACGCGGACCTGTTCACCAATCTGCGCTTCCCCGTGCTGGGCGGCTTGCCCGTGCGCCCGCTCGCTCCGGACGAGCTGGACATGATCAAGAAACTCATCCTCGAGATGTACGATGAGTTCGTGGCGAAGGTCGCCGAGGGACGCGATCTGCCCGAGGACGAGGTACGCAAGATTGCCGAGGGCAGGGTCTGGATGGGTGGCGACGCCATCGACAACAAGCTGTGCGACGAATTCGGGGGTCTGCTCGACGCCATCGCGCTGGCGAAGCGTCGGGCGGGCTTGCCGGAGGACCGAGAGGTCGAGCTGGTCGAGTATCCGCGACGGCCGCTGTTCGAGATGCCGGCGTTCGGACCGCGGCTGCCCGGCGCCTTTGCCTTCGCGGCGCCGATCGTCGACTTCTGGCAGTCACTGGCCGGCGGTGCCACGCCGCTCGGTCTGGCTACGTTGCTCGGATCGGACCCGGCTCCAGCGGTCGACACCGAGCCCGGCGGCCTGTCGGGTCCGTACAGCACGGCATACTTGCAGGCCCTGGCGGCGGAAAACGGACGGCCGTTGCTGCTGACACCGCCCGAGAACCTGCCAATCGGGTGGTCGGATCAGTCGAAGTAGTTTCGTACGAGGCGCCGGGTGAAGTACAGCCCGGCGCCTGCTCCCAGCACGCCCAGCAAGAACGCGGCGAAGAACCCGATCTGCTTGCCGAGCCACCACCCGAGCACGCTGCCGAATATCATGCCGGCATATCCGATGAGTCGTTTCATGGCACACTCACTGTCGTCGAGCGGATCGGTGAAAAAAGGGCGGACCCCCTGCGGGATCCGCCCTCGCGATTACCCATTCGGGGAAATCCCCGAAACTCGGCAGTGCAGGCTTACCAGGTAATGATGGTGCCAATGCCGGCGCCCGTGCCGGTCTCGCCAACAAAGGCCGTGCCCGGATTATCGGCATCATGACCGCCGCCCCAGGGACCGTAATTGGCGTTGTCCTGGTTCGAGCACATGGCGTAGACCACGTACATCGTGACGTTCTTGGCGCATTTCTTGTCTACGCCGAAGGCCATCATCGTGCTGCCAGCGTCGTCGTCCCAGGTGGTGGCATCGTCGCCATCGTCCTTGCTGATCATGTAGATCTGGACCTTGCCGGTGTACTTTTCATTGATATCGTAGGCCACGCCACCACCCATGACGGTCACCTTGTAGTCCTTGAAACCGTCGTGGTTGGAGACGTTGTCGAACAGAGCGGCGACCTTGAAGCCCTCGCCCTTGTAGGCGCCGGAGGCGCGAATCTGCGACTGGCTTTCCGGCGTGGTGGGGCCGGCGAACAGACCCTCGCCGCGAGTCTCGAACGCGGCCGCAGCGAAGATGTTGTCCTTCTTGTACATCGCGCAGGCGCTCAGGATGGTGTTGTCCGTTCCGCCCTCATCGGGAACGAAACCCACGAGGATCTTCGTGCTCTCGCCCAGCAGCGGCGAGCCGTAGACCACGACGTTGTTTTCGCGGGCGTCGTTCATCGTGAAGGTCCGCGTGTCACCGAGGCGCTCATGGAAGAGATCGACCTTGCGGCCGATGATCTTCAGCGGCGTGTCGTGGCGGCCCAGGAGGAACTTACCGAAGTTACCCTTGACGCCGGCGAAGCTGTTACGCGTCGACCACACATTACCGTTGGTGGGATCCGCATCGCACTCGTACTGCCAGAAGGCAACCATGTCTTTTTCGAGTCCGTAGTGGCCCTTGAATCCGATTCGCGAACTGTTGCTCGACACGAACAGGCCGGACACGGCTGCGTCGGAATCCGGGTTGCCGTCGTTCATCATATCCAGGGATAGGTGAGCCCTACCGTAGATCTGCATCTCGCAGCATTTTTCGCCCGCCAGAGCCATACCGGAAATGAACAAGACCAGAACCAGAACGGAACCGAACAGTTTGATGCTACTCAATTTGGGACCTCCTTGAAATCCACAGGGTTTGTCTCCAGTCCACCGGTGTGATCCGGAGACCCAACGTTCCCTGGGGGAACACTACACGCTGTCCGCGCCGATACACCCCACCCGCGCGAACGATCAATCCCTCGAAACATGCACTGCGTCCTATCGATCTCTCCATCACGACCGGAAACGGAGCCCGCAAACAGCATCAAACCACGTTGATGCTCCGATCTCAGGGCCCGCGCCCAGCCGCCATTTTGAGTAAAAAAGCCGCTGTGTCAACAGGTTCTTTTACCCAGGCAGGAGTTTTATCACCCCCCCGACCCGTTAGCCAAGTGACCACATACACACAGTTTGCCCCACCACGATGCCGGTTCTTCAGGTACCGGTTTGCGTAAATAGACAAGGGTTGAGGTTGGGCGGACTACCCCAGATGAGGCGCTCCCTCGTGCGTTTCCAGCGGTCACTTCGTCATGGCCCCCGGATAACTTCTGCCGCTGTCCGTCCATATATCCTGTGCAGGATGGACGCCGCGGGTGGCTCCTTCCAGTAGCCGGAAACTCCGAACTGGACCACCTGCACATGGCCTCAGCCCTCCGACCAGCCTGAATCGTCCATCAAGCAGTCAAGAAAATCAACTGAAAATGTCTATTTTTTTTTTGGATGGTTTCATGGGGCTCCAGCGGTACTATCTGGTCGGTCTGGAATCATTGGTGACAGAACCCGCGCGGACGATGCGCCGAAGGGACAGCGATGTACGCACAGATTCGAGGATACGCCATACCGCTGCTGGCTGTTGTGCTGACCGTCGTGTTGGCGGCCGACGCCGTTTTTGGCGCTGACGTCGGCGATGCTGTCGGCGGCGCGCGTGATACCAACAACGGTGAACTGTTGTCGACCTTCGAGATATCCGGCGGCCAAACGACTCCGCGCTACGCGGAGACCGTGGCGTTCTGCCGCCGGCTGGCCGACGTCGTACCCTGGCTCCACGCAACCGCGTTCGGCGTCAGTCCCCAGGGCCGCGCGTTGCCCTTGCTGATCGCTGACCGGCACGGTCGCTTCACGCCCGGGACGGTCCGAAAGGACAGCACGCAGGTGGTGCTGCTGGTCGAAGCCTGCATCCACGCCGGCGAGTCGTGCGGCAAGGATGCGGGTCTGCTCCTGTTGCGCGATCTGGTGACCGGTGTTCTCGACCGGAGCCTGCTCGACCACGTGACCGTGCTGTTCGTCCCCATCTTCAATGTCGACGGCCACGAACGATTCGGCCCGTACAACCGCATCAACCAGAACGGACCGGAGCAGATGGGCTGGCGGGTCAACGCCCGGAATCTGAACCTGAATCGCGATTTTCTGAAGGCCGACACTCCGGAGATGCAGGCCTGGCTGCGACTGTTCCGGGCCTGGCTGCCCGACTTCTTCATCGATGTCCACAGCACCGACGGCGCCGACTTCCAGTACGCGACCACCTACGGCCTGGCCACCCGCGGCAATCTGGACGCGGGGCTGACGGCATGGTCGCAGCAGTACATCAATGCTGTCGATAGCGAGCTCGCCGCCGCCGGCTACCCGCTGGCGCCCTACGTCGGCTTCCGCACGCGGCATCAGCCGGCCACCGGGCTGACGACCTGGGTCGCCCCGCCGCGCTTTTCCCACGGTTACACGGCGGTGCAGAATCGGCCCGGCCTGCTGATCGAGGCCCACATGTTGAAGGACTACCGGACCAGGGTCCTGTCCACCTACGAGATGCTGCGCAGCACCCTCGTCCACCTGAACCGGAAGCACGCGGAGCTGCGCCGGCTCGTCGCCGCGGCGGACCGGGCGGCGGCCTCGGCCGAGTTCCGCGCCGAGCCGTTTGCGCTGCGGTACGAGCGCACGGATAACTCGGTGCCGTACGATTACCTCGGTTATGGCTACGAAGTGGTCGACAGCGAGCTGAGCGGCGGCCAGTGGGTCCGGTTCAGCGACCAGCCCGAGGCCTTCGCCACCCGGCTCTACGATCAACATCGGCCGTCGCTGAGCGTCCGGCTGCCGGCGGCCTACATCGTGCCGCCCGAGTGGACCACGGTACTCGAACGCCTCGAGCTACACGGTGTCGAAATCCACTGGTTGGGCGAACAGCGCGAGCTGGCGATCCGCACCTACCGCTTCCGAGACGTCACCTGGCAGGAGCGGCCCTACGAGGGTCGTCACCCGGTCAGGTTCACCGCCGAGACCATGACCGAGCGGCGCGTTTTCCCCGCGGGCTCGGCCGTCGTCAGCATGAACCAGCGCACTGCGCGCCTGATCGCCCACGCTCTCGAGCCACAAGGCCCCGATTCGTTCGTCCAGTGGGGTTTCTTCGATCCGATCTTCTCGCGGGTGGAATACGTCGAGGATTACGTCATCGAGACCATGATGCGCGAGATGATCGCCGAGAATCCGGCCCTCGTCGACAGCCTCGCCGTCCGCAAGGCCGACGATCCGGAGTTCGCGGAGAATCCGTGGGCTATCCGCTACTGGTTCTACGAGCAGACCCCGTACTACGACCAGCGCGTGGGCATCTACCCGGTCGGGCTGATCGATGATGGGGCGGTGGTGGAGACCTTGCCGCTGGGCAGGTGAGGCGGCTGGTGGAGGCGCCACGCCGGTGGCTGATGCGGGTGGCCGATGCGGGTGGCCGATGCCGTTGGTCGATGTCGGAACCTGGTGCGCGTGCCCCCCGGGGGGCACCGCGGCACTCGGGGCGCGCCGGCCCCGTTAATCTCCCATCAACCCCGCGTCAGCTTGCGGTACTTGATCCGCTTGGGCCGGTCGGCGTCCTCGCCGAGGCGCCGCCGCCGGTCATCCTCGTAGTCGCTGTAGTTGCCCTCGTACCAGACCGCCTCGCTGTTGCCCTCGAAGCTCAGGATGTGGGTTGCGATGCGGTCGAGGAACCAGCGATCATGGCTGACCACGACCAGGCAGCCGCCGAAATCGATGAGCGCGTCTTCGAGGGCGCGCAGGGTGTCCACGTCCAGGTCGTTGGTGGGCTCATCGAGCAGGATCAGGTTGGCGCCGCTCTTGAGCAAGCGCGCCAGGTGCACACGATTACGTTCACCACCGGACAGCTTCCCGACCACCTTCTGTTGCTCGTGCCCCTTGAAGTTGAACCGGGCGCAGTAGGCGCGGCTGTTGACCGCTCGCCCGCCGAGATCGATCTCCTCGGCGCCGCCCGAGATGTTCTCCCAGACCGTCTTTTCTCCGTCGAGATCATCGCGCGACTGGTCGACGTAGGCCATCTGCACCGTCTTGCCGATGGTCAACGTGCCGCCGTCGGGCTTTTCCAGATCCGTGATCAAGCGCATCAGGGTGGTCTTGCCCGCGCCGTTGGGCCCGACCACGCCCACGATGCCGCCGCGGGGCAGATCGAAACTCAGCTTGTCGAACAGCAGCTTCTCGCCGTAGATCTTGCGCACGCCCTCGGCCTTGACCACCACGTCGCCCAGCCGTTCACCGGGCGGGATGCGGATCTGCGCCGCTTTCTGCCGTAGCTCGCGTTCCTGACTGACGAGCTCTTCGTATTTCGAAAGTCGCGCCTTGCTCTTCTTGTGCCGCGCCTTGGGCGAGGTGCGCACCCACTCCAGCTCGCGTTCGATGGTCTTGAGGCGTCGCTGGTCCTTCTTCTCCTCCTCGAGCAGCTTGTTCTGCTTCTGTTCGAGCCAGCTCGAGTAGTTGCCCTCCCAGGGAATGCCGTGCCCCTGGTCGAGCTCCAGTATCCAGCCGGTCACGTTGTCCAGGAAATAGCGGTCGTGGGTGACGATGACCACGGTACCCTCGTACTCGCGCAGATGCCGCTCGAGCCAGGCCACGGATTCGGCGTCTAGGTGGTTGGTGGGCTCGTCGAGCAGCAGCAGGTCTGGTTTCTGCAGCAACAGGCGGCACAGGGCGACGCGACGCTTCTCGCCGCCGGACAACGTGTCGACCGTGGCGTCCCCCGGGGGGCACCGCAAGGCGTCCATGGCGATCTCGATGTGCCGGTCCAGTTCCCAACCGTCGGCGGCGTCGATCTCGGCCTGGATCTCACCCATCTCGGTCATCAGCTTGGTCATCTCGTCGTCGTCGATGGGCTCGCACATCTTCATGGAGATCTCGTTGAAGCGGTCGAGCTTCGCCTTCATCTCGGCGACACCCTCCATGACGTTCCCGCGCACGTCCTTCTCCGCATCGAGCTGCGGCTCCTGCGCCAGATACCCGCGCTTGATGGACGGATCGGGAAAGGCCTCGCCCAGGAAATCGTCGTCCAGCCCGGCCATGATCTTCAGCAGCGTACTTTTGCCTGCGCCATTCAGGCCGATCACGCCGATCTTGGCGCCGGGATAGAAGGACAGCCAGATCCCCTTGAGAATCTCGCGCTTGGGAGGGACGATCTTCTTCAGACCCTTCATGGTGAAGATGTACTGCTGGGCCATGTTCGCCTCGCTGGGTTTTTGGTGCCGGCGTGAGGGCCGCCGGGATGGATGCTTCGTGATGGGGGACATATTCGGGGTTTTTGGGGTGAGTGGCAACTGGAAAGGGGGAGGTGTGTATTCGCTCACCGCCAACTCCGCCAACAGCGCGCTGCCAACGCCGCCCCGCATTGACCTGAATTGTTGATTGTGATAGAGTGTTGTCGCTTGACGTATTGATATCGTGATCGACAGGCGGAGACAGGTGGTCCCCTTCTCTCGCCTGCACTGAATGACGCAGCATTCTTATCTCGAAACAGAGGAGCGATATCATGAAGTATTTATTATTGATCGTATTATATCTGCTGATGGCGAGTTCGGCATTTGCCGTGGCGGATCCGGATCCAGACGGGATCGGTATCTACTTCGATTTGACAGCGGATATAAACTACGTCGTGGCCGCTCAGTACGATCAAGTCGTGACCTATCTGATAATCACGAATCCGACAGCACCGTCGGTTGGAGGCTGGGAGTGTACCATTGACTTCGATATGGACTCCTACATGGTTCTCGGTAGCTGGATACTTGCTGGTAACGCGAAAAACGTGTTCGAGGAACCCGAGTTCGCCGTGGATCTCGTTGAACCGTTACCGGTAGAACCGGCCACGCTGCTGCTTACCTTCAATCTATTCGTTATGGATCCCGTACCCACATGGTTCATTGTTGGTCCTTCGCCGATGCCATCGACCCCTGATGAACTGCCGCTATATGTCAACGGCGATGACCCATCTCAATTCATCGTTCTGCGAAACGTAACCGGGTATAACGTCAATGGAGATATCATGCCGTGTGCCGGAATCAACTGGATAGTACATGCGTTGACGAATACTACCTGGAGCGCAATAAAAAAATTGTGGAACGACTGATGTAATTTCACGCCGGCTGAACTGTACTGACTCTTACACCTGATTCCGAACCAGAAGGAGACTCATATGAAATTCCTCCTCATCGTCTTCGTCTGCACACTGACCGCCGGTCTCGCCTTCGCGGTGGCCGATCCGGGCACCGACAGCGTCGGCATCTGGTTCGATCTGTCGGCCGACACGAATACCGTCACGGCGGAAGTAGGCTCCACGGTCACGGCGTACCTGATCATCAGCAATTCGTCGTGGTGTTGTCTCGGGGGATTCGAGTGCACGATCGAGTTCGATGTCGACAACTGCAGTGTCGTCGGCGATTGGGTGTACAACGGCATCGCTATGAATATTCTCGAAGAGCCTGAATTCGCGGTAGGGTATGCGGCGCCGCTCCCTACCGAGGCGGCCACCTGGATGGTCGCATTCGACCTGCTGGTCATCAATCCGGAAGGCACGCAATTTGTCGTTGGACCGGCGCCGATTCCCTCCTGCCCACACAACATTCCGTTGTGTGTCCCCGGCGAAGACTTCGCGGTGATCACTCATCTCTACAACGCCACCGGCTACGCCCCCGACGGCTCGATCAATCCCTGCGCGGCGATCAACGCGGACTTGCCGTACGCGGTTACGCAATCCAGCTCGTGGAGCACGATAAAAACTTTATGGCGAGACTGATGTAATTTCCCGCCGGCTGAACTGTACTTACATCGGCGCGTCGAATGGTGCACCGAGACGACGTCCCGATCGCGATCACGGTATTCGGTAGTTTCCTTGGTTGTATGCGTGACCCTCGAACAAGGGAGAAAACCATGAGCAGATTACTAATGGTGTTCGTCTGTCTGCTGTTCGCCGGCTCGGCCTTCGCCGTGGCGGATACCGATCCCGACGGTATCGGCATCTGGTTCGACCTGACCGCGGACACGAATTACGTCACGGCCGGTCCGTACGCCCAGGTCATGACGTATCTGATCATCAGCAACGCCTCGGTGCCGACCATCGCCGGCTGGGAGTGCTCCATCGAATTCGACATGGATTCGTATCAGGTGCTGGGCGGCTGGATCTACAACGGCGACGCGCTGAACGTGCTCGATCCGCCCGATTTCGCCGTGGGCCTCGCCACGCCGCTCGTTACCGAACCGGCCACGCTATTGCTCTCGTTCAACCTGTTTGTCCTGAGTGACGTCGCCACGGATTTCCTGGTCGGCCCGTCGCCGGTGCCATCGACGCCGGATGAACTGCCGCTGTACGTCGACGGGGAGAATCTCGATCACCTGGTCCTGCTGCAGAACGCCACCGGTTACGGTCCCGGCGGTGAGATCCTGCCCTGTGCGTCGATCAACGGCGAGTGGTACACCGCTGTCGAGCGCACGACGTGGGGGGCGGTGAGAAACCTGTGGTAGAGCGTTTCCGGTAGAGCGCGTTCCGGGCTAGCGAGCTCGCCGTTGAAGCCATCGTTCGGCAGGGAGAGTACCCGGGTGCACTCGGTAATGAGGGCCCCCGGGTGCTACCGTACTCGATATTCCGGTATTTGATTCTGAAGATCCAAGGGAACGGGGGTGTGACTATGAAATCTATTGCCCTGGTTCTGTGTTCCGTGCTGGTCGTCGCTTCGGCGTATGCCGTGATCGACCCTGATCCGGATGGCGTCGGTATCTACTTCGATCTGATCGCTGACACCAATTACGTCCTGGTCAATCAGTTCGATCAGGTCACGGTATATCTGATCATCACGAATCCCTGGGCGGACTGTATCGGCGGCTGGGAATGTTCGCTGGAATTCGACATGGTCGCGTGCCCTGTCGTAGGCGAGTGGATATATTCCGGTAGCGCGTTGAACATTTTCGAACCGCCTGATTTCGCCGTGGGACTCGCCACGCCGCTCGCAGCACAAGCCGCGACGCTCATCCTCGCGTTCACGGTGCTGGTCGTTGATCCGGCCGGAACCGATTTCGTCGTGGGCCCGTCACCGATGCCGTCGAATCCGGAAAATTTGCCGATGTACGTTTATGGCTGCGAGAGTTCGTTCGGAATACTTTACAACTCCACAGGCTACGGTCCCGGTGGGGAGATCTTGCCCAGCGCTTCGATCAACGGTGATGTCTGGGTGGGCGCCCAGCGCACCACGTGGAGCGCGGTCAAGAGCATCTGGTAGCGAGACACAACGACGTTTAACGCGACGCTTCACCATGGAGCGCGCACCCGAAAAAACGCCGAAAAAAATTGCCCCGGGGCTACAAACCCGGGGCAATGAATTCACAACGACAATTTCGCAGTTCGACCACGTAATTTCTACTTCGCCAGCACTATCTTCTTTCCCACCGAGACGCCTGGTCCCTCGATCCTGGCCAGGTACAACCCACCGGGGACCGGCAGACCGCGAGCGTCACGCCCGTCCCAGCTTGCCGAGTGCCGGCCGGCGTTCACGATCTCATCCCGCAGCACGGTCACGAGGCGACCACGCGCATCGTAGATTGCCAGCCGCGCCGGGCCGTTCTGAGGCACACTGAAACCAAACGTCACCCGCGGATTGAACGGATTCGGATACGCCGACAGCGACGCGAGAACAGCCGGCGTGTCGCCTGCCGCCGAGCTCGTGTCGATGTGGTAGCGCACTGCGAGCATGTCGTTGCCGCTGGCCCAGCGGTAGCCGTAGCCGGCGACGTACAGATCGCCTTGCGTGCTCGCCGCCATGGCGAAACCCTCGTCGCTCTGGTCGTCGCCGGCGTCGTAGCGCCGGACCCAGAGCTCGTCGCCGGTGTCGGCGTCCAGAGCGAGGGTGGCGAGGTCCCAGCCGGTGCCCGTGCCGTCGCTGAAGCCGGTGGCGATCACGTTGCCGTGGGGGCCGATGGCCACGCAGTTGGCCACGTCGTACCAGCCTGGTGGGCCGTCATAGGTCGCGGACCAGATCACCTCGCCGTCGGTGTGATCGAATTCGAGCACCATGTAGTCGCCGCTCGTGACGCCCGCGACCAGGAGGTTGCCGTCGGCGTCGCGGATCATGTGGCGCGGGTCGTCGGCGTTCGTGCCGCCGGAGCCGTGCTGGATGTCCCAGACGGTGGCGCCGTTGCTCGCCGCGTAGCGGTGCAGGACCACGTCGTAGCTGGTGGTGCTGGTCCAGGTGCGGTTGCACATGACGATGTCGTCGTTGTCCATCACCGCGAGCCAGCCGGCCTCGGTGATGTTGTTGACCGCGCCGGGCAACTCGCGCTCCCAGACCGTCGCGCCGTTGCTCGAGGCGAGCTTGCGGGTGTAGAAGTTGGCCGAACCGTCCGCGTTGGCGAACATGCCCGTAACCACCGGATCGCCGTCGTCGCCCACGACGATGCTCCAGGCCACGTCGTCACCGCCCGCCGCGCCGCCGAAGATCTTCATCCACTCGAGGTCGCCATCGCCGCCGGCGAACTTGATGACCAGCATGTCGTAGTGTGTGTTTTCCAGCTTGCGGCCCGCGATGAAGGCGTTGCCCTCGCTGTCGCAGGCGAGGCTGTAGGCCGACTCATCCGTTCCGGTATGGCTTGCGAATCCGCTTGACCAGAGAACCTCCCCGGTCGCGTCGTCCAGCTTGAGGACGACGACGTCGTCTCCGTGGCCTCAGCCGACGCAGCCGCGGACGTAGCCGCCTACCAATATGCTGCCGAACGGATCCCAGTTCAGGCCGGTGATCGCCATGTCCGAATCGTCCTCGGCGGGAAAGCGCCGGCCCCAGATCTGTCCACCGTCGCTGCGGCGCAGCTTGCGGATGAAAAAGTCCGATCCGCCCTGGGTGTCGGTGCTCTCGCCGGCGACAATCAGATTGCCTTCGTCGTCGACGATCGCCTCGCGGTACTCGTCGATCAATCCGGCGCCGCCGTCGTACAGGTCGGTCCACTCGACCGTCGGATCGGCGAGGGCCGCGACGGCGATCAGCAGGGTCGACAGCACAACACCGCACACCAGCTTGCACGGTTGCTTCATTCTTCAGGCTCCTTGCTCGAAAGCGCGTGAGAAACGAACCGACACAGTGCCGGTCGGTTCGGTTGCCCGATCAGGAAATGCGTATTCCGGTTGTTCCAACGTCTGATTCACAGACATTCAGTAGTAATTTTATCATAGTTTCGATTCGGGCGGGACCGGAATGTGCGGAGGAGTGCGTCGAGGGAGACCAGAACGAATTGCTGATCACAGTAACTCGTTATTCATAAATGAGTTTGATGTCTCCCCAGGTGACCTCGAGTTCTTCCGGACCGGGCAGAAGCGAATGGTCTTCCTGCCCGACGAGCAGCCAGTAGGTCACGGCGGCGCCGTCGATGACGGTGTCGCGTTCGGCGGCGTAGAAGATCTGCTCGCCCGACGCCTGGTAGGTCAGACCGGCGAAGTCGTCGAACACGGCAAGCTCGAAATCATAGGAGCGTCGCCAGGTCTCCGGGAAGTACATGTGATCAGGATCGGTGAGCGTCCATTGGCCGGTGGCCTGCAGATCGAGATCGATGAAGTGTGCGGTGTCGAAGGTGTTCTCGGTCGCGGCGAGGTCCTGCTCACGGGTGACGATCGTCGAGTCGCGTCCCCAGTCGGCGGCGGTTTCCGGTTGGAGCAGAAAACTGAAGCTTTCGTCGAGGGTGAGGCCGTAGGTGAACAGGCTGCGGCTGGCATAAGCGTCCTCGAACGCGTCGATCAGCGCGTCTTCGCTGGACGCGTGTTCCGGGTACACGGTCAAGGTCCGGAACGCGACATCGGCGTGGCCCCAGCGGTCGCGCACCTCGAGGGCGACGACCATCTCGCCGGGCGCGGTATAGCTGACCGACGTGTCCGGCGTGGCGGTCCAGTCGCTCCACGGTCCGGTGGCGGAAAAGCGCCAGCGGTACGGCTTGGGGGCGAGGCCGCTGTCTTCATCGTCCGAGGTCGCGGCACTGAGTGTGAACACCGTGTCGATACCGCCCACGACGACCGGCGTCGTGATGATCGGATCGGGCGCCTGGTTGATCAGATACGCCAGCAGCACCTCGCTCCAGCTCGGCGGGCCGGCCGGGGCGTTTGCCGCCGTGAAATCCTCGATCCCCGCCAGACTGAAGACGGTGGTCTTGACACCTTCGAGACTCGTGTCCCGCCCGACGACGGAAAAGCGTGCTTGACCGGTGACTACCGTGTCGTGGGCCACGGAGCTGTACGAGATCGTCAGGCCGATATCGTACAGGCAGTGACGGACGGCAGGAAACGCGTCGCCGAAACTGCCGTCGGCCCAGTCGGCGTCGGCTTTCTCCAGTTCGTCGACCGCGACGCCCGCCACCCCCGGCGCAATCCGCTCGCCCCAGACGACCGGCGTGCCGGCGAACATGTTGGTCGCGACGTTCACCGCTTCGGCGCGGCGCAAAGTATCCGCACTGATCTCGGCGGTCGCGACGAAGTCCGGATCGAGCACGAAGCGGAATCCCGGCGCAACGAGCGCGTTGAACTGCTCGATGTCCATGACCGTAAGCGAAGCCGTAAATAGGCTCATCAGGCTGTCCTCGGTGACCGGAACCGGCGCTGAATCCGAGATTTCCGGCCCGGTGGTTTCCTTGTCCAGGGTGCAGCCGGCGGCGAAGCCGAGACAGGCGAGGAGCGCGATTGATACGGGCAGGGCGCGGAGCATGAAAAACCTTTCCGTGCGAGGCGGTCATGGTGTACCCGGGTCCACCGGGAGGCCGCCGCAATCCTGAGACGAGCGGAATGAAAATACGGTATTTCCCGGTGGTGGCGGAAGCGGATTTCTGCCCGAAGTCAGCGCCACAGCATCTTGATCAAGCTCAGCGAACAGGTTTCGACACGCTTGTCGATCCACATATCGTGCTGGCCCGCTAAATACCAGTGGGTCACCTGCTCTCCGTCAACGTCCACATCGAGGCTCGTGGCATAGAACACAATATCACCGTCGACGATATACGTGACCCCGGTTGTCGGATCGTGGACTTCCGCGTGGACTTCATATTCTCGACGCAGGATACCGGCGAAGTGTTCGTTTCCCAGGTCTTCCGCTACCCAGTCGTCGCGCGGCTGGATTACCATGGAGATGGCGGATACCGTATTGAATATCGATTCGGCCATCGCCAGATCGTCAACTCGGGACACATGGTCCGAACCCCAATGGAAATCCCGGGCGATAGGCGGTGCGAGAACGAACTTGAAATCCGTCGCGAGCAGCGCTCGGTACTCGGTGAAATCCTTCGTGCGCCATGCGTCCTGATACGCGAGCACCATCGCATCCGCCGATGTAGGTAAAACGAAGGGCTGTTCCTCGTCGTTCGGGTCGGTTATGGTGTTGGTGTTGTTGCAGCCGGAGAGCAGCACGAATAGCGTCGCGAAAAACAGTAGCAGGAGCCATCTGGAGTAATCGCTGGTCATGATACGGCCTTTCGAGGCGGCTTCGTACTAGAGATAAAGCGACTTGATCGATCCGAAGGTTGATTGTGCTGTCGCTTTAGTGACCGTGTGATCGTGCTGCCCGGCCAGGTACCAGTGCGTCACCTGTTCATTGTCGATAGTGGTATCGCGACTTGCGGCGTAGAAAGTTACCAGTCCGTCGACGATATAGCGCGTACCCGTATTCGGATCTAAGATCTCCGCGTGTAGGCTAAATACTCGTCTCAAATCACCGGCGAAATGCTCGTGCGTTTCGTCTTCCGCTTCCCAGTGTCCCTGGCCGTTGAGAATCATCGCGATATCGGACACGGTGCTGAACATGTTTTCGGACGAATGCAGATCTTCATCCCGTGACAGATAGTCTTGGTCAGCGCCGATTTCCATCACCGTTTCGGGCAGCATGACAAACTTGAAATCCGCCGACATTATCGCCTCGTACGCGGCGAGGTCCTGCGATCGCCATGCCTCACCGTACGCTGCCACCATCTCGTTCGCCGAGGTGGGCAAAACGACTGGATCTTCTTCTTCGACCGGGTCAGTCGAGGTGTCAGTGCCTTTGCAGCCGGGGAGTAGAAGAAACAACATTGCAAAAATCAGTAGAACGGACCATCCGGATTGCTTGGTGATCATGATATGACCTTTCATGGCGGCTCTGTTCTAAGAAAAAAGCGTCTTAATACCACCGAAGGTTTCGTTGACTGTCGCTTTGGCATGTGTGTGATCGTGCTGCCCGGCCAGGTACCAGTAGGTTACTTGCTCGCCATTGACGACGGAATCGAGACTCGTTGCGTAGAAGGTCACGAGGCCGTCGACGATATAGCGTGTGCCCGAATTCGGATCGAAAATCTCAGCGTGCATATTGTATGTCCGCCTTAGTAATCCGGAAAAGTGCTCGTGCGTGTCGTCTTCAATCTCCCATTGTCCCTGACCGTTGAGAATCATCTCGATTTCGGAAACCGCCTCGAACAAATTCTCGGTGGACTCCAGATCTTCATTCCGTGCTAGATAATCTTTGTCCGCGCCGATCTCCATCACCGTTTCGGTAAGCAGAACGAACTTGAAATCCGTCGACATTATCGCATCGTACGCGGCGAGGTCCTGCGATCGCCATGCCTCACTGTACGTTGCCACCATCTCGTCCGCCGAGGTGGGCAAAACGATCGGATCTTCTTCGTCGACCGGGTCCGTCGAGGTGTCGGTATCTTTGCAGCCCACGAGGCCGATGATCAACGCAGCGATCGTGAAAAGGAGATACCAGGTGATATACTTGCGGGTCATTGCGTGTCCTTTCGTTACGGTGTTGGCTCGGTCATAAACATCAGTTTCATCCAGCCGAACGGTACCGGTCCGGGTGCCTGGGCTGTCGAACGATTCATGTCGCCTCCAGCCTATCGGAACCACGTTTTCAGACAACTGAAGGGCAGCGTTACCGTCGCCTTGGCCAGCGTACGATCATGCTGCCCCGCCAGCAACCAGCAGGTAATGACTTCATCGCCTACAGTAATGTCGTAACTCGACACGTAGAAGGCGACTGGGCCGTCGACTATGTAGCGCGTACCCGTATTGGGATCGAAGTACTCTCCGTGAAAATTGTACTCGCGACCCAACAGATCCGGGAAGTACGCATGTGAGTCGCTTTCCTCCTCCCAATCTCCTTGCCCATCGAGATACAGGATGGACTCGGACACCGTATCGAATAGATGCTCCGAGAAATCCAGGTCTTCGTCTCTGGTCAGGTAGTCTCTCGGCCAGCCGATTCCCTGCGCCGATTGCGGCCGCATCAGGAACTTGAAATTCTGCGCCAGCAATTTCCGATAGGCCACGATGTCCGTACCGGTCATGGCCGCCACGTATGCATCCACCATCTCGCTCGGTGACGCCGCGCAGCGATGTTCCGTTGCCGCATAGGCTCCGCGAATGGTCAGCGGCTCCGACGAGGAAAGTGTCACCGCCACGCTGTTGGGGCTTGGTGCAACGTACTCATCGCTCGTCAGCCAGGTCACGCTGTAGTCGCCAAAGGGTACGCCGATCAGCGTGGTGTCGCCGTTGCCGTCGAGAATCGCCGTCGCTGGTCCGACGATGCGCCAGGGAGCATTCACGATATCGGGATCGGGATCGACGAGGATGGTTCCGGTCTCGTTGGCGGTTGACGTGTAGATGCCGGTGAAGGTGATCGCCACGTCGTCGCTCAGCGTCTGCGTCTCGGCTGCCGCGTCAGCAGGCGGCGCCCAGCCGAAGATGGGCAGCCAGGTGAGGGTGTAGTCGCCGTCGGGCATGGCAAACAAGGTCGCGTCGCCGGTGCCTTCGCGTGCGTAGCCCTGAACGCCGGTCAAGCGCCAGGGTGCATTCACGCTGTCGGGATCGGGATCGATGACGATGGAACCGGCCGTGAGCAGTTCGGCCGCGTAGATACCGGTGAATAGCAGGTCGTCGCCGTCAATGAGCGACTGTGTTGCCGGATTGCGGTTCGGTGGGCTCCAGCCGGCGATCGCCGACCAGGTCACCGTATACTCGCCATTGGCCATGGCCGCGAGCGTCGCGTCGTTTTTCGCCGGTGGCGAGCAGTTCGCCTCGATACCGCAACGTCCACGGAATCGTCAGTTCGTCAGGCGAGCAGGTGATCGTGACGGTGCCGGTTGCCGTGACCGGATCCGTGCCGTCGCCACAGCCGCTGACCAGAACGAACAAGAGGCCGGCCAGAACGGCGGTGCTCAAGAGAGCCGGGCGGCCGATATCGTTGCGAGTCGCGTTCGGCATATCGTGATCCGATCATTTTCGTTTTCGTAAAAATACGTACTCGCGATAGTAGCCGGACGGTGCTGGTCACTGTTCGTTCGTGCCCCGCGGAGGGCACCGTCATCCAGTCTCCTCATGATAACGCACTGTCGACCGGAGAGGGGAAAAAATACAAAAAAACGGGACGCCTGCCACGGGCGTCCCGTTTCGATCGCAGCTCGCGCAGAGCCTTAATCTACGCGGCTATTCTAGCACGTTTTTGCTCGTCGCGAAAGACCGTCGGCCAAGAATCTCGCCAAAAAATTCCCGTGCGACGCGCATGGCGATCCAAGAGGCGTTTCCCGACCCCTAAGCACCGCCTAGATCGCCCCCGTCTGCTTCGCCCTGACCAGCGCCAGCACCCGGTAGAACATGTGGGCGAACTTGCTGTACGGCAGGTACCACAGCAGGAACATCACGTTCACCAGGTGGATGAAATAGACCGGGTAGGCCAGGTACGGAAGGTTCAGCAGCCGGAAGATCCAGCTCAGCATGCCCGTAAGAGCGACGCCGAACACCATGTACAGGAAGAGCTGATCGCCGTAGCCGTTGGCGCCCACCGCTTCGCTTTCGTTGCGGCGGCGAGAGATCATCTGCAGCGAGCCGATCATGATGGCGAAGCCGCTCACGACGCCCAGCCACTTGACCGGATTGGCCATGCCCAGGCCTGTGTAGTGGCCGCCCTGAACTTCCTCGACGTACAGCAGGATGCCGAACACGATGGTCGTGGTCAGGAAGGTGCCGACGAAACCGAGCAGCACCAGTAGGTGCGACACCTTGCGCGGCAGGTTCTGCTGGCAATCGCCGAAGCGGCGATGGGCGAAGACCTCGCCGATGGTGTACATCAGCGCCGGGAAGAAGCCCGTGACGGTGCGTCCGGGTTTGTCGGCGTCGCCTCTTGCTTCTTCGGCCTTGACCATCCCCTTGTAGTACTTCACGAATCCGGCGAAGCCCATGACCCAGAAGACCAGCATGCCCACGATGACCAGGGGATCGAGGTAGTGGCGGTTGAGCATGTTGCCGAAGGTCACGCCGTCGGCGCTGGGCCGCAGCAACTCGCCGATGCCGGCAGCGCCATGTTCCATCAGCATCAGGCCGGCCAGCAGCACGGCCGGCAGCAGCAGCAGGGCGATCAGGGCCTTGGGGCTGCCCAGGGCCTGGCCCATGAAGGCCGGCACCGCGTTGACCTTGTACACCATGTTGCGGATCGCGGCGAGCACGTCGCCGGGGCTGGCGCCGCGCGGGCAATGGTCGGAACAGTCGTTGCAGTGGTAGCAGAGAAAAATATTCGGATCGGTCAACAGCCGGTCCTTCAGTCCCCAGCCGGCCCACAGCATTTCCCGGCGCGGGAACGGATTCTGTTCCGTCGACAGCTCGCAGCTCAGCGAACAGGTGGCGCACTGGAAGCACTTCTTCACGTCGCCGACACCGAGGGCCTTCAGATCGCGGATGAACTGTAGATCAGGCTCGATCACCTCGGCAGGGACGGACATCTGCAGCTGCGTGACATCCGGGGCGCCGGAGTCAGCGGCGTCGGATGCGCTCGCGTCGGCACCGGGTTTCTCGTCGAATTCTTCCTCGATGGCCGGATTCTCTGCCATGGTTTTTCTCCTTCACAGTGTCGCCGTCGTTCGCCGGGGAAACGACCGCGTCGCTGCCGGTGAGAGAACTCGTTTTCACGCCCCCGTTTATGAAAAAACAGGATTGGTCTCGGTCAAATTTGACCAACAGAGGAATCAAAGTCAAGTCGAAACGACGCTGTCGTGGGGTTGCGAGGGCGAACGATTATCGCCGTAACACGCGAATATAAAGGAGGTTATGAGCGCCGTTTCCGGCTTGATTTGCCCTGGGGCATTGACTATGTTTCCCGTGCGAAACCGCCTCCGTTCTGATTACCACGAGCGCCGGGCGAACGTGGTGAAACAACAGCGGACAACACCTGGTAACGCGTTGGATTTTATAGAGTTGAGGGAAGTGACAGCAGCTGGGGAAGGGCACGGTACGGCCCCGCGAACCCTGGCCTGGTTAACAATTTTTTAACAGGAGGGCGCCATGGGGGCAGCCGAGCTCGAACGCGGTTCACCGAAAACGATGCTGGTCGTCGGCGGCGGTATCGCCGGAATGACCACCGCCATCGAGGCCGCGGAAGTCGGCCACGATGTGATCCTGGTCGAACGTAATCCCTACCTGGGCGGGCGCGTGGCCCGGTTCTATCACTACTTCCCCAAGCAGTGCCCTCCGTCCTGCGGCCTGGAGATCAACTTCCGGCGCATCAAGCAGAACGAGCGGATCACGGTGCTGACCAAGGCCGAGCTAACCGCCATCAGCGGCGGTCCGGGCAACTACCAGGTCACCATCAACGAGAAGCCGCGTTACGTGACCGAGAAGTGCACCGCCTGCGACGAGTGCACGCCGGTCTGCGACATCGAGGTCGACAGCGAGTTCGACTACGGCATGGGCAAGCGCAAGGCGATCCACCTGCCGCACGCCATGGCCTATCCCTACATCTACTGCGTCGCCTCCGAGTACGCCAAGGACGAGCGGATGCAGAAGGTCGCCCAGGCGTGCCCCTACAAGGCCATCGACCTGGACATGGAGGAGACGACCCACGAGATCACCGTCGGGTCCGTCGTCTATGCCACCGGCTGGAAGCCCTACGACGCCAACAAGCTCGATCTGCTGGGCTACAAGGAAAACGCCGACGTGGTGACCAACGTGGAGTTCGAGCGACTCGCCGCGACGAACGGGCCGACGGCGGGCAAGATCCAGCGGCCGAGCGACGGCGCCGAGATCCAGA
The DNA here is from genome assembly GCA_964384055.1 of uncultured Fibrobacteraceae bacterium. Taxonomy (GTDB): domain Bacteria; phylum Krumholzibacteriota; class Krumholzibacteriia; order LZORAL124-64-63; family LZORAL124-64-63; genus CAYLIV01. The sequence continues at coordinate 136,009 of CAYLIV010000007.1, forward strand.
CCATCGCCTTCGTGCAGTGTGCCGGCAGCCGCGACGAGAACCATCTGCCCTACTGCTCGGCGGTCTGTTGCATGGCCAGCCTGAAGCAGGCCGAGTACGTGCGCGAGGCCTATCCCGAGGCGGACATCCACGTGTTCTACATCGATATCCGCACGCCGGGCCGGCTCGAGGATTTCTACGCCCGGCTGCAGGAAGACGAGAAGATCCACTTCCACCGCGGCAAGGTCGCCAAGGTGACGGGCGAAGGCGGCAAGCTCGCCCTGATGGCCGAGGACACCTTGACCGGCACCATCTCCACCGCCGAGGTGGACATGGCGGTGCTGGCCACGGGACTCGTGCCCGAGACCGAGGGCATGCCCGGCGCGGATCTGGTGCAACTCGATGAGTTCGGGTTCATCGCCCCCAACACGGAAGACACCGGTATCATCGGCGCCGGTACCGTGACCCAGCCGCTGGAAGTCTCCGCAACGATCCAGGATTCAACCGGTGCGGCCCTCAAGGGCATCATCCAGCTCGGAAAGGAGTAAGCCATGGCTGACGAAACCAAGATTGGTGTTTTCCTTTGCTCGGGCTGTGGAATCGGTGACGCGATCGACGTGGACGACCTGATGGAAGTCGCCGGCGAGGCGGGCGCGGCGGTCTGCAAGAAGCACGCGTGCCTGTGCGATCCCGAGGGTGTCGAGCTGATCAAGACCGACATCGGCGGCGAGGAGCTGAACCGGGTCGTGGTCGCGGCCTGCAGCCACCGGGTGATGACCCAGCAGTTCAACTTCGGGCCGGATATGTTCGTCGACCGGGTGAACCTGCGCGAGGGCGTGGCCTGGAGCCACGAGCCCAACGACGAGGACACCCAGATGATGGCCCAGGACTACGTGCGCATGGGCGTGGCCAAGGTCGAGAATGGCGACGTGCCCCATCCGGAGCTGCCCGAGATCAACCACACCGTGATGGTGGTCGGCGGCGGCGTGGCCGGGCTGAACAGCGCCAAGGCCGCCGCGGCGGTGGGCAAGGATGTCGTCCTGGTCGAGAAGGAAGACAAGCTCGGCGGCTGGGCGGCCAAGTTCACCAAAGTCTTTCCAACCGGAGCGCCCTGGACCGACCTGGAGCAGAGCTCGGTATATGACTTGGTCAAGGACGTCGAGGCCAGCGACAAGATCACGGTCCTGACCGGCTGCACCGTGGACAAGACCGACGGCGCACCGGGCATGTTCAACGTGACCATCGGCGGCAAGCAGGCTCAGGAACTGGTGGTCGGTTCAATCGTTCAGGCCACCGGGTTCCGTCCGTACGATCCGGAGAAGCTCGGCCATCTGGGGTACGGTCTGTCGCCAGACGTGGTGACCAACGTCCAGGTGGAGGAGTTGTTCAGCAACGGCGGCTTCAAGCGGCCGAGCAACGGACAGGTTCCCAAGAGCGTGACCTTCATCCAGTGCGCCGGTTCGCGCGATGCGGACCACCTGCCGTACTGCTCGACGGTCTGCTGCCGCACGAGTCTGAAGCAGGCATCCATGATCCGCGAGCAGTGCCCGGACACCCGGGTGTTCATCCTGTACAAGGATCTGCGTTCGCCCGCCCAGTTCGAGATCTTCTACAAGAGCATGCAGGAGGACGAGGGCATCTTCCTGACCAAGGGCGAGGTTGCGGAGGTCACCACTGACGGATCGACCTTCAGCGTGAAGGCCACCGACTCGCTGCTCGGCGAGCACATCGAGCTGAAGTCGGACATGGTCGTCCTGGCTGCCGGCATGGTGCCGAGCACGAAGGTGGACGACGGGATCCTGGAGAAGGACGAGGGCGATGACGCGGCTGAGGCTGCCGATGCGAAAACGGATGCGGCAGCGGATGAGGGCGATGCCGACAGCGATGCCGGCCAGGAGCCAGGCGCGAAGATCCTGAACCTGACCTACCGTCAGGGCACGGACCT